>JAKQOG010000159.1 GCA_029565395.1 Candidatus Hydrogenedentota bacterium | reverse complement strand
GGCTACCTAAACCGAAAATCGCGCATCCGTATCCAAGTATACGACTAAACGTTAGGATCCAAGGCAGGAGCCCGGTGCGGTAGTTCCGCTCGCCGGGATCTGTGCGGGGGGCACGGGGCAACCCGTGTCCCTACCGCGACCCGAATGAGCGGGATGGAAAGGGTTTTCTGCTACCCCTGCCGGGGTAGATTTTTTTGGGGGGGCTTTACCGTGGGTATCGCTTGGCTCAACCCACGGCTACTCTCTGATACACCTTCGGCGTAACCATGGAAGGAGGGGAGCTATCCGTTCTGTGGGTATCGCTTGGCTCAACCCACGGCTACTCTCTGATACACCTTCGGTATGAGATTGAAGAGGCATAGGACGGATGGGACGAATTGGACCAACAGGAGATGTTGTTGGTGGATTTTGCTTCACTTCACCCACCCTACGCAAAATTTGCATGGAAGATTGGCGGATATGGTGGTGGGATATCCGCCCGAGGATTATGGTTTGGGGAGGGTGAAGGTGTTTTCTTTGCCGGGGGTGAGGCGGTATCGTTTGAGGCCCTGGGGGGTGTTGGGGGTGAGTTTTTCGAGGGCGGGGGATGCGGTGGGGGGCAGGTGGAGTTCTGCGGTGCAGCCGTCGGGGAGGGTGATGGAGACGTGGTGGCCGGTGGTGTTGGGTTCGGCGGTGAAGTGGATGGGGCCGCGGGGGGTGTGTACGGTAAGGCTGAGCCGGGGCAGGCCGGCGAGTTGGGGGCGGATGGTGCATTGGGTGAAGCCGGGTGCGGTTGGGCGGATTCCGGCGATGTCCATCATCAGGATGTATACGGGGGCGAGGGGGCAATGGCTCCATTCGTGCGTGCCGTCGGCGGTCACGTGCCAGGTTTCTTGCAGGGCGTTGTTCTGAGTAACGGAGGGCATGGTGGCCCAGCGCGTGCGGAAGTCGTTCAGGATGACGTCGGTGCGTCCGAGTTTTGCCAGGGCCCAGTAGCGCCAGTAGGCGTTGGCGGGATAGGACAGGCCCATTTCCGGGGGGCATTCCACGAGTTTTTTCAGTGCGGCATCGGTCTGGCCTTTCGGGCATTGGTCGTAGAGGATCGCGGTAGCCAGGGATCGGTCGCAATAGCGGGGTCCGGGTTCTTTATCGAGCCAGGGGCGGTTCGCGATGAAGATCTTTTCTTTTTTATCCCAATATGTTTTCCGGGTGGCCTTTAGCAGCGCCTTGCCGAAGGCTTCCGCGTGGTCCGCGCGTGCTTCGTCGTTGAAGGCGCGGCAGATCGGTGCGAGGGCGTTTATCAGCATGGCGGAGGCATAGAGATTGAACGCGCATTGTTTGTGCTTTTGCTGTTTGTAGGCGTCGTGGTCGATCCACACGGTGGGGATGCCGAGGTTATCGACGGGGAGGAGTCCGTCGTCGCCGACAATGGATTCTAGGTATTCCTCGAAGCGCAGCAGGCGCGGATAGGGTTCTTGAATCGCACTGAGATCGCCCGTATCGAGATAGTGCCACCAGCAGTCGAAATTGAATCCGACGCCGTGGTCGAGCAGCGGCCCCCAATACGCGCCGCCCATCTGTTTCTGCATCACGCGCGCGAGGCGGTCGAACGCGGGCCAGCAGTCCATGAAGTAGCCCTGCGGGGTCATGCCTTCGCTATAGGTGCGCAGATACCGCGCGGGCAGGCGGTTCTCGCCGAGGGCGTAGCGCGACACGAACAACTGCGGGCCGCAATCGCCGCTGTACTGCTGCCGTTCGCGGCCCATGCCGTCCGCGAAGATTTCCAGCGCGCTATTGTAGATCGTGTTCATGGTGGCGTTGAAGAGGGTTTGCAGGGCGGGTTCCGCGCATTCGATGTGCGGGGCCTGCGGCCAATCGAAGATCCTGCGCCGCACGCCGACGTCGCGAATCACCACGGGCCGCGATGCATTGCGCACGTGCAGTTGCACCCATCGGAAACTTTCGTAATCGAATGGCTCGAAGCGGTTCTCGCCTTCGCGGCAGATATAGCGGGACCAGGAATGGAAATGCGTGTCCATCCAAAGCGGGCCGTTGGGGTCGTGCGATTCCTGGATCATCAATTCGATGATTGCGCCTTCGGGTGCGTCGATGGTGAAATACGGCCAGCCGACGATCTGCTCTTTAAACTCGAAGGTGGCGAATAGGCCTTCCCTCGGGGATGTGGCGGGGAGGGACCAGGCATTCGCGCCCTGTTCCGCTGCCACGGGTTCGCGGACGATGTCGAAGGAATCCGGCATGCGGAATTCGAACCAGTCGGCGGGATCGCGCTTCCAGGTCACGCGTCCGCAATCCGCCAGGCGCATCGCGGGGATTTCCTGTTCTTTCAGCAGGGGAATCTGCCGCGCACGCAGCGTGCCTTCGCGGGCGCGCTCCATCAGATCGTTTCCTTCATAGCGGCTGCAGGCGGGGGGCTTGTCGGGCGGGCACTCGATTTTCATCGCGGGGGCCCATTGCGCATCGGGTGCGAACTCCGGCGTATCCCAGCCGAAAGGATGCAGCCGCGCGTCGAATTCTTCTTGCAGGGAGCGTAGAAACCAGCGTTTGTATTGGCCGGGCCGGTGTGCGCGATCCAGAAGGACACGCCAGGAGGCATCGGACAACACAGTCTCCTTTTTCCCGTTCGCATATTCCAAGGTGGCGTTAAAAATGAATCCCGGTTTGCCCGCGGGCCATGTGCCGTCGCCGTGTCCATAAAACAACACTTCCACGCCGAGCACGTTCTTCCCGGCATGCAGGTAATGGGCGATATCAAGAGGATCGGCGTCCACATTGCGGGGATCGCATGGCGCCGGCCCCCATTGTACGCGCTGTCCGTTCACCGTGAGGCGGTAGCGGCTGTCGGCGCTGATCCAGCCCACGGCGCGTGCCGGGACTTCCGGCAACTCCACTTCTTTGCGGAACAATACGAATGTATTTGGCAAGGTGCGCTCGGACGGAAGCCATATCCACTCGGCTGGCGCCAGAGTAACCGGCAAGGGTTGCCAACGTTGCACCGAATCGTTCGTCTTCATAATCGTGTTCAACTCCTCCACAGTCGTAGTTCCACTCCATGCGCTACAGCACATAACCGTATAAAAAATGATCGAGATGATGTATATGCGCATCGCACCATTCACTTTCTTTTCAATGCTTTTTTCGTTCTTTCTTTTCACGAGAAAAGAAAGAACCAAAGAAAAGCGAATATTCAAGCTCATGCCGCGCTATGGATTTCCTTTGGAAATCTCAATAGCGCGGCCATACCACTTTTTGTTTAACGCATCCCGTTCCATAAGGATTTTGCCTGATACTGGATCCCAAATTTCCACTTTTCCATCCACGAGTCCGTTATACACGACAACATGGCCATCCACCTCAATGCTCCAATTGACGAGGAGTATGGCCGGGGGATGAAGTTGAGCAATGTCCTTGTTATGAATATACCTTTTTTTACAGGCCAGACCGAGTTTTTGCATGCCATAGATGATCTGCGCGGGCGAGGTTCCGTGGTCTTTCGTTCCGAGCAAGGCCGCCATTTCTTTTTCATTCGTATCTGTGCCTAAAAACCGTGCGACATTCGCGCAGGCCGTGGGCGCGCATGTGGAGCCTGTGGTTTGCAACAATAGTCCGTCCGCGCTTTTTCTCTGGTTTCCCAAATCCGGAGTAACATCCCGCGCGTAGGTCTGGAAAAGAATTTCCGCGCCGATGAAGATCAGCATACTTGCCGCAACGAGGATCCAGCGCGCGCGATGATGCTCCAGTAAGCCGAGCGTGGATATTCCGGCAATGGTGAAGGTCATGAGGGAGAGTTCAACGGCCCATCCGAGCGGGGTCAGGTAATATTCGATGGGGATGGGTAAATACCAGGCAATAGAGGGGAATTCTTTTAAGGGCAAAAAGACTGTATTGCCGAAAATGAACCCCAACCCCGCAATAACCAGCCATTTTGCCCGGCGGGGCGTGTCGGGTGCACTTAGCCGCACCCCTTTGAGGAACAGCCGGTATGCGTATGCCGCGCCCAAGGCCGCCCAAAGTGTGGCCATCAGCAGATCGGCATACACTGGCAAAGGTCCCATACTGCACCTTATTGCGGACGTTGTTTCGGTTCTTTGGCGGTGGCGAGGAGGGCGGCGTCTTCTTTTTTCTTCGCGCCGCGCTGGCGGAGTTTGATCGCCAGTTCCCACACGAGCCAGACCGCTCCGGCCGCTATACACCCCGCCAATACGCTGATGGCTATCATAAGGTTCATTTGCATTCGATCAATTTTCTCCAATCTTCGCCGTGCGGCACCAGGGGCGGCGCTTCTTTCTTCGGTGGCGTGGAAGAATCGGCGGGCGCGGGTTCGATGGCTTTCGGCTGGCCGGAGGATTCCTGTAAACGTTTCAATTGTTTGCGGATGGCGGTTAACTCTTGCATCAGTTGCTGGTTGGAGGCTTGCATTTGATCCAATGCTTCAGCCAGCGCCATATTGGCGTTTCGGAGCCGCGTTACTTCATCCTCTACTTTGTCCAGCTTGGTTTGTGAAGTGCCGGCGGATGCGGTGGAAGACGGCGCAGGCCCGCCCATCGGCGGCATGGGCGCCTCCGGCTCGCCGGATTCCGCTTCGCCGGTTTCCACCAGGCTCAGATCGTCAAACCACACGGTGCCCGTGCCCTTAATCACGCACCGCACCGTGACAAAGTCCGTTTCCTTTGGAACATCGAAGGCCAGGTCGATCCGCTGCCAGTCCTTCGTTCCATACATCGGCGTGTCATGGCTGCTATTCGCCACGTACAGCACGCCCCATGGATTTTTCCGCCAGCACTGCACCCAGATGGCGGCCTCGGTGACGTCTTTTGTTTTGATGTATCCGCTCACAGCCAGTTTCTTGCCGCTGAGTTTGGCGATGACATTCTGGTTCCAGTTGTTACAGGGCTCTTTCGGATAAGGCATCGGGGTATGGAGCATTACGGAATAGGCGCCGGTGAAGGCGGTGTTGTCGAGTCGTCCGAAAGCGCCTTCCTGCGGTGCGGTGAAACATTCCCAGCGCGCGGGGGCATCGGCCACCAGGTCCTCGAAGCCCGGATTGCCCAGAAGGTTCTCCGAAGCGCCGAGGGTTATGGCGCCGAGTATCAGCCCTGTAAGCAGCATTGCCTTCCGTTCCGCTTGGTTCCCCGGCTACCGCACGCTCAGGCCCTGCATTCTCAGCTTGAGGTCTTTTGCGCTGCTTGCGAAGAGCAGGGCGGTTTCCGTGGTGATTTTTTTGTTTTGCCAGAGATCGAACAGGGCCTGGTCAAAGGTTTGCATGCCCCATTGATCTTTCCCTTCTTCAATCAGCGATACGATGTCCTTGAAGGCCTTGCCCTGATCGATGAAATCGCGGACGGTGCGCGTGCCGAACAGAATTTCCGCGGCCACGGTGCGGCCTACGCCGGAGGCCAGGGGCACGATGCGCTGCGAGATGATGCCGCGCAGAACGCTCGCCACCTGCTTGCGGATCTGGAGCTGTTGATGCGGCTCGAAAAATTCCAGCACGCGGTTCAGCGTTTCCACGGCGTCCACGGTATGGAGCGTGCTGAACACCAAGTGGCCTGTTTCCGCGGAGGCCAGGGCGGTACGGACCGTTTCCGCGTCGCGCATCTCGCCGATGAGGATGACGTCAGGGTCTTGGCGGAGTGCGGCGCGCAAGGCATTTGCGAAGGACAGGGTGTCGTGGCCGATTTCACGTTGCGTGACAATGCCCGTCTTGTCTTGATGCACGAATTCCAGCGGGTCTTCGATTGTGACAATGTGGTCCGGGCGCGTTTCATTGATTTCGTTGATCATCGCGGCCAGCGAGGTGGATTTTCCGCTGCCGGTGGGTCCGGTGAACAATACCAAGCCATTTCTTTGGGAGCACAGCCTTTTCAGGACGAGTGGAAGGTCGAGATCTTCGATTGTCTTGATTTTGAGCGGGATCAAGCGCATGACGATGCGTGTGTCGCCGTCGTCCCGGCAGACATTCACGCGGAACCGGGCAATTCCTTCGTACATGTATGAAATATCCAATTCCATCACCTTTTGGAATTTCGCAACGTCCCCGGCTGATGCGATGGCCTGCAGCAACTCTTGCATCGCCTCCTCCGTGAGCACATCGTCTTCCAGGCGGACCAGGGCTCCGTCGATCCGGTACATGGGCGGATTCCCCACCTTGAGATGAATATCCGACGCCCGCTGATCCAATGCGCCCTGCATTAACTGTTCCATCGTCTTGCCCATGACCCGGTGCTCCTTTCTTCACCATATAGATAGTAGCGGGTTCCATCGCCAAGAACAAGAGGGCGCTGGCCGTTGGCTGTTCGCAAGGGCGGGAAAAAGGCATGGAAAGGATTAAAAGGGCAGAAAGGGCATATGTGTCATTATGGACGTGATGAACATTATGGACGATATGGACTTTGGGGGGGATGGTCGAAATTCGATGTCGATCTGATACCGAATTACAGTGCGGTGGAGCCGGTGCGGTATCCGGCGAGGTCGAGGGTGATGTGTTTGTAGCCCAGACGCTGGAGTGCGGCGAGGATTTCCTGGCGGGTGTTGGATTCGAGGAGTTTTGGGAAGTCGGCGGGGTCTATTTCGATGCGGCAGAGATCGCCGTGGTGGCGGACGCGGTATTGATGGAAGCCCTTTTTCTTGAGGATCTGTTCGGCGCGTTCGATGGTGAGCATTTCCTGGAGATCGATGCGGCGTCCCCTGGGGAAGCGTGAGGCGAGACAGGCGAAACTGGCCTTGTTCCAGGTAGGGAGGCCCCGTTCTTTGCTGAGGAGGCGGATTTCCTCTTTGTGGAGACCGGCCTGTGCGAGGGGTGCGACAGCGTTGTATTCTTTGGCGGCCTGCACGCCGAAGCGCGTGGCGTCGAGTGCGTCGTCAGCGATTTCGCCATGGGCGATGGCAGTGATGCCGTATTGCCGGGCATAGAGGGACATTTGGCGGAAGAGTTCGGATTTGCAGTGGTAACACCGCTTCTCTTCGTTTTTGAGGTATTCCTCGTTGTCGAATTCGCGCGTGTGCAGGATGGTGAACCGCCAGCCGCGGGTTTTTGCGAAAGCGGAGGCTTCTTCGAACTCTTCTCTGGGGACGCTGGGGGAATCGGCGAGGAGCATATGGGCGTTTTGGCCGAGAACTTCCGCGGCGACATCAGCGAGGTAGGTGGAATCAACGCCGCCGGAGAATGCAACGGCGAGTGCGCCATAGGAGGCGATTATGTCTTTGAGCGCCTTTTCTTTTTCGGCGAGTATGGGAGAAATTGCGGTACTCATGATCCTATTAAACAATCAAACCGGGGCATTCCTTCCCGGATTATAAAGCCCAGCCGGTGTCTTCGGCGCATACCAGCTTTTCCTGTTCGCGGATGTAAAAGAGGGGATCGTCGGTAAGCGGGATGTCCGTGACGGCGGCGGCTTCTTCCGTGCCGAAGAATTCCGCGTAGTCACCGTGGAATCCGTCGCAGATATTTCGCAAGGCGCAGCGCTGGCAGGCCTCGCCGTGTCTGTAACAGCAATCGGTGGAGGCGCGGCGGCGGGCTTCTTCCCGATAGACGGTATCGCGTCCTTTGACGGTTTGTACAAGCCGGGCCAGGGTTCGTTGTGCCGCGAACTTAGTCCCCTGCTTGAGGGGGTGGCGCTCGTAATTGTCCCGCGTGTGTTCGGCGTTGCCTTTATAAATTCGGGCGGCGTAGGGCCCCAGGCGGAATGGCGGCATGAGATTGCCTTCCTTCATCATTTGGGTCGGCATCATGGTCCAGAACCAACTCTGGAAATCCCATTCGTGAACATCGTATGAGAGTTGCTGGAAATTGTAAAAGTTTTTGCGGTGGCGCGGATCGGCCATGCACATGGGGAGGTAGCGGACATTGGTTTCGATGCCGGCCTCTTCCAGTTTATCTATGGCCTCTTTGAGCCGGGGCTTGATCTCGGTATACCGCTCTACCGTGTCGGCGCGGCGGTGTCCGGAGAGCTGGTCGCTGAAGGGATTGAAAGCGATGAAGTTGACGGCTTTCGCCCCGAATTCGACGGCCTTTTGCGCAACCTGGGTAATAACGGGGACGACAGGTTTTGACATGGTGCAGTTGAATCGGAAGGGGATTTCGAGTTCGCGCATGCGTTCTATGGCGGCGGCGATTTTTTGGTAGGCGCCCTTCACGCGGACGGCCTCGTCGTGCAGGTCACCGACGCCGTGGAGGCTGACCAGGAAATCGCGGACGCCGGCATCGCGGTATTCTTCCATTCTGCCGGGTTTTCCAAGGACGAGGCCGTTGGTGATCAACGTGGGGGCGAGGCCGATTTCACGGCAATACCGGATGAGGTCCAGGATTTCATTAAAAATGGTCGGTTCTCCGCCCTGGATGTCAATGGATCGGTTATCGTAGAAGTTGCGGAGGGTGCAGCAGATTTTTTTGGCCTTGTCGAAGCTCATGAAGGCGTGTTCGGGGTGTGTGTTGTCCTCAATGCGGTTGATGAAATAGCAGAAATAACAGCGCAGGTTGCAGGTCTGGCCGAGCCACATGACGCCGCGCTTGGTGATCACTTTCTTTTTCGTCTTAACAAAATCTGCGGTTGTTTGATTCATCGTGCTCTCTTCCTGTGCCGGGGTCACGTCCGCGGCGGCGCAATGTTGATTTTACCGGAAAAATAGAGATGACGCCCAGGTTCAAAGTGGATGGGACCGGCGCTGGAGGTGCGCAAGGCTTGCAGTACGCGCGCTTTCTCTTCCAGTTTTGTGTTTATGGGGGTCATCCGAAATAGAATATCATCGGTAGTTGCTTCGAGGGCAATAACGGGCAAATTCGGCCCCCACGCCTCGGCGCGTTTCCCGGGGGCGTAGGTTTTGTTCAGATGGATCCAGGTGTCTTTTTGGGGATCAAAGGGGGTAAATTCGCCTTCTTCGTGATCTGTTTTCCAGGAGGCATATGCCGGCAGCAGCACGATGGAGGCATGGTATTCCTGGACATCGAATGCCTCGCGCACATCAAGCCAGATTCGGATGGCGAAGCCGGCTTCGGCCTTTTCCACTTCCCAGAGTTGCTGGAAGGGGAACCGGCGGGATTCCCCGACGGCTTCAATCCGCTGCCCGTCGGACCGCGCGGAAATCCAGTGCAGGTTATGGCTGTCATTCCAGAGTTGCTGGACAAGCATCGAGGCGTAGAAATGGAGGAATGAGGTGAATTCCTGTTCCTGATACGCCAGACGGAGCCTCCCCTCTTCCAGATAGGCGGAGAACGGCCCATGGGTCAAGGCGCGGTCGGCGTTGAGAATGCTCCGAAGTTCATTGCGCAGGCGGGTAACCTGTTCCTTGGCTGAATCGCGGTCGTTCCAGAGACTCACTTCCAAGGTGATGAGTTCGTGGCGTCCGGGGGTGAAGAGCCGGTCCTGGCCTATAAGATGCGCATCGGCGAAAAGCAGTCGGCAATAGGTCATGTAATCGGAATTGGCCCAAAAGAAAGCGAAGGGGTAGCGTGTTTGCTCGAAGGAGGTGATTAGAGGGGGGAGGAGCGACTGTTCCTCCGGGAACACGGCGGTCATGGGCATGACGGTGCTTCGGTTGGGCATGACATCGGCGGCAACCGCGGCGATGTTAATCGTTGTGTCGGAGGGATTGATCTCCTGGAATTTCCCGGAGAGCCGGCCATAATGCCAATGATCATAAGCGATGGGCCAATGAAACATGATTGTGATGATATCCAGATTGATTTCCCGGAGTGCTTCAAGGGCAATGGACCAGCGAAGGGTCTGATTCTGAAGGCTGAGGGACCAAATCAACGCGATAGGCAGCCGCGTCATGACGCCGCGCGCGGTACAGGCATTGGGGGTGCGTTCGGTCACTTCCCATTCCGCGGACGTGGACAAGTGGGTTTGGCCCAGACTCTCCAGGAACATGTTGATGCCATGCGAGGCAGTGACTTCCTCTTGCTTATAAAAGAGGGAAATACGGCCGTCGCATTGAACGGCGTCGATGGCGCCTTCGGTAAAGGTATGCACGCCGCGGTCGCGGCCCACTTGCCGGAGATAAAAGCTAATGGTTTTCTGGACGGTGTCGCGATGGAGCATCCGGCCACGGTCGAGGAGCACCACGCGCTCGCAGAGCGAATTCACGATGCCAAGGTCGTGGGAGACGAAAATGATGGTCTTTTTCTGTTCGCGCAATTCACCGATTTTCTGGCGGCACTTGCGCTGGAATTCCTCATCGCCCACGGAAAGCACTTCATCGGCGAGGAAAACATCGGGGTTGGTGTGGACGGCGATGGAAAACCCGATGCGGACATACATGCCGCTGCTGTAGGTGTCAATGGGATGATCGATGAATTCGCCTATGCCGGAAAATTCGACGATGCGGTCGAATACTTCGTCCACCTGCTCGTGGCGCATTCCGAGGAGACCCGCATTGAGGTAGACATTTTCACGGCCCGTGAGCATGGGATGGAACCCTGCACCGAGTTCCAAAAGGGAAGCCACGCGGCCGTGGACGGTCACTTGCCCGCTGGTGGGGAGGGTGACGCCGGCGATGATGCTGAGCAGGGTGCTTTTCCCTGAGCCGTTGCGCCCGATAATGCCGAGAGATTCCCCGGCTTCCACGGTGAGGGAAATATTCTGAAGCGCGGTCACCGTGCCGGTTTTGGTTCCACGGATCCAATCGCCCAGGCCGCCGCGGCCGCGGAGGTCGCGCGCACCCCGCCGCGCGGGGAAAATTTTGGTGACGTTATCAACTTCCACGACGGCCATTACAGATAATCCGAAAAGGTTGGGGCATTGCGCCGGAAGATGATCAGTCCGGCGGCCAGCAGGATGAGAGCGAGAAGTGCAGGCCACAGGAGGAGAGTGATAGGGGGAAAATGTCCGCCGAAGAGGATATGACGGTACGCAGTGAGCAATCCCGCCATGGGATTCATCATGTAAAGATACACCACCCAGTTGGGGAGGAGGTGCGCATTTTGAACCATTTCCAGAGGATAAAAGACGGGAGAGGCGTAGAATCCGAAGAGAAGTCCGACGTTGACCATGTTTCCGACATCGCGGTAGATGATATGACCGCAGGAAAAGATCAGGGCCACGCCGGCGGTCAAGGCAAATTGGATGAGGAAGACGGCGGGAATCCAGATTAGCGCGGCGGTGATACGGCCATGGAAAATCAGGTGCATGACCAGCAGGAGCACAAAGCCAATGGCCAGATTCACCAAGGGCACGCATACGGAGGCCAAAGGAACGGTTTCACGGGCGAAATGGACCTTCTTCACCAAGTTCTGATTGGCGATAAGGGAAAAGGTGGCGCTGGTGAGGGCCGTGGAGGTGAATTGCCAGAAAATAAGGCCGCACAACAGCATGACAATGAATGGCTGGCTGCTTCCACCGGATGCAAAACTGGCCTTATCCGCCAATAAGATGGCGAATACGAAGCCGAGGATAAGGGTGAACAGCAGAGGTTCGAGTATGGCCCAAAGGAAACCCATCATGGCATAACGGTAGCGCGCCCGCAACTCTTTCCAGACAAGATCGCGGAGCAGTTCCCGTGCCTTAATGAGATCCGGGATAACTTTGAAGATATCCCGTTCGCGTGCGCTTGTGTAGACATAACCACTCATAGGACGCTCATGGTACCATCGGCCCGGCCTGTTTTTAAAGGTTTTAAGGTCTTTCGTCTCCGCCGATGTTCCTGGGAAGGCGGAAATGGACGTCCTCATGGACCAGTTCATATTCCTCAACGGCGCAGGAAGCGAGTGAATTCAGGAAAGCGAGGACGCCCTGGACATGCTTTTCCGGCACGGAGGCGCCGGAGGTAAGCAAGAGCGTATTGACGCCGTTGAGCCATTCCAGATGAATGGCGCTGGCATCGGGAATCAGGTAAGCGGGTTTTCCTTTTGATCGGGCCACCTCCGCCAGGCGGGTGGAGTTTGCGCTTTCCGGATCCCCCACCACGAGCACCAAATCGACCTCCTGGGCCAGTGCTTTCACGGCGGCCTGACGGTTGGAAGTCGCGTAACAAATGTCCGCTTTCGGGGGGCCTTGGATCTCGGGAAAGCGTTTCTGGAGCGCCTCGATGATTTCCTGGCAATCTTCGACACTCAGCGTGGTTTGGGTAATGTAGGCGAGTTTTGAAGGATCGGATACTTCCAGGGAGGCCACATCTTCTTTCCGCTGAATAATCCGGATATTTTCGGGGGCCCAGCCCATGGTGCCCACGGTTTCGTCATGCCCCTTTTCCCCTATTAAGATGATGGTGTGATTTTTCAAGGCAAACCGCCGCGCCTCGTGGTGCACCTTTTCCACCAGGGGACAGGTGGCGTCGATCACTTGCAATCGCAGGTCTTGCGCCTGTTCCCAGCGATCGGGGCCCACCCCGTGCGCGCTGAAAAGCAAATGCGCCCCATGGGGCACTTCGTTCAGGTTGCGGACAAACACAGCCCCTTTCTCCCGCAATTCGTTCACCACATGGGCATTATGAACTATGTGATTCAATACGTAGACCGGGGGGCCAAAACGTTCCAGAGCCGTTTCCACGCTTTTAATCGCGCGTTCCACGCCCGCACAAAAGCCTCGGGGCTTTGCCACGATGATGCGCATACCGTATTTCCTTGCTTTGGCTAAAACATCTTTTCACGGGAGATTATAAAATAGAAACACCTCGCGCTTCTTCTCAAATTCCACAGAGACAAATTGTAAGCGGGGGTATCATACCCGATGTTTGTGGCTGCGGGGTGTAGCTTGATATAACGAGGTGAAGCAAGAAACGGAAGGTTGTCATGGATTCTTTTCCCAAGGTGATACACGACGTGGAACAGTTGGAACTGCTGCTGAGTGCACCGGCGGCGGGGCTTGTGGAGGCGATGGGAACACTGGCGGGGGATATTATGGTGTTGGGCGTGGGGGGGAAGATGGGGCCGACGCTCGCGCGGATGACGAAGCGCGCGTCGGTCGCGGCAGGCGTGCATCGGCGGGTGATCGGCGTGGCGCGGTTTTCTTCTCCGGAATTGGAAGTGAAATTGCAGACGCAGGATATTGAAACGATTCGGTGTGATTTGCTGGATCAAGCACAATTGGATGCCCTGCCGGAAGTGGAGCATGTGGTGTATATGGCGGGGATGAAATTTGGCGCGACGGGGAATGAATCGCTGACGTGGGCGATGAATGCCTATTTGCCGGGGATGATCTGTCAGAAATTCCGGCATAGCCGGATTGCGGCATTTTCGACGGGAAATGTATATGGAGTGAAACCGGTGGCGGCGGGATGCCCGCCGGAGGATGCTGAATTGAATCCAGAGGGGGAATACGCGATGAGTTGTCTGGGGCGTGAGCGCATCTTTGAACATTTCAGCCGGACGTTGAACATTCCGATGACGTTGTTGCGGCTGAATTATGCGTGTGAGATGCGGTATGGCGTGCTGGTGGATTTGGCACGAAAGGTTTGGCGGGAGCAGCCGGTGGATGTGACGATGGGGTATGTGAATGTGATTTGGCAGGGGGACGCGAACGCGATGGCGCTGCATTCGCTTTTGCATGTTGCTTCGCCGCCGCTGGCGCTCAACATCGCGGGGCCGGAAACGCTCTGTGTGCGAGAGGTTGCGCAGGAATTTGCGCGCAGGATGAATAAACCGGTTCAATTCACCAGCGAGGAAGCGGCGGATGCGTTGTTGAGCGATGGGCGGCGCGCACACACATTGTTTGGCGCTCCACGGGTTTCCGCGGAGGAATTGATTGGGTGTGTAGCGGACTGGGTGATACGGGGAGGGGAGACTTTGGGGAAACCGACGCATTTTGAGGTGCGGGATGGGCGGTTTTAATAGGAGTGGGAAAAAAACTTGAAATTCTGTTTTTAATTGTTGTAAAGTATACCTACTGTTAGGTCTGCACCTTCCATGTAGTGCCAACGAATTAACCCCCGGCACACGGGAACTGCGTAGAAACGGAATTTTAGCAGAGGCGCAGGAGAAAGTCATGTCGTATATCTTTCTTCTATTGTTTGCTGTCCTGGCGGTCTTTATGGTAAGCGCCGGACTGCTCACCTCCTATTTGGTAGCGCCTCACCGCCCCAATCCGATAAAAAACTCCCCGTATGAATGCGGCGAACAGCCGATAGGGCAGGCCTGGATTCAGTTTAATGTGGGCTATTACCTGTTTGGTCTTCTTTTCCTGATTTTTGACGTGGAAGCGGCGTTCATGTATCCGTGGGCGGTGATTTTGCGTGAAATAGGGGTGGCTGGACTGATTGAAATGGGTATTTTCCTCCTGGTATTGATTGTAGGCTTGGCGTATGCATGGCGGAAGGGGGCGTTGGAATGGGTCTGATCCTGGACAAACTCCCCGCCATTATTGAGCCGATTCCCGGCGGATCCATCCTTATTACATCCTTGGATTGGGTGATTAATCAGGCGCGCGCGAACAGCCTCTGGCCGTTGGCGTTTGGGACAAAGTGCTGTGCGATTGAGATGCTGATGGCGACGGGGGCTTCGCATCAGGATATTTCGCGGTTTGGGGCGGAAGTGGCGCGGCATACGACGCGCCAGGCGGATTTGATGGTGGTGGCGGGCACGATTGTGATGAAGATGGCGCCGCGCGTTCGGCTGTTGTATGAACAGATGGCCGAGCCGCGGTATGTCATAGCGACGGGTTCGTGTGCGGTATCGGGCGGTCCGTTTATGTATCACTCGTATCATACCGTTCGCGGGGTGGACGAGATCATTCCGGTGGACGTGTATGTGCCGGGATGTCCGCCGCGTCCGGAGGCGTTTTTCTGGGGGCTATTGACGCTTCAGAAGTTGATCAAGGAAGGCGAGTCGATTCGCAGGCCGGGTGAGCGGCGGAAGCCGGTGCTGGCGGCATTGCCACAGGGCATTACGGCGGATCAGATCCGTGAAGAGATCGCGAAAGAGTTGGTAAAGGAAAACACGGTGGACCTGGCGCAGGTGGCGCAGGATAAACGTTGGACGGAAAAGGTTCAGGCATGGATTCGGCAGCACTCGTTGAAGGGATAATCCGGAAACATCCGGGCGCTCAGTTGCGTGAAGGCAGCGACACGCCGGCCGTCAAGGTTTCGGCGGAGGTGCTGGTATCCGTGCTGGAAAGCCTTCGGGATGACCCGGAATTCGGGTTCGACATGCTGTTTGATCACACAGCGATTGACTGGATGGAGCAGGGCCGGTTCGAGTTGATCTACCGGCTGTTTTCCACGGAGCAGGGCCATAGCGCGATGGTGGCGGCGGATGTTCCACGGGACAATCCGGTGGCGCCGACGGTGTCGGGACTTTGGCGATCCGCGTTGGGTTTGGAACGGGAAGTGTATGATTTGCTCGGGGTGCTGTATGACGGGCATCCCGATTTACGGCGGGTGTTTCTGGAAGATGACTGGAAAGGGCATCCGCTGCGGAAAGATTACCAAGACGATTACATGCTGGAACGGCCTTAAAGGACGGAAAATCTGGTTGATATATGGCGGTTAAGGTAAAGACATTAGAGGAGCTTCTGAAGCCCCCGGCCGAAGCGGCGAGCGCCCTGTCCACGCAGGAATACTACGTGAACATGGGGCCGCAGCATCCGATATCGCACGGGTCGTTGCGGTTTGTGGTTCGGCTTGACGGCGAGACGGCGAAGGAAGTGATGCCTGTGCCGGGGTATGTGCACCGGGGGATCGAGAAGATGTGCGAGCATCTTTCGTACCGCCAGATGGTGCATCTTTCCGACCGCATGGATTATTTTTCGGCGCTGATGGGCAATTGGGCCGTTTCCAAAACGGTGGAGCATGCGGCGGGGATTGAGCTTAATGATCGCATTGAAATCATCCGCACGATCATGGCGGAGCTTCAGCGCGTACAAAGCCATGTGTTGTGGTGGGCGGTGCTGGGGATGGACATGGGCGCGGCGACGGCGTTTCTGTATGGGTTCCGCGAGCGGGAGATTATCGGGGAGATTTTTGAAGAAACCATTGGCGCGCGGCTGACGATGAATTACATCCAGCCGGGCGGCGTGATGTACGACATTCAGCCGGGATTTGTGGCGAAGGTGAAGAAGCTGATCAGTTATCTTCGGCCGGTGATTGACGAATACGACACGCTGTTGTCGGGCAATGTGATTTTGCAAGAACGCTTGCGAAATGTTGGCGTGCTGGACCCGAAACTGGCGCTTTCGATGGGCTGCACGGGGCCGGTGCTTCGCGCGAGCGGGGTGCCGCTGGACCTGCGCAAGGTTCAGCCGTATGGCGCGTATGCCAAGGCCGATTTTAATGTGGCGGTCGGCAGCAAGGGCGATTCGTGGGACCGCTATTATGTGCGGGTTCAGGAAATGCGGGAGTCGCTTCGGATCGTAGAACAACTGTTGGATGGGATTCCCGAAGGGCCGCACATGGTGATGAAGCCGGCGGTACGGATCAAGGTGCCGGAAGGCATGTTCTACGGGCAACTGGAGACGTCTCGGGGCATTCTGGGCCTGACGCTGGTGTCGGACGGCAAGGGCGCCGGGCCGATCCGTGCGCATTTCCGGTCCCCGAACTATAACAACCTGTGGGTAATTTCCGCACTCGCGCCCGGCTGGCGCGTGGCGGATACGATAGCGATTTTGTCGAGTCTGGACCTGGTAATACCGGAAATTGATCGGTAAGAGGTGAGACGGTGCACGAAAGTGTCGTGACAACTTGGATGATGACCGCGGGCGCGTGGCAGGCGAAGACCTGGGCCGAGCTCGCGTCGGATGCGTTGTCCCAGAATATCTGGCTGACAGTGGCGTACATTGCGGGCGGATTGATTGGCTCCATGACGGCGGTCACCATACTGGGATTGGCGCTGATCTATGCGGAACGCAAGATTGCGGGGCATTTCCAATGCCGGCTGGGGCCGATGCGCGTGGGGCCGCACGGGATCTTTCAGACGCTGGCGGACGTCGTGAAGCTTTTGATGAAAGAGGACATTATTCCGGACCGCGCGGACAAGGCAATGCACCTGCTGGCGCCGTTCCTGGCGATGGGCGCGACGATGCTGGTGATCGCGGTGATTCCGTATAGTCCTCTTTTACAATTGGTGGACTTGAACATTGGGGTGCTGTACGTAACGGCAATCAGCGGCTTCGGGGTAATGGGTATTTTGCTGGGCGGCTGGAGTTCGAATAACAAGTGGTCGCTGCTGGGCGCGATGCGGTCCGGCGCGCAGATCATATCGTATGAAGTCTCCGCCACGCTGGCGTTGATGGTGGTGGTGCTTTTCGCGGGGACGTTGTCGTTGCGGGGGATTGTGGAGAGCCAGATGGACGGCTGGTGGATTTGGCGCGCGCACGGGGTGGGCATCGTAGCGTTCATTATTTATTTGATTGCCTCGACGGCGGAAATCAACCGTACGCCGTTTGATATTCCGGAGGGCGAGTCGGAATTGACGGGTGGTTTCCACACCGAATATTCCGGCATGCGGTTTTCGTTTTTCTTCCTGGCGGAATTTCTGAATATGTTTGTGGTGGGGGCGATGGCGGCCACGCTGTTCCTGGGCGGCTGGATGCCGTTCCATCTGGGCGGCTGGGAAGGCTTTAACAATGTGATGGGGCTGATTCCACCGATAGTGTGGTTCTATGGCAAGGTCTTTTTCATTATTTTTGTGATTATGTGGTTCCGGTGGACGTTCCCGCGCCTGCGCGTGGACCAGTTGATGCGGCTGGAGTGGAAAGTGCTGCTACCGATAGGGTTTGTGAACCTGTTGGCGGCGTCGGTGTTGGTTTTAACGAATTTATACTTTTTCCCGGGAAACTAAGCGATGGGTGCCGTGGATTTCAGCAAAGTGCGATTGGAGCAGCGGACGCTGGCGGGAGTGAAGATTCCCGTGGCGGTGGTTCCGCGCATCAAGAAGCAGAGCTATCTGGAGAAGATTCTGATCGCGCTGAAGGGCCTGATGAAGGGCATGCGCCTGACCTTCGGATACCTGATTCATCCCTCGCGCATTGTGACGCAGCAATATCCGGAAAACCGCGCGACATTGAAATTTCCGGAGCGGTACCGGGCCAATTTGAAGCTGATTTACGACGAAAACGGATATCATCTGTGCGGTGGATGCAAGATGTGCGAGAAGGCGTGCCCGAACGCCTCGATCAAGGTGCTGAACCGGAAGGGTCCCGTGACGGGCAAGCTTGAACTGGACCGGTACATCTGGCGGATGGATTCCTGCACGTTCTGCAATCTGTGCGTGATGGCGTGTCCGAGCGATGCGTTGCAGATGACGCATCAGTTTGAGAATGCGGTGTATGACCGGCGGCTGTTGATTTACAATCTGAACCGTTACGCGGGGCCTCCCGCGGAAGCGATGGCAAAATTGGATGAGGAGGCACGCAAACAGGCGATGGAGCCGCGGGATGTCTATGGCGGGCCGGTGCCGTTGAACGGCGAGCCTCTTCCGAATATTCCACCGATCGTGATTGCCGGTGAGGAGAAGGCTGCGTCCGAGACTCCGCCTTCCACGGAGGGCCCAGCAGCATGATGGCGCAAGCGGCGTATACGGTGTTTTTCTACCTGCTGGGAAGCATGGCGGTGGTGCTGGCGCTGGGCGTGGTGTTTTCGCGCAAGCTGTTGCGGGCGGCCATCGCGCTGATGGCGGTGCTGACGGTATCCGCCGGGCTGT
>JAKQOG010000142.1 GCA_029565395.1 Candidatus Hydrogenedentota bacterium | reverse complement strand
GGCCTGCCCAATCTGGAGCGGCACGTCGAGAACATCCGCCATCGCTACGGCCTGCCCTGTGTCGTGGCGCTGAATCACTTCACGAGCGACACCGAGCCCGAACTCGCGGTGCTGCGCCGTCACATGGAACGCCAGGGCGTGCCGGTGGTGATGGCCCGCCACTGGGCCGAAGGGTCTGCCGGTGCCGAGGAACTGGCGCACGCGGTGGTCCGGCTGGCCGAGTCCGGCACGGCCCAGATGCGTTTTGTCTACGAGGACGCCGACAGCCTGTGGAACAAGATGAAGGCGATTGCCACCCAGGTCTATGGCGCGTCCGACATCTCGGCCGACTCGGCGGTGCGGGCCCGGATTGCCCGCTTGCAGCAGGAGGGCTACGGCCACTACCCGGTGTGCGTGGCCAAGACGCAGTATTCGTTCTCGACCGACCCCAGGCTGCGCGGCGCGCCCAGCGGCCACATGGTGAATGTTCGCGACGTCCGCCTGGCCGCGGGGGCGGAGTTCGTGGTGATGATCTGCGGCGACATCCTGACCATGCCGGGCCTGCCCAAAGAGCCGGCGTCTGCGCGCATCGACATCGACGACGAGGGGCGGATTTCGGGATTGTTTTAGGCGACGGTTCGCTGGTGCGTTGACCTACAACTCTGCCCGACTGGGACATGCATCCGTTGCAAGGCAGACCGTAAAACCATTGGACTATTTCTGAAAAAAGGAGTAACGACGATGGCAGGCATGTTCAAACCCCCGCATCCCGGCCTGACGCTGCGTGATGATGTGATGCCAGCTCGCCAGGTGAAAGTCACCCAGGCCGCGCAACAGCTTAATGTTTCCCGCGTGGCTTTGTCCCGCGTGCTCAATGGCCGCGCTGCGGTCTCGCCTGAAATGGCCCTGCGTATCGAAGCATGGCTTGGCGTGGAGCGCAGTGGCGAGGCCCGCGTGTGGCTGGCCCAACAGAGTGCCTATGACGTGTGGCAGGCCCAACAACGATTCAAGGCCGCGCCCATGCACGTTCAACCGGCACCGCTGGCGGCATGATGGAGGGAAATTAGAGCCTGACCCCAATTGCACCCCTATCTGCCGGATGCCGCATAGGTGAAGGTGGCCGAACTACCGAATGTGAAACAGCAAATCACGCTGCGCCTTGACGCGGATGTGTTGGACTTCTTCCGGCACACAGGTAAGCGCTAACAGACGCGCATCAACGCGGTGCTTCGCTCCTACGTGGAAGCGCACAAGGCACAGGTGAAATAGTCAGCCGAACGGGTTTGATTCCTTTGATTGCTACCTGTTTGGTAGCTGCTTACGACCTTTCGACGCGGGGACTCGGCTGTTTCGGCAACAAGTCGGTTACCCGGGATCGTCCTTCAGCTAACAGACGATCTCCAATCGCCCTCGGCACCTTGGCCGCGCCATGCGGCGGCTGTCCCGCGAGCGCTGCGGCCAGTTCTTTTCGCATTGTGGAAATCGGAATCTGATGCCGATTTCAGTAATTAGAATTTGACCCCGATTTCTCCCCGTTGAACTATTTTGGTATCTCTGAACAAACTACCCCTCTACCACCTCTTCCAATAATTTCTGGAGTTACAACGGGCATTCCCGACATGGGTGTGGCGATGCCTTTTTTCTTCTCAAATCCAGTCGTTCTAACTTCACTACTAAAGGGTCCCCAATCCCCCCAGCTATTGGTCTTTTGATCGTATCTGCGCTCAGACTTATAATCAAAATAAACGTTTACACGAAACTCCACTCCGTTAAGTCGGTCATGTTCTTGCACAGGAAGATATTCTAATCTAAATTCTGGTTTGGTAATTTCGGCGAAAATTTCACCCCAAGTTGGACTATTCTTACTATAGAAATACCTGCCCTGGCAAATTCCAACATACTTGGTGCTTACGTACATTTTATTCGCAAGTTGATTTACTTCGTTATCGTACTTACTATTTGAGTTCTGTGAATATGCGAACGAACTCAAGAGAAATAATAAAATAGCAATAAAATATTTCATAATAGCCTTCATAAAAATCAATAATAAATAATTTCTATATTATTTTCCATTCCTAATTTTGTTTTATCCTCTCACTTCTGAATAATAAAATATGAAGCGTTGCAGCAGTGCAAAGACCATTGGAGCATCGTAGTGTTGGTGCAGATAAAGATCCGGCGTTACTTTTCGTAACTCTAACATGTTGGGGAATCATGCCTGCTCAGCGGCTTCCCCGTGCCTCATCCATCCAACTGCTAGCACCTCGCTTCGCGTCCCCGCCCACCAAGGAACCCCATGCCCACACAACCCACCGCAGACGGTGTTTTCACAACCGGCCGCCTCTTCCACTTCCCGCCCGCGCAAGTCTTCGCGACGTTTGCCGACGCCGACCGGCTCGCGACTTGGTGGGGGCCGGACGGGTCCAGCAACACCTTCGAGCTCTTCGAGTTCAAGCAGCGGGGTCGG
>JAKQOG010000121.1 GCA_029565395.1 Candidatus Hydrogenedentota bacterium | reverse complement strand
CTCCCTCGGGGTCGTCCTCTTCCTGACCGATCTCTTGAAGGACTTTGTTCCCACCATCCCCGACAGCCCGGAAGATTTCGTTACCCTGAATGCCATCCTGGGACCCGAAGGTGACGCGGACGGCGACGGGTTCACCAACCGTCAGGAATACGATTTCTTCGCCGCGATGGGGTATAAAGCCTACGTGTCCGCAGCGCTGGATCCCAGCGTGAATCCCAGCAATCCCGGCGAAGGCGAGGAAGGCGAAGGCGAAGGCGCGGAAGGCGAGGGCGCGGAAGGCGAAGGCGAGGGCGCGGAAGGTGAAGGCGAAAGCGCGGAAGGTGAAGGGGAAGGCGAAGGCGAAGGTGCGGAAGGTGAAGGGGAAGGCGAAGGCGAAGGCGAAGAAGATCTGACGCCTCCCGAGATCACGTTGGTCGGCTTGGCCACGATGAATCAGGAGTGCAGTGTTGCCTTTACGGATCCGGGCGCTACCGCTGAAGATAACATTGATGGCGACATCTCCGGCAATATTCTGGTAACGGGTGTTGTTGATACCAGCACGCCTGGAGAGTACACGCTCACCTATACGGTCAGCGATGCCGCAGGAAATGCCGCAGATCCGGTGGTGCGCACGGTGATTGTGGAAGATACCACGGTGCCCGTAGTGACTCTCGTGGGCGATGCGGAAATCACCATGCAGTGCAATGACTCGTACGTTGAACTCGGCGCTACAGCGGTGGATTCCTGCGATACCAATCTGCCCGATGTGAACATTGATGCGAGCGGGGTGATTACCGCGATGGCCGGGGTGTACGAAGTTATCTATTCTGTGACGGATGCTTCCGGCAATCAGTCCGCGCCGGTGACCCGGACGGTGATCGTGGCAGGTTCCTGTATTCCGGAATTCCAGAACGCGGATCAGAATCAGGACAACAAAATCGAGTTGAGCGAGTTGCTGCGCGTGATTCAGTTCTACAACTCGTACGGATTGCACTGCCAGGAGGGCACGGAAGACGGGTATGCGCCGGGACCGGGAAGCGATTATTCCTGTGCGCCCCACACCAGCGATTACAACCCGCAGAACTGGCAGATTGATCTGACCGAGTTGCTCCGCATTATCCAGTTCTACAATGTGGATGGATACCATGTCTGCCGCGAAGAGGGCACGGAAGACGGATACTGCCTCGGATTGCCCTGAGTGTAAGAAATAGCCAGTAGTGACTCAGCGGCCGGAGGCTCAACCTCCGGCCGCTGTTTTTACATCGTGCTGTTACAAGGTTATTTGCCGCGGTACACTTCACGGCGGCGCCCCACCGCCATGATTTCCACAACGCCTTTTGTATCATCGATAGGATATAGAATGCGGTAAGGCTCGATACGCAGACGATATTCATCTGATCCCCGCAGTTTTTTGGATTGTGGACCGCGTGGATTTGTCTCAAGGGTGAGAATGGCATTTTTTACGCGCAGGAAGACTTCTTCGGAGAGGGTGTCCATCGCTTTTTCGGCAGAACGTTTGATAAGGGGGTATAAGGACGGGGCATTGTTATTGCGCCTGTTTCCGGGCGAGATAATCGCGAAAACGCCGTGAGGGTTCTTTCCTGCGCGCTGCGATGGTGGCCAAATCAAGGATATCATGAGAAAAATCGGCATCTTTGGCGATGCGGGCCACTACGGCGTCCTGTTCCGCCTTCGGCAGCGCCTTGAGTACCGCCAAAAAACCTTCCGCGGCTGCTTCCACTTTGGTCATCCGTCATTCTCCTGTTAAATCATAGTGTAGCTTAACACATTTTTGTATTCTTACAAAAAAATGGCGTCAGGAAATACGGATGAACTAAATAACAAATAAGACAATTCATACTATCTCTATTTTTGTTCAAGCGGCATGGTTGATGCGGGCGCGCTGAATTACGACGTTTTCGGGGGATAAATCGAGGAGAAAACCGTTTTTCGGGATGGTTCGGATGAGATCCGGGCGGTCCAGGCCGGCGGCGGCGATGGCGGCGATCAGTTTGCGTTTCTGGAAGTGCATCTGGTTGGGTTCCACGATCACATTGCCCCAGACGGCCGTATAAATGGTTTCGTAGGGGACGCAGGCCCCTGGTTGTGTTGCCAGCGCCCGGATCAGGCGGTATTGTTTGTCTTGCAGGGGTACGCGGATGTTTTCAAGGGTGATTTCACCGGGGTGGCTGTCATCAATGATGAGGAAGGGGATAGGAGGCACGGGTGCGGATTCAGCGGCTGTATTCTCAGTAGTGGAAGGTTGCGCCCCGGCCCAGGTTTTGAGCGTATGCGCTATGGATTCGGGCATCCACTGTTTCAGGAGGCTTAGGGAGGTGTTGACCAGGACTTCAGGGGTGTGGCACCGGTGGGAAATCAGTGCGGCGAGGGCGTTTCGCGTGAGATCGGGGAGTTTGAGGCGGGTGTGGGGGAGGAGTTCCGCGGGAACGCCCTGCTGTACGCGTTCCGCCAGGGCTTTGATTCGATCGATGAAAGCGATGCGTGTTCCGAGGGCCGTGGCGACGGCGGCGGCGGCGTCGATGAGCCAACTGACCTGATCGGCGGCGGCGAGGATCTGGCCTGCCATCGTGTTGTATTTTTCCTCGATCTCACAGACCGGCGCGAGGGCAATCCATTCGTTGAGGAAGAGGGCGGTTTTGATGGCGCGGACTTCCTCGAAGAAGGGCTGAAGGGTGCAGTTGCGGATGCGGTTCAGGGGCGTGTCGGCAGTGAGTGCTTCCCCGCTGGTAAGGCGCTTGATCTGGCCGGGATAATCGGCGTGTTCGTATTCGCGGGTGGTGAGGGCGACCTGCAGCATAAGGCCGTCGGGCGTTGCCAGCACGGCATGGATGAGGTCGATGTCGCTCCAGTCGCGCAATTCCGACTGGCCGATCCAATGTTCGAGCGCTCGTGCCGTGGCGAGGGTGATGCCCTTGGACGCTGCGGCGATGCCGAAGGGGGTGGCTTCGAGGACGCCGTCCGGATGGCTCGTGAGCGCCCCGGCGTCGATGCACCGGTTCAACGCCCCGCGGATGCGGAACGCGATTTCATCCAGCGGATAATTTTCCGCCCAGACCCATTTTCCGGAGAGGGTGCTTTCGAGAAAATCGAGCACCTCCTCGCTGGTGCGGCAAAAACGTGAGGCGGCCAGGCGCAGCACGTGGTTTTCAAGCGATTCCTTGGCGAGCCGGGGTTCGATTTGCTCGCGGTCACCCTCGATATAGCGCCGCCAGAAGGTTTCATGGTCAAACGGCGTGGTGGCGATGAGGATGGAGCGCCCGAAGGCGTACCCCGCCCCATAGCGGCCGGCGCGGCCGCTCATGTTTTCGTATTCCGCGCGCAGAATGGGTGTTTTCCAGGGCATTCCGAGGCGGGGATCATAGCGCCACTTGTCTGCGCTCAAAAATACGTTCTGTGCCGGAAGGTTCAGCCCGGCGGCCAGGGTGCTTGTCGAAACAAGAATCTTCACTTCTCCGTCCCGGAAGGCCTGCTCCACCACGGCACGCTCTTCGGGGGAAAGGTCGGCATTGTGGAAAGCGATGCCGTGGGTGAGCGTCTGGAGCAGCGCATTGCGCGATCGGGTCGGCTCCAGGAGGCGCAGGGATGAAATGGCCTCGGTTGCGGCCGGCAGGTCGGTCCGGCCCGCGAGCAATTCCGCGCCCCGCCGCGATTCGTGCTTGGCCTTGACGAAAACGAGGCAAGGCTCGCCCCGGCCCGCCAGGACCATCAAGTTTTGGGTGAGCGTTTCCCACGAGGAGTCCGAACCGGCGTCCACCAGCCCTTCCTCGCCTTCCCCGCCCTCGTTGTAGGTGCGGTAGCGGAACTGCCCGTCATGGAGCACCCCATAACGCAATTCCACGGGGCGGCGTTCATAATAGACCAGGCGGGCCTGCATCCATTCCGCCAGCCGGTCCGCCTGGCCAATGACCGCCGAAAGCCCGATAAGGCGGCAGGTCTTCTCCCGCGCCTGTAGGATGCGCGTGAGAAGCAATTCCGCCATGGCCCCGCGATCCGGGTCGGAGAGAATTTCCAATTCATCCGCGATAATCAAATCAATCTCTTCAAGGCGCTCCGGACGGCGCACCAGCAATTGCGATAACTTCTCATACACCGCCACCGCAATCGAGAAATTGCCCGATTCCAGGTCCCGGTCGAATTCCCGGTGGTCCCGGCTCGACACCACCACCTTCAGCCCGTAGCTCTCGTATTTGGCCTTGAAATCAAGGTATTTCTCCTCCGCCAGCGCCTTCAGCGGCACCAAATACACCACCTTCTTCCGCCGCAGCGCCGTTTGCAGGGCCGCCATCTCCCCGATGAATGTTTTTCCCGAACTCGTCGGCGCCTGGATCAGCAGATTCCCCTCCCCAAACAGATCATACTTCTTCACCGCCATTTCCTGAAGCGGCAGCAGCGTCTCACTTTCCTGTTCCCGCCAGAGCACGATAATTTCCGGCGGCACGTTATACCGGAGCAATTCCGTCATTCTCATACGGCACCTCCTTAGTAGGCCAAACCATAGTATACTGAAACTTTTTTCAGTTGTCAAGAGGGTTCTGTGGGAGGGGTCAGCTATCAGCTATCAGCTATCAGCTATCAGCTATCAGCGGTCAGCGGTCAGCGGTCAGCGGTCAGCGGTCAGCTATCAGCTATCAGCTATCAGCTATCAGCCTGCGAAACGAGGGGGTGCTGGATTGCGGATTTAGAAGAGCGGAATTGGGATCTCTATGAATCGCGAAACGAGCCCCCCCGGAAATAGACTGTAGGAGGTTAGTCCGCCTGCGGCGGATTAGACTGTAGGTTCCGGATCCCGGATCCCTGACCCCGGACCCCGATACCCGGAATGGGAAACGAGGGTACCCCCCCGGACGCCCACTTGGAATTGGACGCTACTATTCCCCTTCAGGCGGTGGTGGGGATTCTCGGAGTAGAGATGGCTTGCAATTTGCTGGAATTTAGACTAAACTTAGTTTAGTCTAAATGGAGAACCAGAGTTATGCGGACCGTCAACATTCATGAAGCGAAAACGCATCTTTCCCGTCTTCTTCAACGTGCGGCGGCGGGTGAGGAGATTATTATTGCGAAGGCTGGCGCTCCCTTGGCTAAGCTTGGCCCCTGTCATGGAACGAGCGAGCCGCGGCGTCCGGGGTTATGGCGCGGGAAAGTCCGTATTGCCGATGATTTTGATGTGCTGCCGGAAGATCTTGCCGCGGCATTTCGTGGGGAGGGGTAATGAATCTTTTGTTGGATACACATGCCCTGCTCTGGTGGCTGGAGGATAATCCTTCGTTATCGCGCGAAGCCCGAGCTGCGATCAGTGATGGGAATCGCGCGGTATTCGTCAGTGCCGTGACGGCGTGGGAGATCGTGATAAAGAAGCGGCTTGGCAAGCTTGACGCACCGGATACTCTGGAAGAAGCTCTAGCGGCAAATGCGTTTCAAGAACTGCCGGTAACCATCGCGCATGCCCTCGCCGCAGGCGCACTTCCCGCCCATCACACCGATCCGTTTGATCGCATGCTCGTGGCCCAGGCAACGCTGGAAAATCTGACGCTGGTGACGCGCGATGAGAATATCCAGAAATACCCCGTGGCCATAATCGCCGCGTGATTTCATTAGTCTGTTCCCGGTGCAGGAATAACGATATCATCATAGGGGCCGATATATCGCTGGTCATACCACAGCGTTGAGTACCTGCGGAGTATCTCCTCGCCATTAACGCCACGGACTTTTTCAAAGAAGATCACAGCCAGCGCGCCCACGGTAGTATACCTTGCGCCCCTTTTAGATAGTGCGTATACTACGAACTACAGAGGTGGTACATGTTGAAGATAGGGGATACGCCCAAACCAAACGGCAATGGTTAAATTAATCACGACCGCATTCAAACTCGAATCAGAAGGGAGTATAAAAATGTCACCAACAGAGTGTCCAATCTGCAATTTTCAAGTGACAGAAAGGGAGGAAAATTATGGTGGTCGAACCTGTAATTTTTATAATTGTCCAAATTGTGGCCGATATTTAATTGGCATTTATTTGATTCTCAATAGAGCGTTGATTCCTACGAATAAAAACGCGCGTGCTATATTGAGTGCGAGTATATGGCAACGCCAGGAACAAAGCGAAGAACCTCCAATAGTTTCCAAAACTCATCTGGACGCTGCAGAAAAAGGGGCTTTGCCAGATCCTAGTGAACAGCTTGACCGGTTGATCCTATTTCTTGGCAAATATCAAGAATCGTCGGGTAAATATATTGAGCTTTCTTATGGGTGTCTTCGGGCCAAAATAGGTGGAGTACATAGCGCCGACGAACTATATATAGTGCAGTCTGCAGTTTCTTCAAAACTAATTGAGAGTCGAACACACAAGTCACAGTGTCATCTTGTTCGGCTAACGTTAGAAGGTTGGACTCGATTTCGTGAGCTTCAATGTGGTGCGATAACGAGCCGCACTGCATTTATGGCCATGCCATTTGGAAATACTGAAGTAACGCAGATAGTCGAGGATGTATTTCGACATGCTGTGGAAGAAACAGGATTTCGATTGAAACGTCTGGATGATGAAACGCCTGCTGGGCATATCGATGATCGGATGCGCGTTGAGATTCTCATGTGCCGTTTTCTAATTGCGGATCTTACCTGTGAAAATCGCGGGGCGTACTGGGAAGCGGGATATGCCGAGGGACTTGGCAAACCGGTCATTTATACGTGTAACAAGCATTATTTCGAGAGCCACGGGACTCATTTTGATACTAATCATCGCCAGACTATTAAATGGGACCTTGAAAATCCTCAAAAAGCCGCTGATGATCTTAAGGCTACCATTCGCGCTACGTTGCCTAATGAGGCAAAAATGCCGGAGGAATGATTGTTTGGAGAGGGGGGGATGATTTGGCTTATGGACGGTATGGACGGAATGGAGACAGCGCCGGGCGAAGCCGGCAAGGTGTAGTAGAGTGGAAGTCTTGAACAGTGAAGACATAGCGAGTCACACTGGCCCCGAGTCATGGCGGTA
>JAKQOG010000118.1 GCA_029565395.1 Candidatus Hydrogenedentota bacterium | reverse complement strand
AAATGGAGGTGTGGGTGGCAATGGAGGGCATGGAGAAACGGGAGGAAATGGAGGTCAAGGGGGAACGGGTGGTAATGGTGGTACAGGCGGTCATGGCCAATCTGGTGGCGGTGCTATTGTTCTTGCGGCCTGTGGTATTTGCAAATGGGATGCACCGGCACAAATTGATATTTCTGCTGCTGCTGACCGATCTGTCGGCAATGTAGGGATAGACGGCGGTGGAGGTCAAGATGGGGGGACTGGTGGCAGTGGTGGAGGATTATATCGGACAGATGGAGCAGCGGGTCTTACAGTTCAAAGCCTTTGCTATTATGGTATACCATTTTATACAGTGGTTACAGGTTGTGCGGGAGGCAACGGGAATAATGGTGGCGCTGGAGGCGGCGGTGGGCAAGGCGGTATGGGGGGGACAGGCGGCGCTGGCGGTAATGGCGGGTGGGGCTTGCCGGGGATGGTGAAGCTGCATGGGTCGGTGGTATTGGCGAATGATCTGACGGTGGTGGCGGAAAACCGGTATGATCCCAGCACGGCGGATGTTAATTATCAAGGCAAGTTCACGTTTATCTCGAATATGAATGCGACGTCCGTGAATGATAATATGCCGTTATTTGCCAATCCCCTCAACAGCAATCGCGTTCATGTGGGGGTAATCACGAATGATCCGGTGTTAAAAGCGCCCAGCTATTACGATGTTGCGATCATGGCTCCACTGGTGCCGGAGTTGAAGACAGGTCCTGCGGTGGCGGGTATATTGAAGACAAATTATTGGAATCAGACAACAGTAGACAATACTTTGCCGATCCAGACCAAGAATGGGTTGGAACTGTATTTTTTAAGCGGGGTGGATACGGTTTACGAAGGGTTTAATCAGGTGGTGGTGAAGAATATTTCGGGGACTTCGGTGACGGGGATGTTTATCCAATTCATAGGATATGATCCTATACCCATCAACGTAACCGGAAACATGCAACCAGGGGATATCTGGACGACGACTGTTCATACCGGCTTGACGGTTATGCCCACCTTGATTCAGGGCGCCACCATTACGGATCAACCGGACAGTCTGAATCGCTGGCCGGGGGCGGCCACAGCCCGATTCTCCGTAGTGGCGGTGGGCGATCCGGTCTTGGAATACAAGTGGTACAAGGATTTGGATAGTGATGGGGAAATCGATCCGGGTGAAGAATTGAGTGAAGTGTCTCCGGATTTGACCTTATACAATGTTCAGGAGACGGATCAGGGCTTCTATTTCTGCACGGTGACCGATGGGCCTCATGCGCGGACCGTACAGTCTGATTCCGCCTATTTGAATATATTCGATGGCCCTACGATCACGGACAATCCGGATCCGCTGACTAAATGGCCGGGGGAATCGGCGACGTTCTCCATTTCGGCGACAGGAGTGGGGCTGACTTACAAGTGGCAATTCCGCAAGGGCGCCGATCCCTGGCAAGATATCCCGCTTGCGATCACGGCCTCCTATACCATTCTTTCAGTTTCGGAAGCCAATGAAGGTGAATACAAGTGCATCGTTACCAACCCGGTAAGTTCTGCTGAATCCTTGGCGGCGATGTTGACGGTGAATGACATGCCGTACATTGTCAAGCATCCGGACAATGTGGTGGCGCCACTGAATACGTTGAATATCAGCATGAATATTATTGCGGTGGGGACCCTTTTAGAGTATCGTTGGGAATCGAACCGCACCGGCTCTTGGGAAATTATCCCGGGGGAGACGTCTGACACGATGGTGATTCCGGAGCTTCATGCGGATCATGAAGGTCAATACCGGTGCCGGGTGGCCAATGTGAGTGTTCCCTATGATGATTCATTGGGCTTGGGGGGCGGCGTGCTCTCCAATGAAGCCACACTGGCGGTGGGCGATCCTGGGATCATCGGGCAACCGCAATCACTTATTTTGAACCGGTTGGATGATGCCAGCTTTACTGTGGTTCCGATCACGGCGGGGGATCCGGCGGATCTCACGTATCAGTGGTTCAAGAATGATATCGCGATTAATCCTGCATTGAACCCCACGGCGATTACTACGACGCTTGAGATCGAAGAGGTTGGAGAATCCGATGAAGGATCATACAAAGTCACGATTACCGGGCCGTATGATGATGTAACCTCTTCTTCCGCCACGTTGACGGTCAGAAATCTGCCCCGGATCGTGGTGCAGCCGGCGTGCCCGCCCAATGTGGCTATTGGGGATCCGGTGAATCTTGGAATCCTGGTGGAGAGCGACTATCCCGTAACGTATCAGTGGCGGTACGAGGATCCTCTGACGCATGTGATGAATTTTATCTCCGGCGCTCAGTCCAGCACGTATATCATCGAGCATGCCATCCAGACCGATGAAGGCATTTACCGCTGTGCCGTGAGCAGTATTGCGACCACGAACACCGGGCCGGTTATTTCCGATGATGCCACGCTTATTGTGGGGCATCTGCTGGAAATCTTAAGCGTTTCCGGCGGCGGCACATTCTGCTTTGGCGATGGTCCGGCGGCCTTCTCGGTGACTACTCAATATGGCCGCGGCATACGGTATTACCAATGGCTGAGAGATGGCAACCCCGTGGGATTGGAAGCGTGGTCAGAGGAAGAAACGTTTACGTATGATTCTTTTGTTCTCACATCGGTTACGCTGGATGATGCGGGTGAATATATCTGCCGGATTACCGACGAGCGCGGCCAGCATTTTACGGAACCGTTTACGCTCACGGTGCTGGATGATGTTATCATGACGGACTCTTCCGTTGGCGGCATGGTGTATGCGGGCGATGAGTATGTCTTCTCCCTATCGACGCGATATGGCTGTGGTATCAGGCAATATCAATGGCTTAGAGATGACGTGCCGGTAGGACCAACACGGCAATCCTCGGCGGAAGAATACACCTTTGATGATTTTGTGATTCCTTCGTTGAGCATGGCCAATGCCGGAACCTATGTGTGCCGTGTGACGGATCAGCATGGTCCTCATTACTTGGCCACGCAGACTCTGTACATCTACGATCGGATTAGCACGCCGCGAATTCTGGTCGATAATGAAGAAGTCACTACAGAAGAAATCGTGCGCACCAGCGGAGATGCTCTGCGTCTTGAGGCAGTGGCCGAAGGCGGCATACCGCCTTTGACGTATGCGTGGCAGGTGGAAGATATTCCCACCAAGACGATGAAGCTTGATCCGCCCACAACGGCCGTGTGGGAGTTTGAATCGCTGGAAACCGCCGATACCGGAGAGTATAGCGTGTTTGTGCATGACAGCGGGACGGATGACGCGGTTTCTGAGCCGTTGCGGATTATCGTGAAGGCGGGGGTGCCGGTGGGTGGCGGATTGACCTTCGCATTGTTGACGGCCGTCTGCGCCGCTTCCGGTGCGCTAATGCTCCGGCGGCGGGACAAAAAAAGCAGTTAAATATTTCTGGAGAACCTTTTCTTTGGAAAGAAAAGGTTCTCCAGACCTCTCCAAAAGAAACTTTAATTCTTTCTTTTTCTTGCGAAAAAGAAAGAAAATATTATTGGGGATCTTGTTGGAGGACAAGACGCTGGTGGGGTTGCAGGGAGAGTTCGAGCAGTTTTCCGGAGAAGGGGGAGAGGAGCTTACAAGCGCCTCCATTCTCGGAAGAAATTTCCACACGGGAGATTTTTCCATCTTTACGTTCCGCGGAGATCAGGAAAGCGCCGTGGGCGCGGAGGGTGTGGAAGGATGCGTCTTTCCAGGAATCGGGGATAGCGGGGAATACTTCGATGATGCCGGTGTGGCTTTGCAGGAGCATTTCCTGGAGGCCGGCAGCGGCGGCGAAGTTGCCTTCGAGGGTGAAAGGGCGGTAGGTAAACTTGCTATAGCCTTTGCCGGTTTGATCGCCGTTGCAGTGGAAGCTGTTTCTTAATACGAATGCGGTGGCGAAGGTTTCGAGGGCTTTTTCCGCTTTTACGCCATTGCCCGCGCGCGCGGCCAGATTCGCCAGCCAGGAAAAGCTGTACCCGCACCAGTAATTGGAGCCCAGGCGGTCCAATTCGTTTAGCGCGCCTTGCACGGTGTGTTCGGCGTCTTGTCCTTGGGAAGGATCGAGGAGGCCCAATGGATGAATGGCCATGAGATGGGAGAAGTGGCGGTGGGATTCCGGCAGGGGATAGTCTTTCGCCACGAGCAGGCGGCCATCCTCGCCCAGGCTGAAGTGCGGCATCTCGGAGCAGACCGTTTTCCAATGCTGGGCATCGTCATTCTTGCCCAATTCCGCGGCCAGTTCCGCGGTTGCGGTAAATAGCCAGCGGATGAGCGCGAGATCGTAATTGGTGATGGAAGGGAACCATGCATTGGGTTTGTTGTCGTTGATTTCCGGTGAGGAACTGAGCGGCAGGGTGCGCTTGCCGTCCGCATCGCGTTCATTGGTTACCGCTTCAAGAAACACGGCGCAATCGTGAAGGTAGGGGTAGGTGCGATCTGCGAGGAAGGTGCGGTCCGCGCTGAATTTCCAATGGAGGTAAAAATGATGGGCGAGCCATGCGCCCGTAGTGGAGGAATGCGTGTATTGCCGCCATCCGCCGATCTGGTTGTTATTGAGGTCGGCGGTCATGGGAACATTCATGCCGGGCATATTGAAGAAGCGCCGGGTCCATTCTTTGCATGCATCGCGGGTATTCCAAAGCCAATCGAGATAACTCAGGCCTTCTTCGAGGCGGTTGCCGCTGTAACACGGCCAGTAGCTCAATTGTGTGTTGAGGTCGTGGTGATAATCGCCTTTCCAGGGAGGTAATTTGCCGTCGTCGGCGGTCCAGGGGCCTTGCAGAGTAATGGGGGGCGAACCACGGCGGCTGGCCGCGCCAAATTTATAGGTGTCGAGATACCATTGGCGTTCGATGGTGAAATTCGGGATGGAAATCCAGGATTTTGCCCAATACCCGTTCCACCAGTCCTGGTGGGATTTTTGGAGTGATTCGGAGTCCTCTTTCAGTGCCTTTTTGACATGCATTTTCGCGGCCTGGAGTGTGGAAGGGTCTTCCAGGCTTGATACGACCGACCACGCCGCGCGCCAGTGTTCCGGTGTCTTCTCCCATGCGAGATAGACGGCGAAATGGAATCCGTCCCAGCCTTCTTGTTCAAAAGCCGTCCAATTTTCCCCGGAAGTGCAGACAGGAGGTGGATATCCCAAATTGGCAAGTTCACCGGCCACGATAGCGGGTTGAGAAGGGCCGGCCTCTTTCCCGCCAAAGGCCGGTGCGACAAGTTTTGCCGTAACGGGCTCTTTGCCTTGTATCTCGATGATGCCTGCGCGTTCGACGGCGTGAATCCAGACGCGCACCTCCGTGCCGGATTTGAACGCCATGTGGGCCATGGCTCCGGCGATGTCGAGATCGGTGGATTGAAATGCGGGCTGATCGCCGATGGTGAGTTCGATCCGGCCCGCGGGGATTTTAGTGGGGGCGGGCCGGTGATAGGGGTTGTCGTACATGCGTAGGAGAGCATCGATGCGGCCTGTTTTCTCCCATTCGCGCATGGTGGCATAGGTGTAGTCTTTCTCGTGGAACTCGGGGACGGGGCGGAGGTCCCAGAGGTCGGTGCGGTCGAGGGAGATTTTAACGGGTTGGCCATCGCCCCACACCAGCGCGCCGAGGATGCCATTGCCCAAGGGCAGGGCTTCGTCCCAGACGGTTACGGGAGTGTTAAATTGAAGGCCGTGTTCAGGACGGGGCAGGCCGTTTTCCAGGGGGGCGGCCAGAAGCATCAGTACAAGCGGGGAGAGCATCATCATGGTATCCTCCAGAGTGGTTTTATGGCAGGTACTGTAAGCAGCTTGTGGCGTAAAGTTCAACAAGGGTAGTAGAAGCGACGTCCTCGTCGCTTTTTTTGATGATATAACGCGGCGAGGACGCCGCGTCCACATTTAATTTGTAGAAGCGACGTCCCCGTCGCTTTCTTTAATGATATAACGCGGCAAGGACGCCCCGTCTACGGATTTTGACACGCAAGTTGTAGAAGTGACGTCCCCGTCGCTTTTTTTGATGATATAACGCGGCGAGGACGCCGCGTCTACGAATAGTTGGAAACGCGGCGAGGACGCCGCGTCTACGGATTTTGTCACCCAAGTTGGATTGTGTTTCGTTACATGCTATGATCTTTTAATACCGTCCAATGGTTGGCGGTATAACCATTCTATTGAGAATCTAAGAAAAGGACGATACCAATGAAAAAGTGGATATGTTTTAGCGTGGTGGTGATGATGGTTGTGACCTTGGGGGCCTGTGGCGGCAAGAGTGAACAAACGCCTCCTCCACCTGCAACGCCTGTGACGGCGCCACAAACTCATGCGCCTGCGGCGCCGGCAGCATCCCCAGCTCCTACGGCGGCTCCGGGTGCGCCGGGCACGGCTCCGGCCGCGGCAACGGTAGCGGCTCCCACGGACCCGAATCATCAGAAGCTGATTGGAACGCGCTGGATGGTGGGCGATTTCAATGTCACGTTTATGGATGCGCAGACGGTGATGGTTAAAGGCGGCCCGCTGGCCCAGACGGCTCCGAATGGTCTTCAGGCGAAATATTCGTATGAGAACGGCATCTTGAAGGTTATCGCCATGGGCCAGGCCAAAACCGGCACGTGGGATGGCACGAAACTGGTTGTGGACGGCAAAGAAGGTGTGCGGCAATCGCAGTGATGTGTGAATGAACTGCAAAGTAAAACTTTGAAGACAAGTGCGTTCCCAAGTGCAACTTGGGAACGAGGACGGAACACGGACAGACACGGATGTACACGGACAGGTGTGATTAGGGGAGCGAGTGAAAGAGAAGTTATGACGAGGGTGGCCGGGATGGCCGCCCTCGGTTTTTGTGGTTCTTGATGCGGTAAGATCGGTATAATCCCTCCCGTTTCAGGTAGTAATCCCTTATCAGCGAAAGGTCTTTTTCCCATGCCCCATTTTGATGCGGAACGAGTAATGGAAGTGCGGCAGATTCGGAACCGGGTGCGCGAAATCGGCGAGAAGATTTTTGCGCCGCGTATTCCGATAGAGAAAATTCAACGCTGTGTAACGGGTATGGGGAAAGGCCCGGATTCCATCCCGAAGACGGGTTGGAGGCCATTCTCATTAATGCGGCGATGGGGTGGATTGGATCAAACAACGTGGTTCAAGATGACGGTGGTGATTCCGGAGGAATTCAAGGGGCAGCGTGTGGTGGCGCTGTTGCGCATCTCCGACCACAGCCATATCAAAGGCTACGGTCCCTCGGATGAAGGGGGCGAGGCGCTGGCCTATGTGAATGGCGCGCCGTATCAGGGCATTGATCGAAATCATGAGTTCATGGTGCTTGCGGAACGGGCCAAGGGCGGGGAGAAATTCGAGATCGTATTGGAAGCGTGTCCGAGTACGCGGTTTGATCTTACGCATGTGTTCACCGTGGCGGATCTGGCGGTCATGAATCAGGAGGTGTGGGATTTTTACTGGGACGGCGAGGTTTATCTTGAAGTAGTGGAAATGTTGGAGGGTAAGAGCGAGGAACGCCGCCGGTTGCAGCGGCTGCTGATGGATGCGGTCATGATGGTGGATTTGCAGCATCAGGATACCCCGGCGTTTTTCTCTTCGCTGGCGCGCGCGCGCCGGTATTTGCAGAAGGGGTTGGACGCGTTTCAGTCGCAGGGGCTGGGCAAGCTCACGCTCATCGGTCATTCGCACATCGACACGGCGTGGTTATGGCCGCTGCGTGAGACCCGCCGCAAGGTGAGCCGCACGTGGAGCACGATGCTGCGCTTGATGGAGCAGTATCCGGAGTTCGTGTTTGCGGCGAGCCAGCCGGAACTGTATATGTTCGCCAAGGAGAATTTTCCCGCGTTATGGAATGGCATCCGCAAGCGGGTGAAGGAAGGGCGCTGGGAATTGTGCGGGGCTTCGTGGGTGGAGGAGGACAACAATGTTCCCTCCGGCGAGGCGCTGGTGAGGCAGTTTTTGTATGGCAACCGGTTTTATGAGCGTGAATTCGGGCGGCGCTCGCGCACGGCATGGCTGCCGGACGCGTTTGGCTATCCCTGGTCTATGCCGCAGATTTTAAAGAAATGCCAGATTGATACGTTCTATACGATCAAGCTGAGCTGGAGTCAGTTCACGAAGTTTCCGTATGGGTATTTTATCTGGCAGGGGGTGGACGGCACGCAGATTCCCGCCGTGATGCCGCCGCTTAATTACAATGGCAATCCGCTGCCCAGGGATTGCCGTGCGCAGCGCGTGGATTTTCAACAGAAAGAATTGGTGGACGAAACGCCGTTTACCTTTGGCTGGGGGGATGGCGGTGGCGGGCCGACCCCGAAGATGATTGAGTATGGCAAACGCTTGAAGAACATCGCGGGTGTTCCGCGGTGTGAATTTGGCCGCACGGAGGATTGCCTGGACCGGATGCATGCCGGGCTGGCCGGTAAACCGCCAGTGTATAACGGCGAGTTGTATCTGGAATTGCATCGGGGCTGTCAGACGACGCAGGGACGGACGAAGCGCAATAACCGGAAATGCGAGTTTCTATTGCAGAATGCGGAGTTTTTGAGCAGTCTGGCGATGCTGCACGGGGGACATTACGACCAGCGATCATTGTCGGATGCGTGGCGGATTCTGTTGACGCATCAATTTCACGATATCTTGCCCGGTTCATCCATTACGGAAGTGTATAAAGACGCGGACAAGAACTACGCTATCATTCACGCGCTGGCCAATGGCGTAATTGAAGGTGCGTTGAACGTCATTGCGAAAACCCTGAACACCGCCGGACCGGGGACGCCGGTGCTGGTGGTGAATCCGTTGTCGTGGATGCGCACGGATGTGGCGCAGGTTAAAATGAAACTTCCCAAGGGGGCGGTGCACGTGCTGGCCTCGGACGGATCGATTGTGCCGAGTCAGCGGGTTGCCGTGGATACGTTATTGTTTGAAACCGTTGCTGTGCCGCCGCTGGGGTATGCGGTATATCACGTGGTGGCGGGCGCCGCGCAGAGCAGTCCGGCGGGCATGCTACGCGTTTCACAGAGAGCCATTGAAAACGATTGTCTGCGGATTAAACTGGATGATTCCGGCAGGTTCATCAGCGTTTATGACAAATTTGAAGAGTGTGAAGTGCTGGCGCCGGGGGAAAAGGGCAATGTACTTCAACTGTTTGATGATCGTCCGGCGGCGAATGATGCGTGGGACATCGATCCCAACTTCGACGCGAAGATGTGGGAGCCGGAAAAAGCGGATTCCATCGAGGTAATTGAAGAGGGACCGGTCCGGGCGGTGGTGCGTGTGGTGCGCCGGACGGAGAAGAGCGTTTTTACACAGGATATCGCGTTGTATGCGTTGCTGCCGCGTGTGGATGTGATCACGAAAGTGGATTGGCATGAAAAACACACGCTATTAAAAGCGGCGTTTCCGGTGGACGTGCTTAGTCCGAGGGCTGCCTATCACATTCAATTTGCCACGGTGGAGCGCGCCACGCACGACAATATGGACTTTGACCGGGGACGGTTTGAGGTGGCGGCGCATCATTGGGCCGATCTATCCGAAGGCAATTACGGCGTGAGTCTTTTGAATGATTGTAAATACGGGTACGATGTCAAAGGCAATATCTTGCGGTTGTCACTGTTGCGTTCGCCGGTGGATCCCGATCCCACGGCGGATGAAGGCAAACATTCGTTTACCTACTCACTGTTCCCGCATGGCGGTGATTGGCGCAACGGCGCCGTGCAACAGGGCTGGGAACTGAATCAGCCGCTATTGACGTTCCCGCAAGCGCCGTCGAAAGGCGGTGAGGCCGCCGTCTATGCTTTCGCCAGTGTGGATGTGGAGAATGTGATTATAAGCACCGTGAAAAAGGCCGAGGATTCCGGTGCAATCATTCTGCGCGTATACGAAACCTACGGACAGCGCGGCAACGCCACGATCACGTTCGCAAACGCTCCCAAAAAGATCACCGAATGCGACATGATGGAAGAAAATGATGTGACGTTGAAGTTAAATAGCGCCTCGGTGATGTTTTATATAAAGCCGTATGAGATCAAGACGCTTAAGGTTGTGTTCTGATATTGATCAGACGGATATTTCAATGCCTTCGCGACGGGCAATTTCGAGGATGGGAAGTGTTTCGTCTGTTTCCCATTGTTGTTCGCCGCAGGGAATTGGTTCAATGCGAATGGTGTCTTTACCGCGTGCTCTCCAAAGGGTTTGGAGGGTTGACAATTTGTATTTTCTATCGAATTCAGGAGCCAATACAATCAAATCAATATCGCTCCATTGATTAGCTTCACCGCGTGCATAAGAACCAAATAGTATGGCGCGGCGCGCATGGATTCCATGGGCAGGGAGTTTTCGTAGATATTCTTTGATGCAATTTACAATTGATTCATCAATCATTGGGAAAGCTCTTTTGTGTGTTTATTGTTATTTATATGGGAAGCCGTTGCTGTACATCAAGAGGGAATGTGTATAATGTGGTGATTTTAATTGTGTGCTGAGGAATGCATTCGTGGATGTTTGCGGATGGGATCACACGGACAGACACGGACATACACGCACACGTGAAACGTGGGCGCGATAAGAGATGATGCGCTTGGGCGCGAGAAGACGATTGGTTGAAGGGGAAGTTGTATACTTTACGGTAGGTAGAATGTAATGAGGAACGAAAAAGAGAATCCCAATTTCTCGATAGTCCGTGCCTTGAACCTGGGCACGGAGCTCGGGGTGAACATTGCGTTGCCGCTTGTGGTTTGTATACTGACCGGTAATTATCTTGAGAAGAGGTTTCATGCATCGGGGTTGATTTTGGTGGGGATGATTTTGATTGGGTTGGTTGTTGGCGGGTACAATTTTTATCGTGTATTGAAGCGGGAGGTCGGATGGAAGTAGTTCAGCGGTTTAGAGTTAGCGTGGTGATGATTGCGCTTGGAATCACGGCAGTTCTTTTTTTTGTGACGCTTTTTTTTGATATTTCTTTGGCGAAAGGGGTGGCTCTTGGGGGGGTGGCGGGGAGCGTGATTTTCTGGATTTCGGCCCGTTTTACACAGGGGGCAACAAGTGGAAATGGGGTTGGAAGGTATGCTATAGTCTCGCTGCCTTTAATCAGAATCACGTTGTACGCGCTGGTTCTGTGGAAAGGCTACGCCTACGATCCGGTTCACTGGTTTGGGTTCTTCGGAGTGGTGGCCGGAGTCACGGTGGTACAGTTGACAGTGGTCGTCCTTGGGTACTCCGGGTGGGATCTGAGGCAAAGCCAGAAGTGAAGTAAGCGGTATGGAAGAAATCGGGGTTATACATGTTTGGCACTATGTGCCGGGAACGAACATTCCGATTCCGTTGGGCGGGGTGAACGTCTATACGATTATGAATAGCCTCATTGTGATTGGGGTGTTGTGGGCGTTGCTCTGGCTGGCGTTGCGCCGGATTTCCAAGGTGCCTACGCGGGGCCAATTGGTGGTGGAATCCATTCTGAGCGGTTTCCAATCCTTGATAGACTCCACCATGTCGTTTGAGCCGCTGGAGAAACGGAAGCACTACCTGCCATTGATTGCCGGTCTATTCATTTATATATGTCTGAGCAACGCCTTATTGATTATTCCGTTGCCCAAGATTGAGAAACCCACCTCCGATTTGAATTGCACGCTGTCGTTGGGGCTTATCAGCATTGGGTATGCGACGTATTGCGGGCTGAAGGCCAAGGGGCCGGTGGGGTATTTGAAGGAAATGTGCGGGCCAATGTTCCATGCGCATGGAAGCCTTGGCGCCGTTATTGTGGGCAAGCTCTCCGCGCTCTTTTTCTTCCCCCTGCGTGTCAGTGAAGAGCTTTCCCGGCTCATTTCCATTTCTTGCCGTCTTTTCGGGAACATTATGGGAGGCGCCATCGTGATCGTGGTGGTGTCGAGCTTGACTTATTATCTGGTCTTCCCGCAGTTCCTGTACGGATTTTTCCTGGTTTTTGAAGCCGCCCTGCAGGCGTTTGTTTTTTCCATGTTGACGTTGATGTACATCACGGGAGCATTACAGGAAGAGTAACGCCGGGCGGAATTCAGGTCATCCAGGTTTCCCTTCGGGGAGTGTAGTGCGAGATTAATAAGCCAGACAGGCGAAACGGAGAAAGGATAGGAGTATGGATATCGGAACGGTATGGGCGATGCTGCAGAGCACAGTGGCCCAGGCGCCGGCGGAAGCGGCTCAAGGCATTTCGGGCGCGGATCTGATCGTGGTTGCCAAGTGCATCGGCGCGGGCATTGCGATGGGCGTTGGCGCGTTGGGTTCGGGGCTTAGCGAAGGCATCGCCGCGGCGAAAGCGTGCGAAGGCGTGGCCCGCAATCCGGAAACCACCCCGTTGATTACCCGCACCATGATCGTCGGTCAGGCGGTGACCGAATCCGTGGCGATTTACGCCCTGGTGGTGGCTGCCCTGATTCTGTTTGCCGTATAAGGGCGCCTTTGACGCGTTATGGAATCCCGGACGGAATAAAGGAGTACCGCAATGATTACCTTTAACTTCACCCTCGTCACCGAGATGGTGCTGTTTCTGGTATTTCTGTGGGTAACCAACCGTTTCTTCTTCCGTCCGCTCCGGCGCATCATGGATGAACGCGATGCAACGCTTACGGGCGACAAGACGGCGGCCTCCACGGATCTCGCTGAGGCGGAGCAACTGGAAGCGCAATACATCAACCGGTTGACGAAGGCGGATCAAGAGGCGGCGCTCGCTCTCCGGCAGGCGCGTTATGAGGCGTATCAGAAAAACCGCGCGGAATTGGATGCGTTACGGCATCAGACGGACAAAGAAGTGGCGTCTTTCCGGGATGAAATTCAACGGCAATTGACCGAAGAGCGCCAGAAGTTCGATACGCTGGTTCCGGGGTTGGTGGAAGCCATGGACAAGCAACTGCGTACGGGAGGAACCCTGCGGTGAACAAGCAGTTTTTATGGACAGTGACCGCGATTTACGCGGCGGGCATGCTGCTAGGCGTGCTGCTGTTCCATTCACCGAGCATGTCCAAAGGGTACATGGAGAAGTACGGCGCGGAACACGAACGCTACCTGAAAATCTTCAAAAGCGAGATGTTCAAAGCATACGAGGAGCGTCCGGACCTTTATCCGCCGCAAGGCCACTTCAAAGAAGATGTCGAATTTGTAGAGCACTATGTGTCGCGTCCGGAATTTATTGCGGAAGAGCACCGGATTTTCTGGTTTGTTGAGTTCATGAAAGTGCTCAACTCCGGCGTGTTCATCGCGTATTTGGCGGGTCTTATCGGCAAGCCGATGCTGAAATTCCTGGATGACAGCATTCAGCAGATAAAGAGTAGTTTTGAGGAAGCGGCGAAGGCCCGCCGGGAAGCCCAGGAAAAACGGGCCGCGGCTCAGGCCAAGATGAGTGAATGGTCAGCGAAGGAAGCGAAGATTCAGGAGGAATCCGAATCGACGGTTGCCCGGCACCTGGCCAAAATTCATGAAGAAGCAGAAAACGCGCAGGCGTTGCTTAAGAAGCAGACGGAAGACCGCAAACAAGCGGAATTGTACGTTGCGGCCCGCGCGATCAAGACCGAGTTGGTCAATGAAGCGCTCCGGAAGTTGGAAGAGCGCTATAAGAATGAGTTGACGCTGGAGAAGCTCAACTCGAATGTGGACCGGTTTACAACGTTAATGGACCGTTTGTCATGAGAATGTCCCTGTTAGCCGATCGGTATGCGAAAGCCCTGCGGGAGGCCATCGCCGAGCCGTCGCAATTGGAACAGGCGGCGCAGGCTCTGAACGCCGCCGGGGCGGTCTATTCCGAAGATGCAAGCCTGCGGTTCGTGCTGGGCAATTCGGCGCTGGATATGGCCGGGCGCAAGCAGATTCTTGACACGGTGCTGGGTGCGGTAAGCACCACGCCGCGTGTAACGCAGTTGCTGCATACCTTGCTGGAGCGCAACCGCATGGCGCTGTTGCCGCACATTGCGGTCAGTTTTGAGAGCCACATTGATGAATGGCTCAACCGGGTGGAGGTGACGGTGGTGACGGCGATTGCGTTGACGCCGGAGTTGGAAACCAAGCTTATTCAGAGCCTGAACAGATTCACGGGCAAAACCGTGCGCATGAAAAACAAGGTCGATCCGGGCATAGTCGGCGGCCTTATTGTGTATATGTATGGCGTATTTTTCGATTTCAGCCTGCGCACCAGGCTGGGGCGGCTAAAGCAGAAACTCCTTGCGGAGGAATCGTTAAGTTATGGAAATTAAGGCGCGCGCCAACGAAATCACGGAAATCATCCGTAAACAGATCAGCGACTTCAAGTGGCAGATTGACATCGCCGAAGTCGGCACGGTCATCCAGGCGAGCGACGGTATCGCCCGCGTGTATGGCCTGGAGAACGCCATGGCCGGGGAATTGCTCGAATTCCCGCATGACGTTATGGGCATGGCCTTCAACCTCGATGAAGACGAGGTGGGCGTCGTGCTCTTCGGCGAATACGAAAAAATCTGCGAAGGCGACACGGTAAAGCGCACCGGCCGCATTACGTCCGTCCCCGTGGGCGAGGCGATGGTCGGCCGTGTTGTGAACGCCCTGGGCATGGCCGTTGACGGCGGTGGACCCATTGAGGCGGTGAAGTACAATCCGGTGGAATGCATTGCCCCCGGTATTGTCATGCGCGAGCCCGTTCGGAAGCCGCTGCAGACCGGCATCAAGGCCATTGACGCCATGACGGCCATCGGCCGCGGTCAGCGCGAGTTGATCATCGGCGACCGCCAGACCGGCAAGACCGCCATCGCGATTGACACTATCATCAATCAGAAGGGCAAGGATGTCATCTGCATTTACGTGGCCATCGGGCAGAAACGCTCGACGGTGGCCCGCGTGGTGCAGGATCTAACGAACTACGGCGCGATGGAATACACGATTGTGGTGTCCGCCACGGCGTCGGAATCCGCGCCCATGCAATATATCGCCCCGTATGCCGGTTGCGCCATCGGCGAATATTTCCGCGATTCCGGGCGCGATGCCCTGATTATTTTCGACGACTTGTCCAAGCAGGCGGCGGCCTACCGTCAGCTCTCGCTGCTGCTGCGCCGTCCGCCCGGACGCGAAGCGTATCCCGGCGACGTATTCTATCTGCATTCGCGGTTATTGGAACGCGCTGCGGCGTTGAATGCGAACTTCGGCGGCGGTACGCTTACCGCCCTGCCCATTATCGAGACCCAGGCAGGCGACGTATCCGCGTACATCCCGACCAACGTGATCTCCATCACGGACGGTCAGATCTTCCTGGAATCCAACTTGTTCTACTCCGGCGTGCGGCCGGCCGTGAACGCGGGTATTTCGGTGTCCCGCGTGGGCGGCGCCGCGCAGGTGAAGGCCATGAAGAAGGTGGCGGGCATGCTGCGGCTTACTCTGGCGCAGTACCGCGAACTGGAAGCCTTCGCGCAGTTCGGTTCCGAACTCGACAAGGCCACCCAGGCGCAGTTGCACCGGGGCGCGCGGCTGGTGGAAATTTTGAAACAGCCGCAATATCAGCCGCTGCCGGTGGAAAAACAGATTCTGATTATTTATACGGCCACGGCAGGTTATTTGGACAAGGTGGCGATTGATGCCATCGCCCGTTTCGAATCCGAGTTGTATGCGCATTTCGATGCACAACATCAGGATATTTGGGACGCATTGAAGGGTGGTCAGCTTACCGATGAACTTCAGGCCAAAATTGATGTGGCCATCAAGAAGTTCTTTGATGGCGTTTGGAAGGAGGCTAAGCAGGACTAATGCCCAACCTGCAAGGCATACGACGGCGGATCGCCAGCGTCAAAAGCACGCAAAAGATCACGAAGGCCATGAAAATGGTCGCCGCGGCAAAGTTGCGCCGTGCTCAAGAAGCACTCTTGAACACGCGGCCCTACGCGTATCACATGCGGGAACTGGCCAATGGCCTGGTCGCGCATATTGATCCCACGGATCACCCCTTGCTGCATAAAGGCGCGGGAGACAAGATCGCGCTGTTGGTGGTGTCCTCTGACCGCGGGCTTTGCGGCGGATACAATGCCAACATTGTGAATGAGACATTGCGCCTGCTGCAAGAACAATTCCCCGGAAAGGCCGTGGAAATAACGATTGTGGGCCGTAAGGGCAACGATGTGCTTCGCCGGCGCCGGTGCACCATCCGTTCGGCGCACATTGGGATTTATGACCGCTATACCATTAATTCCGCGACCTCTGTTATCGATCCGCTCGTGGATCAGTTCATAAGCGGCCAGGTCAGCGAAGTGTTCTGTTTATACAACGAGTTTAAGTCTGCGATTTCTCAAAAGATAACCCTGGAACAGCTTTTGCCGTATACGCCGGAAGATTCCGGCAAGCTGGGAAGTTCCTTTTTCGTGTTTGAACCCTCGGCGGAGGAAATTGTCTCGGCGCTGTTGCGCGACAATCTGCACGCGCAAATGCACCGTATTTTTCATGAAGCCATGGCCAGCGAGCAGGGCGCGCGCATGGCCGCCATGGATTCCGCCACCAACAATGCCGCGGACGTCATTGTACGTCTCACGTTGAAATACAACCGTGTCCGTCAGGACGCTATTACGAGAGAAATGGTCGAAATTGTGAGTGGCGCGGAAGCGCTATAGCCGGAGGCTGTAATGAAAACTGGACGCGTAACCCGAGTGATTGGCCCGGTCTTGGACATCAAATTCCCGCCGGGACATCTGCCGCCTATGTACACCGCTTTGGAATTGACGCGGCCGGGCGGAAAGAAACTGGTCCTGGAAGTCGCGCAACATCTTGGTGAGAATACCGTGCGCGCGGTGGCCATGGACAGCACCGACGGCCTTTCGCGCGGCATGGAGATCGTGGACACCGGAACCTTTATCAGCGCGCCGGTGGGCAAGGACGTGCTGGGGCGCATCATTAACGTCATCGGCGAACCGGTGGACGAGTTGGGCCCCGTCAATGCCAAAGAACGCTGGCCGATTCACCGTCCCGCGCCGACCTTTGAAGACATTGATACGAGCACGGAAGTGTTCGAAACGGGTATTAAGGTTATTGACCTGTTGGCGCCGTATCCCCGCGGCGGCAAGATCGGTTTGTTCGGCGGCGCGGGCGTGGGCAAGACCGTGTTGATCATGGAGCTGATCCACAACGTCGCCACGAAACACGGCGGATACTCCGTTTTCTCCGGTGTCGGCGAACGCACCCGTGAAGGCAACGACCTCTGGCTCGAAATGAAGGAGTCCGGCGTTATCGACAAGGCCGCGCTCATTTACGGCCAGATGACCGAGCCGCCCGGCGCGCGCGCGCGCGTAGGCCTTACCGGCCTCACCGTAGCGGAATATTTCCGCGACGTCGAAGGGCAGGACGTGCTCCTCTTCATCGATAACATTTTCCGTTTCACCCAGGCGGGCGCGGAAGTGTCCGCGTTGCTGGGCCGCATGCCCAGCGCCGTGGGGTATCAGCCGACCCTGGCTACGGAAATGGGCGAGTTGCAGGAACGCATCACAACCACCAAGAAGGGTTCGATTACGTCGGTGCAGGCCATTTACGTGCCCGCGGACGACTTGACCGACCCGGCCCCGGCCACGACTTTCGCGCACTTGGACGCCACCACGGTGTTGTCCCGCCAGATCGTGGAATTGGGCATTTATCCGGCGGTCGACCCGCTCGATTCCACCAGCCGCATTCTCGACCCGCGTTACGTCGGCGACGAACATTATCGCGTGGCGCGCGGCGTGCAGCGGATTCTGCAACGCTATAAGGACCTGCAGGATATCATCGCGATTTTGGGCATGGACGAACTTTCCGAAGAAGACAAGCTTACCGTGGCCCGTGCGCGCAAGATTCAGCGGTTCCTCTCGCAGCCCAACTTCGTGGCCGAGCAGTTCACCGGCCAGCCCGGCAAGTACGTGGCCCTTGCGGACACCATCAGCAGCTTCGCGCAAATTCTTGCGGGCGAGCATGATGATCTGCCCGAAGGCGCGTTCCTCTACTGCGGCGGCATTGAAGAAGCCATCGAAAAAGCGAAAAAGTTGGGAGCAGCGTAAACCATGGCCGAGCAGCACAAGGCAGCGCCTATGGCGTTGGAGATTTGCGCAATGGACCGCGCGCCCTATCGCGTGGAAACCGGCGAAATCACCCTCCCCGGAGAACAGGGAGAGTTCATGGTGCTCCCAGGTCATGCCCCGTTGATCGCCACGCTGGATATGGGTGTAATGAAGACCAAAGTGGATGGCGCGGACCGGTTGTTTGCCATCAATGGCGGTATTGTGCGGGTATTGGACAATCAGGTGCTGGTGCTTACCCGTACGGCCGAATCCGGAGATGACGTTGATCGCGAACGCGCGGAATCCGCGAAAAAACGCGCGGAAGGCAGATTGCAGGGACCCCATGAGAAGATTAACGTGGCCCGCGCGGAGGCCGCTTTGCGGCGCGCCATGATTCGGTTGAAGGCTTCCGGCGCTGCTGGCGCATAAGAGATTTTTATCGGACCTATAGGACGTATACGACCTATAGGTCTTATTTTTTTTCTCCCTCCTTTTTCATGATGAAAAGATAATTGAATCCGCGCAGGAAATAGTTGCCTGCAATGGCCTCGGTGTGGAAGTGGCGCCGTTTCATGGTGCGGTTGTGGCGGACCACGGAAATAATATCGATGGGCTTGAAATAACGCTCCAAAATCCCGAACAGGCGGAAGCCAATCGGTGCAAACGGCTTCTTTTTCTGAAAAGAATCGCAGCAGTAGAGAGCCATGTAACGCTTGTTTTTCAGAATACGATGAATTTCACGGATGACCCCTTCCATGGCGTCGTAATACCCGGGTGTTAATGCGTCCAGTTTGCCAATGCAGTCGGGATGGTCCGAGTACTCCACATGGGTGGAGTAGGGGGGATCTATGAATACAAAATCCACCGAGGCGTCGTCTAAGGGAAGTTTACGCGCATCTGCAGGAAGAATATCCTCACGATAGGGGGCTAGATCATAGCCGAGGACGCGGCGGCCTAATCCTTTGGCCACGTCAATGGTGGTGCCGCTTCCGCACATGGGGTCGACGACTAAATCGTTTGGGCGGGTATAGCGTTGCAAAAGGTTCCAGATTACGTACGACGGTGTGGCGCCGATGTAGGCCTGGTCTCCCTGCATTTCCTTGCCGTAATGTTGCGAGGGATATTCCCACAGAGTAGTGGTTAGAAGTGTTAATTCAGGCTTTTTGCGCATGATTTTTCCTATATACGTTAATTAAGAGCCTCTGACTACCGTTGTCGGCGATTCGTAGAAGAAAGTTGAATGCAAGACCGGGAGGGCGAGGTTTCTGCCGAGACAAAACATTCTAATGTGCCATTGCGAGTTCTCCTCTCGTCGAAGCGCCAGGGTGAACTGAGAAAAAACACCAGAACGCATCCACGCGGTTATCGCTATCGGTATCGGTATCGCTATCGGTATCGCTATCGCTATCGGGCTTGCCACGGTGTAGCCGGAGGCGAAGCCGGGTTCCCCATTATATCTGTTTCCTCGTCTTCCACCTTATCTAATCGCTCCTATTAATCCAATTCTCCCAGTCTTCCCAGACCTCCCAGTCTTCCCATACCTCCAACCGGTTTGCATCGCCTGCTGCCTTGTGTTTCTAAGAAGGAGCGCAGCGACAAAGCAATCTCGGAGCCATGTCAACCAGGCTGATGCAAGCGCCACTTTCTTAGGGGGAATATTGTACACCAGAGAATCAGCCCTGTTCCGCTTCCTGCGAAAGCAACTCTGAATAGGTTTGTTGATAAATGGCGTGTACCCGGGCGCGGAGTGTGTTGACGAGATCCAGCAGGTCGTCTTTTATGCCCAGGCGGGTGGCCAAATCTGCCCGTGCTTCCTGGGAATCCGGGAGGGTGGAGGTTTGAGCGCCCTGCATCATGCGGATGCGGTTGAGGATGGTTCGGAATACGCGGTAGGCCTCGGCCAGGGTATCGTATTGCTCGGGATGTATAAGACCTTCTCTTTTTAGGATGTCCAGTGTTCCAAAGACGCCGCCCCGCCTCAATGCGGGATATGCAGCAGCATATTTCAGTTGCCAGCACCGCACGATCAATTCCACCTCCGCGATTCCGCCTTCGCGCTTTTTGAGATCCAGGGGGGACGCCTGATCGTGCATTTTTTGGCGCAGCATATCCACCCGTTCCAGTGTGGCGCGTTCCAGGGGCGTCGAAAAGGCAATTTCCTGTGCGATGGCTTCCATGCGCACGGAAAACTCCGGATCGCCGGCGACCGCCCGGACTTTCATAAGCGCATACCGTTCCCATACTTGTGCATGGTTTTGGTAATAATCCTCCAGGTGATGATTGTCAATGGCGAGAATGCCTTTGTTTCCGTCCGGGCGCAAACGCGCGTCGATATGATAGAGGATGCCGTACCGCGTTGATTCCTTGAGTGTTTTGATGGTTTGCGCGGCGACATCCGCGAAATATTCCGTTGGCGACATGCCGGAGTCAATGGCCGCCCCCGCTTCATACACAAACACCAGGTCCAGGTCGCTGCCATAGCCCATTTCGCGTCCGCCCAGTTTTCCCAAACCCAAAATGGCAAACGGGGCGTCAGTGTGGCCATAACGGCGTTCGGTTTTTTCCCGCGCCTGCCGCAAGGCCTCTTCTAGAATTACTTCCGCCAATAACGTTAGTTCATCGCCCACCTGCGCCACGGTGATGCCACGCAGCAATTCGCGCATCGCCACGCGCAACGTAACCCCGTCGCGCAGCCGGTACAGCGCCGCTTCAGATTCATACGCGCTATTCAACCATGCCAGTTCCGCTTCCAAAGTTTGGCGTGTGGGCGGTTCCTCGATTGTCTCCGGACTGGCCAGTGTATCGAGCAGGCCGGGTTCGCGGACAAGAATTGAGCATAGGAATTCGCTGTTCGCCACCAGTGTTACCAGGAACTGGTTTAGCGGGGGATTGCCTTTGATAATTTCATAAAGCGTGGAAGGCGCGCTGAGCCGGGTGAGAATCTGGCTGAGCCGGATCAGTGTTTCATCGGGAAGGGCCGTGGCCGAAAGCGCTTCCAGCAAACTGGGGACAATTTCTGAAAATAGTTGGTGTACATGGCGGGTGAAGGGGCGGACCTCCGAGCCCGTGGCCAACAGCAATAATTCTTCACGGGCGCGTTGGGGATCGCGGAAACCAAACTCTTCCAGTTTTTTGAGGCCGGCGTCTCCACTGGAAAGCGGATTCAGCAAGTCGCCCACCCAGAGGTTTCCCGAACCCTTCGTGGCAAGGAATTGCATAAGGATTGTGCGTGTCTCCTGGGTGCGGTCGCGGTACACACGCATGAAGGATGCGCCATCGGCATACCCGAGACGCCGCGCAAATTCATCCAGCTTCACGGGATCTTCGGGAAGCTCATGACACTGCCGTCCATCTTCGATTTGCAGACGATGTTCCACCTGCCGGAGGAAAGCATAATTACTGGCCAGCGTGGCTGCGTCAAAGGCGCCCAGGTGCCCCAGTTCTCCCAATGCGTCAATGGCCTGTAGCGTGCTGGCGGTGCGCAGCTCCGGAAATCTTCCGCCATTCAGCAATTGCAGCATCTGAACGGTGAATTCAATATCCCGGATTCCCCCCCGGCCCAGTTTTACCTCCCGTTCCGTCTGGCCCGGTTCCACCAGGCTCGATTCCGCCTGACGCTTGACTTCGCGAATATCCTCCAGCGTCTCGTCATCAAAATATTTTGGAAAAACAAAGCTGCGCATCCGATCGAGAAAGGTTTCGCCCAGTGTGCGGTCGCCCGCGCAGGGGCGGGCTTTGATCAACGCCTGCCGTTCCCAGGCGCGGCCATAATCCGTGAAATATTGTATGGCGCTGTCCACACTTACGGCCAACGGCCCCAGGCGGCCGAAGGGGCGCAGCCGCATGTCTACACGAAAAATAACCCCCTCCGCGGTTTGTTCCGACATCGCCTTGATGATCCGCTCGCCCAGTTTTTTGAAATATTCCTCATTGGTAATGGTTCCGGAAGAGCCGCCCGTTGTTTCTCCGTCTTCGGAGTAGAAAAACAACAGGTCAACATCTGAACTGAAATTGAGTTCCCGGCCGCCGAGTTTTCCCATCGCCATGATGACAAATGAAGCTTCGCCCTGGCTTGCCAGGGGTGCGCCAAAACGTTCGTGGAGATCCCTGCCCGCTACATGGAACGCCGTCTCCAGGGTCGCATCGGCCAGATTCGACAAATCCTCCGTGACCGATGCGAGGGGTGCATATTCCACAATATCCCGTGTGGCGATGCGAAGAATTTCCCGCTGCCGGAAACGGCGCATGGCCCGGCAGCAGTCTTCGAACGAGTCGAACGCCTCCAGACTTTTCAACAAGCCGCTCTTCATCTCCTCATACGAATGCGCTGTCTTTAATTCTGCCTCCGACCAGAGCCAGGAAACGTACTGCGGATACCGGAAAATGAGATCGCTCAAAAAATAGCTCTGGGAAAACAACGTCACCAGCAGATGAAGATATTTCGGGCTGCCGGACATCAGCGTCCGTTCCATGTCCGGCGATAAACAACTATCAAGATAGCGATGCAGAGAGGTTATGGCACGATCAGGATTCGAGGAGGCTTTAAGGGTATTATGCAGCATATTTTCCAATGCCGGCGATGCGAGCGCCAACAAGGCATCAAGATCGTGACCGGCTTGTTCCGGATCGTCAAAGGCGATATCGGCAAATGCTTGGTGCATAATCCATATAGTGTTAGTTGAATGCGAGGATCATGCTATCACGCGCATACAGTTGTGGACAAGATTTTCTAGGTATTTATTATGCGAAAGGCAATTTTTCCTTGACAAATTTGCGTTCCAACCGGATAATCTATCATGGGCCGAGACTTTAGTAACAGGCCCAAGATAATCGTGGGTGCTTATAGCGATAAAAGGAGACAGGGTGGAGTGTGGCGATAAATCATTGGCAAGTTTGAGTGAACTTCGCCGGAATACGCTCTTCGGCTCCAGTCAGGGGCCATTATTTAATCTTCTTGCCGAAGCGGCATTATTGATTGATGTAAATGATAATATGATCCTGGACGCCAATGAGGCAGCGTTGCAGACATTTGGTTATTCTATAGAGGAGATGCTAACACTTCGGATAGCCGATCTGGGCATGGATAGTATTTCTGAGCATGATATGCTCCTTGGTCTTCCCCCCTTCCCCCTATATCCTGCTATATTGCATGAATGCACGCTTCGTCATAAAAATGGACGGATGCTATGGGTGGAAGTGACCTCAAAACGAATCTCTTTTGATGATCGCCCCTGTGTGCTTGCATTATTGCGGGATGTTACAGACCGGAAGGAAACGGAAGAACGGCTGCGAATTATTCGGGAGGCTCTCGAAGATTGTGGGTCTTCCGTGTTGATTGCGCGTCCCGATGGGGCCGCCACCTATCTGAATGCCGCGTTCGGCCTTCTTTTCGGATATACTCGTGACCGTCTGGAGGAAGTGTGCCTTGAGGCCATTTTCGCCGATCCGGTTCAGGGCATGGAAGTGTTCCGGTCCGTGGTCATGGGAGGGCAATGGCAGGGAGAAATCCGGATGATTTCCATGGCCAAACGTGATTTCCTGGCCTATCTCCGCGCCACCCCCGTGCTGGGCGACGACTACGATGTTCATTATGTCACGTTTATTTTAAACGATATCACCGAGCGCAAACAGTTGGAATCCCAGGTGTTTCAGGCTCAAAACATGAAGGCCATCGGGCAACTCGCCGCCGGCATCGCCCATGAGATTAATACGCCGACCCAGTATATAGGCGACAATGTCCGTTTTTTGCGCGACAATTTTTCCGCCTATCTTGTCCTTGCAGAAAAATGCGCGGAATGGATAGAGAATTTCAAGAATGGCCAACCGCCCTCATCGAATCAATGGAGCGAGCTTGAAACTCTCATTGAACAGGTGAACCTGCCCTATCTGCGCAATGAAATTCCCATGGCTTTTACTCAAACCCTTGACGGGATCGCGCGCGTTTCGGAAATTGTCCGCGCCATGCGCCAATTCACCCATGTGAGCATCACCGAGCGCAAAGTCATTGACTTGAACCAGGCCATTCAAAATGCGATAACCGTTACCCGGAACGAGTGGCGCTATGCGGCTGCGATGGAAACAAACCTGGACCCGGATTTGCCCGCGGTTCCCTGTTTTCCAGGAGAAATTAACCAGGTGTTATTGAATCTCATTGTTAATGCGGCGCATGCGATTGCAGAGCGGGCAAACATTGCGGTTCGAACCAGGGAGAATCTTGAAACAAAGGGCCGTATCACTATCAGCACCCGGCAAGACCGCGATTGGGTGGAAATACGGGTTGCCGATACTGGAACCGGAATTCCAGAAGCCATCCGGGAAAGCGTCTTCGATCTTTTCTTTTCCACGAAAGATGTTGGCAAGGGCACCGGACAAGGTTTGTCGATTTGCCACGCCGTGGTTGTAGACAAACATAAAGGCATGATCTCTTTTGAAACGGAAGAGGGTAAAGGCACCACCTTTATTGTACGTCTTCCGCTGATCGTGGAAGAGTTGGATGAGGTATATGGAAAGACATCGGAGAAGCCGTAATGATCAAAATCCTCTTTGTGGATGATGAACCCAATGTCCTTGATGGTCTCCGCCGAATGCTGCATTCCATGGCCGGCGTATGGGACATGAGGTTCTTGACCGATCCTTTTGAGGCATTGCAGGCCATCCAGGACTGCTTTTTCGATATCATTGTCTCCGACCTTCGCATGCCTGAAATGGATGGCGCCGTGCTCCTGCAGGAAGTACGCCATCGCTCCCCGGAAACCGTCCGCATTGCCCTTTCCGGATATTCCGATCAAGCTTCCACCTTGCGGGCCGTCAGCCAGATGCATCAGTTCCTGGCCAAACCCTGCGCGCCTGATGAGCTCATTGCCATTTTGAACCGGGCGACAGTTTTGGGCAATCTGTTGACCAATAAACGCCTTAAGAGAATTCTCTCGGAAATGGAATCGCTGCCAAGCCTTGTCACGCTCTACGATGATATCGTGCAGGAACTGGAACGTCCTGAACCTTCCGCCCCTTTCGTGGGCGAACTTATCGCCCGGGACGCCGCCATGAGCGCAAAAGTCCTCCAACTTGTCAATTCCGCCCTGTTCGGTTTGCCCAATATTGTCTCCGATCCTGTTCATGCCACTCTTTTGCTTGGCCTGGACACCTTGCACGCACTGGTATTTTCCATAAAAATATTTGATCAATTTACCGCTGAAACGGTTGGCGGGCTTTCCGTGCCGGATCTTTGGAATCACTGCGTGTCGGTGGCACGGCTTGCAAAACGGATCGCCATGGCGCAAAGCGCCCCGGATGCCGTGGCCGAGACCGCATTTCTTGGAGGTCTTCTTCATGATATCGGGAAAATCGTGCTTGCCACCGATACGCCGGAACTCTATGCAAATGTCTTGAGCGAAAGCCAGCATGACCATGCCGCTATAATTTCTCTGGAAGAGAGCGCCTTAGGGGGGAATCATGCGGAAGTGGGCGGCTACCTTATGGGGCTTTGGGGATTTTCCGAACCCATTATCGAAGCCATATACATGCATCATGATCCCGCAAAAAGCCCCTCCACGTCCTTCGGCGCATTGGCGGCGGTTCACGTAGCCAATGGGCTATGCCATCTTTTGAAAGAGCCGGAGGCTTCTTTGAATAACACGATCGATCATGCATTTCTTGAACGCCTTGGTTTGAACCGGCAGGTCCCGATTTGGATGGACCTGGCCACGCAGACGCTTGGAAAGGAGAACGATACATGATGAATAAAGTCCTCCTGGTAGACGATGATCCCAATATTCTTGCCGCGTTTCGTCGGCAAGCGCGAAAAGGGTATGGACGTGATACCGCCGAAAGCGGCGCCCAAGGACTGGAACTCATGGCGCAGTCCGGCCCCTACGCCGTGATTGTGTCCGACATGCGAATGCCCGAAATGGACGGCATTGCCTTTTTGGCGGAGGTGAGGCGGCGTTCGCCGGAAACCGTGCGCATTATGCTCACGGGCAATGCCGACCTTCAAACCTGCATTGACTCCGTGAATCAGGGATACATATTCCGCTTCTTGACCAAGCCCTGTGATCCCGAAACCATGAATCAAGCCCTCGAAGCGGGCATACAGCAATACCGGCTCGTATGCGCCGAGAAAGAGTTGACGCATGGCACCGTCGCCGGCTGTATCCGGACACTCACCGATATTCTCAGTATCGTGAGCCCGGGTTCTTTTGGGCAAGCCACCCGGATCCGGCAATATGTCCGGCATATGGCCGCCCAGATCAGCTCCCAGCACATTTGGGAATATGAAATGGCCGCCACATTGTGCCAGATTGGATGTGTGGCGCTGCCCCGCGAAATCCTGGGACGCATCGCAGCGGGCCGCCCCCTCACGCCGGAACAGCATAATCTCCTGGCAAATCACCCAACTATTGGGTGTCAACTGCTTGCCGAGATACCCCGGCTTAAACTTGTTGCCTTGATCGTTGAAAAGCAAAAAAAACCGCCTAAAGAGGTTATATTGCCTTATGAGAATATGTCAGAAGAGGAGATAGTTAATTTGGGTGCGCAATTGCTCCGGGTCGCACTGGATTTGGATGTCCTTTTGAATCGCGGCGAGCCTTTCATCAAAGCCCTTGCCACATTGCATGCCCAATACGGAAATGATCACCCCCTTGTTGACGCGCTCATGAGTTTTGAAAGGGATTCCGCCGATAAAGTGGTTGTTCAAGTGAAAGCCGCTGAACTTACCGCCAACATGGCGGCGGCCACGGACATCATGGACTTTCACGGGAAAAAACTGGTTGCCAAAGGCCAGCGTTTGACACCCCCGATGATTTTCTATTTGCAGAGCTGCCTTCACGCCCGGGAAGTGGCGGAACCGTTCCTGGTGGAGATTCTTTCTGAATTTCAATAATACTCTAAGGGCATCATGAATTTGGCCAATACTACGGAATGAGGTAATCGCGTAATGGACAACCAAATGATCCGGATGATTCTTTTTCTGTTGATGGGCTGCATGCAATTCGGCCTCCCGGCTCAGAATGCCCAAGACCTGCCGCCGAAATTCGTCTTAAATGCGCCCGTTACACACTCCGATTGGATGCTGCGCGACGGTGTGGCGTGGGGACCCGAGGGCGTGCACCACATGCTCGACGCCTGTAAAGCCAGCGGCTGGACCCGCGTTCATTGGCGCGCACTCGATGGCGGGCGCTCGCTCTACAAAAGCGCGATGATGGACCCGCAGGGCAAGTGGGACCCCGATAACTTCTGGAATCCCGCCGAACCCCAAGACCGGAAACTGATGGAGTCCTACACCGGAAGCATGACCCCGGAATCGCGTACCGAATTGCTTCAAAAACTGGAGCGTTATGATTATGGAACCTTTGATACCCTGGCGGAGGCGGTGCGCTATGGGCATGAAATCGGCCTGGAAGTCTACGCATGGATTTCCGTCAACGAAGATGACCACGGCTGGGGATTGCGCAGCCGCTTCGCCAAGGCCCATCCGGAATTTTGCTGGAAGAAACGTGATGGAACGCCCTATCACACCCAAATGAGTTTTGCGTTCCCTGAAGTCATGGAATACAAGCTGGCCGTGGTAAAAGAAATTTTAGACAACTATGCCGTGGACGGATTGTTCATCGATTGGCTGCGCACCGGCGACGTGAGAGACAATCCGCAGACGGATGCCGAAGGCGTGGCGGACCATGGTTTTGAGGAACCCATGTTGAGGGGATTTCAGGAAAAATACGGTGTAGACCCGAAAACGATTCCCAATGGTGATGAACGCTGGGTGCGATTCCGCGCCGAACCACATACCGTGTTTATGCGCGGGGTTCGGAAACTCGCTACGGACAAACGCGCTGGCATGCCTGTCGCCGTCCTTGTAGCGCATCCCTGGTGTTATCGCGGAATGCAAAACAAAATTGACGGCAATCTCCGTGGGCTTTTGTTGGATCTCACAACATGGGCCCAAGAAGGGCTGATTAATGCCGCCGCTCCGGCGGGCTATTACATGGGTGGCGGCACTCCGGAGCAGGCCTATCGCGCGCTTCAGGAAGAGACGAACCATAAAACTGACATCTGGTACTACACCTGGGTTCCAAACACGCCGGATGATTTTAAAAACGATGTTAACCGGGCTCAAGCCCTCGGCGCGAAGCAAATTCTCCTCTGGGAAGGCGACTATATCGATGGCCGGGCGGAAAAAGAAGCTCTTCAAAAGATTATGCGAGAGCACGCACAGTGAATTTACCATCTATGTGGTGAAGTTGGGAGGGCGAGGCTCCCGCCGAGCCGTGAGATAAAATAACCAAATACCCCAGTGGATCACGATGTTCCCCATCTTGTTTTACGGCTCGGCGGGAGCCTCGCCCTCCCAATGGTGGATTTTTCATGTGGTTATTCTTCGCTGTCGGAATCAGCCCCAGGCGAACTGACGCCGTATTCTTTCAGCTTGTTTCGCAAAGTGCGGATCGAAATGCCCAGAAGTTCGGCTGCGCGGGTGCGGTTCTGTCCGCAATGCGCAAGGGTTTGAAGAATAAGCTCCTTTTCCATATCCGCCACGGTCATCCCGGCCTTAAACTGAGGAGTTCCCCCCGTTGCCATGGCCAGGCCATGGCTAAGCTGGAAAAGAGGCGGTTCGAGAATTGGATCATTGCTAAGCACGACTGCGCGTTCGATGGCATTTTGCAATTCCCGCACATTCCCTGGCCAGTCATACTCTATCAGCAGTTTCCTCGCTTTGTCGCTGAATCCTTTGATTCTCCGCCCGTTTTCCTTTGCAAACCGTCCCAGGAAATGGTCCATCAGCACCGGAATATCTTCGCGCCGTTCCCGGAGCGGGGGCAGCGATATCGAGATGACATTCAGCCGGAAGAAGAGATCGTGGCGGAATGTTCCCTTTTCCACGGCCTGTTCCAGGTTTCGGTTCGAGGTGGCGACGATCCGCGTGTCCACGGAAATCGTTTGAACGCCGCCGACCCGTTCAAATTCGCGCTCTTGCAGCGCGCGCAGCAACTTGGGCTGCAAGTCCACCCCAATCTCGCTTACCTCATCCAGCAACAGCGAGCCGCCGTCCGCCAGTTCAAACCGGCCCACTTTGCGTTCATGGGCGCCCGTGAAGGATCCTTTCTCGTGGCCGAAGAGTTCACTCTCCAAAATGCCTGCGGACAACGCCGCGCAATTCACCTTGATGAATGCGTTGTCCCGACGTGGGCTGGCGTGATGCAGCGCATGGGCCACCAGTTCCTTGCCTGTGCCTGTCTCGCCGCGAATCAGCACGGTGGCCCGGCTGTCCGCCACCTTGCGAATCTGTTCGTGCACCGTCCGCATCGCGGGGCTTCCGCCCACCATTGTGTGATACCGGTGGTGTATTTCCCCGCGCAAATATTGATTTTCGCGGCTCAGACGCGCCCGATCCAGCGCCCGGGACACCGCCAATTCCAACGCATCCGGCGCAAACGGCTTTAAAATGTAATCCGCCGCCCCTTCTTTTAGCGCCTCCACCGCTGTTTCTATCGTGCCATACGCCGTCATCACAATCAGCGGAAGATCCCGCTGAAGCGAAAACAGCCTCCGGGCCGTTTCAAGCCCATCCATCGGCTGCATTTTTAAATCCGTAATGACAAGATCATGCCCTTTCTGCTCAAAGAGGGCCACTCCCTCCGCCCCTGTTGAGGCGCTGTCCACCCCATAGCCCGCCCGCACCATCGCCTCTTCAACATACTCCCGCATGAGGGGTTCGTCATCTATCACTAATATACTCGGCTTGGCCATGGAATCATCCTGTTACGTATGTGCTTCCAGCATCATCATCCCGCAACCTATCTTCATGACATCTTAGGGGTTCCACGTATAAATTGCAATGCATCACGGGTTTTTTCATTCCTATAGCCAAACGTGCAGCCCATGATTCTGCCGGTATTAATCGAAACCACGCCATAATCTCATGACTATGGCGTGGCTTTGAAAACGGCGTATTTACCTATCTCTTCTTTGTAGCAGCTTTCTTCTTTGCCGCAGGTTTCTTAGCCGCTGGGGCTTTTTTCGCCGCTTTCTTTGGTTTGCAACTTCCACATGCCATTGTAAGTTCCTCCTCTGGTTGTCCTAAATGGCATATATATAGTAGCATGTTCCGTTTTAAAACACAATATGTAGGCGCAACTTTTATTTTTACACTTTTCTAGGCTGAAACCTGGGGGAGTTGGTCGAATCAATGGGTGTATTAAGATAAAGTAAACAATAATGTACGTTTAGAATTTTGTAGCCATTGAATATCCGGTTTATCGCAACTTCCATATTTTTTAAGAGCAGAAAACACATTAAAGTACTGTTGGATTGTCTTCTTGAAGGTTTTGTAAGAGATTGGTATGCTTTCCGCCGCACGAGTGAGTGTTGAGGCAAATGAATATATGAAGAATTTCAGAAAATGGCTGGTGTATGGAATTGTACCTGCAATAGTGATGCTGCTTATCATTGGGATGTATTTTTCTCATAATACCGTATTGCAGAGGATTGTCTGCCCGAAGTTGCCGCCTTTGCCGGTAGATTCATGGCGTGAATTCGGTTTGCTGGAACTGCTGCAGAATGTCTGTCTCGTGATTATGGCGGCGACGCTAGCGTATGGCGTGTTCAAACTCCGCAGCCTCCGTGAACGAGCCGCCTGCGCACTCCTCTGTCTTTTCACGCTGTTCGTGCTGGGGGAAGAGATTGATTATGGCACCCACATTTATCGCTTTGTTACCACGGAGCGCAGCACGGGGTGGTTTACCCCCGTGACGCAATGGGCGCCGGGCGTGTTGGAAAATACTGTCTGGGATGCGCCGAACGTGAACATTCATAACCGGGGCAATTTGACGGACGTCTTTAAACATGTGGCGGATGTGATCCTTTTCGGATTGTTTATTATTTTTGCCCTGGCGGGGCCGCGCATTCCCCGTCCATGGCTGAAACGGCTGGCCCCTGATCGTTTTGCCATTCTTACCGTGCTTCTGATGGTGGTGTTGAATCAGATCACGCATGGATTGGGGGAATATGAAGAACACGTGATTGAAAATGCCGTGCGCCTTGGACAAACCATTCCTTGGGAAGTCGGTTCCATTACCAATAACCTGTCCGAATTCCGGGAGCTTATCGTGTACTACCTTTTCATGGTGTACGTCATAAGCGTGGTCCGCCGGCATGTTAAAGCGATCCCGCTTCCACAGGCCTAGTTGACGTGGTTCCGAGATTGCTTCGGCGCGGGGCGCCTCGCAATGACAGGCTTGCCTGATGGCTGGTGAGAAAACCGGATTAGCGATATCCTATTTCTGGCGTCAGCGCGATTTTACTGGGCATGAAACTGCCGCTGCCCCGCGCGAGTTGTTTGCCCTCGCCATCCACGAGTTCCGTTTCTGCCAGAATCAAGCGCTTGGAAAAATGCACCACCCGCCCCGTGGCTTTCATTTCACCCTCTACAATAGGCCGTGTCAAATACGCATTCAGCGAGACCGTCAGCACAAACACGTCGCCCACAAGCGAATTCGCGGCGAAGAACGCCGCATCGTCGATAAGCTTGAAATACGCTACTCCATGTACTGCGTGCGCGGCATGATGAAATTCCTTGCGCGCCTGGATTGAAATTTCAGCGCATCCATCGCCCACGCGAATCGTTGGACGGAAAAATTCGTTCACCGGCGCACTCAAATACATGCGCTCCAGTTTCCGGTAATGTTCTTCATTTTCCATGATTAGATCCTTGACAGTTCGAAGTTTCTGCGGTATACTCAAATCAGCCTCATTCACCATCCCTTTGGGGTGTAAGTGTGAAAGGAGATCGTCCTGCGTTTGCTATGAGCGAGCGCAGGATGTACTTATGTAAGTCGTTTCTGAAATTTTCGCCGCAAGTTTTCCCTGGTTCTTTCCCCATCTACATAATATGCAGTTATAAGAAATGCAATTGCTCTCCCGCGTTGATGGCGTTTCTCTAAAACCACCAAATAATCATAATCCTGTAACCATAAATATGTTCGTATCCTGCCGGAACTTTCAGAATAGTCCCAAATCTGAATCTCTGTTGCATCGCTGTGCAAGATAGTGGGGGCGCACCAAGGTAAACGTTCTGCGCGGCGAGGGTCAAGCAACCGGCTGCATGTCTGTTTATCCGATCTTGTAATGAGATGCCAAAACCCTTCTTCATATTTCTCACCTGGGCGTATGGTGCGATTCCACCAAACTGGCCTGTTATCATACATTGGATGACCACGAGGGAAGTCTTTTTCGAATACGAAATACAAGTTTGGCAGGATGTCTTCCCATTCTCCATCCACGGAAAGAATCTCAGGAAGCCATAACGGGCGGTTGCTCATAACAGTGGTTCCGAAGCTTCCCAACGAAGCAGATTCACTTTGCTTTCACGCAAGAGTGTTGTCGCCGTGAGTTTTCGTCCGGAGCGCTTTTTCATCCTTTCAACGAAAGCCACTTTCGCATGATTCTGACTCAAATTCCGGTTAACATAGCCGACTGCCCCAATCAACAGGTCAGCGAGTTGAAGCATCTCTACCTCGTGAGAGCGAACAGTTTGGATCCGCTCAATAATATGCCGTGAGAAATCATATTTGGCATTACTCAGCACTTTGTGGAGTTTGGCTACCTTCATCCGGCTCCATGTGTCCTTGATATCCAAGTAAACGTGATATCGGTGTAGAGGGTCGATAATGACATTCAGAAGCTCGAAGAACATTTTGTAGTACCAGTCATCATGAGTCTGTCCAAACAGATCATGATTGAGCTTTGATTTGTTAGGTATGAGCACACCCCGAAAATGAAGGTCATCATCATCAAAGAAATAGTCTAACAAATCCAAATAAAATGCTTCCTTGGAAGGAGACACCTTGGTCCATTTCACTTCCTGCCGAGGAGGTATATGGTGCTTGTGTTTGATTTCTCGTAATCGTACGCTAATTTCCCGGCTGCGATCCTTTGGACACCAGACTGCGCCTAATACCATTACGGGTTGCCGGTCCTTCTCCAAATGGCAGGATTCATCACAGTAGATATTAAATAGTGTGCTCATATTTGCTTCATACTTGGTTTGAAGAATTTTATGATAAGTTGATTCGTCATCTTGATTTTGCTGAACGCTTAAAGTCCAGAAAGAGTTCTTCGGATTTACGGTCCTCAATAAAGGCGTCAATCGCACTTTCTCCCTCAACGAGAATTCGGTCATGTAGATCTTCCGCTCGTCCCATATTCTCTATTGCCTCACCTACTCATAGTCTATTGTTTTGCACTATTTATACATCTCAAAGCATGACTCATTCAACAAAATATTCATTTGTGGGATTAGTTAATAGTACCTTTACAATTACCGGTTAAACAGCACCCGTGCGGCGAACATGGAGCCGTCGGCGCCACGTTTTTCGCATTCGGGGGTATACATGCACTCGCCAACCGTCACCCAGAATTCGTTGTCGCTGATTTTACCCACTCCAAAATTGCCGAGGCTCGCGCCGCGTTCGGGCACGAGGGCGCGTTCGGTGGAACGAAGTACAACAAGGCGTTGGGGATCCACTTGCGCCATGAATAACGGCGCGCGGTTACGGATGATGTGGTCGTTATTCGCGCCGCGCCGCGTATAGACCAGGAAAAGACCTTTTTCGTGTGCAATCCAATGTTCCATGGTGTTGTAACTGCCGAGTTCCGCGCCATCATCGAAGGTCCAGGGCTTTTTGGGGGCAAAGTGCTGTCCGTCTTCACCGGAGGTGACATAACCCCGCTCATCATTGCGAAGCGTCAGGTAATATTTCCCTTGGAACTTCGCCAGGGATGGCTCGCAGAGTCCCCGGGGAACGTCATGATGCAATTCATCCCCGTGGTTGAGATACTTCAGGTTTTCGCCATCGAAGGCGCACCGCAGCACGGTTACGGAACTGCATTCACGGTTATCCGCGGATTTTGAATGATAATAGACGGGCAAGAGCAGCGTGCCGTCGGATTCGAGCACCCATTGGCACATACCCGACCCGGAATTATAGAACTTGTCCTTGTCGGGCATTTCTAATTCCTGCCATTGTGTCCACCGGTTGGTTTTGGGATCATATATGGCATACGCGGTGGCACGGGGATAGGGTTGTGGGGCCAAACGCCCATTCGCATAGAACACCGTATGGCCCGTGATGAGGAATTTTCCCGTGGGCGGGTGATATCCGGATACGAAGTCGCACAATCCTTTGATGGTGCCATCGGGATTGTGATGCGGTTCGAGTTCCGGATGCGGCTCGGGTTTGGTCCAGGTTTTGCCAAGATCATCGCTGCGCAACGTGTTAACTCCAAGATAATAATCGTCGCTCTTGTTATTTTCCTTTTGCGTAGTGATGATAATCGCCGGTTGCCCGTCATGGCCCGCGCCGGGAATCACCCCGGCCCACACCTGCGCCCAATCGTAGGTTCCATCCCAGAATTTCTGCACTGTTTCGAGTTTCACCTCGAATGGCACAATCTCAACCGTCTGAGCAGAAGCCAGGCCTGCCGTGCCCAGCATCACAAACAACAGAAAGGTGTTTCGCATAGTCAAAACTCTCCCATTTGCTATCGGGATCCGGGGTCCGGGATCCGGGGTCTGAGATCCGGGATCTGGTGAATTCCATTCATCCCATTCATCCCAGGTTTCCCAGGCCTCCCAGACTTCCCATTTTTATTTTCGATACCCGGCTTACTCTCCAGCCAGCAACGTAAACGGCTCGAACAGGCCATAACCAACCGTGCTGTATTCCGCGCCGGGGGGCGGGCCCGTTTCAGGGCCTTTACGGAACATGTCGGGGCTGGCGATGCCCAGCGGCGGATTCTCATGGTGCGGGCCGATAGTGTTTTTCAAGGTGCCATACACCGTCACTTCCACCGTGTTTTCACCCGCGACGATATTTTTTGTCACGTCGCATTCCCAGGGTTGACGGTAAATGTGCCCGGCTTCTTTTCCATTCACTTTAACCAGTGACACGCTGCCATACCACTTCGGCAGGCTTACGAGGTACTGTTTCGCCAACGATGTCACATTAAATTCTTGGGTATATGACACTGCATCGCCATAGAGCGGCGCGCCCTGCGTGTTCCACGGGCCAAGCTCCAGCGCTTGTGGCGCGGCAATCACAAATCCCTTCTCCACAGGCTTTAGCGAGAAATCACCGATCACGTATGCGGGCTGAATTTCATGATAGATGGTGAAGGGCTCCGCCTTGGCTACGATCCGGTTTTCGCCTGGCTTGACCAGATGGGAGATTTCCATTTTCCCGCAGGACCGGTCATACCACCACGCCCCTTCCGGCGCCTTAATTTTTTTGCCGTTGCAGCGCACGGTGTATAAATCCGGCCGTTCCATTACGAAATACAGTGGCTTCGGAACCTCCCCTTCAATGGTGAAACGGTAGGTTATCTCAAAACCGCTTTTCTTAGGGAAGGTCTTGCTGATGTATTCATCCTTGAACTGAATGGCATGATCCCATGGATTCCGGTGGATGCCGTTTGCCTTGAACACCATTTCTGATGCGCGATGGAACAACATGTTTTCTTTGGTTGAATCACCCGCCTTCACGTCTACGTAGTCCAGCGTGAGGACATTGACCGCCATCCGCTGAATCTTAAGTGAATCGGCCGCCGCCACGGCCTGTGCGGGCGCATCTTTCGCGGGAACCGGTTCAACCGCCGCGTCCGAGAGCAGCAACAAAAGGCTCCCGCAGGGCGGCAGGGAGAAGTTCACGGTGACGCCTTTCTGGCTCTTGGCGAAGGCATACGGCCCAATCGCACCCGTTTCCAGATTCCATTCCTGAACGCTTTTCGCCGTGCTTTCCACGGTCCCTGCCGCTGGCGCCTCGATGCTGGTATTCACCAAAAACAAAAGATCTCCATCGGATAATTGGCGGCGCTGATGATACAGAATTCCTTTGTCTCCCTCCGCGCGGCGCACAGCAAAGCCATCCGTGTTGCGCGCGGCCAGTTCCCCCGTCAATTGCGCGGATTCCAGTTGTTTCCATCCTTTTTGTTTTGCCAAAACGGCTCCGCGCTCCGAAGCTTGTCCATCCACGCGGGCCGGGACTTCGCCACAGCACATCACTATGCCGCCCTTGGCCAGGAATTGATCGAGCAGATCGACGGTTTTACGGTTGAGATTTTCGGTCAAGGCCGGAATCACTACGGTATGATAGGAACGCTTGCCCACGACAAATGCCGCCTCATTTACAGAGCCATTGGCGGCAATGGTGTCTTCCGCACCCAGGTCAAATTCCACCTGTGCCTGCGCCAGCATGGTGACGAGTTGCTGGAAGGTGTTTCCGAGCGTTTCCAGCGGTTCGCCCGCGCCTTGGAGCATCCACGCGGTGGTGGTCGGTTCGATTACTAGAATTTGGTTGATTTGCTCGCCGCGTGTGATGGCTGCCGTGGTCCTGGTGAAGTAATTTTCCAATACACGATACTGCCCCCACCATGGGGTGTGATACGAGAATGACGGCGGGTAATCGCCCTTACGCGCACCCCGTTGCGAGATGTGTGAGAGGTGCTCATTCATCGTGTTCACGCCTAATACATTGATCCAGTCGCCGATGCGCTTGAAATCCTCGAATCGGGCATCCCACCCGCTGCCACCGTAGACTTCGCACAACGTGCGTTTCCAACCCATCTGATTGGCAATGCTGGCAAGTTCCAGTACGGCGCGGACATTGCCAAACTGCGCGTGTGGCCCCTCGTTGTATTGATTAAAAAGAATATCAATGCCGGGCCGTTGCTGCCATGCACACATCGCCATATTGTCCGGCGCGGACCCCGTGTTCGGCCATTCATGTTCCCAGTAATGCCCGGTGAACTCGATGCCATGCTTGGCGCAATACGCGAAATAGGGTTTGGCCCACCGTTCGATGAACAACTCCAGGAGTGATTGATAATAATCATGCCGGACTTTTTTCCAATCCCCCACGGGATCTTTGAGGCTGGGCAAATTGTCGATTAAAGAATACCCCCAACGTTTTTCAAACCACTGCGGGAGGTCATTTGTCCAATGAAATCCGCCTGCGGGGCGCAAGTGCGGTTCATCCGTGAACGATCCTGGCATCCGTTTGCCAAACTCCGCCCCATAGCGTTGGCGGTAGGGTTCCAGTGTGATTTCAAGGAACTTTTCCGTAACCCCTGGTTTGAGCAAATCAACATAAAATTTGTTTCCAAACCAGGGAGAGGTATTTGATTGCTGGACGGCCGCCACAAGGTAGGAGCCTTCGGGGAACGATTCCCCCGCCCGCACTTTTTCCGTGATGTTTTCGTACGCATCACCTGTTTTCCGGTAGATCGCGATCACGGCATTCCCCAGCGTTCCGGGAGTCTTAACTTCATTTAGTATCAACCCCTGCCCCCGCGATTCCGGCATCACATCCGGTACAAAGCCGCCCGCGAAACCTGATGGATACGAGTTTTCATCGTATATCCAGACATTCATGTCGTATTTCTCGGCTTCCTTGAAGGTCAAGTCCCAAAGATGAAACCAATCTTCGGAAAGATAGGGTGTCATCAAGCCGGGGCGGGGATGCACGAAGACCTGTTGGATGTCCTGACTTGCCAGATCGGCCAGCGTATCCTTCATCATCTGGTCGGTGAGCATATCGTTCCAGACCCAGAACGGCGCGGTGGTGTAATCCCGCGTGGGATTCTCAAACAATGCGCGGGCCGATGCGATATCCTCACCGAAGGAATTGAGGGACCCCATCACCGCGACCGCACAAAACGCAATAAACCGCCATCTTGTCATTTTCATACTGTAGTAACTCCTTCCAACTGAGAACTCAATGCTGACTCTTTTGTTTAAGCTGTAGAAGCGCTTGGACCATATCACTTCGATCCAAGGCTTGCGCAAACTGTTGTACCCAAGATTCAATATACGGCCAATCTATATAAGAAGCGGAATTAAGCATTCCCTCAATATCGGCCATATCCCGCGGACGTTGTGCCACCGCTTTCATAATGATAAGGTCTTCCCGCCGGGCCACGTGCATCTTTATCGCGCCTGCTTCTGAAAGCCCGGCATTTTGGACAAGTTCCTGCTCAAATGGAAGACCTGCAATGACTACATCCACGTCCACTCCGCTTGGGTGATGGTTGAGTAACAGCACCCGCGATTTCCGTGCAAACGCCATGCAATCGGATATTCGTGGAACCAAACCGTGCTTCCCCGCCAACGCGAGTGCCGCATCCCACTTCGTTTCTTCCAATACGATGAGCACGTCTATGTCCAGGGTGGTTCGCGCGGAACCGAGTATCGAAGCCGCCACCCCGCCAATCAAACAATAGGGCGCTTTCGCCTCGGCGAGCCATGAGGCCACATCGGGCAATGCGGTGGCAATGGATGCGGATGCCGTTTCACCGAACCCCATAATAGCGCCTCAATGCCAGCCAGGTTTCACGGACCTTGGCTTCTTCTTCCGGGTTGCGGGTATTCCAGCCCATTTCACGCGCGGATACATAGAGCGCGTCCAATCGCCGCAACCGTTCTTCCGGAGTCATTTGCCGGAGTTCTTCCCGTTGGGCGGCATTCACCAGTTCCCAGCGCCGGGTAAAGATTTCGGCGTCCTCTTTGCTTATCCGCGAGGGCATAATCTATGTTCACTCCTGTGCCGATAATCATAGAGAGGACACCCCTGCCGCCGCAACTGCCGCCTTTTTATTTTGGCAGGCATTTATCCGTCTTAAGGAATGGGGGCACGTGATTTCTAACGGGTCCCGGCCGCCTGTATGAGCACGGCCTCGTATTCATCCGTCAGATGATCCCAGCTATACCCTTCGCGGCAGCGTTCGACCGCCTTCTTGCGCAATTCCGCCACGCGCTCCGGGTGATCCAGGACATACTGCATTTTCTCACGCAGACTATCCACGGAAAGCTCATAGGTCAACCCGGAATCCTGCACCACATAGGCATTATCGGTGGTGTTGAGCGTCATCACGCAGGTCCCCAGCCCTAACGCTTTAAGCAAACCCAAACTTGTCCCTCCGGGCTGGTTGCCATGGATAAGGGCAATGGCGCCATGGTGCAACTCTTTTACATGCACGGGATCATAAATAGGGCCTGGAAAGATAATGCGCGGGTCTTTTGTTTCCCGTAACTTTTCCGCATACGGGTCGCCCGCCTCGCTTGGCCCCCCCATGAACAGCTTTTTGTCCGTTTTCAGCCCTTCAAAGGCTTTAATCACATACTCGCAACTGTTGTCCACCACCAGGCGGCTTAGAAAAAGAAAATACCCGTCTTTTTCCAGGCCGTACTGTTGCAGGATCTCCGGATTCCTGGACTCCGGATCGATATTGGCGCCGTTGGGAATGTGGACGGCGTCGCATTTGAAATCCTGTATGTAATATTCACATACCGATTTTGCGTCTATGATCAACCGATCACACATTTTTGCCGCCATATATGACGAAGCGAAAATAAACCGTTTGCCAAACCATCCCCACTTCGGACGCCGCCAGTCAAATCCATTTGGATTCAGCACGATTTTATAGCCGAAAATTTTTGGAACAATGCACAACGTGGCAATGGCTGCATTAAAGGCCAGAATAATATCCGGTTTGATCCGGAACGCGTGCCCCAAGGCCAGCAATGAATGAGAGTAGGTATCTGTTATTTTGTATCGAAGACTCGGCAGTACGATGCGCTTGATCCCCTTAAATTCCATCAGATGATCGTCTTCCGGCGTGGACCGGCAATAACAAATCACCTCGTGCCCCCGTGCCGCCAGACGGGATCCCACCTCCTCCGCGCACGTTTCCAGACCACCATACCGCGCAGGCACGCCGCGAATCCCGATGATGGCGATCTTCATGCGTACACGTCTCCTCTCCTATATCCACATCCTACCAAAAACAACCTGGGAAAGAAAAGAGAGAATTTCCGCCAACAGAACCACCTTCAAATTTCCCATAGACGATTTTGGCGGAATGACGTATACTGGAGACGGGAATCACGGGAAGACAATGCCAAAGAATTAGAAAAAGATTAAAGGATGTGTAGCGTTATGAACTGGAAGGGAATACGGGTCACGGTTACCGGCGCGGGGGGATTTATCGGAAGCCATCTCTGCGAACGGCTGCTATCGATGGGCGCCGTGGTGAGAGGCATGGTGCATGGCGATCCTCTCTATCATCCCGGGTATTTGGCCGGCATTCATCACGACCTCCTCGAACTGATTGGAGGCGATCTGCGTGATGCAGAATTTGTACGACGTGCCGTGGCGGGTGCGGACACCGTATTCCATTTGGGCGCCATTACCAGCGTGGCCTATTCCTATTCCCATCCGGAACAAACCATCGCCACCAATACC
>JAKQOG010000117.1 GCA_029565395.1 Candidatus Hydrogenedentota bacterium | reverse complement strand
AATGTCGTTGGCCAGAATACCGCCGAGAGCAATCCCGCTACCCTCAGAGTGGGCAATGTGCCGGTCATCAGCAACGTCATTGTATCCCCAGCAAGCGGCAATGTGCCGGCGACAGGGTTCCTATCCATGACCGTCGTTATGGAAAGCGGGGATACGCCCTTCCTTTATCAATGGTATCTCAACGGCGAGCCGCTTTCGGACGATGCCCATCTCTCCGGAAGCAATGGCCCCACCTTGAGTGTTATCAGCGCCACCTTGGAGGACGCCGGCCTGTATAGCGTGGAAGTAAGCAACGACGTCGGCAGCGACTCTTTCGGCACCATCCCCATCACAGTGGGGTTGTTCATCACGCATAACCTTCAAGACGAAATAACCGAGGCTGGAAAACCATTCTCCTGGTCCGTCAAAGTGAGCGGCGGCATGGGAAGCATTGAATATCAGTGGCTCAAAGAAGACGGTGTACATAAAACACTCATACCGCTCTCCAATGGAAACGGAATGTCCGGCACCGACACTGACACACTCGTGATCGATTCCGTCGATACCACGGATGAAGGCTATTATGCCGTAGAGATCAGCGACGACTACTCCTCGGTCTCCACGCGCACCGCCTCTCTCCGTGTCGTGGCACAATTGCCGCTTGGAAACGGTGCTGTATTGGCAGCCTTAACCAGCCTCCTGGCACTTCTGGGCACGCTCTTCGCACATCGTTGCTCACACGAAGTACGATCCAAGCGTGTTCGCCGGAGTAGAGAATGAGAACCCAAAATAGCGCCTCGCTCACGCACGGCGGAGCCAGGCAGGCCGTATAAAAAAGTCCGAGACTTAGGGCTGGCTGGATGCCGGATCATGTCACATTGATCCTCATCCGCCAGCCCCCAATTTCAAGATTTCACAATCGCTTTCCCGTGTTTTGCACTATGTATTTCTTATTTTGTGTTTGCCTCATAGTGCCACGGCGGCAATGATCCCTATTGCTATGGCCGCGCCTATTCCCTGGACCAATGTTCCCAGCGTTTGCAGCTTGTACCCCTGATTCATCGTCATCCCGGAGAATTGCGTAACCACCCAGAAATAACTGTCATTCGCATGCGACACCAGCATGCTCCCCGCGCCAATGGCCACCACCGTCAGCGCTTTCGCCGAGGCGCTATCCAGTCCCAGCGCCGGCAACAGCGGCGTCACCAACCCCGCCGTCGTAATCATCGCCACCGTAGACGAGCCCTGCGCCGTCTTGAGTCCTGCAGCCACCACCAACGGCAGTAAAATGCCAATGCTCTCATATCCTTGAAAACCCTTTCCGATCACATCGGCAATCCCGGAATTTTGCAGCACCTTCCCGAAAGCGCCTCCCGCTCCCGTAATAACGATAATCGTAGCCGCAGAGATAATTGCCTTCCCAACCAACCCCGTGCCTGAAAGCATGTCCCGTTCAAAGTGCTTCGGCAGCAGAAAGGAAAACAGAACGCCAATTAATAGCGACACCACTGGCTGCCCAAGAAAACTAAGCACCGCTGTCAGCGAACTCTCTCCCAAAGGCTTTGACGGAAGTTCCACCACAGACCGGATCAAAATCAGCACTATCGGCAACACAATCGGGACCATCGATTTCGTAAACGAGGGCATATTGTCCGGCGATACCGTTGTTTCCGGTTCGCTGGTATCCTGTTGCCTAAGATCCAACCGCGACGCCACCGTAATCGAAAAAAGCCATCCCGTCATCGTGGCGACACTTCCTACAATCAGCCCCCATAAAATCACCAGACCCAGATCCGCCCCCAACACGCCGGCCGCTCCCACCGGCCCTGGCGTCGGCGGCACCATCGTATGCGTCGAATACAATCCCAGACTGAGCGCAATCGCCCCCGCCGCCAACGAAACATTCGCTTTGCGCGCAAGCGCCTTGTTAATAGGGGACAACAACACAAACGCTGAATCGCAAAACACCGAGATCGACACAACATACCCCACAAGCGCCATGGCCAGCGGCGTTTGCTTTTCCCCAGTGATTCGCAACACCCGCTCCGCCAGACGCAACGCCCCGCCTGATTGTTCCAGAAATGCTCCAATAATCGCCCCCGCCAAAATAACAATCCCAATCGTACCCACTGTCCCCCCAAACCCCGCATTCACCGACGCCACCACTTCCTTTAGAGGCATCCTGGCCAAAATCCCAAACCCGAACGCCGCCCCCAACAACGCCAGGAAGGGATGAAGTTTGATTTTGGCCGTCGCTAAAACAATAAACACAATCGATATGACCAACAATACTAGCAGTCCCATTTTTGTTCCTCCTTCTCTTGGTATAAAATTAGTTCAGAATGTACACTATTGTTCCGGCACTTTCCAAAACAATCCATTTTTATACCCGATCCTTGTCCCGTCACCCCTGCAATCCCGCCACGTATTGCGCCAATGGCGGCGCGCCGAAGCGCTGCACATAGTCCGCATCAATCCATGTCGCAAAACTTGTAACATGACGTATCCCCCGCTTGGCATACGCATCTCCATCCGCTTTGATCACCTCATCCGACCAAGGTAATATCTTCGCTGGACGTTTCCACCCCGAAAACCGCGACACATCCAGCCAATACTCCAACACCTGCGCCGTTTCCCTCCCAAACACCTCCAGGTTCGCATCCAGAATCTCCAAATATCCCTCGTGCGACTTCGGCTCCAGAGGATGGTTCCCGAGCACAACGTCGCGCTCCGCAATCGATCGATCATACACCCGTGATATCGGCGCAAACTCCACGAACACCCCCTCTTGCGGCTTTACCGACTTCGGCGGTTCCAATGTCATCCCATACGAAATGTGACTGAGCGTCGCTTTCGGATCAAGATGCTTCCGCAACGCCTCCACCATCGCATTTTCGATCAACAGCGTCTGATCGCTCCAATTCAACCCCTTACATTTCTCACAAAAGCATCCCTGATAGCCATCATCCGGCCAATAGAAATACCGCCCAGTCGTGGGATTCAGCACTCGTCCATACTCCACCGCTTTCTCCGCGATAATCTCCAATGCACGCGATGACGATGCACAACACCCGAAATCAATATTCCGCTGCCCTTTTTCATCCATTCTGAACAACGTCAAATCCTGGTAATACAACTCCCGCGAAAGTAGCGTGCCCAGCGCATGCACTTCATACTCCACCTGCACCCCAAGCCGTTGACAATCCCTCAGAAATTTCTGCCCATCATCCGATTTTACAAAATCCACCAGCACATCCAGACGCCGCGCCGCATGCAATCCAATCGTCGTGATACCCGCCTTCGCCGCGCGCTCCGGCCAATCCTTTAAGGTTAAATCCCATGGATACAATACCACTCCGCATGTCACAAACCGTTTCGTTGCTTCCGCAGCCTGTGCATTCAACGCTGCCATTGCCCCCGCTGCCATCACGCCAAGCGCTTCCCGCCGCGACAACTTCGTTTTATTCATGACATCCTCCACATCATAGAAACGGATTAAACGTAAATGATCTGAACTATGTTTTTGATCTTATCGAATCTCATCTATATTCTAAACTGGAGAATATCATGGAATGGGGGCCATGAAAAAGAAGGAGACAAGGGTATGTTGTTTTTTCATCGTTCAACAATTCATTGGGTAATTGTGTTTGCCGTTTGCTGCCTTATAACAGCCGCCACATTTCCCGCCACCGCAGAATCCGTGCTGGTCCGGGATCGAATTTGGGTGTGGGGCAATCCCGAAATGGGCGAACCCGGCGCCCATACCACCGAAACCTTCGCCCAAGCCAGCCCGGCGGAGCGTGCACGCTTGCTGGGCGTACCGAACATCATCCTGGCGGGGCTCGGCTTGCCCAACGACGACGCTAAGGCCGAAACCATTACCCAAGAGGCATCCGAGGCGCCGCACCTTATATGGGAGATCTCGCGCGACGGCGAAGGCGAGGATCGCCCTTTTGTGTACGACCGGACACTGACCCGGCTGAAAAAGATGGTGGATCGCTATCCGCGTATCGAAGGCGCATTGCTCGACGACATGAGTTCGGTTGGCATTGACAAAGGTATGAAACCGGAGCACATTCAGGGTATCCGCACCGCATTATCGGGTGAATATAGCCGATTAAAACTCTGGGGGGTGCTCTATACCATGAACATGGACCGTCCGGATATCACCAAGTACATCCAGCCCCTCGATGGCATCATCCTCTCCGAATGGTATGCCAAGAAATTGCCGGATTTAGAGAAAAACGTGCACCGGTGCAAAAAAGAATATCCCGGCAAACCGATCATGCTGTGCCTCTACCTCTACGACTACGGCGAAAACCGCCGTATGCCCCTGGATCTCCTCGAAATACAATGCAACACCGCGCTGAAGCTCTTACAGTCCGGTGACATCACCGGTGTCGTACCCCTGTCCATCAATAACGACACGGACACCATCTCCTGGTTCGCGAACTGGGTTAAGGAATTCGGCAACCAGCCTCTCACCTCTCCCCCACCCCAGAATAACGAGATTACCCTGCACATCGGCGATGGCGCCGGATGGCACTTCCCCGCCGGCACATGGACGGAAAACAATGAAGGCATCATCCAACCACCGGACCAGCGCAACCTGCACAGCCGCGCTTTCTATACATCGCAATCCTTCCAAGACTTCACCGCTGAATTCGAGTTCAACGGCAATTACCGCGAAACCGGCACAGGCTCTGCCGGCCTCGTCTTTCGCGCTCAAGATGCAAATCACTTCTATCTGCTCTACTTTCCCTGGGGTGGACAACAACTCCGCGCGAAACACTTCTGGGCCGCACTGGCAAAAATCGACGGAAACGGTTATTGGCACAATCTGGCGGAAGAATGGGTTCCCGGCGTACCGAGTGAAACTGATCGTTGGTACAAAATTAAAATTGAGGTCACTGGGCCTGATATGCACGTTTGGGTGGACGGGCGCCGCGCTCTGCATGTAACCGATGCAACATTTGAAAAGGGGTGTGCGGGCTTGGCGGGATATGGATGGTATGCCTTCCGGAACGTCTACATCACCGGCCCCAGCACTACAGCACCCATCTGGGATATGCAGGCAAAAATTCCATCGCATGCTTTCTCTGCCGGATTGACGAGCGAACAGATGCCCAGTGCCTGCATCGCCCCCAACGGAGATGTGCTCCTCGCCGCAGGCAACCAACTCGTTCGTTCCAAAGACAAAGGCCGCACATGGGCCGCATCTGAAACATTACCGGAAAAACTCGGCACTATCACCGACTACGGCAACACCATGTTCCGAACCGCCGCCGGGCGGCTCCTAGTGATGCTGTACCGTCCCCAAGATCAGACGAAACAACCCACTCCCGAAATCTCGATCTCAGAATCCACTGACAATGGCCTTACGTGGTCTGATCCTGCGCCTTCAACGGTGGCTTCGGAATGGCCCGTGCAACCTAAGAATTTCGCAGTCTACGGCCCGCTGGTCGAAACCAATGACGGCGTCCTCATGCGCTTTCTCCTCGGAGGCATTAAAGAAGAAAATGACACCTTTACCGACGTACGTACTTGGAGTTCGATCCATTGCAAAGCCTTTGTCATACGCAGCACTGACGGCGGAAAGACATGGACTGGCCCTATTGAGATTGACCAGCCTTCGTGGGCTGATGCTCAGCGCGGCACGATACCCGGCGCCCTTGATCTCACCGAACCCACCGCCGCCGTCATTGGCAACAAGATCACCGTGTTAGTCCGGCCTGTCTACAGCCAGACGATGTGGCAGTGCTGGTCCTACGATGGCGGCGCCACCTGGGATGCTGCCGCGCGCGCCACATTCCCCGGATACGCTCAATCCATGGTCCGCACCTCGTCCGGCGCGATCCTCTGTGCGCACCGCTACCCCCTCTATTCCGTGAATATCAGCCGCGACGACGGCCTCAACTGGGATGCCGGCACGGTAATTGATTATCCCGCATGGGCCATGGGCACTCTTCTCGAAGTCGAACCGGACATCGTCCTTGCCACCTACATGAATGCCGAACGCACCCTGCCTTTGCTTCTCCAACGAATCCGAGTAACCTCTAAAGGTCTTCAGCCCGAATTTTGAGTGATCGTTTTGAATAAAAATCCACATTTTATGGTAATAAAGTATAATGACTGCCTGATTCAGGTGCGTTTATACTTGAGGAAGAGCACAACATGAAACGTCTCGTGATCATTTTCGCGGTGTTTTTCGTGATCACGTCAGGCGCCTTGGCCTATCGTTTCCTTATAATGTCTCCTATACCTGGCCCATCCTCCTCGCAACCAACCCCAAACCAAGTTTCTCAAGAATCCGCCCCACAGGATAAAACTTCCTCCACCACCGCCCCTGTTGTGGAACCAAAAGAAGCGGAGAAACCCCTTTCCATGAGTACGTTGTTGAAGGAGATGCTCGCGGCTACCACCTCAGAGGCGGAAGGCACACTGGTCACTGAACCGGAAAAATGCATTTTGCTGGGGCCTCCTAACCAATTCTCTTTTCTCCAGAAAGAAAACCTGCTGCTGATCGCCAACTATGGCGGAATATACGCTTTCGATATCACATCGGGAAACCAAGTCTGGCACCGATACCTCAGTTCCATGAGAGGCCGGCAAGGCGCCACCTTCGGACGGCAAAAAGTGCTGGGGTGGTCGGATAGCGAAGTATTTCTTTTGGATCCGGTCACCGGCCACGAAATCTGGCGGCGCGATAAAAGTCCTTGCGGAGCGATGGAATCGGCAAAATTATCTCTGGATGAAACCCAGATTGCCGTATCCTGCACGCGCGGTGTGGTCATCTACCCGATCGACAGTCACTCCCAATTTGCCCGGCCCAAAGTGCCCGATGCCTGGTTATTCGGCTGGGTGCCGGACAATAAAACGCTGCTATTCGTCCAGAGGAAAGGCGAAAAAGACAACCGTACCGATAAATTGTTATTCATGGATATAGACAGCGGCGCGGTGGCCCAGAGGTGGGAATGGCCGGCGTCCTGGAATAGAAGTTTCCCTGGTCTGTCCGTCCTGGGACAGTTTGCCGAACCGGATAAAGACGGGGAAAACAGCACAAAGCTGACTATCCGTGACGTCCAAACCGGAAACGTGATCCGGGAGTTCAAAGGTATTCCAGGATTGACCGGGAACTTCGCATGGATGCGCGATGCAAAACGTTTATTCTCCGTAACTTCTGATAAACTGCAAACGCGCGTAATCGATGCGGAAACCGGCACGGTGCTATTCTCCCTTGCTCAGGAAGGCCATCTGTTCAGTTCTCTTATAGCCTTTGAAGATGCCGAAGGCAACGCGTGGACCTTCTCGCAGGACGAAGAAAACAACCGCTACATATGGCCGCTGACTCCAGACAGTGTTCCTCAAAAGGTACTCGACGGACGCCACATCGCCCCCGGCTATATTGAAATCAGAACTCCTTTTCATAACGATGTACTGTGCACCACCTTTTTCGAAGAAAAAATGTGGGAACAGACTATCTACAGCCTGGAGGACATACGGAAAATTGCCCAATTTCGATTCCGTAATCAAGAGCAAGGATGGTATGGTTCCCTGATGGATCAGGCCATGACCTACACTATCCGCACCTATCTGATCAACAAAGATGATTCATATTCTCTGAAAAACCTGACCTTCAACGTGTATGTTCAAAACAACGAATCCCCCATACACACCGGATACGGAAGACCCATGGCCATTTCGCATGATGGAACCTATCTCGTGGTACAGACCGATGAAAACACCGCATGTCTGTATCACCTCGCATCCAACAAAATCCTAAATCGATATACAAAACCTGCCCATGAAAATGAGATGACCTACATGCATGCAGAATTCTCTGACAACGAAATGCGGATGGTGTTAAACACCTCCGAGGCCCTGCTGGTCACCGACTTGACTGGGGACTACCCCATCCGGGAAATGAAGACCACCCCCGGAAAACGCTTTCAAGGATATCGCTTCCGCTTTACCCAAGACGCCGCCCGCGTGCTCTGCGGCGGCCATAAAACGGCCTGGCTCTTCGACGCCGATACCGGTGATCTCCTGCATACCTTCGAAGAGACCGAACGCTACACCGAGCGCTGGTCTGGGGGCGGAGGATTTCTCAACAGCCTCGCGAGAACCGCCAAGGATTGGGTGGGCAGAGTCACGGATCAGTTCAAGCCTGGTCTCTCGCTCGAAATCGCCTTCACAGACGATGGGAACAGAGTCATCACGTATGCCGCCGGACAGGTCATCCGCGTGTGGGATGCCGCATCCGGCAACCTTCTGAATACCATTCACTCCAAACTCCCCGAAAAGAGGAACAAAGAAGGCTACATCAACAACCAGATTTCAATCAGTGCAGACGGCCGCTATGCCTTCTGCTACAACGGAAATGGCTTCGGCACCGCAACCCTCTGGTCCCTCGATGATGGCACCCTCCATCATCGATATCAACTCCCCCAAACCTACTGGATCTATGCTGTCCTCTCCGATAACGGCTCCGCGGTTTACATCTCCTACAATACCAACCTCTATCGCTGGCCAGGGGCATAGCAAAATGAAAGTCTACAGATGGTGATCTCTTTATAGCTAACTCTCCATATAACCATTTTTTACATAATTCAGGAATCCTAACATTTTTGGCAAATCATGATGGTGAAGGATAACGTTGCATGAAGCGCACAGGGATTGTTTCTGCAATTTTTGTCATCCTCATCCTATGCGCCTTGGCCTATCGTTTCATACCACGGTCCATCTCCGATTCTTCATCGGCGCCACCTACAGTCACTGTTCAGGACGTTCCTTCACCAGGCGCCTCCGATTCGCCTTCGCCTGCGGATGCCTCCGCAAGCAAACCTACAGAAACCCATGACAAATTGACCATGGAGTCGCTGCTGCAGGAGATGATCGGCACAGCCGGAAAAGCGGAGAATGAACTTGTCACCGAACCGGAAAAATGTGTGTTCTTGGGACAACCTCACCAATACATCTTCCTCCAAACGGAAAATCGGCTGATCTTAATCAACTATAGCGGTATATATGCTTTCGACATAGCCTCTGGCACACAGATATGGCATCGATATCTCGCCTCCGACACTGGCCAGCAAGGAGCAAGCTATCAGAAACAACGCATCCTGGCATGGACGGACAGCGAAGTATTTCTCCTCGACCCAATCACCGGAAAAGAAACCTGGCGGCGGGATAAAAGCCCCTGTGGCGCACTAGAGTCGGCCCAATTATCTCCCGGCGGCTCGGAGGTTATTGTCACCTGCAAACGCGGCCTGGTCTTGTATTCGGTGGATAGTCACACCCAACGTGTCCGCCCCAAAGCGCCTGATACATGGCCGTTAGGCTGTTTGCCGGACAATAAAACACTGATTCTTGCCCAACAAACCGGCGTAAACGACGACCTTTTCTATACGCTGTCATTCATGGACATGGACACCAGCGTAATCACGCAAGGATGGGATTCACCGGCTTCATGGTCCAAATATTTTTCCAGTCTGTCCAATCAGGGCTTATTTGCCGAAGCGGGAGCTCAGGAGGAAAACAACACGACGCTGATCATCCGTGATGCACAATCGGGAAAAGTACTCCGGGAGTTCAAAGGCATCCCAGGAAAGACTCGGCGCTTCATATGGACTCAGGATGCCAAACGTTTGTTGTCCCTAACCTCGGACAGAGCACAGCTTCGCATAATCGATCCGGAAACCGGCGTAATTATAGCCTCCCTCTCCCGCGATGGACATCGTTTTAATGTGAACACCTCCTTCCTACACAATGCGGATGCTGACTGGATCTTCTCACAAGATGAAGCGAACAACCTCTACGTATGGCCGCTAACACCTGAAGGAACACCTCAAAAGGTGCTGGACGGAGGTATCATCGCTCCGGGATATTTCCGGCTCCAACCCCATAACCACGACTATATGGTATGCACCTGTTATCTCGAAGAAAATATGTGGGAGCAAATCGCATTCTCGTTGAAAGATGTGCGGAAACTTGACAAATGGCGTTTCAAAATTCCCGAAAATGGGTGGTACCATTCCTTTAACAATGAGGCCATGACACATCATGTCCAAGTCAATATTATTGATAAGAATGAACGTCGCTATTCGCCCCAGAATATGACCTTCAGTGTGTATGAGTATGATAATGAAACCCCTATGCGATCCGGAAAAGGCAGGGCCATGGCCATATCGCCCGATGCACACTATCTCGCCGTACAGACCGATAGGGCCACTTCCCATCTGTATGACCTCACATTAGACACCATCCTTCGCGAATACACCGTAATTCCCCCTGAGGACGAAAACAACATTCCTTTCATGAGCGCAGCCTTTTCCGACAACGGGAAACGCATAGTGATAAATACTACTGAGGCATTCATTGTAACAGAATTAACCGATGACTATCCCCTGCGGGAAATGAATATCAGAGCCGATAGAAAATTCAACGGATACCGGCATCACTTCTCACCGGACGCCACCCGTATCCTCACTGGGGGCGTCAACACTGCCTGGCTGTTCGACGCCGACTCAGGCGCTCTCCTGCATACTTTCGAAGAGGCCGAACGGTATGCTGACCAATGGTCTGGCAGCGGCGGATTCCTATACAATCTTGCACGAACCGCCAAAGACTGGGCGGGTGCCTTCACCGATCAATTCAAATCGGGCGTTTCTCTCGAAACCGCTTTCACGGACGACGGAACCAAAATCATCACCTCCGCCGCGGGCCAGGTCATCCGCATATGGGATGCCGCCACCGGAAACCTGATCCACATCATCCATACCCGGCTCCCCGAAAAACGGAACGATGATGGCTACATTAGTAACAACATTATCACCACCACTAACGGCCGCTACGCCTTCTGTTACAACGGAAATGGCTACGGCATCGCAACCCTCTGGTCTCTTAGCGATGGCGCCCTACAGCGCCGATATCAACTCCCACAAGGCAACTGGATGGCAGCCGTTCCCGCCGCCGACGGCTCCGCCGTCTATATTAATGTCTACAACAACCTCTACCGCTGGCTAGGAGCACAATAAGTTATCAGCTTATCGGCTGTCGGCTATTAGCTATTAGCTATCATTGTTTTCTAGAATATTTGTTGATAACGGGTTTATATATGGAAATGTGCGAATTTACAAAAGTTACAGAAAGGCTCGGCTATGTGTGTATGTCCCTGGTGGCTGGCCTATACCTTTGATAACCGGATTCGCCGTCTTTTTTACCGGCCAGAAGAGATTCTCCGCCCTTACATCAGGCCCGGAATGACTCTTTTGGACTTGGGCTGTGGCATGGGATACTTCACCCTCGCCATGGCCGATCTCATTGGCGACACGGGCACGGTCATCGCCGTGGATCTCCAGCAGAAGATGCTCGACATCCTGATGCAACGAGCCATACGCGCCAACGTCGCCCACCGCATTCGTCCCCATTGCTGCTCCCCGGAGAGTATCGGCCCCCATACCTCCGTTGATTTCGCACTGGCCTGTTA
>JAKQOG010000107.1 GCA_029565395.1 Candidatus Hydrogenedentota bacterium | reverse complement strand
GCCCAGGGCCGCGGTCATAAGCAGCAATCCGATCAGGCCCGCCGCGGGCATCGCGCCGCTCAGGCTCAGTTCGGCCGTGGATTCCACCATCGCGCCGTTGTCGTCGAACACCCGCACGGTATAGGCGCCGGTGTCTTCTTCCCCTGCGCCCGGCACGGTATAGTCCGGCAAATTGTCCGCCGTGGTTATCAGATCCTCGCCGTGGTACCAATGGTAGCTCAGTGGCGCGAAGCCGCCCGTCACCGCCACGGTAAAGGTGTGGCTCGCGCCCGGATCCACCACGGCGTTCTCCAACGGGAAGCGCAGTGCCCCGGCTACTCTCTGAAACACCTTCGGCGTGAAATCAGCGACCACCAGCAGAGGTGGTGGATGAACTATGATTTGAATATACAGGGCAGGGGTGTTATTTCCGGGTGTGGGCTTTGCCGGCGTGGAGGTGCACCCATCGGTGGGCGCGGGCAGCGAGTTGTTCGTCGTGGGTGACAATGACGAGGGTCAGGCCGTCTTTTTGGTTGAGGTCAAACAAGAGCTCGACGATGCTGGCCCCGGTTGTTTCATCGAGGTTGCCGGTGGGTTCGTCGGTCAATACAACGCCGGGCTTATTGAAGAGGGCGCGGGCAATGGCGGCGCGCTGTTGTTCGCCGCCGCTGAGCTGGCCAGGCTTATGCGTCATGCGTTCGCTCAGGCCGACTTTATTCAACAGTTCCTCTGCCCGTGCGCGGCAGGCGGAGCGTGTTGCGCCGCGGCATAGTGCGGGCATCATGACATTTTCGAGCGCGGAGAATTCCGGCAGGAGGTGGTAAAACTGGAAAACGAATCCGATTTCCTTGTTGCGGACCTCGTTAATGGCGCCCCACCCCATTTTGCTGAGGGCTTTCCCGCGAATGAGGAGTTCGCCGCCGGTGGGCTGATCCAGCGTGCCCATGATATGGAGCAGGGTGCTCTTCCCCACGCCGGAGGGGCCGCTGATGGCCAGAATTTCACCTTCCGCCACACGCAGGTCCACGCCGCTGAGGATACGGAGCTCACGCGTGCCATCGTGATAAGTCTTTTGCAGATTGCGGCATTCGATCACATTACTCATAACGCAAGGCATCCACGGGGTTCACGCGCGACGCGCTCCACGCCGGATACAGCGTGGAAAGAAACGTCAGCACAACAGCGGAGAAAGTAATCCAAAACACATCCCTCGGCACCACCTGTACGGGAATATGATCGAAATAATAGATCGTGCTGTTAAACAGATCGATGTCAAAAAGCCAGGCCAGAAATTCCGCAATCGGATTCAGATTGTATGCGAGCAAAGCCCCGAATAACGTGCCCAGGAACGCCCCGCTCAATCCAATCATCAACCCCTGGATGATAAACAAGAGCAGGATGGAGCCGCCGCTGGAACCCAGTGTACGCAGGATGCCGATGTCCCGCCGCTTTTCCATCACAATCATGATCAGCGTGCTCGTGATGTTAAAGGCCGCCACCAGCACGATGAAGGCCAGAATGATGAACATGACCAGTTTTTCCTGCTTGAGCGCCTCGAAAAAAGCTTCCTGATCCTGGTACCAGGTTTGGCCGATATAAGGAAGCCGTGCATCGCGAATGGCGCTGCTCACCGCGTCCGCCTCGAAGGGGTCCGTCAATTTCACCTGGATCCCGTCCACGCCCTCCTGCCCCTTCAACATACGGGCCGTGGCGAGATCCACGAAGGAATATAGCTCGTCGAAATCCGACATGCGCGCCTGGGAAATGCCGCTCACCTTCAGCCAGACGGGCGTGCCCAATTGTTTGCCCAGCATGGCCTTCACCGTGGAGCGCGCCGTAAACACCACGATTTCGTCGCCTACCGATGCATTAATCCGGTTGGCCAGCCGGTAGCCAAGTACAATCTCTTTTTCCTTGGGCAATTCACCCCGCCCAAAGGTACGGCCTTCCGTGTTGCTCAGGTTCTTTTCGAGGTCGGTGACGTTCGACTGGAGCTTTGGGTCACATCCCAAAATCAGTGCCCCGGTCGTTCTTTCGCCATTCTTGAGCAGTGCTTCAATGGTGACCATCGGGCTGGCGGCTACAATCTGGGGACAAACTTTTTCTATGTCCTGGATGGCCTTTTTCCAATCCTCAATGGTTCTGTCCCCCCGGGCATAGACGGTCAGATGCGAACGGTTGCCCACAATGGTGTTCATCAGCTCGATGTCAAAACCGGTCATCACGCTCATCACGACGATAAGCGTGATCACCCCGACACATACCCCGGCCACGGAAATGATCCCGATTAAGTTTACAAAGCGGTTTTTCCGTTTCCCCCGCAGGTACCGCGCGGCTACATAAGTTTCAAAACGCATTCCGTCCGGCTTTCTACACAAGTACAGCAAAAAATAGATTGCCGTGTCGCTCGCTACGCTCGCTCCTCGCAATGACAATCTGTCATGTATCCCGCCATGTCATCGCGAACGCCCCTCTGGGCGCGTGGCAATCTCCTTCACTACGGCGATGAGTATACTGAGGATATCCGGTTCCCGGCAACTTCATTCGCAAAAGATAAATCCCGTATTTCCCCCAAAGGTTCCTATGCCTTCCCGCGAATTTCGATTTGCACGATCTTTTGTAAAACTCTTTCAGAGTATATCGGTGGGGGCGATGTTCTCTACCCAGGATGGCGCTTCGCTGATCCTGGGCTGGGTTATTCATCCCCTTTCGGGGATACACAACCTTCTGTCTAGTGCCATCAGTGCGGATATTGGGTTATCTTCTGAATTTCTCTATACAGCGGCAGCAGTCGGCGGTACATTTTCGTATACACTCTGTCGAATAGATCCTGGTATAGTTGACGGTTCTCCGGGATCGGCTCAACGATTTTTCCCGCCCGGGTCATCTGTTTTACCGCGGTGGGGAAATCGGGGAAGAAATGAAGCCCCACCGCCGCGTCGATGGCCGCGCCCAGGGCCGAGGTTTCCGGCGTGTGGGGCCGGTGCGCGGACAGCCCGAAGATGTCCGCAACCATCTGGACGATTACATCGCTCTGGGAACCGCCGCCGGAAACGGTGATTTTCCCTGTCGGGGTCTTGTTTTTCTTCGCGGTCGTTTGCGCGCCCTCTTTCATGGCAAATACCAGCCCTTCTAGAATCGCCCGGTACAGGTAGGCCCGGGTATGTACATCACCGAACCCGATAATGGCGCCCTTGGTGCATGCATCAATTCCCGGCGTGGGCGTCCAGTAGGGCTGGAGCACCAGGCCCATGGAACCGGGGGGCACGTCCTTGATCAATTTCTCCAGGAGTTCCTCCGGAGAGGATTGGGTCTGCATGGCTTCGAGCCTCTCCTGGAGGCCGAATTCTTCCTTGAACCAGGTTATCATCCATGCCCCGCGCAACACCGCCACCTCGGTATAGTATTGCCGGGGGATGGCGGACTGAAAGGGCGGCCAGAGAGGCCGGAGTTCGACATATTTCTCGTTTTGCGCATTTATCGTGGCGGTGGTTCCGAAACTCAGGCACAGGTTGTCCGGGGTCAAACAGCCTGCACCGAGGATTTCACAGGCCTTATCATTCGCCGCGGCAACGAGCGGAAGTCCCTCCGGGATACCGGTTTCTTCGCTGGCTTTCGAGGAAATGTGCCCCAATAGTTCGGTGGGCTCAACGAGTTTGGGCAATTTATCTTTTTCGATGGGGAACAGGTGCGTTTTGAGATCAAAGTTACCGCTCCATTTTCCGATCTTGATATTGATCGGCATGTACCCGACGATGTTGGCGCTGGAGTCGGTGAATTCTCCGGTCAGCCGATAGGTGAGGTATCCGGAAAGGTAGAGGAACTTATCCGTTTTCTCCCAGACCTCTGGCTGATGCTGCCGGAGCCAGTTCGCCTCGCAGTTCTCCGTGATTTCCACCAACAGGCCGAGGTACTTGATCTTCTTCAAGAAGGGCAGGCCCATGCCGGGAATCACTTTCCCGGGGTCCGCCTTGCGCTGATCGAGCCAGACGATAGCCGGCCGGAGCGGCTGTCCGTTTCGATCAAGATTAATTAAGGTGCCGCGCTGGGTAGTGAGCGTTACTCCCTGAATGTCCGCCTTGAACGCCTCCGCGTCCTCCCAGAGTTTGCGGCAGGTTTGGACAAGCATGTCCCAGAAATATTCCGGCCTTTGCTCGGCCCATCCCGGGCGCTCGGAGAAGTAGGGCTGTATCGGCGTCTTCACCAGTTTCCGGACCACACCATTCAGATCGATCAGGGCCGCGCGGATTGACTGGGTGCCCGCGTCAATAGCCAGGATCAGAGGGCTGCTTTCGGTTTCATGCTGGTTCATGCCGCGTCTTTTACCGCTCGGCCGCTGGCGGCTCAAGGGCAAGCAGTCCGCCGGGATTCATGAGGTTCTGAGGGTCAAAGTGATTTTTCAGGACGCGGAGCACCGCCATCTGTTCCGGCCCGAGATAGTTTTCGAGCCAGGGGGCCAGGAGTCGGCCCACTCCATGGTGATGACTGATGGACCCCCCGGCTTGGACAATCGCGCTTATGATCCCCGCATGGAACTTGGAAAACTCCTCCCAGGAATCGGGCTTGAGCATAAAAATGAAATAGAGGTTGGTCCCGTTCGGATAGAAATGGGAGGCATGGGTCATGCAGACGGTGCGGGGCCGGCCCTTGATAAACGCCCTGACTTCCTGATGGACCCGGTGCAGGTTGTCCCAAGTGACCGAGGTCTCCAGGGTGTCGACGATGATGCCGTAGTCCATCCAGTCCTCCCGCATCAAGGGCTCCTTGTATCGCGTTTTTTCCCACTTCCGGGCCGGGAAACCGCTGAGGTAGGTGGCGCCGTATTTCTTTGAAATTTTCTTGATCTGCGCCTTGACATGGCGGGTGTAGCCTTTTTCCCCCTCGGCCGTTCCCATGGCGATGCAGCGCTCGCCGGGTTTTTTCCCAGCCATCGCCATCAGCGACTCGAACCACCTCTTGCCTCCGGCCCCGAACAGTTTCAGGCCATGATCGGTCTCCTCGGCATCGGAAATCCGGTATACTGCGGGCATTCCGAACTCGCCCTGCATGATCTCGCGGCTGGCATCTACCGCCGCATCCCAGGAAGGGAACATAAACGAGAAATATTGCCGGTTTTCGGGCTGGAACCGGTAAATTTTCATGGTCTGTTCGACCAGAATCCCGAAAGCGCCTTCGCTGCCCTTCATGATATCGTTGATCTTGGGACCGGTCGCGGACGCGGGATACTCACGGGTTTTGAAGGAGCCGGCCGGGGTCACGTATTCCTGCCCGATCACCAGGTTATAGGCGTCGCCATAATATGTCGAGGCCTGACCCGATCCAAGCGTGACCACCCATCCGCCCACCGAGGAGATCTCGAACGATTGCGGGAAATGTCCTCCGGTGTAGCGGTGCCGGGTGTTGAACCGTTCCGGCGCCTGATTCAGGGCCTCCTCATAATCCGGCCCCATCATGCCGGGCTGGACAATGGCCGTCTGATTGAGTTCATTGATGGAAAGAACCCTGTTCATGTGGGCGTTCATAACCAGAACCACGCCGCCGTGCCGGGGTGCAATACCCAGGACTACAGATGAACCGCCCCCATACACCGAGACCGGAATCTTCTGTTCGCAGGCGTAGCGAACGATATTCTGCACGTCGTGTTTGTTTCGGGGCTTCACCACCAGGTCGGCAACGTCGGCAATCCGGTTGTGCCGGAGATCAACCACTTCCCGGAGCGTCTGTCCGCTGCTGAACTTGACCCGGTCGTAATCCTCCAGCGACACGTTTTCCGGGCCAACGATTTCCTTAAACTTGGCAATCTGGCCATCGCTCAACCCGGGCTTTCTATCGAGCGTCACCGTTTCATGGCCTTCAAATTGCCGTTTTTGGAAATCCACATCGGACATGCCGAATTCATGTTTGACGATCTCGATAAGTTCGCCGCGGGGATGTTTGAATTCATCGGGCCGGCCCAATTTGAAGATGGAACGGTACGAGCCTTTCCGCAAAGGCTCTTCATTCCAACTCGGCAGGAATTTCTTTTCAGCCATTGGCTCCCCTCGCTCCTTATTGTTCACAGTTCAGGTGGATTGAACAGCGCGCGGGCCTCACACAACTCGCGCTCTTTTCGCTCCTCGTTCCAAGTCAATTCCCGGGCCGCCAGATCAGCGATGGCCCGCGTGATTCTATCTTCCGGCCGGCCCAGACCGCCAATCCCGGTCCGCCGGAGCAGAATGTCGGCCATGGTCAACGCCATCTCATTTCGGATGGCATATACAGCCTGGGCCAGAATCTCACCCTCGTCATTCACCGGCTCGGCGAGCGAGCTATCCTGGTGCGCAAGCTCGAGCACGGCTTCAGCCTCGCGGCCATAACACCAGCCCAAGCGTTCGATGGTTTTTTCACTGAAGTTCCCGCCGGTTGCCTTGATCTCGGAGAAAAATTGTTCCAGGTTTTCGATTTCACACCCGCAAAGATGCTGTTGCGCGGTGCGGCATGGCCCCAGCTTCCGCCCCAGTTTGGCCGCAACCATCTTCATCACGTTCTCGGCCAGATTCCGGCTTGTGGTGTATTTTCCGCCCTCCACCGTAATCAATCCCGGCAACCCGTCTTTTTCGTTGTCATAGATCTCGTATTTGCGTGACGATTGGCGAACATCTTTGCTCCGATCCTCAACCAGGGGTCTGAGCCCCCCATAGCAATGAAGGACATCTTCAAGCGTAAGTCCGCTTTTTCCCCCAAAGACCTGATTCACGGTTTCCAGGAGTTCCTGCACGGCCGTCTTGGTCACCTTGAAATCGTCCGGATTTCCCAGATACTCCTTATCCGTGGGTCCAATCAGGGTATGCCCCCGCCACGGAACCAGGACAAACCCTTTGGCGGAGCGCTCAACGATGGCGATCATATGGCCGTTCAAGAGTTTCCGGGTGATTATATGGATCCCTTCCGAGCGCCGGATTTTTCCGGAGGACAGTTCTCCCTGCGCCCGGTTTAAAATCAGGTCGGCCCATGGCCCGCCGCAATTGATAATCAACCGGCCCCGAAGCTCGATTTCCCGCGGATGAATCAGGTCTCGTGCGCGCACGCCGATTATCCGGCGCAGCCCGCCTTCCGAAAACAGAAATTCCTCGACCCGGCAATGATTGGAGACTAAAGCCCCGTATTTCACCGCGGATTTAATAAAGGCCAGGGTCAGTCTTTCTGGAAACAAATTTGCGCCGTCGTGATAGAGAAACACCTTTTGCAGGCCTGACTCCGGGAGCATCGGCTCCAACGCCAGGGCCTGTTCACGCGAGAGCGCACGATGCGGCCCGATACTTTTAACCGGATCCCAGGTGCTCCCTTTGTCGAAGGATAACATGTCATACAGAATCATGCCGGCCTTGATCACCCACTGATTCCGGGCAAGCCCGCCGGCATACGCCGGCACCAGCACTGGAATCGGATGGACCAGGTTGGGCGCAATATTGAACAGGATCTTCCGCTCCCGGAGCGACTCCCGGACCAACCCGAACTCCAGTTTGGCCAAGTACCGGAATCCCCCATGAATGAGCTTGGAGGTGGCCGCCGAGGTGGCCCCGCCGAAATCCCCCTTCTCCAAAAGGGCCACGGATAAACCCCGCAACGCCGCGTCATACGCCACCGCGGCCCCGGTGATCCCCCCGCCGATCACAATCAGGTCGAATGTTTCCTTGCCTGGGCTTTCGATAACTCTTTTCATTGCCGCGTCACTGATCGCATGTGTGATCACCTCAACATGATCAAGGAGCAAGCCGGGTTGATCGGACGGCGCAACATCCCATTTAACCAGAAGCGGCCAAGGAATAGATGGGGCGAAGGCTAACTTGCGGCGTCCATCACACTAAAGGACATGATGGCTTCCGCCGCAACAGACCCTTCCACCATCGCCACTGCCTTGACCTTATACGCATTATGCCGCCAATGCATCATTTCCGCCTCGATAACCAACTGGTCGCCGGGCACCACCGTCCGGCGGAACTTCGCCTTTTCCACACCCATGAAAAAGGCCAGTTGGCCATTAGGCTCGCCCTGGGCCGTAAAGGTCAATACGGAACTAACCTGGGCCATGGCTTCAATAATCAACACGCCGGGCATCACCGGCACATCCGGCCAGTGACCTTGGAAAAAGGGCTCGTTGACCGTCACGTTTTTGATGCCGGTTACATGCTTCCAGGAATCAAATGAGAGGATCCGGTCCACCAGCAGGAAAGGATAGCGGTGGGGGAGGATTTTCATGATTTTATTGACGTCCAGGGCCGGTTTTTGGCGCATGGACGAGATCTTGTAGTCTTTGAGCGGAGAGGCTTCGTGGCCGTTAAAATAGACCTTTTTGATCTGCTTGGAGAACATGACGTTCTTCTCATGGCCGCTTTTAACGCCCACGATATGGCCTTTGAGCGGACGGCCCAGGAGATAGGTATCGCCCAGCAGATCCAGAATCTTGTGCCGAACCATTTCGTCCGGAAAACGCAATTCATCGTTCAGAATGGTGTCGTCGCCAATCACGACCGCGCTTTCGAGGCTGCCGCCCCGGATTAACCCCGAATCTTGAAGCATTTTCACTTCCCGGAGAAAGCAAAAAGTCCGGGCAGGGGCAATCTGCTCCCGGAAAGTGTCCTGGTTTATGGTAAACGAGGCGTATTGGGTGCCGATGGCCACATGGTCATACGAAATGGTCAAGGTGACCTTCAATTCATCGGAAGGGAGCACATTCAGGGTGACATCATCCTGGCGGTAATATACGGGCCGGTCTACGACAATATATTTCCGCTCGGCTTCCTGTTCCACCACACCCGCTTTCATCAAGGTATTCAATACCGGGAGTGCGCTGCCATCGCCATTGGGGATTTCATCCGCGTCAATCTCAATAAACAGATTGTCGATGCCCAATCCCACCATAGCCGCCATGGCATGCTCGACGGTATGCACCCGGGCCTCGCCCATGCCGATCGTGGTGCCGCGTGACACGTCCACCACATGATCAATATCCGCCGGGATAGCGGGTTTGTCGGGGAGATCCACCCGCCAGAATACAATGCCCGCATTGACTGGGGCAGGGCGGAAAGTGACGGTCGTGAGGCTGCCGGTATGGAGCCCAACTCCCGAAAAGGAAATGGGTTCCGCAATCGTTTTCTGTTTGTCACTCATGGAGTAACTGTTTCTCCAATGCCTCTACCTGGCGTTCGAGCTGCCGGACTCGTCTTGTCCATTCGGGCAAGTTCCGGCTCACCGCCACCACACGGAGAAATTTCTCGTGCTCAATTGCCGGGTAGCCGCTTACAATGGCGCCGGGCGCCACCGACTTGTGCACTCCGGAACGCGCCCCGACTCTCGCTTTTTCACCGATATCGATGTGTCCTGCGATGCCAACACCCGCTCCAAGTTGCACATGATTTCCTATCATAACACTTCCAGACACCCCGACCATTCCAGCCAGGGCGCAATGTTCGCCGATCTCCACATTATGCCCGATTTGGACCAAATTGTCGATCTTCGTCCCCCGGCGAATACGGGTAACCCCGAAAGTTGCCCGGTCGATCGTGGTATTACTGCCGATTTCAACATCATCTTCCACCACCACCCGCCCGATTTGCGGGATTTTCATCCATTGCCCGGCCAGGGGGGCAAAGCCAAATCCATCACTGCCCAACACCGCGCCCGCATGAAGGATGCACCGGGAACCAATCTCCGTGTCTTCCCGGAGCACTACATTCGGGTATATCACGGTGTCTTCCCCAATCTTTACCCGGCGGCCAATATACACTCCGGGATAAATCACGGTCCGCGCCCCAATTTCACACTCACTGGTAATGTATACGTGAGCATCCAGTGCCACGTCTTGCCCAAGGATCACGTTTTCTCCAATGACTGCCGTGGGGTGGATGCCGGAGGGGTGCTGGGTTTGACGCTGAGAAAAACATTGAAGAACCTGCGCAAACGCCAGATCAGGCTGGGAACAGAGGATAAGGGAAGGCGTCTTGCCTTCGGGTTGTTCCGCAATCAATACGGCCGAAGCCTTGGTTGAAAAAATAAGGGGCAAATACCGGGCGGAACGCACAAAGGTGAGATCCCCAGCTTGGGCTTCCTTAATGCCGTTCACTCCGGTGATTGGCAGGCTGCTATCGCCCGCCACCGTGCCGCCAACCAGTTGCGCTATATCGCCAACAGTCATGCACATCGCGAAACAGCGCCCAATTGAGCTTCTATTATGGATATGTCCATCGTGAATGAGGGCCATCAGACGGCCCGTATGTCTATCCTTCAATTAGTGGTTAACAACCCACTACACCCTACCCTCGCATGGTATCCTTTCAGCCATAATTAACGAAAAGTATACCATAAAATACTATTGAACACCAAATGTCTGGTTATTCTTTTTTCTTGTCTTCACTGCTCTTGCCCGGGGTAGCGCCAGAAGCAGCAGCCTGTTGCTTGTTTAGTATTTCTAGCACTTTTGTCGTAATGTCAATCGTGGGGCTATGATACAGGACACTGCTTACGCCACCGGTTTTGGCTTTGAGAATCAGGTGGTAATTCCCCTCCTGTGCGATTTGATCAATAACTCCTTCAATATCCTCTTCCACTTCTCCAAGAATCTTTTCTTCGGCATTGTCCACCTGCCGCTGCCGCTTGGCGAATTCGCTTTTGAGATTTTCCAGTTCCGTTTCCAACTGCATTTCGCGGTCCCGGCGTTCATCAGCGCTCATGGTTGTCTTTTTCGCTTCATAATCCTGGCGCTCTTTATCGAATTTTTCACGCATGGCTTCAAACTCTTTTTGGAGCTTGTCGGCTTCACCCTGCAATTCGTCATATCTCTGTTTGCGTTTTTCATATTCGGTCATGAGCAAACGGACATCCACCACCCCTATTTTAAATTGGCTGGTGACAGCAGTGGAGGCCGGGGTTGCCGCTGGAACAGCAACCGGAGTTGCCGTTGGGGCAGCGGTTTCGGCGGCTGGAGGGGGGGGAGTCTCATCCGCTTTCTTCTTGGCTTTCTTCTCTGCAAAAGCGCTGTTCGAGATCGTTAATGCGGCAAACACTACCAGGAATAACAACCATTGTAAGAATGATTTACGCGTATTCACAGCAGTAAAACCCTTTCTTGTTCATTGTGCCGTCCCGTTCAAGGCAGACGAAATAGTATGGCATAGAATGCGCAGTATAGCATCCCTTGCGCCCCCAAGCAAACAATCCAAGCACTTCAAGAGCGCCAAATCGTTTTGATCATTACCACGCTCTGCCGGAGGAGGCCGCATACGGTTTTGTGCGAAAAGAACTCTCTTTCCGGTATGATTTATGACATACAGAATCATAAGGAGAAAAGACCATGAGCAAGCCTGTAAGTATTATGCCGTGTTTGGACATGCAAAAGGGGCGTGTGGTGAAGGGAGTGCATTTTGTGGACATCCGCGATGCGGGCGACCCGGTGGAATGCGCGAAAGCGTATTGCGCGGCGGGAGCGGATGAATTGGCGCTGCTGGACATCACGGCCACCGTGGAGAACCGGCCCACAATGCTGGAGGTGGTGCGGAATGTTGCGGCGGTCACCACGATTCCTTTCACGGTGGGAGGCGGCATTAACAGTCTGGAAGTGGCCGAAGCGGTACTCAATGCAGGAGCGAACAAAGTGTCCGTGAGCAGTGCGGCGTTCCGGCAACCCGCGCTGATTGGCGAAATGGTCAAACGGTTTGGTTCCGGCAAAGTCACGGTGGCCATCGATGTGGATCAAAATCCGGCCCTGCCATCCGGGTATGAGGTGTATATTGACGGCGGACGCACGGCAACCGGCTTTGACGCGGTCGAATTTGCCAAAAAGATGGATGGGCGCGGGGCCGGCTGCATTCTTCCCACCAGCAAGGCAGGCGACGGTGCAAAAACCGGCTATGATCTGCCGGTGATTCGCGCGATGGCAAAAGTGGTGTCCGTACCCGTGGTGGCCTCGGGTGGCGCGGGCACGTTGGAACATTTTTATGAAGCGGTGGAGGCGGGGGCCACAATTTTGCTGGCTGCCTCCGTATTCCATTTTAATATGATCTCAATCCCCGGCTTGAAAGCGTATTTGAAATCCAGGGGAGTTACCGTGCGCTGAAAGAATGCCATTCAGCTCAGTCTTTGTTTTTCAAGGGCGGGATGTAGAGGTCGGTCAGCACGGGGCGGTGGTCGGAGCCAAGCCCGGGGCCGACGCGGCAGCGGATGACGTTGATTTCCGCGCTGACCAGGACCTGATCCAGGGGGACGCGCAGGAGTCCGAAAAACGAGGGCCAGGATCCCAGGATTCCAAATCCCTGCCGGGCGCTAATAAGATCGGAATGCCGGAGGAGTTCCTGGTAATACTGCGACCAGGGAGTCGTATTCAGATCCCCCACCACAATCACGGGGGAGGAAGTCCCGCGCAAGTGTAGCGCCAAGGCGTGCATTTGTTCCCGATGATGCCGGGCACGGCGGGGCGAGAAAGGCGCGGCGGTATGGACATTAAATATCTGAACAGGCCGCTGATTGATCATGAGGGTGGTGGTGACGGCGGGGACGCCGGACTCCGCTAAAACTTGGGGGGTGCTGGAATCCGTCCGCCAGTATTGGCCCAAATCGGGTCCACCCCCTGGATAACGGGGAAAACCCGTATGATGGGGATAGAGGGTTTCAAGTGGTTTCAAGGCGGCCTCCCATTCCTTGTCGAACTCCTGAAAAAGAATGATGTCGGGAGAGGTTTCGCGAACCAATTTGATCAATGCGTCAGGATTGCTGCGATGTTTATACGTATTAAATTGAAGAATCCGGAAATTGGGTTGTTGCCCGGCAGGGGCGGGATTCGGCGGGGGAAAATATCCCGGGGCAAGCAAACCCGCGGAAGCCAGAATACAGAGAAGACCGGCGGCCAACCATCCACGGGAACCTCCCGGAAGACTTCCGAGGACTCCCAGCAGGGCGGCAATAAAATAAACCGGAACCCAGTAGGCCGCTCCTGCCAAATACCAATAGCGTCCGCCCCAACAGGTCAACACCAAGCCTATAACGGCCAAAAGGATGCTTGCTTTCGCGAACTTCCTCCAGCCTGCTGTAGCTCCCGGCCCGTTTCGGGCTTGATGGTTATCGTTGTTGGTGGACATGCTTTTCTATGATGCCGATTTTCTGAAAACCGTTGCGGTTTAGTCTATCCCCGGACAAAAGCCGTCTTCGGTAGACTCTTCGGGACAGGGACGATATACGCCCATATTGTAGAATTGGATAATTCGGAGTAATTCGCTCAGGTTAATCAGCCAGTTCTGTGGAGCGTAATCGCTGTCATGGGGGGTGCAGGCGGTGTTTCCTGAGCCGGGCGCGAAACCATCCTCGGTCCCTGCCTGACAGTGAAGCCCATTACTATTGAAAAACTGGATGATGCGCAGCAATTCCGACAGGCTGATTTGGTAATCGCCATTTTGATCGGCGGTGTGGGGCTCCCCGGCGTCTTCGCTTGGGATCACCGTGAACACAGACGTGGTGCGATATTCCCCGGACTCGCTCAGGCGGCAAAGACCCGCGCCAGTGATCACGCGAAGGCCTGTGGCATCGGAGGGAATGGCGATCTGGTAGGTGAATGTCACAGGAATCGCTGGCAGCGGGAACCAGGCAAATTCGAGAAGACCTGAAGTGCCGGATATGGGCTCAATCGCCGGGATTTCACCGGAGATGACGCCTATATACCCCCATCCCGCGGGCACGGTCTCTTCCAGGCCGATGGCGGTAAGCGTTTCCGTGGTAGCCAAAGAGAGCGTAACGGTGACATCCAGTGTGGTTCCGGGCACATACGTGCCCGTGAGATCGAGGGAGCGTTGAAGGGAGAAGGCGGCTTGCGCGGAATCCATGCCGCATATACATAGCAACAAACATCCCGCTATAGCACTTCCATGTCTTTTTTTAGATTTTTGCACAAAAGAGGGCCGGGTGCGACTCGTTGAAGAATCGCACCCAGACCGCCATGTCTCTTGAGTTGGTATTTTCATTCTTTCTCCGTGGATGAGATTCGCCGGGAGCGGAATCCCGCCTGCATCAACACTGCGGCCACGAGCACAAGGATCAGCAGGTCGGAAACATGCTTGGGCGGCCACGATATGAGGCTGGCGGCTGTCAGACTAACCGAAGCCTGTTTCGGCGCCAATTGTACGCTGCCGCCGTGGTTGACTTCGAATCCCAGCCACAGGCCGCCTTCATTTTCAAGCACCTGCGGCGCCGTATCCGTAAGCAGCCCTTGCACTTCGTTCGCCGGGTACCAAGCATCCCGTTCCTGTGAATAATACCACAGAGTCCACGACTTGGGATCCTGGCGGGCTGGCGCAGGCACCCAAATCACCTGGGGCTGGGCGAACACCTGATCCGGACCGATTACATAGACAGGCGCGTTCTCCACCAACGGTTTCATCACAGGCGCCGTTTCTTCTCCAAGCCAAGCCGTTGTTTCTACAGAAGCGCCCTTGCCATTTTCCACAGCAGCCGACAGGCGTTGGGTGTAGTCCGCTTCGCTTTCAACCACAAAGGTGGCACTTACGGGGCCGGCAAACACACCATCCGCAGTCATGGCATGCGCGGTGATGGTCAATACCTGCTCGAAGGCCCATGTGTCAGGCGGGTAACAGACCACCCATCCATCGTTCACTGCTCCATTGACAGGCTGCCATAGGATCTCGCCATGTTCGCCGCCTTCCACGGTGATTTCCAGGGTTTCGGGAAGAATGGGCTCGGTACTGATCAGCCGTATGGCCAATGGCACATCCGCGTGGGCGCGATACGTTCCATCTTCGTTCTTCGCGGATGGAAGAACCGGCTCAATGATCGCTTCCTTGGCGTTCATGATCGCCCGCACCGGATCGCTTTCCGCACAGTCGTTCCGGGCGACCACCCAATATGTGTAGCCGTCGAGGAGATTTCCAATGCAATTGAATCCGGCATCGGAAATCGTAATGGCGGTGTCGAGCGTCGTCCCAAGATAGCTGGCGCCGGCGTATTCGGCCTCAGGGGTCCCATAGACGTCATAGGCGGTTGCCCATTCCGCTGCCGACCATGTGATTTGGACCGAGGATCGTTGGCCGCCAAGGACGGCGGTTGCATTGGCCACAAGGCCGGGCGGATAGCAGGCGGCCTGCTCGATCACAATGCCGCGTGGCATTTGCGAGGCGCCGGGCGCGTCCACCGTAACAATGCTGGTCCGGGCTTGCTGCGTAGTGTTCGCCTGATAAGCAATGCGGATGGTTCCGGTGTCCTGGCCGGTGGCGCCGGATACGATGTCCGCCCATTCCGCGCCCTGGGTCACGGCAGCGGTCCAAGAGAAGGACACCGAGCCATAGCGTTGCACCGTCACATCGACCGTGCCACTCTCCGGGCCGGTCACGAATGCCGCAGGCGATAGATGCAAGGTGGCGTCCGGATTCTCATGGTCGTAGGGATCGCTTCCGATATCGGATTCCACGCTGTCCGGCACGCCGTCAGCATCGGCATCAACCTCCAGGAAGTCCGGCTGCCCGTCGTTATCAGCGTCTCCATTACCTTCATCGATGTCGAGAATGCCGTCGCTGTCCTGATCGAGCAGAGTATCATAGGCAACCGTTCCCGCGGGGCCGGCGGTCGCTTGAACCGTTCCACCGAACGAATCCGAGACAGGGAGAATACGCGGGATAATGGTGCCCGGATCGGCGTTGGTGACGGTGAGGCGGTAATGCCCGGCCCCAAGCCATTCGAGCGTGTAAACAATATTCGTGGCCGTGCCCACGAAGAGGATATCGTCTTCAGTGAAGTCCTGCACGAACTCGTTGAAAACGATATCAAACATGATGGGCAGGAATGCGGTTTGCGCATACTGGCCGGACACGCGCTGGATGGCCACGGTCAGCGGCCCGCTGTCTTCGGCCTGTAATTCGTATGCGCCAACATCCACGGTATCACGCGTGATGCGCGGGAACTCCGCGCCGCGTTGGTCATGGAAGGGCGTATCCTCAAAGTAGACTTCGGTTATAAAGGCATTATTGCCCGCGTTCACGGCGGGGCTGAACAAGGCCAGGGCGTGGGTCAGGGTCAGACCGCCATTGTCGGCAAGCACGGGATCAAGCACCACGCTTGTATCCGTAATGCCTTCGTCCGCGAGAACGATATCGCTGTCACCGAAGCCCGTGGCGCCCGTGGCATAGCCAATGATATTGTTCTGCCCTGCGGCAAAGACGCCCGAGACGTCCGGATGCACAGAGCCGCTTCCGGAGCGATCAATGTTGCCCACAATGAGCGTGTTGCGGAGGCTGACCGGGGCTGCACCACCCAATACATGAACACCGCCGCCGTCACCGCTGTCCACTGCGGTGTGATCAGCGACATTGCCCGTCACCGTGCAATTGACCAGGACCGCAGCCTGCACCGCACCCTGGTCGAAACCACCGCCGTTCTGCACGGCACGGTTGCCGGAGATGGTGCTGTTCACGAGTACGGCCGTACCGAGGTTCATGACGCCGCCGCCCCGGCTTGCGGCATTTTGTGTAATAGTGGTTCCGTTAATACGGAGCGTGCTGCCGGCAAGACACACCACAAAACCACCCGCGTCGGTTGCGGTATTGCCGGAACCCATGCAATCGCGCAGGACCAGGGCGCCCTGGTTCGAGACGCCGCCGCCATTCTCCGCCGTGCTGCCCAAGATGCGGCACTGATCCAGGGTCAATATTTCAGCGTTGAACACCGCGCCGCCGTTTCCACCTGCCCCGGCACTGCCATCGGCCAGAGTAAGACTGGAAATGGCTACGTCGCGGTTCGGCGACTCATCGCCATCGTCCACCACGAACACCCGCTGGACAAGGCCGCCGCTTACGGTTATCTGATCTGAACCGGAACCTTCTATGACAAGGGACTTCGCGATGGTCAGAGGTCCAAGCGCCGGACGCAGTACAATAGTTCCCGTGAGGGCGTTGTCAAAGCGGATCGTGCCGTTCTCGGCGATTTCCGTGACCGCTTCACGCAGATTGACCTTGCCGGGCGAGAAGTCTCCATCCAGTTCGTCGTTCAGAAGCGTGACCACCAGCAGAGTCGGCACAAGCAGGATATCGGCGGTGGTCTCATGGGTAAGCGCGCCGCCGGCGCCTGTATGACCGAGATCATCAACGGCAACCGTAATCGTGTCATGCCCGTAATACAAGGCCGTGCCGGTATACTGCACCGTGGCCAGAGCCGCATTGAGGGTGTTCAGGCTGCCGCCCAGGGTTATTGCGGATGTTCCGTTGCCCACTTGGGTGAGTCCTGTTATCTCGGTGAGATGGAGTGTTCCATGCAATACCGACAGATTGACTTCGAGCACGGCCTCACCCAGTTCATCCGCGTCGAGGTCAGCCACGGTGATGCCAGACAGCGGCAGCGCCGTTTCCTGGAATCCATCGTAGTGAGCAAGCGCCGCGGCCACAGGCGCATCATTCACGGGAGCGACGTGCACCGACACGGTGGCCGTATCGAAGCGGACCGGTTCCGGCGTGCCATCGTCTTGAACCACGTACACGAAGGAATCATTCCCGTTGAAATTGGCATTAGGCGTGTAGGTAATGCTGCCCGTGACCGGGTCGGCGACGGCGGTTCCGGAGGCAGGCGCCTGGGTGATGGATACCGTGGCCGGAAGCACATTCCCGTCGATGTCGGTATCGTTCGCCAAGACATCCACCGTCACTGGCGTGTCTTCATTGGTGGCTGCCGTATCATCATTCGCAGTCAACGTATCGTTTACTGCGCCAATGTTAATCAGGACCGTGGCCTCGGACGTTTGCGCGGGCAACGGAGATCCATCGTCCGTAACAGCGTACAGGAATGAATCATTGCCATTGTAATCCGCCGAGGGTGTGTATGTGATGCCGCCCGTGGCCGGATTGACCGCCGTGGAGCCGTGCAGCGGAGCGCGGGTAACCGTCACGGAACCCGGCACCAGGTTGCCATCCACATCTTCGTCGTTCGCAAGAACATCTATCACAACCGGAGTATCTTCCTCCGTGTTGGCGCTGTCCGTGCGCGCATCAGGCGGATCATTAATGGCGTTAATGATCAATGTAACAGTGGCCAGGGAGCTTTGGGCGGGCAACGGTGATCCATCATCGGTCACCTGATACTCGAAGGCATCGTTCCCGTTGTAATTCGCCGCCGGGGTGTATGTGATGGCGCCCGTGGCCGGATTGACCACAGCGGCGCCGTGTTGCGGCGGCTGAGTCACCACGACGGATTCGGCGACGAGTGCGCCATCGACGTCGCTGTCGTTTGCAAGGACATCAACGGTCACCGGTGTATCCTCGTCGGTATTTGCGGAATCGGCAACCGTTGCCGGCGCATCATTGACGGCATTAACCGTGATGGTAACCAAGCCGGTGGTGCTTTCGGACGGCAGCGGCGCGCCATCGTCGGTGACCCTGTAGGTGAAACTGTCGGTTCCGTGCCAGTTGAGGTTAGGCGTATAGGTCACCGCTCCCGTGACAGGATTGACACTGGTTGTCCCGTTTGCCGGCGGAGCGGTTATGGCAACGCTGGCCGGCACGAGATTGCCATCCACATCGGAATCATTTCCAAGCACATTCACCACAACAGACTCATCTTCCAATGTAACAGCCGCATCATCGCTCACCGCAGGCGGATCATTCACCGCCAGTATGTCTATGGCCACAGAGGCCGTGGAGGTCATCGCGGGCAAGGGGCTGCCATCATCCGTAACGCTGTAGACAAAGGCGTCCGGTCCGTTGTAGTTCAGGTTGGGCGTATACGTAATGGCGCCGGTATTCGGATCGATACTCGTGGCGCCGTGTTGAGGCGGCGTGGTAATGGCGACACTGTCTGGCACAAGATTGCCATCCACATCGCTGTCGTTGTCCAGCACTGGAATCACCGCCGGTGTGTCCTCATTGGTGGAAGCGGTGTCGGCGAGCGTATGCGGCGCGTCGTTGATCGCGAGGATCGTGACGGTCACGGTTCCCGCCGTGGTCTGCGCCGGGAGAGGAGAACCATTGTCCGTCACTTGATAGGTAAAAGCATCCGTGCCGTTGTAGTTCAGCGCCGGTGTGTAGATCACCGCCCCCGTCTCGGCTACCACCGTAGTGGAGCCATGCTCAGGCAGGACGGTTATCAAGACGGTGTCCGGCAGGAGATCGCCGTCCACGTCGCTGTCATTCGTCAATACCAGCACGGTGCCCGGTGTGTCTTCCTCCGTAGTCAGCGTATCGTCCGTCACTATCGGTGGATCGTTCACTGGTATAACGGTGATCTGCACTGCCGCGACGGAAGAGGCTTCCGGCAGCGGCGCGCCATCGTCGGTGACGCTGTATGTGAAACTATCCGCCCCGTTGAAATTCAAATTCGGGGTATACGTAATGGTTCCCGTTGCGGGTTCGACGGTGGCGGTTCCATTGGCCGGTGTTTGAACGACCACAACCGTACTGGGCACAAGATTGCCGTCCACATCCGTGTCATTCTCCAACACATTGACCACGACCGGTTCGTCTTCATTGGTTACTGCTGCATCGTCCATGGCGGCGGGTGGATCATTGATAGCATTTACCGTGAGGTTGACGGTGGCAAAGGAAACTGTCGCGGGTTGCGGGCTGCCATCATCCGAAACTTCATACACGAAACTATCGGGGCCGTTATAGTTGAGATTCGGGGTATAGGTAACATCGCCGGTGGCAGGATTAATGCTCACCGCGCCATGATCCGGGAACTCCGTCACGACGACCGAATCGGGCAAGATGGCGCCATCCACGTCCGTATCGTTGAGAAGCACAGGCACCACGATCGGAACATCTTCGTCCGTGGCGGCTGTGTCGTCCACAGTGGCGGGCGGGTCGTTAATGGCAAGAACCGTCAGAGCAACAGAAGCGGTGGCGGATTCCGCCGGCAACGGACTGCCATCGTCTGTGACGCTGTAAATAAAACTATCCGTTCCATTGAAGTCATGGTTCGGTGTATAGGTGATGGCCCCCGTCGCAGGATCAATACTAACCGTCCCGTTCGCCGGCCCTTCCGTCACGGAAACCGTGCCGGGCACAAGATTGCCATCGACATCACTGTCATTGGCCAATACATCCACCGTGACAACGTCGTCTTCAAAACACTCTCCCGCATCTTCCATCGTAACGGGGGGATCATTCACCGCGGCAATCGTCAGTGTCACCGTTGCGCTCGTGGAAAGAAAGGGCTCGGGGGTGCCGTCGTCCGTAACCTGATAGACAAAGCTGTCGCCGCCGTTGTAATGGAGGTTGGGCGTGTAGGTAATTTCACCTGTTTCCGGGTTGATGGTAGCCAAACCGTTGGCTGGGCCGCTGGTGATCATGACGGAGGCAGGAACAAGATCACCATCAATATCACTGTCATTGTTTAGCACGGGGATGATAATTGGGGTGTCTTCGGCAGTATCCCCTGTATCATCCACCGTCACCGGCGCGTCATTGACCCCGGCAAGCGTGAGGGTAAACACCTGTGAAACTGTCTGATTCGCCCAATCCGTCACTTGAATCACGACATCATAATCGCGCACGTCAAAGTAAGGGGATACTTCCTCATTACCCGGTGTTCCCGTGAGGAGGGCCGTGCCGTCTCCGTTGTCCGTGAAGGTAAGCCAGTAGGGCAGTGTCGGCGCGGTAATACTAAAGACTTCATCAAGATCCTGGTCGCTTAACGTTATACTATATTCATAAAGCGTGTCTTCGGTGGCATCCGTAATGGCGGACGAGGTAAACACGGGTTGGGTGGGTATGTATTCGACCGCGCCGATATCCACGATTGCTTCCTCATCACCGTCGCCATCCACCACGCGATCAAACCCGATCCCGCGCTGGTCATAGACCGGGGGTGCGTCGAAAGGAGGCGAAGTAATGGCGTCATTATCCCCCTGGTCAATAAGCGGGCTCTGCACGCGGGGTATGTGCACGCTTACCACACCGCCATAATTCGCCAGTGGGCCGAGAGCCGGATCAATAGGCTGGGTGCCAGTACCGGCATGATCGCCATTCACCCCATCTGTGATACCCACGGCGCCATTGCGGTTTCCGAGCAGATTGCTTCCAAGCGTAGCCACATTTCCGGAAATGTCGGGGTGTATGTTCCCGGATCCCAGGTTGTCCACGGTGTCGAAGTTACCCGCAACCACCGTGTTATGAAGCGTGACCGATCCGCTGGCGCTGTTGATGCCGCCCCCCTCTCCGAAACCTGTATCGCCTGCATCGGCCAGATTGTTTGTGAGGGTACAGTTGACAAGAGTTGCGTTGCTTCCATTCTGATGCAAGCCGCCGCCATGCCGTTCAGCACGATTCCCGGAGAGAGTGCTGTTGATCATATGTAAGGTCCCGGCGTTGAGCATCGCGCCGCCATCGGAGGCGGCCGCATTGTCGATAAAAGAACTGTTCAGCACCGTCACCGTGCCATTGACAGAGTTATGCAACGCTCCCGAAACATACGCGTGGTTCGACTCAAACGTGCTGTCGCGCACCGTCACAACACCATTGAGCAGGTTCATCAATGCGCCGCCAAGTTGTTCCGTCTGATTGTTGCTCAAGGTGCACTGTAGAAGCGTCAATGTGCCGCCCCAATTGGCAATGGCGCCACCAAGATTGGAGGCCATATTGTCCTGAAGCACACAACGCGTCAATGTCATGGCGCCGCGGTTCTGGATTGCACCCCCGTCCAGTACATCAGACTGATTTCCAATTAGCACACACTCCGTCATCCGGACCGTGCCAAAGCTGAAGAGCGCAGGGCCGCCGCGTCCATCTCCCGCCGGGGCAACGGTATCGTAGGCGTCTCTCAATGTCACTCCTGCGAACACAGCCTGGGCATCGGTTGACGGAATATACAGTATAGAAATGGCGTTGCCCCCGCTAATAGACAATTGTCCGGCGCCAGGACCCACTAACGCCAAGCCATTATCGATGAGAATTTCGCCGAGCAGCGGATCTAATACAATTTCTCCCGTGAAACCGAACTCGATGATATCGCCGGGCAATGTGGCATCGACTGCCTCTCGCAAGGACAGGTCGCCTGCCGAAAGATCCGCGTCATTCTCGTCCGTCTGAAGATCAACGAGGAATCGGCGCACTTCATAGGCCCCGATATCCGCCGTTCCCACAAAGCGATCCAGACCACGCTGGTCGGTGGTCAAACCGGCATTCGAGGCATTGAGATCATTGCCCGCATCAATGGCAGGGCTATCCCCCAGCAAAGCATGCGTAGGCGTAGTTCCGCCATTTGCATTGAGGGCCGTCTCGAGAACCGTTTCGGCGGATATGCCAATCAGATCTGTCGACAACCACGTCTCACTTCCTTCGATATCCTGAACCAGATTGTTGCCCAGGCTCGTCACAATACCGGCGGCGTCGTTCCCCGCGGACAAGGCTACGTTTCCGGCAAGTATGCTGTTACCGATGGAGAGGGCGCCGGCCACCTTGTTGAGTCCACCGCCCGTTTCCGCAGAATTGCCGGTGATGGTGACATGAACAAGCTCACCTGTGCCGTCTTCCATGTGTATGCCGCCGCCATCTTCGGTGACCGCGGTGTTGCCGGAAATGGTCGTGTTAAGGATTTCCAGCGGCCCGGCGCTGTAAATACCCCCGCCAAAAGCGCCTGCCGTGTTGTTGGCAATCGTCGAGTTGGTTATCTGCAATGCGCCTTCACAACCAATGCCGCCGCCGAGGTCGTCGGCCGTGCCGTTGGTATCTTCAACCGTGCATTCAGAGACAATGCTGCCGTCGAGGATCAATCCTGCTGTGGCCGCCACATGGATCCCCCCCCCCAAGGTATCCTGAACCCGGCCCCGCGTCAACGTAATCCCTGAAATGGTCAGCGTTCCCCCCGTAACCGCAATGACACGAGAGGCCTGGTCGGCGCTTATCTCCAACTGGCCGGCGCCAGGACCGGCAATCGCGAATTCACGCGCCGCCACCAGTTCGCCCAGCGTGAGGTTGATCGTTGCCATGGCGCCAGGGGTAAAGAGGGCGGGATCGAATTGGATGGTGCCACTGTCGGCAATAAAATTGAAGGCCTCCCGCAACGAAAATTCGCCTGCGTTGTAAACGCCATCGTCATTATCATCGAGGGTGTCAACGACAATCTCGGTCTGGCTGACCGCGACCCGTACATTCGCGTCGGCGGACAATGCGGGCAAAGGAAGTCCCTGGTCAAACACGCGATAGGTGAACTGGTCGATACCCTGGAAATCCTCATTGGGCCGATAGGTGATGAATCCCGTGGCAGGATCTATACTTTCAATTACACCCCCTGTGGGATCCACAACCACCGTCACATTGGGATCCAATTCGGTTTCCACGTCGCTGTCGTTGGCCAAAACATTGATTGTGACGGAAACCCCGGCGCGCGTTGCCGATACATCGTCTACCGCATGCGGCGGGTCATTCGTGGCGTCAACCGTAATATTGACCGTCGCTGAATCAAGAAGGGGCGGCGCGCCATTGTCGCCAATATCCCGCACGCGGTACACAAAGCTGTCGGGGCCGGAGTAATCCGTGTCCGGTATATAGGTGATCGCGCCGGTGATAAGAACGCCCGTGGAACCGTGCAGAGGTTCAACCGTCACAAAAACGGTGGCCGGGTCAAGTCCCTCGACGTCCGTATCGTTGGCAAGCACATCAATATCCAACGGTGTTTCTTCGTTGGTGCTAACCACATCGTCCACAATGACCGGCGGATCATTCACGGGATTGACCACCATGCTTGCGGTGTCCGTCGCGGTGCTGAACGGCGTATCAAGGCCATTTGTGGTGGCATCGGCGTTGGCTCCGGGGGTTCCGGCGGATTGGTCCCAAGCCCGGAACGTAATGGCGGGATCCACTGTGCCGTTAAAATTGGCATTTGGCACAAACCGCACACGATCCTCGGGCCGCAGCATCAACGCATTGGCGGGAGAAATCAGGCCGAATGACTCCCATGTTGCCGAGCCACTCAACCGGTATTCCCACGCGCCGCTCGCTATGTCGATTTCAGTAACGGCAATCCCTTCAGGATTTCCCGTATCGACATCCGTAATTGGATCGGGAAGACCGCTTGTAAGCAAATCACTGACCAACGTGCCAGGCGAATCCACGTTATCCTCATCAATGGGATCGAGAACCATGTCGCCCGTGTCATCCAAAAGAGGGGCGTCATTTACGCCGTTCACGGTAATCGTGACCATTGCGGTACCGGAGCCGTCAGCGTCTTCCACCGTGTATTGGAAGGTATCATCCCGGGAAGCCCCCGCAGGAAGCGCATTGAACACGGCCGTACTGCGCGGATCATAAGCAAAACTGCCGTCGTCATAAAGTACGACTGTCACCCCGTCGGCGCTTGTGGTATCAGAACTTCCGACATCGACCATTATGGGATCACCGCCCGGATCGGAGTCATTGTCCAGGACACCGGGGGCCACCACCCCAAGAACAGAGTCCTCATCGGTGGTGTAGGCATCATCCACGCCCACCGGAGGCAACTCAATAATGGTAACGGAGGTGGCGTCCACCGTATTCAAGTTTACGGCATTCCCGGAATCGGTGACCCGCACCCGGATAGTGTTGGTTCCCTGATCGAAGAAGGTTTTTAACACCACCCAGGGAACGGATGGCGTTTCCCCAATGACATCGTCATACACGGTGTCATTGTTGAGATCCCAGGTGAAAAACATCGTATCCCCGCCAGGATCCGTTGACGCCGAGGCATCGAGATCCAGTGTGGCGCCCTCATCGATGGTATAGGGGCCGCCGGCATCGGACACCGGGGCATGATTCGTGATGGTGACCGTAGTTGTTGTGGAGGCATCGAGGTTAGTGCTATTGCCCGAGTCCGTAACTTTCAAGACAATGGTGTTCACGCCATCGGTGATAAAGGTGGCCAGGGTGGCCCACGCAACTGCCGGTGTCTCACCCGTTACATCGTCGAATGCGCCATCGTTATTCAGGTCCCATGTGTAAGACAACACGTCGCCACCGGGATCGCTTGATCCGGAAGCATCCAGCGCAAGGGGCTGGCCCTCATCAATGGCATAGGGGCCGCCGGGATCTGATACCGGTGCAAGGTTATTGATGGTCACCGTGGTGAACGCGTAACGAATCTTATTTTGTGTGTTGCCGGTATCGGTCACCTGTAATATGATGTTGTTGACACCATCATCGAAATACGTTATCAGGGTTGACCACGGGATCGAAGGCGTGGCGGTGGTTACATCATCGAATACACTGTCTTGATTGAGATCCCATCCAAAGGTGAGAACATCCCCGCCGGGATCGCTTGAAGCGGATGCATCCAAATTAAGCGTCTGACCCTCGTTAATAGTGTAGGGACCGCCTGACTCAGCATTGGGCGCGAGATTGGTGATGGTCACGGTGGTGGAGACGGTATTGGACATGTTAGTGTCATTGCCGGTGTCCGTCACCCGCAGGTAGATGGTGTTCACGTCATCCGTGATGAAGTTTTTGAGCGTGGTCCAGTCTACCGACGGGGTTGCGCCGGTCACATCACCGAAGGTGCCGTTGGCATCAAGGTCCCATGTATAGGAGAGGGAATCGCCGCCGGGGTCCGTTGACCCCGAACCATCCAGATCCAGCGTTTGTCCTTCATCAATGGCATATGGCCCGCCCGGATCTGCCGTGGGCGCCAGATTGTTTATCGTCACCGTAGCCGTGTCCGTGTCAGTCTTATTGGAACTGTTGCCCGTGTCGGTTACCTGCAGGCGAATGGTGTGTGTGCCATCCGTAATATGGGCCGAGAGCGTGGCCCAATCCACCGCAGGGGTTTCGCCCGTGGCGTCACCATAACTGCCGTTATTGTCGAAATCCCATGTATACGCGAGCACGTCCCCTCCGGGGTCCGTCGAACCCGAAGCATCCAGATTCAGAATTTGGCCTTCGTCGATGGTGTAGGGCCCATCTGCTTCCGCCGTGGGCTTAAGGTTGTCAATCGTAACCGTAATTGTATCGGTGCCGGACAAATTGGCGCTGTTGCCCGTGTCCGTCACCTGCAAGGTGACGGTATTCGCCCCATCCGTGATGAAGGTCTTCAGCGTTGCCCAGTCGATGGTGGGGGTTGCCCCGGTCACATCGCCAAACACAGTGTCGTTGTTCAAATCCCAGGAGTAGGTAAGCGTGTCTCCACCGGGATCCGAAGATCCCGATCCATCGAGGCTGAGGCTTTGCCCTTCATTGATGGTCTGGTTGCTTCCCGCATCGGCGGTGGGCGCTAAATTAGTGATGGTGACCGTCAATGTATCGGTGCCGGACAAATTGGCGCTGTTGCCCGTGTCCGTCACCTGCAAGGTGACTGTATTCGCCCCATCCGTGATAAAGGTCTTCAACGTTGCCCAGTCGATGGTGGGGGTTGCCCCGGTCACATCGCCAAACACAGTGTCGTTGTTCAGATCCCAGGAGTAGGTAAGCGTGTCTCCACCGGGATCTGAGGATCCCGACCCATTGAGGCTGAGGCTTTGCCCTTCGTTGATCGTCTGGTCGCCTCCTGCCTCGGCGGTGGGCGCCAAGTTGTTAATGGTGACGGTGGCGGTGTCCGTGGCGGTAGCCAAGACGCTGTCGGTGACTTGCAGCCCGATAGTATGCGTGTCATCATCAAAGTAGGTTTTGAGGGTATTCCACGGGACGCTTGGGGTGCTTCCGGTCACGTCGCCATAAGAAGCGTTGTTGTCCAAATCCCAGTCATAGGTTAGCGGCGGATTTCCCCCATCCGAGCTGCCCGTGCCATCCAGATTCAGGGGCTGCCCTTCATTGATGGTGTAAGGTCCACCTGCTTCTGCCGTGGGCAAGGCATGGGCGGCTCCGGCGAGAAAGATCGCCAAGGGGAGTATCAGGCCACAGGCCCAAGGCAAACGCCGGGCCGCAGTTCCCATTTGGAAGGGATGCTGTGCGTTCATGTGTCGTTCCTCAGTCTTCCGTTTTACAGGTCAGTTAAACCTTTTTGTTCTAACCGTCAATCACCCAGTCTGCGTTATCGGGCGGTACGCCGTGCGCGCCGCAGGCCAAACACTCCCGCCAAGGCCACAAGGCCCGCCGCCAGGACCGATCCCAAACCGCCTGCCGCAGGCACCGGCCCAGCCTTGCTTTCAGGGTCAACAGGGCTGGTGCCGTCTTCAATTTCATCCGGGTCAAAAACTCCGTCATTATCCGAGTCCGGAGAAGCCGCATTGGTGTCAGTGCCGTCCGGATTGTAAATCGGATCATAGGGGTTATAGTCCGGGTCTCCATCAAAGAATGCTTCTTCCTGATCCGATATGCCATCATTATCAGAGTCCACGTCCGCAAGATCGGGAATCCCATCACCATCGGAATCACTAAACGTTTCCTCGGCATCCAGAATGCCGTCCCCGTCCGTATCCTGCAGTCCAAGGCCCACCTCGAACAACCCGACAGGCACAAGGGTCTGATGCTCGCCTGTTTTGGTTCTGTAAAGCCCTTCACCTGCTAATGCCTCAATGCCGGCCAGCACGCTGCCCGGATCGGAAAAACTCACCCTATAAGAAAACTCATAAGGAAGGGGCGGAACAGGGTACCAGGCAAATTCCAGATCGCCCGATGCCCCGGGTATGGGGGCCGCCAGAGACTTTTGCGCCGCGCCCTCAAACAGCCAGCCTTCAGGCAAGTATTCTGAAAGACCAACCGCGCTCAAAGGATCCGAGGTGCTTCCGGAAATAATAACCGTAATTTCCAAAGAAGCGCCCGCGCCTATTGCACCGCCACGCACATAGCGGCGAAACTCGATATCAGCCGGGGAAATGCCGGCCTTGGCAGCAGAGGACGCGCCCTTGGCAACGTCGCCCGAACCTTTACGGAATCCGTCCTCGGAAGCAGAATCGGGGCTGTAGGCATGTTCTGGCGTGGAGGCAAAGAGATCAATCATGCGCACGATTTCATGAACGGAGATGCGCCAGTCCGCTCCGCCATAGTAATCACCGGAATGCGGCGTGCCGATGCGGTTACCGGCTCCGACCGAGTACCCGTCCAGGGTGCTGCTATCCACATGGTACTCATGGGTTAGCGTGGCCGTGTTGAGTTCTACGACGCGCAAGAACTCACTCAAATTGAACCGGTGGTTACGGTCAATATCCGCCGAATGGTAAGGCGTCAGCACCATGTCGCAGTCCGCGCACACATCCACCCGCTTCGCTGAACCAATGTCCGCTGTTGAGAAGATCACGGTTTGCGAGATCTGGATGCTCGTGGCGACGACAGAGCACTCCTGCACATATTCCACGGATGCCGTGGCAACGGGGATCGCCTCCCCCGAGGCGGGAAAGCTTTCCACCGGCGCCTCCAATGGGACCACGATCCGGTAGGAGTAGGGTCCTCCCGTACCCGTGAGTTCGTGCAAGGTGACTGTCAAGGTAAGGGGTTCTCCGCCCGCGGTAGGGGTGAAGGTCCATACCAGATCGCCTTGTGTCAAGAGATTGCCGCCATCGTCCGTGACCTTTCCATACAGGATAAGGCCGGGCTGGGGAATGCCGCCGTATGCCGAGGCGGCTATCACTGCCGTCCCGAGGAGTACACATCCCAGCATGATTAATTGTGTGCGTCGATACATGGTTCTGCTCCTTGCCTTATAAATACGCCCAAACATGCCTTGATGAGCGCATATACTCGTTGACTTATTCTTCATTCTCATCCTCATTATTAGGACCCGGAGGCGGATTCTGGACGTTGGCCTGGTTTTCCTGTTGGTCCTGCTTGTCCTCGAACTCCTTCATATATTTGTCAATAAACTTATTCACTTCTTCGGTGCTGAACTTGAACGCTTCAGCTTTCTTACCCTTGAAACTCTTCTCGGCAACGCCCATAAGCTCCTTGTATTTGTTTTCGAAATCTTCCTGCGTATTGAATCCCTCAAGGAGTTTGGACAACTTCTTGTTCCCAAACTTTTCGGCAAAGGTCTCCTCGCTAATGATCTCGAGCCCGCCTTTCGTCAACTGAACCCCTTCCTGAAGCGGTCCGAAGGTTCGCGGCTTCGTGAAAAGTTTCAAAAACTGGTTCGCATCAATCCGGTTCTTTTTGTCTTTGGGAGAATTGTTTTTAATGTTCTCCGCCATCTGAGCAATCGCGGACAGCGCGCGGTTCGAGTCCATAAGTTTCCCTTTATCAATCTCCAGAGCTTCCATAACTAATTTCGGAATCTCGTAGCCGCCCAGATTCGGACCGGACTTCGGCATGGAACCGCCTTTTTTGACGTTCAGCGCGCCAAACACCTGTGCGCGGCGCTCGGATAAGGTGAGCTTCGGATTGCCGACGTTGAGGTCGCTAAAGGGGCTTAGCTCTTTCATCTTTTTCTTGGCAATGGCTGTTTCGATAAAGAGCCCCGTCGGATCGGTATAGGTGATGGGGTTATTACGGGCATACCCATAGGCGTGCAAGGTCTGTGGATCATACAACGACTCGGTGGGTGTATCCTCCAATTCCGGATCCACCTGCAGAAAGCGTCCGAGCGAAGCAGCAAGATACCGCGCATCGAAGTAGTGCAGGCCTGTTTCCTTGTCCCGTTCTTTTTGTGCGAACAGGTAGGGATTCGCCTGAACACGCTTATCCGCCCGGAAATGTTGGCGGGGTTCGCCGAAGGGGTAATAGACGATTTCTTCAAGAACGTTTCCGGCGGCGTCCGCAATAATGTTCGAGGATTTCAAGTAATCCTGGTGGTAATATTGGATGCGCCGCGCCGTGGGCGGCAACTCGATCTCCGCGGGATCCGCCGTCCGCACAAATACCGCTTCTCCAGGGCGGATAAAGTCAGGCATATCCGACAGGAACGTTCCTTCGCCACCTACATGGGCGTGCCACATGGCTTCGTTGACATCGTAACACCAGGCAAAGTCAAGGCTATCCGGGAAAATATCCGTTGTACGCAACGCCTCAAGACCCGTAAGAGCAACATACCCTGTTTGCACTGGAATTGTTGCGGAGCCCGTCTCGGAATATGCGCCCGTCACCGTCAATGTCCGGTGTTCGATCAAATGGAGCCAAAAAATAGAGCCGGCGGGGAGAGAGGATTCCGCCGCTACAGGAACAAACGCCTCCTCACTCTTTTCCCAGCGAAATGCACCATCGATCGCAGCATCCGTTCCAATGCCCAACTGTGCCGCGGCATCTTCAGCATTCACCGCCATGCTCAGGAGATTCCACCCGGGGGAGGCGTGGAACCGCTGAACCCGCAGGGCATCGGGATCCAGGGTTCCCGTGATTTTCGCAATGCGCTGCTTGCCATTGAACACATATTTGGTGGGTTGACCGCCTTCACGCACCTCAAAATGCCTGCCGAGATACCGTACGGTTTCCGCCGGGCGCTCCGCCAAGAGGCCTTCGGCGTTTTTAGGCCAGACCCGTTTCAATACACGGCGGCCGTCGTGATTGTACATGTACTCCGCCCGCATCGAACTATCTTCGATGGCCACAAGCTGATCTTCAAAATTCCAGGTGCAGGAAAAGCCGTCGCCCTGTGTGCGATTGCCATTAGCGTCATAACTGAACTCCCGAATCGCATCCCCCGTGTCCGCGCGTGTCAGGGCATGCGGGCCGGGATCGGGAGTTGTGCGCCCAATGCGCCCGGAGGCGCCGAGATCGCCGCCATAACTCATCGAGCCAAGGTTGGTCACGGAATAACCGCGGAAGAGATGAGTGATTCCGGAGGTCATGGACGTCATATTGCCCAGCCGGTCGTAGCGGTAGTCGATGTGGCCATCGTCCTGACTTGGATCGTCCGGAGCCTGGAACGAATACTGCGCGCGGGTTAAGCGGTATAAATCATCGTACTGGAAGAATTGCGTATTGCGGCGCGGATCTCCATAGGGGTGCGTTGCCTCCGCGCGGAAATCATGAACGGCCGTGATATTCGATACGGGATCGAAAACATACTGGTAATGAATATAGGGCATATCGAGCGCTGCATTGGAGGCCACCGACGCGTCCACAAGGCGGCCCCGCGCATCATAGGCATAACCCATCACAACGCCATTGCCAAACACCTCGCGAACGCGCTCTTCCGCGGGGCCATACTCCGCTTCCGCCAGAATATACGGCGTGCCATCGCGATTCAGCGGACCGCCGCCGGAGATGGCAGCCGGCAACAACCGTTGGTTGTACGCATATGCACAGCGGTCGCCATCCGGATAGTCCACCTCCGCCACACGATCCTGGGAATCGTAGTGCAAGGTCGTTTGGTAAGGAAGGGTAAGGCCTGTATCGGGATCCCAGAGATTAACAACGGCCCACGTCAGGTTGCCACGGGCATCGTAGCTATAGTGTGTTTCACCCGCCAGATTCCAGACATATGCCGTTTTCCCCTTGGTGTTTGCAGCGGTTGTTTCGGAACCATTTCCGGCGTCAATGGGACCATACGGATCATCATAGAAATACACAATGTCCGCGCGGTTCTCCGGGCTCAGCGGTTCCAGCGGATCGTAGACGAATCCGGCGGAATACAACTCCTCTTCATCAAAGTAGTCTTTTGCAATGAGCCGGTTCGCTCCATCGTAGAAATACGCGATGTAATGACCCATTGCATCCAGCGTCTCCACCAAATTGCCATTATTATCGTAACCAAGTGTCTTTTCACCGGAATTACAGTCATTGACGTAAATGAGTTCCTGGAATCCATCGTACCCCATGATCTTCTCATTGCCCTGCGCGTCAATGATGCGCGTCAGAAGGTCGTCCGTCCGGTATTCATATCGGGTGGTCCAAGTAACAAGGTCTTCTGAGGGATCGCCGCCATTCGTGATCCGGACCACCTCGTCCAATTGCACCAGACGCCCCAGGCCGTCCGTATACTGAAGCTTCGGCGTGTCATGGAACGGTGATGCAGGATCGTTGTCGTTCTCATCATAGAGTTTCAGAATGAGCGGCTCGTTTTCCTTGCGGCTCTGCGTGCCGTCGGGATTCGCAGCCGTTCTTTCCCGCAAGAGGGCGTCATACGTGAGAGCGGTTTTCGGCGCATCAGCCAGGGCGAGATCCACAAGAGCGCCTTCCAGATGGAAGGTTCCCTGCCAACCAGAGGCGGCAACATCTTCAAATGCCAGCAGCGCATCCAACGTATCCCCCGGCATCATCGTGAAAAACGGCTGCAGTACAATTTCCGTCTCGCCCCGTTCATTAAATTGTGAAGCATTACGCACCGCCACGCGCGGAATCGAACTTCCCGGAGCAGGCTCCGCTTCCTCCTTGTCCATCAACTTGCGGCCCAAACCATCCAGATAGGATCGCGAAATGAAATAATGATCGCGCATTTCCGGTCCGGCCTCGCCCGGGCGGCGATCAAGCAACCATGTCTCCACATAGTTGACCGCGCCGCTTCCGAAAGGCTCGCCCAGCACATAACGGTAGGTAAGCGTGGGGTATGCAGGATCATCGCCAGGCCGCACGGAACTGCTGAAACGCCCAAACGCATCGTAGCCATAAGACGTCACGACGCCATTGAAATCCGTCGAGGACACCACAGCGGCGAAGCCTTCATCATAGGCCGCGCCGAGGGTGAGATCGTCTTTTCCGCCACCCACGTGAATAATTTCCCCCGCGGGAAAACTATGAAAGCGATCGTCATACACAATGGTGCGGTAGTGCCCAAGATCGTCATTGATGCCGTCTTCCGTGACTTCGGCAAGCGGGTCGATCAGGAACATGACATTCCCAAAGGCGTCATACCGCTTCCGGTCAATGATATAAAGATCCGTTTCATCGTCAGCGTCATCCCACTCGAGCCTGAGTGTCTCATTTCCACGAATCACTTCCCCGAAGTTTTCTCCAGAAAACGTCTCATCGTCATAGTAGGTTTCCGAACGAAGAACCCGGTCGCCTTCCAAATCCGCGGTAATTTCACGGATGGGCTTGTTCACTATCCATGTCTCAAGATTTATGGCGTATTCCGTGGTTACGACGCGTTCGTCGCCCGATGCATCCGGATTTCCTTCGTCCACCACCCCTAACTCGCGCACTTCGATCTCATTGCCATATTCATCATGCGCGAATTCCGTCCGGGTTGTCTTTGGGGCGCCATTGCCCAGTTCGTACAGCGTCTTTTCCTCCGCCACACACTGCGGATAGCGAATTTCACGCCCGTCAACGCCGACAGCCAGCACCGGGGCTTCGTAGGCGCTCGTTTCTTCCCAAAATACCTGTCCGTCCTCCGTTTCGGCGGAATGCCGCAACAGCGACCCCTGTAATTCAAAGATATCCCGGCCCACATCGAAGGTATAGCGATCCACCAGAGCCGGGGCGCTGGAACCACCCTGCTTACGTACATCCACTCGTCCAAACCCCGTAAAGAGCAACTCCACGGGATGATAATACCCATCATGATAGTGAAATTCCGTCCGCTGGCTGTTGCCAAGAGAATTATCCACCGTGATGGATGAAACCACTTGGACGGGCGTGGGCACCGGATCCGGCCACGGCGTTCCGGCGGCGGCATCCGCAAGACAGAACTGGATCGACGACTTATAGTCCATCTGGATGATGCGCCCCAACCCATTGTCCACTTTCGTGAGCAAATTGGGGGCGGGAACACACCCCAGCGCTTCCCCCAGATCCACAATCGTGAGCGGGGGATCCATATAGGGGTCCGCGTAGGCAAGATCAACCGTTCCATTCCCGTTGAAATCCGCCCAGCGCAGGGCCGGGGTGCTCCCGATGGGAATGGGCAAATCCGTAATAACGCGCTTGTTATCGAAGCGGTAAAAGCCCAGGTTAAGCCAATACCACACTTCACCGGGCGCGGCCCGTTCGATAACAAGATCGGGCAAACCATCGCCCGAAATGTCTTCCAGTGAGGCATGGTCAAGCTGTGTCGACGTAAGCACGATGTCTGGAAAGGGCGCGAAAATAATCGGGCCTTGTTGTCCATGGCACAATCCCGGCGCCACTTCTACTCCAGTGGTCCGGATACGCACAATATCGGGGATCTCATCGCCATTAAATTCCGTTCCCTCAACACCAGGATCGGAAAGTTGGAAACTGAACTGTTGCGGAACGGTGTACGGCGATGAATACGCGCCCCCGTTCAAATTGAGCCAGACGCGGAGGTGCGTTAACCCGCCAACAGAAATGCTCTGATATACGTCTATGCGCGTATCCCCATCAATATCCGCTGTTTCCACATTGTCCGTATCAAACGGCGAGGGCGGCGCGGCGCTCCCGGGAAACAGGTTAAGCCGGGTGCGGTTTCCCCATTGGGGCAGGCCGCCAACCACCTCATTTTTAAAATAGAACACGTCAAAAGGACCGGATTTATACACCAAATCCGCCCGCGCATCGCCATTGACATCATTAAGCTGCGCCACGGCATTCGACATCGCCGACAGGGTCACCGTGAATGTTTGCGGGTCCCCGCCAATCACAATTCCATCGCTCCAGCGCACCTTTCGGCCATCCTCATTTACTTCCCCCTGATTAAGATAGGCGATGTGAAGCCCCCCTGCGGGATTGGTGCGCAGAATATCCGCCAACCCGTCCCCATTCAGATCACTGATCTCCACCCAGTCCTTGTCCATAAGTTGATCGGGCGGATTGAACGTTCCCAAGCGGGAGTTCATAGCCGAAACACTCCCGGGCGGATTGAAGGTGGTGTAGGAGAAGCGCTGAGACGGAAGCGCGGTTGTACCGTCCGCACCGTATTGCGTGATAGATCCCAACCGCGAGTATACCGGATGGCCGTCATATTCGAGCACATATTTCCGGTTAAGCCGGTCTGGGATGCCATCTCCATTAAAATCCCCCGCCAGATGTCCCGGAAGATCCGGGCCCTGGGTTCCAACGAAGATGGTCTTCAGGCGCATACCCGTCCGGAGGAGAAACCCGGCACTGCCGTTTTCCAGCACATCCTGTCGCGGCTCATACTCGAATGCGACAAAATGAAAATTATCCCAGGGCGGAGCGCCGGGACCGTATTCAATGCGGCTGAGATAAAGCTGGTATTGGTTCTCCGGGCCGGGGAACGAGGTATAGAAATAGCGGATCATATTGCCGTTCGTATCCGTTTCCTGCTCGATATTCCAGCGGAATGTCTTACCCGTGGCCGGGTGTTCAATCCTGGAGGCGGCTGTCAGGCCAAATTCCCGGCGGGCGCCGTTCGGCAATGTTCCCACCCAGGAGTCACCGGACCGCTCATAGCGAACGAACGGCCCTTCTATTCTCCCAAAGAAATACCCGTCCTCCCGCCGAATGAGATAGGACGGCATGTCATGTTCCGCGCATATAAAGCGGTCCAATTCATCGGGTTCATCTATAGTGCCATCGTGATCATCATCCACGTTGTTGTTTTCATCCACATACCGCATGAAAGGCCGCTCCGGACGCCGCTGGACGAATGGCGCGTCCATGCCCCAGCCGAACCCCACAACGCCATTGCCGCCGCCGCTGCTGTACGCCAGCCCAAGGTCCTCCGGGGCCATGTCGTTCGTCCCGGGCGGCGTTTCAATGCCCACTTCGTATTCGGCGGCGCCACTAGTAAGATCAGGGTCAATATCGCCGTCCATGCCCTTAATCGATCCCGGGCCACTGGGTAAGACGACACTCTGGAACGACACACCGCTCTTGTCCGCGGCATACCCTATCGAGGCAGTAACGATCAGACAACAGACCGCAGCCAGGGCCGCGGCATATACGCCGTTGCCCCAGGGTGCCGCACGCGCGCGCCGGCCCGGCTGGTTCTGTGTCCAAAAACTCACTTATTCTTTTCCTGTTGTCTGCTCTGCTTTCTTCAACCGCGGGAAGGCATAGGTTTCAAAGAACAACTTGATGTCGGAGACGCCGTTCCCATCCCGCACGCCGTTCACCATCCGTCCTTGAATAAAGCGGGCAAGACCTTCCTCGCGATCGCTGTTAAGCGTGCTTGCGGGAATGATCAACATCCATTTGGAATTCCACACGGATCGCCCGATGAGACGGCTGTCGCGCTGCATCTCGCTTTCCGTAAACTCACCGCTGTCATGATAGGCGCGGAACCGCCCATAGCGGCGGATTGGAACAAGATTGCCCGCCAGCGAATCCACCGAGGGGATCCAGGTGGGAATTTCAAGGTCGCTCTCGCCTATCGGGAAAGGCACGGGCAACACTTGATCCAACACTACAAACGACCGGGTTTTCCCATTAGTGTCCGATGGCGACCGCATCCGATCCACGCCAGCGGGGACCAACCAGACCCGTGGCGTGCTGGACAAACTCAGCGCATTGTAGTTGCTGAACCATACGCCGACCGACCGGATCTTGGTGGCGAATTGGGTAGAATCGTACGAACTGTCCAGACCGCCCATGTCGTTGCCAAAGAAATTCTCGCCTTCCTTAATGGTCGTACCGAATGGTATCACCAAGCCCGGCTCCACCAGGCCGAATCCGTCCGGAGGCACGCAGAACTGCCTGAATTCGGTAACGTCCCACAAATTCGCCGCGATGCCCACGCCAAATGTGGCGTAGTCTTGCGACAAGGTATCGCGCCACGTTGAATCGTTCGGATTGTCCGCGGCAGGCAATGTGCGGAACAACTCATGCCGCAAGGAGAACCGGTTTGTTTCGACTTGCGGGTTGTTGAAGCCGAGTTGACCGGACAACACCTGGAAGTTGCGCGCCATGACCGCCATGGAGTCCGCGAGACCGGTGCCGGTCTGCGGCTCGCCATCCGCGATGGTGCCCAATTGCCGCGAACGCACGATGTTGGTCAGGAACTTTTGCCCGGCCAAGGGATCGCTGGATAGCATCGTGGTTTCATAGTCATAGGCCTTTGCCGCTAAGTATGCATAGCGCGCCGCCAAATCGAACTGAGCGCGGTACTTCTGGAGCGCTTCATTGCGGAAGAGGCGGAAAGCCATGTCTTTATACCGGAATTCCTGGACATCGGCAGAGGTTTGCCGGTGGAACAACTCCCAGCGTTCTATGGTTCGCAGACCATCCGCCAGTGCCCTCTGATAATTGCCTATGGCTTGAAGCACCCCCTCGTGGGAGGTATGCAGCGCCAGACGGAGATTGCTCTCGTTACGCAGCATGTTTTCAAGTTCAAGAAGCGTTTGCATATTGGTGAAATGGGCTGCCAGTTCCTGCTTGTCAATCGCAAGCTGATCATCGGCCCGAACGCCTTCCTGTTCTTTACTGACGATGGCAAGTTCGACGCCGTCGGCCGCCGCCTTGAGCGCTTCGACTATCACTGAGCCCACCAGGCCCAAGCCGCCGCGCACCGGAGCAAGACCGTCAATGATGATGCCGTTCGAGAAGCCCACAATGATCCCGGTGACGGTCGGAACGGTCTCTTTGGTTGCTTCCGAAATCAGGTTCACGATGGTGGCCAGGGTCCGCAACCCGAACTGAAGTCCTTTCATGCCAAGAATATACTCTTGCGCGTTTTTCTTTGCGGTCTTCCGATCGATCATCAACTGGAGGTCTTCGGCGCTTACACCATACTGGGCTTCGACTTTTTCGAGCTGGTCTTCAACACCCGCCACAAAGGCGTTGTAGGACTCAACCTTGTCCATAAAGCCGCCCACGGCCTGGATAAGATCGGAGCGGGCATTCTGGATTTCGCCTGGCGCACGCCGTTGTCCGGTCCATGAACTGGGCTTGGTGATGCCAAAGAAATTCTTGTCCATCGCCATGTTGTATTCAACCGTGATCGGCACATCGGGCACCACGCCGCTTTCAGCGAGAGACGCGCAGCCTGCAATGTCATCTAGACCCTCATGGTCCCCTTCATCCTCCCCTTCATCTGGGGGTTCATAAAGGGGATCGCAGGTTTGTACTGCACCATAGTTGTGTACGGTAACCTCGAACACATACTCGCCGGTGCCGACGTTGTATTCATCTTCCGCCGCAAAGTCATCCGCTAAACTTTCGGCGATAGAGGGAATATTCGTTTGGGTGTCTCCGGTGCTTGTAGTGTTGTACGGCAGTACTTGATACTGCGAGTCTTGCTGCAGCGCCGAGTCATCCGAAAGCATATAGTGATATAGATCCGGCCCGTCATATCCCTCCGCGTAGAGTCCGCCAGGGCCGATATCATCTTCATAGGGGTACCCAAAGATTTCGATGAGCCGCGCCTGGTAGTCCAGTTCGGTATCCAGCACGGTCCGTTGGAACTGCTGAATGGAGTCATTCTGTTTGCGCAGAAGCTGGGTTGAATCGTTCGCGTGATTGAAGGCTGC
>JAKQOG010000101.1 GCA_029565395.1 Candidatus Hydrogenedentota bacterium | reverse complement strand
CAGCGTAGCATGCGGAGCATACAGGGCCTTGGCCACCGCCCCGGCCGTCGTGGGCAGCCCCACACCCAGGATGACATTTTCATGGTCGTGAATTTCTTTTGCAACGGCAATAACTAAAAGTTCCTGCAGGGTATATGGTTTACTCATAGAGTTTCCCCCTTTCTTTCAACGTTTGCTCAAACTCCGGGAGCGTCATCCCCATATTGCGTTCCCTGCCTTCCCGATCCCATCGTGAGGTAAAGGCTGATCCATAATTGGCCGGAGCTGAATAAAATGCCTTGGCTCTGATCCCCTCCAGCATCTTGCTGCCAAATTTCTGGATATAATGATCCATATAAGCCGCGCGGTTCTCACAGCCGAAAACCCATTCGTCCATCCAGGCGGCAAGCCCATCCGCCGTCGCATCCGACATCATGAACAGACCGTACATAAACATATCCATATTGTAATAACCCAGCACTTCCGTCGGATTGGCTCCCCAGGGAACTTCAATCACGGCATCGACACGATATGCGGGAATCAGGGTCAGATGGGGACTCGATTGGATGACATCATGCTCGACAATTTCTTCGCAGGAAACGATGATCCGTTTGCTCGCCAGTGCGGCTGCGGCGACGCTACCCAGGGCGCCCCAGTACTGGGCATTTCCGAATTTGTCGCAGCGTTGCACGTGAACGATGCAGACATCGGGATTGGCGGCAGGCACCGTCAAGTGGTCCTTACCGGTGTAGGGGCATTTAATAACCCGGTATTTGTCTTCACCCATAAAACTTCTCTTTTTGAAAAGATCCGTGACCATGGCGCCTTCCAGAACCTGGATATAGGAAAAGCCATGCATTCCGGCCATCAGGCGCGCATTATACTGAAAGTTCGTGTAATCCTCAATTTCCAGCGTACCGGCATTCAACGCCCGCTCCACGGCGGAACCGCCCTTCTTCCCCCCGGCCCGCAGGCAGTAGGTTGTCACCAGACGATCTACACAACCGGCGCCGACAATAGTTTCGACATCGAAAATACCCGATTGGGAATACAAAGTCAGGCCCTTCCTGCCCTGCCGAATAACTTCATAGACAAGTTCAGCACAGCTGCCCACAGTATAGTTGCCGATTACCAGTGCGTCACCGTCGTGGACGAACCTGTAAATCGCCTCTTTGGCACTCATGACCTTGCTGTTTTCATCCACCATACATCCCGCCTGCCTTTCTCTTGATATAGTCTTATACTTCCAGAAATTTTGCACGAACCTCGTGATTGTTTCTGAGTTCTTCGACGGAGCCTTGATAGCCGACATGGGCCTTTCCCATCAGGTAAACACGGTGGGCCAGGGACAGAGCCACCTTCAGGTTATGCTCCACCAGGAGGATGGATACACCCGCCTTGTTGATCTCCTCCAGAACATTGCGCACTTCCTGTACCATGATCGGCGCCAAACCTTCCGTCGGCTCATCCACCAGGAGCAGCCTCGGATTTCCCATCAGGGAACGGCCAATGGAAAGCATCTGTTGTTCGCCACCGGATAAAAATCGCCCTTGCTGATGGGTACGCTCCTTCAGTTTCGGAAAGTGGCTGAATATCCTATCAATCGTCC
>JAKQOG010000100.1 GCA_029565395.1 Candidatus Hydrogenedentota bacterium | reverse complement strand
ACGACGCTCTTCCGAGCTGAAGTCCGCGGCGCTGGTGCCGCCCGCGATTGTTATCGTCTTTGCCGCGCTGGAGGCCTCGAGGACAACAGCGGCCGAGTTTGTCACATGAAACTCGGCAATGGTCTCTGTCTGGACATTGGTGATGACGGCGCTGGTATCAACGGTCAGCTTGTCGTTGATGGATGGCGTATTGCGGGCGGGCGTCCAGTTGGATGCTACCGCATAATCGCCCGTCGCGCCGCCGCTCCAGGTATATTCAGGCAGGGGTGTCGGCGTGGGTGTGGGTGTGGGCGGAAGAGGTGTTGGAGTTGGGGTAGGAGTAGGCGGCAGGGGAGTAGGCGTGGGCGTGGGCGGCAGGGGGGTTGGCGTGGGTGTCGCTGTTGCCGCCGCGGCCAGGGGATAGGCGAACTGTGTGGTCAGTGTGATTTCAGCGCCATCGCCCCAGTCGGCGGTTTCGCTGTCAGCCTGGGGAATGCTTTCGGAGAAATTGTTTTTGTTTGTATCCGGTTTGGCGAAAGCGGTCAGGTGCAGGGTTGTTCCCGCGGATGGACTGCCGATGTGGGCCAGGGGAATCTGGATCTCGAACCAGGTGTCTGCCGCTGTAATGGCTGCCGGAGCATAAGCGATCCCGGCCATTCCGCGAAAGTCCGCATAGCTCCAGGACCCGGTCCAGTTGGTATAACCGATGTAACCGTTTGCAAAGGAGCCGCTTTCATGCTGTCCCCATTGGGGAATGACCTCGTATTCGGGTTGAAAGGGGAAATTGTAGGCTTGAGTGCCTTTGTAAGGGTTCGACGTTGCGCCGCCGGCGGAGCCGGTATCTATGATGAAGTGCAGTTCGGAGCGCAGCCCGTCATCCCAGGGATCGGGATCGAGATACAGGCCGATATAGAGGTTGGTGGAGTCGTTGGCGGCCCAGATGCCCTGGTCGCCGGAATTAATAAGGTTGAAGGACCCGACAGGCTCTTTGTCGCTGTGTGTTGTCGCCACAGCGGTTCCCCAGCCGGCATCTTTCGTGCCGTCAATGGTCGGGGTGAAATACGCCGCCATGGACGAGGAACACAGGAGTGCGATCAGAATAAGAAAAGCGAATTTTTTCATCAGTTCTACCTCCTTGAGATTTCGTTATCTTACGCCTGAAAGGTGCAATCCCATTTTTTATTCGGGGATTGCCCATTCAAGAATATTCATATACCGTGTAATGTTTTTCCGATGCAAGTTAAAAATACTTCAGGCGCGGGGCAGATGATTGCCGGAAGCGGGGCGGCAAAGGGGGCTATTTTCTCAATTCGATATTGTCAAAGTAACGCAGGGAATCCGCCTTTCGTACATCTGATTCCATATACAATCCCACAGCTCCTCCCTGTAACTTGTCATCCTCAAATGAGAACATATAGGTATCATCCAGAAACGCGTGGAACAGATTCCCCTGAACCAGCACTCCCAGCCGATATATGTTGTCACTCTTTTTGTGAAAATCGGCAAACCGGATCTCACGCAGTTTTGTTTTGCTCTTCCCCATTTGCCGCACCAGCGATAAATGCGCGCGTTCCTCGTTGAGGCGCAGGATGCAGCATTGATTGTCCCGACGGCGAAAGGCGATGCCGGAGGCCTCATAACCATTCTCCGGGATGATGATATCCGCGTATTTCTTGCTCGGTTCCACAAACAGCTCGTGCATCACCTTCACCGTGGTCAGGTACTGCTCCACCACGGACTCCAGGGTCCGGCCCCGCTTTTTTACATCCCGCAGGATCCGCCGGATGATGCGCACGTCCGCGTCCG
>JAKQOG010000096.1 GCA_029565395.1 Candidatus Hydrogenedentota bacterium | reverse complement strand
GATGCCGTTGTGCACCACGGTGATCTCGGCATTGGAAACTTTTTTCCCGCTCGCATCGAACTTGGGCGAAATGAATGTGATGTCGTAGGTCTGCCATTGCAGGGGGGGCAGGCACGGTGCGGCGAGGGGAACGGCTTTCTTGTAAATGCCGCCACAGAGATTATCCGCCGGGATATCGGCGAAGCTGTCGAGCACCTGCACTTCATAGCGGCCGGCGATGTAGACACCGCTGTTGCCCCGGCCCTGGCCGAGTTCATCGGGCATGAAAGGGGTCATGAATTCAACGTGATATTGGGCGTCTCCGAATTCCTGTTTCGTAACCATGTTGCTCCCGCCGACTTGCATGGCGCCGTCACCGGTGATGCCCCAGGTAAGCGGCCAGCGCTGCCAGCAGTCCGTGTTCTTGCCATCAAATAGCACCACGGCGCCGGGAGGCGGGGTCATGTCCAGTGTCGGGGATTTTAAGATCGTACGTTTGAGTTCAAAGGCCGCCAAGGGGCATTTGCCGCTTCCGGCGTCCTTGCATGCGCCGCAGTTTGCCTTATCGGGCTTGTGGCATACCGCGCAGCACTTCTTCGCGCTTTTTTTCTTGTGGACGGCCATGGGCTGGAAGGCGCCGGTCAGGGTTTCATTTTTAATGGCGGCGTTAATGGTATAGATCCCGCCCAATGCTTCGCCCAGATCCACATTGCCGGAAAACTCCGCCTGCTTAACACCGGCTTTCTTGCCCTGGATCTCAAAGCGCAATTCCTTACCTCCTTCCGTGCTGATGAAGAATACCGCGCGATACGTGAACTTGGGCATGGTGGCCACCTGCACCCGGAGGGTTCTCCCTTCCAAAACTTTTCCCGTGAGGCTGCCCTGATAATTGCCCATAATGAGATCGTCGTCCGCAGCATAAGCAGGTAGCGCCACCGCAACAAATGCCATTACTATCAACAAGGTTAAGGAACGCATAGTCCAATATCTCCCGATGGTTTCTTTTAGCTATAAGCAGCTTGTCAGAACTGTATCAAAATATAGACGTTGCGGCAAATGGATGTGTTTCAAAGTAAGCGAGCTTGGGGTGTAGGGTGTGTGCGTTGGGATCGGACGGAGCGGGCGGATCGGGCCGATCAGACTGATCGAATGAATCTTGTGAATAGGGGATGAAAATTAGATTATGATAGAAGGAAGAAAGCGATGGTTTTGAAACCTTATTAATACACAGGAGTGTTGGTTATGGCAAAGAAGTTGAAGGTTGGTGTAATTGGGGTCGGGGGGATCGCGCGGGCGCATTTTCCAGGCTGGATGGAGAGTCCGGATGCGGAGATGATCGCATTTGCGGATATTGACCGGGCGATTCTGGAGGAGCGGGGTAAGCAGCAGGACATCAAATTGCTGTACGACACGGGATATGACCTGATTGCGAATAAAGACATTGATATCGTGGATATTTGCACGCCGAACATGTTCCACGCGCCGCTGGCGATTGCAGCGATGCAGGCGGGGAAGCATGTGATTTGCGAGAAGCCGTTGGCGCCGGCGCCGGGGGAGATCCGGAAGATGATCGCAGCCCGGAACAAGAGCAAGAAGCTTCTGATGACGGCGCAGCATTTCCGGTTTGACGGAAAGTCGGAAGCGATGAAGGCCATGATCGACCAGGGGGTGCTGGGCAACATTTATCATGCACGGAGCTGGATGCTCCGCCGGAGCGGCGCGCCGACGAAACCGACGTTTATCTGGAAGGAAAAGAGCGGCGGCGGGCCGTGCATCGATATCGGGGTGCATATTTTAGATCTGACACTGTGGTTCATGGGACATCCGAAGGCGGTGTCGGTGACAGGGGTCACGCAGGACAAGCTGTGCAAGCTGAAAGGCCAATTCAGCACGTGGGGCGGTCCCATCCCGAAGCGGTGGGATGTGGAGGAATTCGCGGCGGCGATGGTGCGGTTCGACACTGGCGCGACGCTGGTGCTGGAGGTGAGCTGGCTGCTGCATCATAAAACCGACAGCGAAGACATGCAGATGTGGCTGTACGGGGTGGACGGCGGAATCCATTGGCCCTCGAACGAAATCTTGAGCACGAATTACAAGGCACAGCAACTGATCAACCAACAAGTGTTGCTGGCGCATACCACAGAACCCCACGCGAAGGAATGCATGGTGTTCGCCAAGACCGTGGCAGGAGGCGGGAAATCACCCGTGCCCCCAGAGGAATCGTTGGATGTGATCACGATTCTTGATGGATTGTATAAGAGCGCGAAGGCGGGGAAGGAAGTGAGGCTGTAGTCCACCCGCGGCGGATGAGACTAGAGCCCTAGACCCTAAGAAAACAAAGCAAAAATAGGGACTGACTCAAGCGAGCGAGTCCCCGAACGAGACGAGTCTGTCTCTAATTTTCTCATCAGCAAGATCGAAATCAAAATCGGCCAGCGGCTCAGGCCACTGCCCATCGGCTGGCCCAAAAGGATCCCCAGAAAGAAGAACCATAGGAGTAATGAAACCTAGAAATGACAAATTTGACGAAAATAGGTGTCCCCCCGAATTATTTTCCCAGCTTCTATTCCGATAGGAATTCAACAACCCAGCCCAGACATAAACGCTTCACCACCCTGGGTATGCAATACCACCCCGCATAATCACCACTCTCAAAATTCCGAAGGAATTTAACAACTCAGCCCAGGATTAGCGAAGCGCCATCCTGGGTCATATGCATTCCCCGATGAAATACTCTGAAAGAGTTATACAAATTATTCCGGCGCTATACTTCTCCGAATTAATTCAATCCCAAACATATCGCTCATCAAATTCTATGCCATGCTTTTTCAACAACCGGCGGAATTCTTCCTGAAATGAAAATTTCTTGTGATGTTGTTCTTGCGAT
>JAKQOG010000083.1 GCA_029565395.1 Candidatus Hydrogenedentota bacterium | reverse complement strand
ATTGAGACCAGAGTAGCTGCTCTGTCCTGTCATCCACAGACTTTTTGGATTGTCCAGCCAATCGTATATGTTATCCCAGATAAGGTTCCCTTGTTTGGACCAGCAACAATCTGGGTCGATTAGGTGATTTTCTTTTTGATGAGACGATGGCTGAGGGGCAGTACAGGGCATATGGAGAATATCGAGCAATCTTGGGTCATGTCCATTATCATAACGTCTCTCTTCTTCAGAAAGTTCATGGGTTGTTCGAACACTGATAGGACGCACCCATTCCCCCGGTACTCCCTTATGCCATTCTTTCCCGGCGATACAGCGCCCGGACCATTTCCTTGAGTTGGCAAAACAAACTATCGTTTTAACGTAATTCATAAATGTGCCCGATACCATAGCTGACAATAATGGTGATTATATACTACCCAGGTGTGTTTTCGCTATCGCTTCAGCGCGGCGAGGAGTTTCCAGGCGGTTTTTTCCCAGGAGTATTTTCCGGCGAGGGTGCGGCCCTGCTGGATGCGTTGTTTGCGCTGGGCGGGGGTTTGTTCGATGGCCCATCGAATGGCCTGACCCATGGACGCGGCACTGGCGGGATTGTAGAAAAAGGGTATGTCTCCGGCCAGTTCGTTGGCTGCGTTTCCTGTAGGGGTGACTACCGTCGCCCCGGCGCGAAGCGCCTCAATCACACGCATGCCGCTCCCGTCGTATTTTGCGGGATACAGAAATGCGGCGGAATGCTGATACAACGAAGCCAGCACTTGGGGGGTATAGGTTTCCACGCGGATAATGTTCTCTCCCCAGGAGAGAGGCTCAGTATCCGAGGGTGGACCAGCGATGATTAGGGGATATGGGAAATCGTTGTTCCGTTTTTTCAAATCCGCACATGCCTCGGAAAGATGCGCCGTGGTGGCTGAATCCAAGAAGCTCATAAAGTAGGGGGCGTTGAGTAAAGAAGGTTGGCGTGTGTCCAATCCGGCATCCACGCCGGGATGCGCCACTATGCTCTTGTCCAGCGGGGACTCGAATAGTTCCAGACATTTTCGCCGCATGAACTCGGAGGGCAGAAGGATCGCACGGGCCTGGGCGCAGGCGCGTTTGGCCGCCTTCACTGCGGAACCGGACTTATTCAATTCGTCTTGCCAAGCGCTCAACCCAAGAGTATACAACACGGTGGGAACCGGTGAATTAACTGGCGCCGCTTCGAGCAGGGATAACAATACATCCACTTTTGCCTGACGTACGGCCGCCGCAAAACCAGGATCACCATTGGACCATCCTAAACCTCCCCGGCCATAAGGCTTGACGCGCACCCGCATCCACCCCTCATACCTGTCGTGATTACCCTCATGCGTGAACAGCACAAACCGGGTATTATCCTGGGCCCCCCGGATTGTGTCGAGGATGCGAAACAGGTAGTGTTCTTCATTGCTTGAATTCAGGCTTTCGGCCTGAAGCGTATTTATACCGGCCAACATGAGTCTATTTTACAATGCTTTTCACCCGTACTGCTATTCAATGTATCCGAGGCTTTTGAGACGGTTTCGCAGCTCTGTTTCTTCTTCCGGAGACATCCACAGGTCTTTTAGCTCAAGCAGGCCCTTTGTTGCAAGAAGATCCAAGACTTTCTCCGCGGCAAAGTCAGGCGCATCGTTTGGTTCCAGTTCCACATTCAGTTCCAGTGTCTCGCCACAGGACTCCGTATACGTCACCATGGTTTTCGAGTGAGTGGCCGCCTGGCCAAGCGCCTGAAGCCGTTGGGCAACCTTGGCCGCCACGATTTCCGCTTGAACTCCTTGAAGTCGAAGCTGAATCGAACCTTCCATGGGCATTATTTCGCCGCACCCGTGGCCCAGCGGATGAGGATCTGCGCCACTTCATGCCGCGTGAATTCCACGGGAGGCTCCTCGCCCCGGCCCAGCATTTCGCGCACTTTAGTGCCGCTGAGAAACACATGATCTTCTTTGCCATGCGGACAGGTCTTGATGGAGGCCATGTTCCCGCATGCCTTGCAGAAGAAGGAGTGGTCAAAGAACAACGGCGTGATGCCGAGTTCCTTGGGGTCGAATTCGTCAAAAATATAGTGTGCATCATACGTGCCGTAGTAACTGCCCACGCCCGCATGGTCGCGGCCGACGATGAAATGCGTGCAGCCGTAATTTTTCCGCACAATCGAGTGCATGATGGCCTCGCGCGGGCCCGCGTACCGCATGTTCACCGGCATGATCGAAAGCAGGGCATGATCCTTGGGATAATACTTTTCGAGCAGCGCCTGATAGCACTCCATGCGGACTTCGCCGGGAATGTCATCGCTTTTGGTGGTTCCCATCAACGGATGAATCAAGAGCCCGTCGCAGACTTCCAGGGCGCATTTGGTCAAATATTCATGCGCACGGTGAATGGGATTGCGCGTTTGAAAGGCCACAATCCGTTTCCAGCCCCGTTCCTCAAACACGGCGCGTGTTTCCACCGGGGTCAGATTATATTCCTGAAACTCGATTTCACGGGCTTTCAGCACATCCAAATCACCTGCCAGGAATACCGGGCCCAGCGATAGGGTATAGGCCACCCCGGGATGTGCCGGATCGGTTGTTCGGTAGACCTTTTCCGACAACTCGGTTTTGTCTACGCTGAATTTCTCGGCAAGGTGCAATATAGCCACCAAATCCCCCCTGTCGTCTTCGATTGCCACTTCGGACCCTTCAGTCAAACGATCCGCATCAGCCTGCGACACAGACAGCAGGATGGGAATAGTCCAGGGAATTCCTGGTCGCAGACACATGCGATCCAGGGCATTCCGCGTCTGTTCCTCGTTCATAAACCCCTTCAACGGGCTGAACATCCCTTTTGCAATACAATCAATATCGAAGGCCGTATAGGTGTCCACTTTGATTTTGGACATCTTTTTCGCACGATTCAATGCGGCGGTGCGCACCTCGTCTGTTAAAATGCGGTTAACTAGTTCGCCGCCATGGGGAGTGATGGACATACTCATTTCCTCCTAAAGATTGAACGTGAAGTCACCGGGGTGAAAACTACAAGGTGGATTATAGCAGCCAAAATCAGATAGCTCAAACCCTTATTTGACCGATTTATGGGGTTCTGATAGCATCGCCGAATGCCACAACCAACAGTTTCAATCATTACGGCCACATACAATCGCAGCAACGTGTTGGCCTTTGCCCTGCGCAGCGCATTGGCTTCCACGTGGAAAGACTGGGAACTTATTGTAGTGGGCGATGCCTGCACCGATGATTCTCAGAAGGTGGTGGAATCTTTGGGGGAACCGCGTATCCGGTTTACAAACCTGCCTCGAAACACCGGCGACCAATCGGAACCGAACAATCAAGGGGTGAGATTGTCCACAGGACGCTATATCGCATATCTTAATCATGATGATCTCTGGTTTCCCGACCATTTGGATACAGCAGTGAATGCGCTGGAAACATCGGAGGCGGATCTAGTCTTTACCTTGGGTCTGGCTTTGAGGCCGGGAAACGAACAAAAATTATCGGGTATTCCGGCGGATGGATTAAATTATGAACCCAATATTTTCGTACCTGCAACGGTATGGGTGTTCCGGCGGGAATTAGCCAAAGCCGTAGGGCCATGGCTGCATTACCGGAAATGTTATAACCTGCCTTCCCAAAATTGGTTGTTTCGCGCCTACCGCATGGGGAAAAAACTGCAGTTGGTTCCCCAAATAACGGCGCTGCTTATCCAAGGCGGTCTACGAAAGGATGTCTATGCCCGGCGGGAAGAAACTGAAAACAAGGCATATTTTATCCGCATGACCCATGACCCGGGATTTCGGGAGGAACTTACTCGGCAAATGATGATGCAATTTGCGGCACAAAACCAGGAGGGGCGCTTTTCTAAGAATCCAGTGCGCGCCCTGCGCCGTGCCGCCAACCGTTGCCTGTTTCCCTTAGGTTTGAATGCCACAATCCTCAAAAACATGGTACGGTATCATAAACGGGGCGGGCTGGTGGATCATCTGCGGCGGCACACCGGCGCGCGAAAAACAGGATAGAGCTCTTCCTCGTGAATTCCTCCGAACATGATACTGTGTTTCAACAAGCTGAAAGCCGCGGTTTGGGGGCCCGCATGGTGCGTGGGGGGGCGTGGGTTTTAGCCTTGCGCATTGCACAGCGCGCGCTCAGCTTCATCCGGCTGCTGGTGCTGGTGCACTGGCTTGCCCCCAATGACTTCGGGCTGATGGGAGCGGCCATGCTGGCCTACTCAATGTTGAATTCCCTTACAGGGGTTGGCCTCCAGTCGGCAATGATTCAACGCAAAGAGATTGACAGATCCCTGCTTGATATCGCATGGACCTTCCAAATAGTGCGGGGAGCGATCCTGGCCCTTGTCTTGTTTGCTTGTGCGCCTCTGGCGGCACGTCTTGTCAATGCCACCGAGATAACAGCGATTATCCGGGTGCTTGCCCTGACGTTCGTGATACAAGCCTGCACCAGCAGCGCCATTGTGTACCTGCGCAAGGAATTGGCCTTTGACAAACATTTCTTTTATCAATTTGGTGAAACCGTCGCTGAATTCAGCGTAACACTCACCACCGCCTTCTTGTTGCGAAGCGTATGGGCGTTGGTGTTGGGAAGGCTCGTATCGTGTGCCGTGGCATGCGTATTGAGCTATGTAATCGTTCCCTATCGGCCCCGGATCAACTTTGCCTGGCGGCAGGCCGAAGGAATATGGAACTTTGGACTGTGGGTATTGGGATCGGCCATTCTCATTTTTCTGCTCACGCAAAGCGATCAACTGGCGGTAGCCGGCCTTTTGGGGACCACTATGCTTGGGTATTATCGAATCGCATTCCGTGTATCCAACGCCCCCACCACGGAATTTTCCCAGATTTTATCCCATGTAACGTTTCCTGCCTTTTCCAAATTACAGGAATCCACATCACAATTTCGGCAGGCATATCTTCGTGTATTCCGTTTGACTGCGTTTGCCGTGTTTCCCTTGTCCTCAATGATTCTCGTTTTGGCCGCGGAGTTTACCACCCTCTTTTTAGGAAACGCCTGGACCCCGGCCATACCGCTTATTCAATGCCTGGCAGTGTACGGTCTCATGGAGTCGCTCGGCGCTACTACCCGGTCTGTTTTCATGGCGTCGGGGCGGTTAGGAACAATGGTGAAACTTCAGGTCCTCCAGGTAATGGTGCTTGCCCTCAGTTTAGTGCCCTTAACCGTATGCTGCGGTGCTTTGGGCGCCGCATTCGCTATGACCGCCAGCACTACCCTGTTCAGTATCATCTTGTTGACAAAAGCATGGGGGTTGTTAGGCATTTCCATTTTCCATGGATTGCGAGAAATGGTTACGCCGCTGCTGAGTGCGTGTCTTAGTACGGGGGCCGTCCTCTGTCTGCCTTTGGGTACACTGGAAGAAGGTTACGTCGGGTTTTTCACACGGGCCATTGTGGCAGGCCTCCTTTACCTCGGTGCTTCCTATGCTTTCGATAGAATCTTGCACACAGAGAGTTGGCGTCTCATAGCAGAGGTGTGGGGGAGTTTAGTCAAGAAGTCCATATCCTGAAGATTGTGCTTGTATCATAAAATATGAGGAAACCGAAAATCGCTTAGACCAAGTCTCTTACAGGCTTCTTTGTGCGGTACGCTTCCCTGACATAATTGGTCGATCAAATGACTATATAAAATACCACGGTTTTTACTTTTTAGCGGAGGGTAACAATGACTTGCCGTTTTTGCTATAAAATCGAGCCTGGAAGGCTGCCATAGAAAATTGCCGCACCCCGTTCCTAGAACATCCGCAATCGCATAACGGGGTTGGTATTTCACTTCCGGCGCCAAGTAATTTTTCCCGTCAGCGCCAATAATCAGGAGAAAATAAGCGCTGTAATAAGATGCGAAACTCAATTCCTCGTCCGTATAGCGATCCTTAAGCCAATATACGGAAAAACCGTTATCCTGTTTCGTGACATCCGATTGAATACTCTCTACTACACCGTCCTGAGGCACTTTAACCGGAGCCCCCGAACCCCAGCCAACGCATACCGGGTGAAAATAGAGCCAGTGCGCTCCAGCGGAGCATACCTTGAGGGCCACCTCATTCAGTGCGGTGGCGTTGTCACTGCAGGTTAATGCGCTGGTGCCGATTTGAAGCGAACTGCCCGATGTGTCGATTTTTTTGCGCAGCCGCTCAATCCGTTCCAGGGTTGGGTTCATCCCCTGGCATGAATCCGCGCCCCATTCATACATTGAGACGCGAATGGTGCTCGCGTGTTCCAACAAAGCTCCCATAACAGATGGTTCATCCAGATAGGTGCCATTGGTAACCACGGCAATATCTTTAAAACCCAACCGCCGCGCCATGGCCAATACCGCCGGAAACTCCGGATAAAGGGTCGGCTCGCCGCCGGTCAGCAGCAAACCTTTTGTTTCCCCTGCCAGTGAGCGCATCAGTCTTTCAACAAAATCAAGGGTCAATGACATATCTGCACTGCTTTTACTGCTCGGACACTCTGGGCAGTTGCGATTGCACTGTGCGGTCAGATCAAGTTCCAACGAAACTGGATAGATGGCTTCTCCTCGAAGATAGGAATCAATTTTTGAAGTATGACACGCCACTTTATAGCTAGAGGCCAACTCAGACATTTCCATGTACTCCCATGAATAGCCAACATTGATACGAATCAATATAACGAATTTGCCTGTCAGCAGTATTATGGTGTGTCTATGACAAAGGATTCAAAGCCGCATTTTAAGGAGTGTACCCCTGGGAAACGGCTGTGCCCGCCCACTATGGTTCAAAACCGGGATACCCAAACGGCTGGCCAAGCATGCAACTGTTCTTTTCATTATGGGATAACATATACTAGTGACGGGTGAGACATGCCGGAATGAATATGAATCAAAAGGCAGAGGAACTGGAAACTGAATGGCAGATGAATCGGAGAGAAGCGTTATTTCACCGGCGCGCCTCGGGCGGTTATGCATTGAGACCGTAGGCGAGATGGGGCGCATTTCGCTTTTTTTAGGAAATGTATTTGTTAAAACAGTCATGCCACCCTATGCCTTCCGGCGCATTTTGCAGCAGGTGCACTTCATCGGCATGAAATCGCTTTTCGTGGTGGCCCTAACCGGCTTGTTTACCGGCATGGTCCTGGGCCTGCAATTGTACTATGTCCTGGTCCGCTTCGGCTCTGAAACGGTGTTGGGGGTGGCCGTGGCGCTGTCGCTCGTCCGTGAACTGGGCCCGGTCCTCACCGCGTTGATGGTTACGGGACGTGCCGGTTCCTCCATGGCCGCCGAACTCGGCATTATGCGCATCTCCGAGCAAATCGACGCGCTGGATACCATGAATATAGATCCCGTCAGGTATTTGGTAAGCCCCCGGCTTGCCGCCTGCATCATTTGCTTCCCGCTTCTCACCGCTATTTTCGATGTTATCGGCATTATTGGCGGATACCTCACCGGTGTCCTGCTGCTTGGCACCAATTCCGGCACTTTTATATGGCGCATGGAAGCGGGCGTAACGGCTCAGGATGTTTTTGGCGGGTTCTACAAATCCATCGTATTCGCCATCATCGTATGCATTATCTGCTGTTATCAAGGGTATTATACGCATTTGCGGCGTGAGGGATTTGGCGCGCGCGGCGTCAGCCTGTCCACCACCACTGCCGTTGTGATGTCGAGTGTACTCATTTTAGTGTCCGATTACGTATTAACGTCATTCTTGCTTTAGGCAAACCATGGAAACACCGCTGATTCAATTTCAAGATGTTCATAAGGCCTTCGGCAGCCAGGAAGTGCTGCGGGGAGTGACCTTGGATATTCAGCGGGGCAAGGTGACCACGATTATTGGGCGCAGCGGCATAGGCAAAAGCGTGTTACTCAAGCATGTAGTCGGCTTGATGGAACCCGACCACGGAGCCATTTTACTGGAAGGGCAAAACCTCCTGAAATTGTCCCGCCGCGCCCATCAGGCCATGAAAAGCCGGTTCAGCTATATGTTTCAGCAAATGGCCTTGCTGGATTCCTTAACGGTGTATGAAAACATTGCCCTGCCCCTGCAGGAATGCACAAAACTGCCCAAGGGGAAAATCCGCGAAAAGGTGATGGAGATAGCGGGAGTGATGGAACTGGGCGATACCCTCGCCAAATACCCTTCGCAACTCTCCGGTGGCATGAGTAAACGCGTGGCTTTCGCACGAGCTCTGGTTACCGAACCGGAAATTGTGTTGTTTGACGAACCGACCACGGGTCTTGACCCCGTCCGCAAGTCCATGGTACATAATATGATAGCGCAGCACCAGCTACGTAAAGGATTCACGGCGGTTGTCGTAAGCCACGATATCCCGGAGGTATTTGATATTACGCAAAAAGTGGCGATGCTGGAGGAGGGTATTATCATTGCCGAGGGTTCTCCGGACGAGATCCGGGAAAATGAGGATCCTCGGGTAAGTTCGTTTATTGAAGGGAAAAGCAATTCACATATTGAGCTTTGAAAGATTCTCGTAAATAATGTGTATTGTATATAAGGTTGTAAAACAGTTATGAAAAAAGGTTCGATGGAAATGGGTGTAGGAGTCTTTGTACTCCTGGGATTGATATGCATTGCGTATCTGACCGTCAAGCTGGGCAAGATGGAGTGGCTCGACAATGACGTGTACCGGGTGAACGCGAAATTCGCCACCGTGACCGGCTTGAAAGAAGGCGCCATGGTGGAAATTGCCGGGGTGCAGGTGGGCAAAGTGGAGACCATTACCCTCGACCCGAAAAACATGGTGGCGCGTGTAGTCATGAAAATCCGTAACGGGGTGGAACTGGACGATGAGACCATCGCCGCAGTGAAAACTTCGGGATTAATTGGCGATAAATACGTCCGGTTACAGCCCGGCGGCGGCTTGAATATGCTCCAGGACGGCGGTCAGATCACAGAGACACAATCCGCCGTGGACATGGAAGAATTGGTTGGGAAGTACGCCTTTGGCGAAGTGAAACAATAATGTGGAGAATCTGGAAATGAAACGAAGTATGGCGTGTGTGGCGTTGGCGGCAATGATTGCAGCGCCCCTGCTGCCGGTGTGGGCCGATGAGCAGCAGGATATCCGGAAACTGATGGAGACCACCATCGAAAAAACCATTTCCATTCTCTCCGATCCGGAACTTAAAGGCGATGTCAAGCGTGAAGAGCGCCGTTCCCAGATTCGAACAACGCTTCTGGGGGTGACCGATGCCCGCCGGGTCAGTATGCTGGTGCTGGGCCGTCAACGGAACAACTTCTCTGAAACACAGCTTAAGGAGTTCACCGATACTTTCGCCCAACTGGTCTTTGTCACATACATTCAAAATCTGGAGAAATACACTGATCAAAAAGTGCAAATTTTATCCGTGGAAATGCAGTCGGATGGAAAAGCCTATGCCGCCACGAAGGTTCTGTCGAAAGACAAGGAATTTCCAGCGGATTTCAGCCTTTTTAAGGATGAACATGGGGAATGGAAGTGCTATGATGTGAAGGTGGAGGGCGTAAGCATGATCAGCAACTACCGGAGCCAGTTTAATGAATTGCTGCTCAACAAGACCCCCGACCAGCTCATCGCGCACTTAAAAGAGAAGGTGAAGGAAAATGAGCAAGCCCATTAGCTTTCTGTTGGCGCTGTGCCTGTGTGCGGGATGCGCCACTACCTCCAAATCCACGCAAACAAACACGCCAAAGAAGGGCGAACCGATCCTGACAATGCCTGTGTCCGAAACGCCTGCCAAGGAAATGGAAGTCCCTGCCAAGGAAGCTGAGGCTCCCGCTTCCGAAAAAGCGGCTTCGGAAGATGCCCTGCTGGAAGGATTGGAAAGTGAATATGCCAGCGATAAGGAGGGGAAAGACGTTAAAAACATGAAGGATCCCCTCAAACCCTGGAATTTGGTCTGGTTCCACTTTAATGACAAGCTCCATTTCTGGCTGATACGTCCCGTAGCCATCGGATATGGCAAAGTGGTTCCAAAACCCGTTCGAACAGGCATCGACAGTTTCTTTTCCAATCTGAAATTCCCCGACCGGCTCATCAGTTGTCTCCTGCAAGGCCGATGGAAAGACATGGGAATTGTCTCGGCGCGTTTCGGGATTAATACTACAGCAGGCGGCTTGGGTTTTTATGATTTGGCCGAAAAAAAGTGTGGGATGAAAGAACGTGACGAGGATTTCGACCAAGCCTTCGGCAGATGGGGAATTGGTCAAGGATATTATCTTGTATGGCCTCTGTTTGGCCCGTCCTCCATACGCGGCACGGTTGGGCTGGTTGGCGACATTGCCGCCAACCCACTTACCTGGATTCCCTGGCCACGCGCGGCTTCCGTGGGCGTTTCCGCCCTAAATACCGTCAATAATACCTCCCTCGACCCCAACAAGATAAAAGACCTCAAAAGCGCGACCGTCCAACCGTATGTTGCGCTCCGTCAGGCCTACTACGAGAATCGAAAGAAACTTGTCGAGGAATAAGGACGGGGTAATTGAAATCCGAATAGCCATTGACGGCACCGGCAAAGGCGGCTACAATGAGCGGGCGTCTGCGATGGCCGCGGACGGAGTTCTCGGATAATTCAGCACCGGGCCAGGGACTGGGAGCCGCGGAATGAAAACAGTAACGCTGGTGGCGCCGTGTTACGATGAAGTGGAGGTGTTGCCGGAGTTCTATGCACGCGTACGGCAACTGGCTAATCAACTCCCCCAATACAAACTTGAAATTCTCTTTGTAAATGACGGGAGCCGCGACGGCACGGATGGGTTGTTGGACAGCCTGGCCGCCCAGGATCCGTACGTAAAGGTGCTTCATTTCGCCCGGAACAGAGGGCACCAAGTAGCATTGACCGCCGGATTGGATTTTGCCGAAGGCGATGTAATTGTCACGATGGATGCTGACCTGCAGGATCCGCCGGAGGTTATTCCGGAACTGCTCACAAAGATCGAAGAAGGCTTCGATATCGTGCATGCCCAACGAAGCGTCCGGGAGGGGGAGACCCGCTTCAAGCTGGCCACGGCCCACGCATTTTACCGGCTGCTCAACGCCATCGCCCATGAACCGCTGATTGAGGATTATGGCGACTTTCGGGCCTTTACTCGGCCGGTGTTGATGGCCGTCCGCGGATTTCGGGAACAACACCGGTTTCTCCGGGGAACCTTTGTGCTGCTTGGATTCCGGCAAGCGGTCTTGCCATATCACCGGGCGGCCCGGTCAGCAGGCCGCACGAAGTTTCCGCTCCGAAAGATGCTGTCATTCGCGGTGGACGGAATCGTTTCATTCAGTTCGGCGCCTCTGCGCAGCCTGTTATGGTTTGCATTTATTCTCTGGGGAGTCAGCCTCGCGTTCACCGCCCGCGCGCTCATCGGGCATTTCATATTCCGGTGGACGGTGCCTGGCTGGACATCCCTGGTGGTATTGTTAACCTTTTTTACCGGCCTCAACCTGTTTTCACTGAGCGTGGTGGGATTGTATGTGGGCCGAACGTTCGAACAGGGGCAACACCGTCCGCTGTACTGGTGCCGGGCCACGCGAAACATCGACCTTCGCGCCCTGCCTTATTCTCCCGAGATCGAGTTATCGCGCCGAATTCTGGGACTCAATGAATCCCCCTCCTCGCCTACCGACAACGACCATCCGGAATGATGAGCGGGTGATGCCAATGATAAAATTTTCTCCGCTGTCTATGTCCGTGAAACATATAGATGGCAGGGGAGGTGTTTTTCATAGTGGTGGAAGTCTTTATCCAAAGTAAAAATTGGCGCATTCAGGCGTATCGATAGAGCGCAAAGAAGCATGTCGATAGGGCTGGATGCTATCCCTGCTGAACGGCAAAGAGTGTAACACTCAGCGGCGTATTCATAATCTTCTTTAACTATAGGCTCGTCAGGATAAGCGCGAAGTTTGTCACGGACACGTTTAAAAACGAGCGGATCCTTTATACCTGATAGAATTTCTTGGCGTACAATCCCGATTAATAGAACTCGGTTTTCCCAGATAAGTTCGGCAAGTTCTTTTACTATTGCCTGTTCTTTATGATTCAACTGGGCAGGTTTTCGGCGCAGGGCCAATGACCATATCGTGGTATCCACGATAGTTTTCACGTCCGCTTTACCTTCCGTAACGTTTTATGATCATAGGTGGAATCGAAATCTACCGTGCCAAAAAGATTCAACACTTCTAATTGCCGTTGTTGCGTTATATAGTTCTGCAATGCCGCGGTCACGGCAGCTTTTTTGGTCTTATGACCGCCAACTTTCTGCGCTTCCTCGATAAGCCTGTCATCAATGGCAAGATTTGTAGGCATGGACGGACTCCTTTTTACACATTATTTTACACATAAATTTGTGTAAAAAGCAAGACACACCCAATCCCGCAAACGATCCCCGTCTTGTAGGCTTGTTGCCACGATTATTGGCTGTTTTTGGTATTTTTTTGCGTAAACGTTATTTCTTGGGTTCTTCGATGGCTTTGGGCACGACCGTGTCGTAATTGGGATCGGCATTTAATTCACCGTTTCCGTTGGCCCAGGAGAGGTTGTCGCGGAGCAGTTGTTGGAAATCGGGATTGCTCCACATGTCTTCGCGGTGGCCCAGGGCGTTATAGAGCACGCGGCCGTTGCCATAGGCGAGGCACCAGATGATCGGGTAGCAGGGCCGTTGGTAGACTTCATACTCTTTATCGCCGTATACGCTGCTGGGATCGAGCAGGGCCAGTACATGCATTTTTTCTTTGTTCAGGTTTTTGGAGATGTACCATTCATCCTGATGAGACCATCCGTCCTGGAGGCTGGCAATGGCGGGGTGGCCCTTGCTTACGACTTTCAGCGTGCCATTGAATTGCTTGCCATGCGTCTCAAATTCGCCGCCGATCATTTCCACATACGGCGAAATTTCATTTTCCTTGGAATGGAACGAGTCGTTGGCGTTGTGATACCCGATGAAGCCGTTGCCCGCCTTGATCCATTCGAGCAGGTCGGTCACGCCGTTGGGGCCCATGACCGGCTGGCCGTCGGTGCCCAGTTCCGTAAGATAACCCGTGGTGCAAAAGATCACGACGTTGTATTTTTTGAGATTCTCGGCGTTGATCAGGCCGGCATCCTTTGTGCACAGAATGGTGCCGCCCATTTTTTGAACAATCTCCGTCAGGATCTGCTCCGAGTGACTGAGCTTGTCGCCATGGCGCTTCACCACGCTGTGCTCATAGCCCGTCGACTTGGAGAGATACAACACGTTCAATGGTTTCTGACCGTGTGCGCAGGAAGACGCCAAGGCCATCGCCACCGTTACCGCAAGAAGTTGCTTTGTCATGGAAATTTCTCCTCTCTGATGGTTAATGATTCCGCCTCAGACTAACCACATCCCAACAGCCAAGTCAAAAAGAACTTTTAAAAGCCCAACTATCGTATGGGGCTTAAGACTATAGGTCCTAAATGCCATAACATCATCCCATAAGGTAAGGGCAAGGGCCAACAGGTTTCCTTCTATGACCTGATGAACAAATGCGGCACGCATCGCTGTCCGATGCGTGCCGCGCATTAAATGTTCAGATAAGATTACAGTCCAGGGCAGAAGCCGTCTTCGGAGCCTTCGCAGGCGTGGTAGCCGCCGGAATTGAAGAATTGGATGACCCGGAGCAGTTCAGAGAGATTGATTAACCAGTCTTGCGCATTGTAGTCGCTGGCGTGGGGGGCACAGCTTTGATCGCCGGGTCCGGGGGCATATCCATCTTCGGTGCCCGCCTGGCAGTGCAGGCCGCCGGAATTGAAGAATTGGATCACGCGCAGCAATTCGGACAGGTTGATCATGTTGTCGCCGTTCTGGTCCGCGGTG
>JAKQOG010000071.1 GCA_029565395.1 Candidatus Hydrogenedentota bacterium | reverse complement strand
CCCATCTGATTTATGACACATATGATATAAAGATTGTATATTTTAAAATATACGCCATAATGTCATTAATAATGACGAATGGACATTTTTTATTATACAAAATACAATCCGGGTGATATAATAGATCGGTTGTATTTGGTTTATATATCTGTTAAAAAAAGAGTTATGTATTTTGAAGATCGTGAGAAGCTAAACATGAAAGGCTTTTTTAACCAAATTTTACGGATTGATTTGTCGAAAAGAACATTCCAATACGAAGCCATTTCGGATGAAATTCTCACAAAAACCCTGGGCGGTAAAGGGCTGGGAACCTATTTGCTGATGCGGGAAAATCCCGTGGGCGTGAATCCGCTTTCCCCGGAAAACGTATTTATCATAGCTGTGGGGCCGGTGACCGGCACGAAGATGTGGAGCCAGTCGCGGTTCGGCACCTATACGAAAAGCCCGGCGACGGAGGGCTATGGCGAATCGTATTGCGGCGGGGCGCTGGCGCCCAAGATCAAAGGGTGCGGGGTGGACGCGATACTTCTCGAAGGGGGTTGTGCGTCTTTGAGCTGGCTGGCGATTGATGAGAACGGTGTCACGTTCCACGACGCAGCCGTTCTGCGGGGGAAGGAAACCTATGAAACGGAAGCAGCCATTCTGGCACATTCACGGGAGGGTGCGGGGGCCATGGTGATCGGACCGGCGGGGGAAAACCGGGTCGCTATCGCTTGTATTAAATCCTATAAATGGCGCAGCCTGGGCCGGGGCGGCATGGGGGCGGTGCTGGGCGTGAAAAATGTGAAAGGCATAACCTTCGCGGGCACGAAAGACTGTGAAGTCGCCGATGAGGAAAAACTGAAGAATCTGATCAAGGCTATCGCTCAGAAAGGCAAGGAATCCCCGGTTACGGAACTCTATCAGAAGCTGGGGACTCCCATGCAGGTCAAGGTGACCAATACCCAAAAATGTTTTCCCACGCGGTACTGGCAATCGGGCCGTTTTTCGGGGTGGGCAAGCATCTGTGCCGATTATATGCAGGCCAATTTTGAGGTGAAGGCGCACGGCTGCCCGAATTGTTTTCTACGCTGCACCAAAAAATCGGTCATCAAAAACGGCCGCCACGCCGGGTTGGAAGTGGAAGGGCCGGAGTATGAAACGATCTATGCCATCGGCGGCCTGAACGCCATCGAGGGGCTGGAGGAAGTGGCCTGGCTGAACGATGTTTGCGACCGGCTGGGTATCGATACCATGAGCGCGGGGAATATCTCCTCCTTTGCCATACGTTCCATGACGCGTACATCTTCTCGCAAATAGGTGCCGTGCTCAATGGTCTTTGCACCCGCTTCCACTGCATTACGAATCCCTTCGATGCCATGCGCATGAGCCGCCACGATCTTGCCAACTTTTGCGGCTTCCACCACCGCCGCGCGGATCTCTTCCATTTCAAATGTAGCTGCGCCGGGTTTTTCTCCTGGTGATAAAACAGCGCCTGTCGCAAGGACTTTGATCAAGTCGGCTCCGGCTTTCAATTGCTCCCGTGTTGCCTTGCGGACTTCATCCACGCCATCGGCTTCGCGATACATCCCGTCGTACCATTCTGTGCCGGTTGTGGTGATTGAGAGTAATTTCCCAGCTAGTGACATGCGCGGAGCAACGAACATGCCCGCATCCACGGCCTTACGAAGCGAGAATTCCAAATGATGTCTGCCGCCCACATC
>JAKQOG010000046.1 GCA_029565395.1 Candidatus Hydrogenedentota bacterium | reverse complement strand
GAACCATAGAGACTCCACACGGTCTTCAAATCCCGTTCACCATGCCCCAAAAGTTTCCACATCCGCTCACGGTATGATTCTGTAATTCCTTCCCCGCCCACCATCAGGTGGATGTTTAACCTGGATTTCTCACGATAGGGATAGAAAAAGGCCGCCAGATGTGGTAAAAGTGTAATTAATTCAACATATTAATACACAACACAAAAGGCGGCCTAATGAATACAGACTGTACCAAAACGATCTACGAATTTCAATCCCTGAATACCCGCAAAGTTGTAGGAACATTTGATGGAGGCAAGATCACGTCCGATGCCGGAGGGATCTTGCTGCGCGAAGTGGAAAACCATTGTGGTATTATCCGTCAGTTCAGTCAATGCTTCAAAGATTACCGAAATCCCAATTTGATCGAGCACACCGTGGACGAACTGGTAGCCCAACGCGTATATGGGCTGGTATTGGGATACGAAGACCTCAACGACCATGACACATTGCGGATGGATCCGCTCTTGGCAACCTTGGTGGGGAAAGTGGATCCAACCGGGTCGAATCGAGTTCGGGAAGAAGATCGGGGAAAACCCTTGGCCGGAAAAAGCACGTTGAACCGGTTGGAATTGACCTCGCCGGATCATAAGAAGGTGGACCGCTACAAGAAGATCGTATTGGACTGGGATGCGGTCAACGAGTTATTCGTGAACTTATTCGTGCAAGCTCATTCCCAAGCGCCGGAGCGGGTGGTGCTGGATTTGGATGCGACGGACGACCCCTTGCATGGCCAGCAGGAAGGCCGTTTCTTCCACGGCTACTATAAGGAATATTGTTATCTTCCGCTCTACATTTTTTGCGGCGAGTTTTTATTATGCGCGCGGTTGCGTGAAGCCAGCATGGATGCCGCGCAGGGGAGTGTGGAAGAAGTGGCGCGTATTGTGGAAGGCTTGCGGGCGGTTTGGCCGGACGTGGAAATCGCGGTGCGCGGGGATAGCGGTTTTTGCCGGGAGGACTTGATGGTCTGGTGCGAAACCAATGATGTGCACTTCATACTCGGCGTGGCGAAGAATCCGCGCTTGGTAAAACGCATTGAAAAGCCGATGAAGAAAGCGGCCAAGCGTTATGCAGCCAGCGGAAAGGCCAGCCGGGAATTTGCGGATTTTCGTTACAAGACCTTGAAAACGTGGAGTCGGAAGCGGCGGGTGATCGGGAAGGCGGAGTACTTGCCCAAAGGTTCCAATCCCCGGTTTGTGGTGACGTCGTATTCGCGGACGGATTATGAAGCACGGCAGTTGTATGAAGAGGAATATTGTGCGCGCGGAGAAATGGAGAACCGGATAAAAGAACAACAGTTGTATCTGTTCGCGGACCGGACCAGCACACACCAGATGCATTCCAACCAGGTGCGGTTGTGGTTTTCCTCGGTAGCGTATGCGTTGATGCAGGCGTTCCGCCGGTTAGGCTTGGTGGGTACGGAGATGGCCAAAGCCCAGTGTCATACGATCCGGCTCAAGTTGTTGAAATTGGGAGCGCAAGTGCGAATCAGCGTGCGGCGGGTGGTTTTATCGATGGCAAGCGGCTGGCCATATCAAGAACTCTTCGACCGGATCTATTGGAACTTGAAACATGGCATGCCGTTGCGGATCTGAGTGTGATAAATCCGATTTAGAATAGTGATGGGAAGGGTTCCCGAATGCAGAGGTCTGTCTCCATTTCTGGATTTGAATAAAAAATGGCCGTGTGAGCGTGTCCGGTTTGAATTCCCGCGCCTGCAAAGCGGGGATCGGTATATCGCCGGCTCCCAAAATTATCCCATTCCAAAAAACGACGCTTATTCCGCGATTGACGAGAGGCTGTGAGAAAAGCGGGCTAGGTCAGTGATGGGGTGTTTCTGGAGTAATGTTTCGAGCGAAAGGCGATTGAATACATTCACGCCTTGTTCCTCTGCGCGTTCATACGCGTTCGAGTTGAGATC
>JAKQOG010000010.1 GCA_029565395.1 Candidatus Hydrogenedentota bacterium | reverse complement strand
GAAAGGCCTATTTCGCAAATGCCTGATCCATCCTGTCCTTTTGCCTCATATATACCCGTCTTAGAAGGACAAGACGCTATTTTGGCATACATAATAATCCCGCATACCCCAAGGGCGCATATGCGGTGGAGAGGCCAAACCGAATCTTCTGCGGAGTGCTCATTACGGCTTGGAGGTCCGTAAGTTGCCAGTCGCCATCATATGCATACCGGGCAACCGCCCCGCCACCCACTATGAGAAAAACACTGTTCTCCGTGGCATCCACCAAATATGCCCAATCGGTGGACACTTTCACTGAATCGCCAAAAGCCACTTCGCCTGCCGCCGAAACGTTCAGGGAAGACAACGTATACCCGTCGTGATATGTAGTGTAAAAAATCCGTGCGCCCCGTCCGTACAGAGTGCCTGTCTCACTATTCAATTCCAGCTCGTCTATAGGCGTGATTTGCTCCCCGCCCTGCCATTGGACGCTATTCAAGGTACGGGTGTAGGACCATCCAAGTCCCGTGAACTGAATATCTTCGAGCACGAGCACGCCGGAAGCGGGGTCGTACTGCACAAAGGCACCAGGAACATTCGCCCGGACGCCCATCATCGGGATGGAAGGGTCGAAGGCGCTGAGAAAATACGCTGAATAATGGCGGCCCCGGATATCGTATCCTGCGGATTGGGTGGTGGAAACATAGAGTTTGCCGTCCGTTTGATGAATTGAATCAACGTACTCGTACCCTAGTCCCACGGTGTGGGTTACCGTTGCCGTTGTAAGATTTACCAGAACCAGCCCTTGCGAGGGCGTGGCGGAGCCGAAGGTGATGTCATAGGCGTCCGCGGAACACCGCAACGTTAAGATATCCCCCGTGACAAACGTGGTATCGCCGGCAGGCCACCAGTACCACGGCATATACAAATCCTTTTCTGCCGATGCCGCGATGGATACAGCGTCTTCCAATATCCCCATGGGCCGAATATCATAATACCAGTACCCGCCCCAATAAGGCTGCACGTCGATTTTAAAATCAGTGGACACTACAGGCGTTTCGGGAGTGGAACAATCCACAAGGACTACATGATAAAAGCCTTTATATGTGGCGTTATCCCAGCCGGCGCCCACCAGTGCCACGGTTTGCCCATGCGCATGCGCGGCCGTGAGAGAATTTATGGAGGTTTCCACTTCACCCAGCGCAACCCCGTCCGGCGTTTCCGTCCGCACCGCCGTTTTTTGCAGATCAAACCGGGAAATAACCGCCACCCCCACTTCCTGTGAAAGTTCCAGGTAATCCGCCACATACTCCGCCAAGGTCAGTGAATTGGTTAGTACCGGGGCATCGGGATTCGCCGGATCAATCGTGGCAAGTTGTTCGGTTGTAACCGCATAATAGGAATCTTCATACTCGAAAGAACGCAGCGTCTGCCCTTGAAGATCAACAAAACCCCGCGCATTCAATCCGTCCTGCGAATACGAAATAAGCTGGAGCCGTTCGAAACCGCCGCTCTCGGTCCATCCGCTGAAGGGCACCAGAAGCATGTCATCCAGCACCGTAAATGCCTTTACATCGCTGTACGCGCTGGACCAACTCCAGCTTTCCCCAAAGCTCACCCGATCCACCAGGCCAAGATGCGCCGGATCCTCTACATCAAACAAGCTGACGCATACCCGGCGCCCATGGGTATCGTCCACCCCCAAGGCAATTAAGCGATTTCCCCGCGGTTCGATATGAGTGGACCATCCGGGCACTTCGAGCGTGCCCAATAATGCCGGTGCGGCAGGATTGGCCAAATCCAGAACAAACAACGGATCGACCACCAGATAACTCACTACATACGCGCGCGGGCCGTCAAAGCGGGTAGCAAATGCCGTTTCTCCAGTAGCGCCCTCGATGGGAATGCTGGCCAGGATAACCGGTGCATCGGGATCGGCTAAATCCACGGTGGTGATATACACTTCGCGATGTTGCCAACTGGTATTGGAGACCACGCGCAATACGCCGTTGTACGCGTCCATCTTATACCGGTCCGCCAGATAGCCCGGCACATCCACCGAACCCCGCACCACGATGGCTCCTGCTGGATCCGAAATGTCCACGTACGTAATATGCGTAACATCATTGAGCCAATCGGACGCCGCAACGAATATTGCGGAGTTGGTGGCGTGAATCAGGCTGCCATACCCGATCAGGCTCTGCGTATTCGAGATCGAAAGATTAGCAGGATCCGATACATTCACACTTGTCACCCATGAATCCGAACTTTGTTCCTTTTCCACGCTGGTGACGCCCCCTTCCGTCCAATACCATTGATACCGCGCGCTGATTGCATACAGCACATCCCCCACGAGGCGGCTGTCCACAAAATCCCCTTCCAGATCGAAACTTCCCACTATCTGGGTGTTCGAAGGAATACTGATATCCGCGACATACAGCCGCGAACGAATGGTTACCTGAATGGAGGCGCCATCTTGTTCATACTGTGTGGCGTATCCCACCAGCACGTATGCCCGGCCGCCCACGAGGTACAGATCGCGTGGGAAACCATACGTGGGCACTTGCGCCACCAGTTGTTGCGCCGCTAAATCCACAATGGTCAATCCCCGGTACTGATTGAGGATGTAGAGGTATTGTCCATCCCGGCGGATGACATCCGGCTCAACCACTTGCCGTTCCGCTTCGCCTGTTCCCACGCCATCCATTGAGGTGGGCGTGTACGTACCCTCCGACATGTCGAAGAGCCCGTTCCGGGTCCAACTTGTGTCCGCGCTGGTGAAGGTAAAAGAGTGTAAATTCCACGGACACCCCGCGCAGACCGCCAAAAGGATTGCTGCCATTGAAAGGAAGAAGGTTGACCGCCGCATGTTGTGACTCCTTCTGTAAGGGATACTCTCCCGCCCGACGCACACCGGCTTTCGTCTGAAAGAGGCCCTGCGCCTCTTCCATAACTTTATATAATACACCTTCTGGGCGGATTATGTTTCATGGGTTAGGTGCGTTTTTCCCCGAATCCTGCTGTAATGAATCCAAGAACTCGGGGTCCAGCGGAATGTTCAATGCCTGGCACTGTTTTACCGCCTGCCATGCCTGCATATAATCGCCCCGGGTCCAGTATAGCACCGCCAGTGCTTTATGGATGGAAGGATGTTCCGAAGCATGCTCAAGGCCCCTTTTCCAGGCCGCCTCTGCGGCATTCCACTGTTGTCCGTCGAAATAACACAACCCCAACAGGTAGTAGTTTTCCGAAATATTGGGTTCGCTCTGCACAATGCGTTCATATACCCTGGCCGCCTCCAAATATTGGCCCGACCGGTACAAATACTCCCCCCAGGGAAGTTGACGGTCTATTTTCTCTGGCTCCAATTCCGCCAAACGCCGTAACGCGAATGCAATCCTCTCCTGATCCCCGCTCCATTGCGCCGCGCTAAGTAAATTATCCAATGTGACAATGTCATCCGGGTCGAGTTTAAGGGCTTCTTCATACACTCCAATCGCCGCGTCTGCTTGACCCAGCCGCCGGAACGTGACGCCCAGATTCGTGTACGCCTTCGCCATATCCGGTTTCAAGCGGAGCGCGTGCTGATATGCTTGTGCCGCCTCTCCGTAAATGCCCAAATCAAACAACGCATTTCCATACTGGTAACAATACTCCGCATCCCCGGGGTGTGTTTGCATCGCCGCCCGCGCCTCCGTTAAACGATCCAAAGCACCTCTCTGAACCTTCCCCGTCTCCGCCTTCTGCTGTTTATGCTCCGCACACCCCGGAAGCAAAAGCATCCACGCTGCCATCAAGCACCCCATACAAGGGATGATGCAATTGCGCCTGATGGATATGCCTGTATCTTTTATTCTCATTTGATTATGTGTTTTCCCTTGTACAACATTCTTTTACCGTCTCAGATTATCCCTTTTGCCATGATAGGCGTCAAAAAAATAATATGACTGCAAGCTGAGTATGAAAAACACGGACTGTTACTATGTGCGCCCATTGAAAGGGACATGCCGGATCATCGGCGCCGGGTGACTTGAGTGGAACAAGGGTTTGGTGGTATGACCTAGGTTTCCCTGCTGGTGGCGGGAAGTAACGGATGAAAGGAGTCAAGCATGATTGCGGGAATGATGCGTGTTGTATGGGGATCCAGGATGACTTTACGAATTGCCTTGCTGCTATGTGGCGTCGCGATGTTGTTTTCCGGAAACGAGGCATGGGCGCAGGAAAAAGCCCCCAAGGATCTTACCGCAGAGTTTGCGAACCCCGGTCCGGAATTCCGCGGAAAGCCGTTTTGGAGCTGGAATGGCGAGTTGAAGGAGGACGAATTGATCCGGCAGATCAATGTGCTCAAGGAGATGGGCATGGGCGGGTATTTCATGCATTCGCGCACGGGTCTGGCCACGGAATATCTCGGGGATGAATGGTTCCGGCTCATTAATGTGTGCGCGGATGAAGGCGCACGGCTCGGCATGGAAGCCTGGCTCTATGACGAGGATCGCTGGCCGAGCGGCACGGCGGGCGGGTTAGTTACGGCAGATCCCAAGTTCCGCCAGAAATATATTAGCATGAACACAGTTTCTCCGAAGGAATTCGAATGGAAGGACGGCATTATCGCCGCGTTCGCCTGCACACTCGACAAGAACAGGTATACCGATTGTGAACGGCTCACCCCAACCTCGAAGGCCGCGAAACTGAAGGACAAAACGATCCTGGTCTTTACCATTGAGACCCCTGTCCCATCGTCCTTCTTCAACGGCAACACGGATGTGGACCGGCTCAACCGCGAGGCCACCGACTATTTTATCCAGTTGACGCACGAAAAATACCGGGAGAAATGTGGTGCGCGCCTGGGCACGTCCATTCCTGGCATATTCACGGATGAACCCCATCGAGGCGCCGCATTCTCGGGCTTTGGCGTGGACAACGCCAACTGCTACCGGATGACATCGTGGACGGATCGCCTGCCGGAAGAATTTCAGAAACGATTCGGCTATGACATTATCGAAAAACTGCCGGAACTGTTCCTGAAAAAAGACGGGCAGGCGGTCGCCCCGGTAAAATGGCATTACATGGAACTGCTCCAAGAATTATTCCTGGAAAATTGGTGCAAGCCCTTCCGTGAATGGTGCGATCGGAATAACATGATTTTCACCGGCCATTTCCTGCACGAGGATTCGCTTACCTGCCAAGCGGCGGTGCATGGGTCGCTCATGCGCGCCTATGAATATGAACAATACCCTGGTGTGGACGTGCTCACGGAAGGCAACCGGAATTATTGGATCGTGAAGCAGCTCTCAAGCGCGGCGCGGCAGTTGGGGCAGAAAATGCTCTTGAGCGAATTGTACGGCTGCACAGGCTGGCAGTTTAATTTCCAATCGCACAAGGCGGTAGGCGACTGGCAGGCGCTGTTCGGCATCAATCTTCGCTGTCAGCATCTTTCCTGGTACACGATGGCGGGCGAGGCCAAGCGCGATTATCCCGCGAGCATCTTTTTTCAGAGCGGGTGGTGGAAAGACTACCATTTCGTGGAGGACTACTATGCGCGGATGAACCTGCTCCTCGCGCAGGGCAAACCCGCCTGTGACGTGCTCATGCTCAATCCTATCGAAAGCGTCTGGTGCCAAGTAGGAATCGGCTGGGCGGAAGAACTTTCCGCCAAAGCCAAGGAAATCCAGGATCTGGAGCGGGCCTACACCGAAGTTTTCTTCTGGCTCACCGGCTCTCACATCGATTTCGATTACGGCGACGAAGAAATGTTCGCGCGGCTCTGTCATGTGGAAAATTCAGGCGGCGAACCCATTCTGCGCTTCGGCCAAGCCGAGTATCGCGTCGTCATTGTTCCCAAAATGACCACCATCCGCTCCACCAGTTTCAAACTTCTCGATGAATTCCATAAAGCAGGGGGCAAAGTCGTATTTGTGGGGGATGCACCTGAGTATGTGGATGCCGTTACGTCCGCCGCTGCGACCGATTTGGCGAAACAAGCTGTTGCTGTGCCCTGGAAACGCGACGCGCTTATGGATGCCGTTAACGTTTCGTTGCGGATGCCCGTGGAAATTGTGGATGCATCGGGCGTTTCGGCGGAAAAGATCTTCTGCCAGTTGCGTGATGATAATGGGACAAAAATCCTGGTGGCCATCAATACCAGCACGGATGAATGGCAGCGCGACACGCTCCTGCGCGTCAAAAACGGTGGTGCGGTTTCTGAATGGAATTGCCTCACCGGAGAGCGATGCACCGTGCCCGCACGCGAAAATTCCGGCTGGACCGAATTCACCACCGACTTTGCGCCCAGCGGCGAACACTGCTATTTGCTAACTGCCAAGCCAATCCCCAATCTGCCGCCGCAACCGCAGTACAAAGAAATTGGGCGGCAGGTGTGCAGCGGCCCCTTCGCATACACACTCAGCGAACCCAATGTCTGTGTGCTCGATCTTGCGGATTACCAGATCAACGATCAGCCGGTGCAAACCGAAACGGAAATCCTTAAGATTGATCGCGCCGTCCGCAAGGCGTTCGATTTACCCATGCGCGGTGGCGACATGGTCCAGCCGTGGTACAGCAAGAAGTTCGCGGCCAAGCCGGAAAACAAAGGCAAGGTGCGCATCATGTTTTCATTCCAAGTGAAAACCGTGCCTGAAGGCACGGTGCAATTGGCGATTGAAGAACCGCAGAATTTTGCGATTGTATTCAATGGCCATACACTCTCCAACACCCCGAACGGGTGGTGGGTGGATCCCGCGATCAAGACTATCGACCTCCCCTTGGACTTCTTTGTGCAGAGCAACAACCAGATCGAACTGATCACAGATTTCCGGCAAGATATGAATCTCGAAGCCTTATATCTGCTCGGACAATTCGGCGTCCGCATTGAAAAAACACAAAAAAGCCTAATCCCGCTGCCTGAGAAACTTGCCGTGGGTGATCTCACCACACAGGGCCTGCCTTTCTACAGCGGCACGGTGACCTACCGCATCCCCGTAGAGAAAAAGCCCGATACAGGACAGTATGCGTTTATCGCCGCCTCGAAATTCGAGGCTGCCTGCATAAAACCTGCCGCCGACAAGATCATTCCGTGGCCCCCCTTCGAGGCGGATGTCACCAAAGAAATCCAGGAAGGCGGCGAACTTCAGGTTCAAGTGGTCTTGACGCGCCGCAACACGTTCGGACCATTGCATCAAGTCCCGGTGCGCGCTGGCAGTTACGGTCCTGGTAGCTGGACCACCGGCGGAAAGGGCTGGTCGCAGGAATACCAACTGTACCCCGCCGGCCTGTTGGAAGCCCCTATCATTTTGCTGCGTGCGTCCAGCGATTCATAAGCAAGTACTAATAGTTTATACCACGGCCAAGGCGGTAAATTCGCCGTGGCCGTTTATTCATTTAATCCAGACAGCCCGGAATTCCAGTGGCTTCAGCGTTTGCTCAATACCGCCTTCCGGTGAAATCGAAACAGGACATTCGTTTACGATGTCCCGGGCATTCAATGTTTCCGGGAGTTCCAGACGTTTAAGATTCAATCGCACCTGCACCGTTCTGTTTTCTTTGCCGAGATTAGAAAAGACGATAACCGCCCCGTCTTTTCCACGGGCGTACAGGCTGGCCTTGGTGTCGTTGGAATCCGTGGTGACATAGTCCTGGTTGTTCCAATAGGGCAGCCATTTCGCCTGTTTGCGTCCGAATAGGTCCATTGCTTTCCAAAGCTTGGATTCTAGTTCAAGACCGCCCCCCAGATTGCCCCGGACCAGCACGTCATGAAGCAGGGAAAAAGACATGGCTTCTGAATAGGTGTAGGGCTTGTTGTAACACAACAACTCGGCGGGAACGCCCCACTGGTGGCCCATGAATTCGCACCGGAACGCTTCCATCGGCAACACGTCCAGCGACCACGGTCCGCGTTCAATACTCCCGAATTGTTCACCATCCCAATAACTGGTGGCGAAGGCAATGGTCGGAATGGTCATGACCGTGGATTGATGCACGTTAATCATGCCGTTGGGCTTGCGGGTCTTGACGATGGTCCAAATCCTCTTCATGATATCGCGTGTGGCGAATATGGGATAAGTGCCGCCGATCGTGCCATCGGGTTTGGCGTAGCCACACCCATGCTTTACATTCTTGCATTCCCAGGGGTCCGCGGTGCCATCCAGATAGACACCGTCCAGATCATATTCGTCCATGGCTTTCGCGATGCCATCGGCAATGAAGTCCTTCCATTCGCTCCGGTAGCAGACAATATAAGCATTCTGTTCCGGCAGTCGGTGATAACCTCCGGCGCGCGGCGCAACCAGGCATTTTTCACTGTACTCTTTCCATTCCGGCGCGATGTTGGACATCTCATAGCCGAAATAGGGGATCAGCCGGATATTGCGCGCATGGCATGCTTTAACGAGTTTGGTCAATTCGGCCCCGTGCGTGGTAGAGGTGTAATTCTGGATATCGGTCCAGTGCTCATGAAAACAGATGGTGCGAACACCCAGGTCCGCCAGGCGATCCAGCATCGTGCGCTGAGCGCCCGTGGCGTTGGAAGTGGATTTATCTGGTTCATCCTCAATGCCATAATTTCCATGGTGGCAGATGCGGAAATCCCAAACATCCTGCGGATTGTCCCGCACCGGCGTGGCTTGAAATCCGAAAGTATAATCCAGCGGCTGCGCCACTTCCGTCGGCGTTGAGATGATGTTAATGCGCAGAAGCGTTTCCTGCTCTCCTGGGATAATTTGCGTTACTTTGTTCGGATCGTTAACGAAAAAGTTTCGGTCCGATTCGGAGAACCAACAGAAACCCCGTTCCTCATCCCCCATCCAAACAAATGGACGAAATACCGTATCGGTGGGTGTGGCGGGTGTTGCACCGGCGTTGTAGGCACTGCCCCATTTGCCAGGATAGCTATACAGGTACCGGGCGTGTTCGCTTTTAAACGGGATCTCAAGCGCCAAAGATTCCAGCATACATTTTTCTTTCGGGACTAGCTGCCAATCGGATCGGAGCATGCCATCGAATTCGGCGGTGATTACCGCGGTTAACCGAAACATCGCGGATTCGGCGCTTGTGGACACTTTGACGATGCCATCGTTCACCTTTTGCACAAGGGTTACCTGGGGATTCCAAGTAACCTCTTGACCATTTGCATAGGTTACAAAACGGATTGGCCCGGTCAATAGCGATGCACCAGCGGCCATCACTTCCACCGGCGCGGGAAGGCCGTCAAACAGGTATTGGCGGCCCCAAGGCCGGACCGCATTGCTTTCCGCCTGGATCGGCTGCCATCCAGGCAACAGGCCGTCGCAAACTCCCGCCGTCGAATTCATCCAATTCGGCGGGGCGGGCGTTGCGGACTGATTTTCGGAAGTATCCGCTCCTGCCATCGCGCATAAAAATGCCAATACTACCCCAAGCCTTCCCAATGACCACAATCGTATTTGCATATGCGACTCCGAAATCTTTTAGAGAGATAGTCTTATACACTCGCTGAAGTATTGTACATCTGGTTAGACATGCAAAAAAATACATAAGATATATCGACAAATCATTTTTCAATACACTTGGATAATATGCGCCATTGGCGTATACATGATTTTGAAAAATTGATCGCAAGCATTAAAGAAGCTGGTGAGATTAAGGCTGGAAAAAGAAAGCCTGGCAGGATGCGCGAGATAACATCGCCACAGATTCGCAAAGTGCGGCAGAAGCTGCATGTCTCTCAGACAGAATTTGCCCAAATGATCGGGGTAAGTCCGCGGACTCTACAAAACTGGGAACAAGGCCGTCGAAATCCCGACGGACCAGCAAAGGCTTTGTTAAAAGTTGCAGTGAATAATCCCAAAGCTGTCCTTGACGCGTTGCATCCATAGCGTGCAAACAATCGTGCAGATTATTGAATTGAGTGCCTGCCTTTGAGGCAACCATACCGATCCATGCTCCTGGAATAGCATGGAACCTTTGCCTTACAGCCCAAGATATGTACGCTACATACTGAGCAACTATTCACATCGAAACCGCTCTGGGAGTTCTCTGGGTCTATAGAAATATCTCTTCGGGAGATTCATTGAAAACAAGGATAGGATGTATTGTAAATGGATTTTCACAAGGAAGAAACGACGCTGAATATTTCATTGAACCACCATGCCATAAATACCCCGAAAAATATCTTTTCTACGCTTATCGCCCGTGGTTTTGCATGGTGCGAGGCATTTATCTTGATCGGGCTTCACATGTTTTGGGTCTTGTCCACGAGTTCACCGTTGTGCGTGGATAACGCCTGGGGAGGAAGCCTTGCGCTTGTACCGTTCCTTGTAATGATCATTTTGGGTGCAGGTTCAATTAATACACACATCCGAAAAGCGCTGATCCGATTGGAAGCGCCGTTTCATTGGATGGCGTGTCTCCTGCAAACAGTATTGCTCGTTTATGTTGTTTTTCAGGACCCCTTTCAGCCGATCTTTCCGCTTTCATTGCCCTTATATGTCTGGAGTGTGGCAATCAGCTTTATCCTGGCGGCGGATTTATCCGTGCATTTGCGGGGCAACGCTATTGCTCACGCAGATGTCACCCAAAAATCTCCGGGACAAATGGCACTGGCTTCGGTGGGGTTATGGTGTGTTGTTTTATGGGCGGCATCAGGAGCTTCCTGGGTGGTATATTTCTGGACTTTGTCGATTGCCGCGCATGCATTCATGGCGTTGCTTAGCTTGCGCCATTCCGGTGTTACATCTGTTCCTGCGCAACCACAGCCACCGATAGTGGCACGGATTCTCCCGGCGATTGAAGGGCTGGCGTTGTTAAGCATGTTTATGGCGGTCCAGATCCGTGCGGCATATTGCACCATCCACATGGGCGCCATAGCCGGGAAGTATCCTTTGTTTTTGGACCTTTTTCGGGATCCAGTATTTTTTGCAGGCGTGGGTGTATTACTGTTGGCCGCCCGGTTTCACCTCACGCTGTTCACGCATGCCGCATTGGCGTTAGTGGTCCTGCTCGTCCCTAACGGTCTTGCCTGGCCTCTGTCTTTGGCATTCGGATACATACTTCCGGGGCTGATCCTCGCCACGTTTCGGCAATGTGGGTTTTTCTATGCCGTCTCGTGTTTCATCATGTCCTTCGTTTGGCTTTTCGGATTGGCAGGATTCGCTTTTTCCGGAATGATAGTGCATTTTCAACAAGGCGCAAATGAAATTTTACTGCTTGCCCGCGGGAATGGCGCGATCCTGGTTATACTTCTTGTGCTCTGGGGCGTCTGCACAATGCTGGTTTGGCGCAAAGGTCATCAAGAAATAGGAGAATCTTTTGTTTCTTCTGTCCGTCCTGCCGGAATTTTCCTTAGTACGGGTGTTTTTTGTTTGGTTCTTGTTCTTGCAACAGTTCCAGGATTCGCACTCTTGTATAAGACCGCATGGCCGCCGCGTTTTCTTGATAGGCCCGCGACAGTGGCGTTGGAAGAGCCGATGGCGGTGTGTCATGCGGGGTATTCAGAGTCGGAGGAAGAATACACGCAGTTGGATGCGTTGGGGGTGCAGGCACTCCGCTCGGATTTCCATTGGAGCGGTTTTCAGCCTGGACCGGACCAATGGAATCTTGAGGCGAAGGATGGGTATGTGGATACGGCAGTGGCCCACGGAAAACATGTGATTGCCATTTTGGATTTCGACAACAATGCCGTGGAACAAGACCCGGCGGGCAAGGAACGCGGTCCCTATATTGCACCGGCGGATGTGCCCCTTTTTCTGGAGTATGTGCGCCGGGTGGTGGATCGATATAAAGATCGGGTGTACGCCTGGGAGATTTGGAACGAGCCGAATATGGAGCGGTTCTGGGCTGGATCCTTGGATGAATTCTACGATTTAGCGCGTCAAACCGCCGAGACCGTGCGCAGCGTGGATGCCTCCGCCCGCATTGTCGGTTCCGCCATGACCGGCCCTTTGGGCGCGTTGACACCTCCGGGTATCGACGGACTTCACGCATCTGGGGCGCTTGCGGCGGTTCAACATCCCAGTTGCCATTTATATGTAACCGATCCGCGCCACTATCCGCTCGAATTTGCAAAAATATTAGGAGCGGCGAAGCGATTCAATCATCCCGGATCGATTTGGGTAACGGAAGTGGGATCGCCCGATGGCGGGTATTATCCCTGGGCCAGCGACAGCCAGCAATTAGCGGACCATGTCATCAAAGCGTACACCGCCGCGGCTTCCCTGGGCTTCGAACTTATTGTGTGGTACTGTTTCCATGACGCCGATGCAGGATCTCAGGCAAAACTCCCAGTGGATTCGGAACGCTTCTTCGGATTGTTGGGTCCGGAAGACCGCTGGAAACCCTCTGCATATGCGTATCGTCTTTTCAGCCGTTATTGCAGCCATAGCGTACTACGCCCAGATCTGGTAAAGGTGGCGGGCGGCCTGGCGGCTCGTCAATTGCGCACGGCGCTCTGCCGCCGGGAAAACGGCGAATCAGCCTTGATTTTGTGGTTTGAACCCATACTGCGTCCATGGGGAAAGGCACGGGTACATATTGACGCGGGTGAAACCGATGGACAGGTCACTCTCCACGACATTGGTTCGGAATATGAGAAAGTGCTGCTGGATGATACGATTGAAGTTACAGAAAGACCTGTTTTCATCACCTTTAAATCGAAGGACGCCACTACTGCCGTGATGATTCACACAACAAGCTCCCCTGTGGATGCACTGTGGCTGATCTTTGCCGCTGGAACGATTATATGTGCTATGTTTATCGGTTATATACCTGTAAATAAGCCATGATAACGTATTCTTCAGGATTCTCCTGAGCACCTCATATGCAAATTCACAGAGGTGATAACTATTTTCTTCCTTGTTCTTCCTGAACACGGTTTTATTTTCTTGATGTTTTGCTTCAGCTGTGAATTTTGACGCATACGTACAAAATGAACATAATAATCAAGAGAAAATTGACAGTGTTCGCCAATCGTATTGGATTTTAATACGTTTAAGAAAGGGTTAGAGATGCCCAAAGCTAAAACTATAGCCGAACATGGCAAGCTGTTGCCTGATCAAATCGATTATCTAAAACAAAAGATGCATCATTTAGCGGAACGCAATCCGTCCTGGGGCATAAAACCAGACAATTATCGAACGCTCTTCTATTATTTGGCGGTTCAAAAAGTAACTTATCTTTACGATGATGAATTGTTTGAAGGGCTGCGGTTCGTGGACACAAAGAAAACTGGAAAATCAGAAGAACTGCTGGATGCATATCTCGTTCTTGATCAGGGCGATGAAATTCAGGTGAAACTCTTCCAATTCAAGTTTAAGGACGCATATGACGGGGGCATCTCAACAAAGGAACTATACGCATTTGTGGATCGCATGAACCGAGTGTTTCTACATAGTGATCTACAGGATCCCTCTGCGTTGGATGCGTTCCAAGAGGTTCGCGAGGCTTTGGATCAAGCACGGGGCGCCAATAAGCGCGCTCGCACCCGTATTCAATGTTACTACATTGTGAACGGTCAAAATGTCTCGTATTCAGACGCCAAGAAGATGCAAGAGATTCGTGACACTTTCTCCTATGATCGCCAGACGTATGGATTTACGTTTGAAACGTATGGTGGTGTGGATATCTATAGCCTTTGTGTTTTCGGACGCATTCCGATTCAAGATGAAGTCCTTGAATTGAACTTTGAGATGGACGTAAGGTCTTTCCTTCATCACAACATAGGCCCCAATCCAAACGGAATGCCTGAACAAGTGGTGGTCGGATTTGTAAATGTTAATCAACTGATCCGGCTAGTGGATCGTTACAGTAATAATGAACTTTTTGAGAAGAATGTACGCCTTTTTCTTGGGACCGGCAAGGAAGTAAACCGCCGAATTATCGAAACCATCACAGGAAACCAGAGTGCCTGGTTTGGCTTCATGAATAATGGTGTCAGCATCACCACAGATTCCCTGGAAGTGGATATGCCCGCGAGCGCCAAGAAAGCTAAAGTACGATTGAAGGGGTTGCAGATTATCAATGGTTGTCAAACAGTGAATGCGCTCTATCATGCCAAGTATGCTCAAGATCTCAAAGACCAGTTCCAGGGAAATTCCAATGTTATGGTGCGCATTTATCAAATTGAACCCCAAAACACTACTTTTCTTAACGCATTGATTATTGCCACAAATTCGCAAAATGCAATCCGCCCCGAAGACTTGCTATCCAACGATGCTATTCAAAAAACACTACAACAGATATACCACGAATATGGCATTGGTTATGAGCGGAAAGAAGGCGAGACGCCTCCTGGCCACGCATGTTCGATGACCTTTACAAAAGAACAGGCAGGCATGGCCTATCTTGCTGTTTTTATGGGCTATTGTTCCAAGTTGCGTAACTCATTGAGCCGGCGTGAGTTTTTCCGGCAAGGGGATGACTATTATCGTGCTTTCAATCTTCAAGGACCAGAGGGTGATGATCATCCAGGCGCTCTTCCTGAAGGTTTTGTTCCGAATGATTCTTCCAGCCAGCGCGCCTTGCAGATTCTTGTGGCTCGTTGTCTTGAGGAAGAATGCCGGTCTCTAATAACCAAAATGACAGACAAGCAGAAGCGTGGTTCATTGCGCAAAGGCGCATACTATCTTGCCCGCATAGCCTATCTTAAGAACCAAAAGAAAATTGATGATCTTATCTATCAGTCCTCGACTAAAGAAAGGAAACCAGATGTAGTCAGTGGGATTATTAAGGGTATCCCATCAATAGTTGATGTTTGCTTTAATGATGCATGTGAAATGTTTAAAAAAACCATGGAAAACTACTTGAAGAAAGAGGGGGGGAATGAAGATGCTGCATTGAAAAATTCCGAGTTTGCCAAGCAAGTGGATGCAGTTGCAAAACAAAAAGAAAAGTCATAAAACGGAATCTGTCTCCGTTTCCTCAAGGGGCGGAGGGTGTAGCCGGGAAAAGATCCTTCACTTGGAAGGAAACACGCACTCCGCCTTGCATAGTGGTCAACCAGACGAGGCCGGGCTTGGGCTCGAATAAATAGGCGTAGGAAAGCCATTGGCCCGTCTGCCGCGCGATGACGACTGGGGCGGACCAAGTCTGGCCGTCATCCAATGATAACGCGACTGAGAGTTCTTCCCGGTGATTGCTGACGGGCACTTCCGACCACTCATTGTCGCCGCCAGTCAAGGGGTATTCGGTTTTTCCTTCGGGAAAAGGCCGGTTCCATGCGAGCAATAATGCACCGCTTTGCAGCCGGAGCAATTGACCAGGCGCACTGCTGGCTTCGATGGTGGAAGGGTGGATGGTGCGCCACGATATGCCATCATCCTCGGAAAAGGCTTCCCAGAAGCGGCCCCAATTTGTCCGGATCAGTTTCCAAAGGCGTCCGTCGTTCAATTGGACTACTGTAGCTTCGGTCACCCCGCCGTGATGCCCGCAGCCGCCCAGATCGATGATATTGCTGGCGCGCCATGTGGCGCCATCGTCTTTTGATACGTAGGTGAGCACGGAATGCCGGCCGGGATTGTTCAGCAGCTTCATGGAGGTAAACACAACGGCCCCGCTCTTGGTCTGGATGATGTTGCGAATGCAGCCGGTCCATTCGTCATGGAGTTTTTGGGGCGCTTCCCAGGTTCTTCCTTCATCAAGACTTCTCGCGGCATAGGTGGGCAGTCGCGTGCCGGGATCTGCGTCATGCTTGGCGCTGTTCCAACGCCAATCCTGCTCCTTCATGTTTATAAACGCCACAATAACCACGCCGTTCTTCGTGCGAAGAATCCCATATTCGCTGCTGATCGCAAAGCGCTGCGGATCGGCAAAAATGCCCCATTTTCCCCATGTTTTCCCTTCGTCGGCGCTGGTCAAAGCATCAGCCCCTTTTATGGTGAGCAGCCGCCCATCCCCCAGCCGTACAAAAGGCCCTGACATTTCTGTGGGCAAGGGCGTGCATTGGGAATGCACCCAGAGGGGACCTTTTTCTTCCGCTGCCCATGCAGTCAATGCAATCATACTGATCAACATCATGATGACAGCCGTTGTGACACAGGATATCCGTCTCATATAATGATCTCGCCTTCTGTTGTTCGTTATGCACAATGCATGCAGACGTATCATCACAGGAAAATGGCGAAATATCAACCGAACAAGGAGAGGCGCGCCATGCAAAGACGGGGATTTTTAAAAGGAATAGGGTGTGGCATTGTGACCGCAATGGCGGGGACGCCCGATTCTGCATGCGCGGAAGAAACCAAGGCTGCTTCCTCGTTTTCAGACGACGCGGGGGAAGGACCCTTCCGGGCGTGGGAAGTGCGCCGGGGCTCGTTGCGTGTTCGGCTGGGAACAATACGGGTGATTATGCGCGGACCCATGTTTCCGGTTCTGGCGCGGTTGGGAGGGGGTACGGTGGTGCTCTCCGCCCAGGCGGCGGAAGAGGGCGGACCACTCACCGCCATTCGTTCGGAAGATCTCGGCAACACGTGGCGTCCTGTACCACCGGAGGTTACCGGGATGGGTTTGAACACGTTGCGATTGAAGGATGGCCTCTGTCTTTCCACACATTATGAAACAGCGGCTGTGGAGGGCAAGCCGGGGTTGCGCACCACCAAGCGATGGGAATCGGACGATAACTGGAAAACAGTCCGTGGGCCGCTCACGGATGGCACGTTGCAGTTGCCTGAGGGCGAATTTACGCCGGACCGTCCCAAATGGTTCCATGGGAATACTCTTGAATTGGCTGACGGCCGGCTCATCGCGGCCTTGCAGGATTTCTACACCCCCGCGCGCTTTCGCACCTTCATTGCTTCGAGTAGTGATCGCGGGAAAAATTGGGAGTTTATGTCGCATGTGGGCGATCTGGACGCGGTGGAAGATCCTGAGGGGAAAACGAAGCAGGGCTGGACCTTGTGGGGGCCGTGCGAGCCGAATCTCGTACAGGTGGATGAACATCGATTTGTCTGTGTCATGCGGTTGGTAAATGACGATGCGCATGCCCCGCTTAGCGAGCCTACCGACACCTACCATGATCTTTCCTATGTTATTCCCGGTTCGGGCATATATCCGGGCAACCGGTTTCCTGCGGATAAGTTTTTTACGCCGGGTCCGCCAAGCGTGCCTCTGGTAATCGCTTATTCTCAAGACGGATGCAAGACATGGTCCCGCCCTAAACCGATGAAAGAGGCGCGAGGATGTTTTCCGCGCATGGCCTTATCGGAGGGTGTGATCGCCTTGACGTATGGCGGCCTCGCGTATCCGCGATGGGGCAACTGCTTCACCTGCAGCACGGACGGTGGCCAGACATGGTGCGATGAGATAAATTTCGCGCCGTTTTTCACCACTGGGTATACCGATATCCTCCCCATAGGCCCCCGGAAATTCCTATGTGTCTTCGACAGCACTCCGCCTCAGCCCTGGGCCAATCACGCCGCCCATTGGGTTGGCGCGATCGATGTCGAAATTTTGGAAAGTTAAATGAAGCATGCGCATGGGATTTGATTATAGGCGGAGGAATCGTACTGATGAAGAAAGCAGTAACCGAAGCAGATTTTCAGGATCTTTCATGGCATGATTGCACACTGTGGGGACTTGCAATCCGGGCCGGCGATCCGGAAGAAAACGATTGGACAAGGCAGCTTGTTCTAGATATCGATTTTATCGTTGAATGGTTGGATAAAGCCGGTAAGCTCGATTTTCTGGTGGCGCCTGCAACCCTGACCTTTGAGGAGGTTAATAATCTCCATGTCCAGGTTGATTTCGAAGAAATTGAAGGGGTGAACACGCTGAATGAAATTAGCATGGATAGGATCGAGCGCAAAAAACATGGTAGCCAATGCATTGGCAAACCTTGCTATAGCTGGACTATTCATCTTAATGGGCCCAAAGGGTTAATCCGGTTTGATGCTTCCGGATTCACCCAAGTGCTGGAAAGCGATCCCGTTTCTAATGGGAACCGGCAGAGTCTTTCGTTGTCGAAAAGGGAAGCAATGAAAAAGAAAATTGATCGTTTGAAAGAAATGTAATGAAAAATTCTGATCGGTGGCCGTTGAATCCATCCTGATTATTTGGCATGGCTAGTTTATATTACTCACCCTCAATCTGATAGAATTGTAAAAGTTTGATGAGTTCCCAAAGGACTGGTCGTGCTTGATTCCTGGAGATTTCTGGAGACATGCAGTGAAATGTGTGTTATGCAAACATGGTGATACAAAACCTGGAAACGTTACAGTAACGCTTCAACGGGCTGCCACCACAGTCATCATAAAGGAAGTTCCCGCCGAGGTATGTGTCAACTGTGGCGAATACTATCTTTCTGAGAAAATAACCGGTGAGGTCATGAATCTAGCGGAAGAGGCAGTTAACAAAGGCGCAGAGGTTGAGATTTTGCGTTTTGCCGCTTAAACTATCCTTGCTTGTTGACACTCAACCCAAATCCATGCAATTTCAGAGGAGTTTGACATGTATTCCAGACGATTTGTAGTTACTGCTGCTATTTTTTGCGTTCTTGCCGTCATGGGCGGCGGGGCAGCGGAGCCGTTGCATACGTATTTGACGTATTCGGATGATCCCACGACCTCGATAGACATCAATGTGTTTATTGAACGGAAGGTTCCGAAGGTCACACTTTTTTACGATACAGAATCGCGGAAGGGGGAACAGGCGAAGTATGCGCAGCAGATGGATCTGCCCTATATACAGACCATGCTGGAAATTCTCGATGGCCGGGCGTGCTATGTGGCCGCGTTGAAAAACCTGAAGCCAAACACCCTGTATTATTTCGTGGTGGGTGATGAGAAATATGGATACACGGTGGAGCGGTCCTTTCGCACGTTGCCGGGCGGAAACGCACCCTTGCGGTTCATCAATGGCGGAGACATGGGGGTTTCCCGGCGGACGGAAAAGCTCTTGAAACTGGCCGGGGAACAAGATCCGGATTTTGGGATCATCGGCGGCGACATCCCCTATTCCAATGGGTGGCTGGGAGAATATAAGGATTGGGAAAGGTGGTTTAAGAATTGGGATAAATACATGGTGGGGAGGGATGGCCGGATGATCCCGATTGTGACGGCGGTCGGCAATCACGAGGTGAACCATTATGAAACAGATCGTCTGGAGATAAAGTCTCCGGATTATTTGTCGCTCTTTGGACGGCAAGGCAGTGCTACCTATCATTCGCGCCGGTTCAGCGATGATGTGGTCTTTTTCGTGTTGGACAGCGGCCATCTGGCGCCGCAGGATGGAGCGCAAGCCGAATGGTTGGCGCAGGAACTTGAAAAGTACCGGGATGTGAAATATAAGTTTGCCTGCTATCATGTTCCGCTGTATCCCACACATCGCCCGTATGACGGCGGTGGTTCTGAGTTGGAACGCAAATGCTGGGGGCCGCTGTTCGACAAGTATTGCCTGACGGTGAGTTTTGAAGCGCATGATCATGTTTTCAAACGGTCCAAGCCCCTCAAGGGCAATCAAGTGGTTGAAAACGGCACAGTTTACGTGGGCGATGGCACCTTCGGCGTGGACCCCCGCGAGGTTGACCCCACACCCCGCTGGTATAATGAAAAGGAGGGGAGTTATGCGCATTTCTGGCTGGTGAATGTGCGCCCGGAAGGCGTGGCATTGAAGGCCATTGATGAAGATGGGAACGAGGTGGACGCTTTTACTTTGCGTTAAGATCGTGCTATATAAAGCTGGGAAGGCGTAAGTCTTGTACCCTATCCTTACAATGAAGTGCGCGACAAAGACATTTTGAATCAACTGCTGTGAAAGGAGGAAGCATCATGGGAACCAAGGGACGTTCAATCGTAGGTATGGATGTGGAGGTGTTGTTAAACCTTTTGAATCGTGCGTTTGCAGATGAATGGCTTGCCTATTATCAGTATTGGCTGGGCGCAAAACTGGCCAAAGGCCCCATGAAAGACGGGGTGATGGCTGAACTGCTGCAGCATGCCACGGACGAGTTGCGCCATGCGGATTTGGTGTCAAACCGGATCATTCAGCTTGGCGGAACGCCGGTGTTGACGCCTCAGGATTGGTACAAACATACCAATTGCGGGTATGACGCGCCAGAGGATCCGTATGTGCGCGTATTGTTGGAACAGAACATCAAGGGCGAGCAATGCGCCATCGGGGTGTATCAGGAACTGTCTAAAATCACGCGTGAGGCAGATCCGATCACTTATGAACTCGCACTCCAGATTCTGAACGATGAAGTCGAGCATGAAGAAGATCTGCAATCCCTGCTGGAAGATCTCGATTTGATGGTTCAGCGCCGGTAGGAACTTTATGCCTTTTTGAATCACACCGCGCGGAGAAGATGATCTTCTCCGCGCGGATTGTCTCTACGCCGGATTTATCACCGTCAACAAGAACAGCTTCGTGCTATACGGCCGACAATCCAGCGGAAGTTCCAGCATCGTGTCCGGCTTGCATTCGTGAATAACTGTTTCTTCAGTGAGATCCCGAACCTCCCCATTTCCTTCACCCCATCCAAGGCCGGCCAAATCGATTTTTAGCATACCCCGCTCAGGGCTTCCGGTTTCATTCATTACCGTGAAGAAAACCTCTCCTTCTTTGGCCATACCAAAACGTTCGACATATAACTTCTCATTATCGGTCTTCGCAAAGGTAATGGGTTTCCAACCGGCCTTCGCAATGCGCCGGATCAGCGGCACATACTTCCTGAAGAGAGAACGGGCAGGCTCATACCATTCCGGCGTGGCGAAATAGCAATTGGTGGCGGCATTTTCACTGAAGAATCCGGGAAACATGCCGTAGAACAGGCAGCGCTGCATATAGCGTTCCGTCAATTCCAGCGTCAGGTCGGCATAATGCGTATTCATCAGGAAGCAATAGGGTTTCTGGTAGCACATCGCGCGCCGGAAACACAGATCGTCGTCCGGCAGGGGTTGCCATTTCCCCTGCGGGAACCAATTGGTCTCCGTACCCAGCACATCCAGATACGCCGCGGGAAAATCATACACATGCAGCACGCCATTCGCCATCATCAGCCGGTTTTGCGCATGCATGCGGCGGGCGAGTTCCCGCTGAAACTCAAAGGTGGAAAAAATAGTTAGAATGCCAGGCTGGCAGGTCATGGCATCGTATACCAGCGGCAGATCGGCGGACGCAAAATGCGTGCGGTTGTAGTTCAGGGTCGTGTTCCAGAATTCGTACGAATCGATATAAGTCCCATCCACCCGCGCGGGTTCAACGTCTCCGAGACTCTTCCTATCATGTTGTTGAATCGCACTTTCAATTTGTCCAAATTCATTTTGTGCCTGATTAATTGGATGTTGCGCTGTGGTGGGAACCTCCGGGTTGGGATTCAAGGCAAAAACCGCGCCATTACACCATGGCGCATTCTCAATGGAGAGAATCGACCGACCATCGGGACCATGCAGCGATGAAGTGATGGTTTTTGAGGCGCGCCGTTGATCTTCAGGTTTATCAGAGGTTCCCAGCGTATTTAAGTATTCCATGACCGCGTCATACGTCCGGGGTATTTCCGGTGGCAATGCAAGCCATGTCGTCATTGGTTCGGTGTACACAAAACTCAGAATGCCGTGCCGTGCGTCCCATGGCACATTATTGATGCCTTCCTTGTAGGCAAATCCAAAATCTTCCCAGCCTTTCACGGTAGCGATGTCCGTGAATGCCATCCATAGTCCTTCCACAGGCGCCCGTTTCACAAACGATTCCGGAAACAGGGAATAGTAACGCGCCAATGCCCCGCGAAAGCGATGTTGTCCTTCAAATGGATACACCAGGACGCGGCACATTGCTTTTCCGGGAAATTTCGCGGTGGCCTTGCTCAATCCCAGATCAAACGCAGCGAAGTACAGACCATTGGAGGCATCAAACCCGAAACGGTGGTGGCGCGGCTCGTCCAAGGGCACCGCCAATGCGAGCCCTTCCCGATCTTTGCTCAACGCCGCAAGCGGATACCGGGATCGCAGACCGGTCGCACCTGCGCCTGTGCGCACGGTATTGCAGAACACCCCCTTTTCCGCTGGAACACTTCTTCGTGTATCGTCAGACCAGGTCCAACCCTGTCCCATGACCGGTACAGCAAAATACAATGTCACGGCACGATCTTCGCCGCGTGTGTCTTGCACCAAGCTTGTAACTTCAATATGCGTTCCGTCCGCTAGAAGAGTGACGTTCAGGATCAGGTCCAACGGATCCACATTTCCTGTTAACGTCACCGTACCTTCCCCTTCCTTTAGCTTCCAGGAATCCGGTGCAAGGAAATCACTGTCCGCAGTGGCATCCCGCACAAAGCACACGGGTCCACCCCGGCCTAAGACGTGACCATTCATGGCGATCGATGAATTGTCTTCACCAAGTTTTACGTCAAGGCCGTTCGATGTGTGCAACGTGGCTGCCACCGGGAAATCGGGAATCTCTTTTGAACCAGACCGGACCGGCACTCCCTCAAAAAAATGTACATCCGATTCCCCCTTGAGTTCCCCAAGCGCAAAATCATCAAAATATACCGTGCCTGTATGGCCTCGGAACAATGGATATACCGTGGCGCGCCGCACCGCTTTGCCGGGAGGGATCACCAGCTTGCGCAACTCCCAAGTATGCGTTCCCGTGGAAAACGGCGATGCCTGTGCATACAAAAAGGTGCCGTCCATGTACTCCATGTCCAGATAGATGGAGTATCCCGGATTCGGGCTGCCGTCCACATTCTCCGCCCGGCTCCACCCTGTCGCGAAGATCGTGCGTGCCTCGGACTGATTGAGTTCTACGGTTTGCCCGGCGCCATGTTGATCCGTCGTGACCGCTTGAACACACCGCAGCGCGCACCCGCCGTCCCGGCCCGCGCCCGCCGCCGCCTCATATCCTGTCCGCCAGAAAAACCACCCTGGCAGCGACGCCGCCTCCCCTTCCTCAAATCCTGGGTTCTTCACGAGTTGTTGTGCAGCCCCCGTCTCAAGCGACACCCGCTCCACCACCGGTTTAGCCAGCACTGCCCCACACACAAAAAGCGCCCCCACCAAAACAACTATTCTTCGAACCACAAAAAATTCTTCCGGCATATTCATTCAGCCTTCCTTAACCGCATTATATAATTTGTAATAATCACCTGCGAAGTATACTGACCGTTTCAGTTGAATTCCCCTCATTGAATTCTTTCCTGGAAAGAATAATCCCAATATAATGGAACATATGTGTTGAATTCAGTGGTGAAAATTGGCAGGCTATTTGTGTAGTGACTCCAAAACCGCAGGAGGCCAAGCACATGAAAAAAAGAAACGCTTCTCCGAAGAGAAGCGTCGGGCCGGAGATACTATCTCCGGGGGGGTTACTACAAATATTTTACCCCAGAGTGTTGGAGAAAGCAAGGATATATTCCATCGGGAATGCCCAGCAATGAAACGGGTAATAGCATATATAGACGGATTTAATCTGTATTTCGGTCTTAGGGAGAAGGGATGGAAGCATCTCTACTGGCTTAATCTATATCATCTTTGTGAACGGTTGCTACTGCAAGATCAGCAGATTGTCACAGTCAAGTACTTTACAGCCCGCGTAAGTTTTCCCGAAGACAAACGGCTCCGCCAAAATGCTTTCCTTGAGGCTCTGGAAACTCAGAAAGGGATAGAGATCTTCTTTGGGAAATATATGCTGCATTCCCGGGTGTGCTCTCAATGTGGCTGGGTGGATAAAGTGCCCAGCGAGAAAATGACCGATGTAAACATCGCGGTGGAAATGGTTTCGGATGCATTACAGGATGTCTTCGATACCGCGATTCTTATTTCTGCAGACAGTGATCTGGTTGGAGCCATAATGAAGATCAGGCAATTTTGCCCAAACAAGCGTGTGGTTCTCGCATTTCCCCCTGCACGTGTTTCAAAAGAACTGCAACAGGCTGCACACGCCTCATTTACACTTGGACATGGGGTGTTAAAGAATAGTCAATTCCCGAATGAGATAGAAAAACCAGGCGGTTTCATCTTGCGCAGGCCTGTAAACTGGCAATGAATGACAAATAATTTGTTTTGGAGATTATTTCTCGCCCCTCTCCCCGCTGATCTCCCGGCATTGCTCGACTAAAAAGATCACGCGCTCATCCGGGGTTTCGGCTTCGATATCCGCCGCCACTATATCGCAGGGGCCATAGCACTCCGCGATGTGTTCCAGATCTCGCCGGATTTTCCCGCATGTTTTGTTGTGCAGATCCGTGGGCGTATACATCAACGCCCGCCGCGCGTGTGGGAACAACGCCCGTGCCCGCTCCAGGTTCGAATCCAGCCCCATGTCGATATAGGCAACACAGGGGATTTCCGCATAGGCGTCGAGATAGGGACTTGCGTTCCAGGCGCAATTGTGTATGCCAATGCATCCAAACGCCCGGGCAATTTTTTGGTCGAACGGCAGCAGCAACTCCCGATACAACTGGGGCGACACGAGATTCACCAGGCAATTGCTCACCGTGAAAAACCGCACCTCTACCCCCGATTCCCGCTGACGCGCATGCAGCCGCTGCGCCGCCTCGATCATTGTCCCGCAGACACACTCGAACAACCGCAGGCACCGGCCGGGATTCAGGGCCATATCCGTAAACAACGCCTCGCCCCGAAGCCGATGTGCATTATTCAATACTCCTTGCCAATTGATAAACCCCTCGACTTTTCCGTCTTTGGCGGCAATCCAATCAAACTGGTCCATTAGCCTTTGAAAAAACGGATTTGTATCCAGGCCGGGGGGCTCCAAGTTTTCCACAGCATCCTCGTCCAGATACGGCCCCGCGCACGTAGGCCACTGATCCGGTGCATACAGTATGGGCAGCCCCAAAATACCCGCGATGGTGCATGCCCCGTAGGTCCCTGTCAACAAATCCTTCGACCCATGCCCCATCCCTATGCCCATCCCTGGGAAGCGGTGCTCCAGTTCTGTGCGCATAGCGGCGACACCTTCCATCCGGTACCCCGGTTCTTCATGCCACCGCGCTCCAAAATCGATTCCCAGCGCCTGCCGGTACCAGCGCGGCGTAAACCCTATCTCCGGGCGAAGATAGGCTTCATTGCCTTGGGCTGGACGCCGCGTCGCCGGCGCGCCCGGCGCAATGTAACTCACTAACTGAAATGGAGGTTTCACAACAATAGCTTCTTTATCCAAAATGCGTTTGTCTAAATCGATAAAGAAAATTATACCTTCCGTACGCCAAGAAGGTAAATTGAACCATGTGCGCAATCATGATTAGGCCCATTTTACGCGTCATTTCATTGCGTTGCGCAGGGCGGGGGGCGTTGCTATACTGAGTGCAGCAAGCGGAAAGGGCCTGATATGACGATAGGGCGATCTCGCATATTGACGCGGTTGGCGATACGCATGGCGGCGGGCGTGGTGCTGGCGGGGGCGATTGCGGCGTATCTGTCGTTTCAATTGGACAATTCGTACACGGCGCGGGTGTTATTGATCCTGGCGCCCATCCCGATTAAAGCACAGGACGTGGTGCCGGTGAACATGAATCAGGTGAATGAGCCGGTCGAGCATCTGAATTACTTTAAGGTGGGGCTGATGGAAGCGCTGGCCATGCCGGATTACAAGGCCATTCTCACCAGTGAACTGATTGCGGAAAACCTGCGCAACAAATTGAAGGAGCGCTATGAAGCAATCGGGATAAACGCGGACAGCCTGACGATTGAGAAAACCATCCGATCCCTGGATGTGAAGGCAAAGGTGCATTTGCAGACGATGGAGAAGGTGGAGTATCAGCAGATCGTGGAATTGCTCCTGACGGCGAAGGATCCCAAAATCGCGGCGGACATCGCGAATATCTGGGCGGAGTTGAGCATTGATACGGCGGAGCGGATGCGCACAACGGCGAAAGTCGGGGCGGTGGAATTCCTGGAAAACCGCCACAAGCAGCTCTGGGATGAGTATGACGCGGCGGCGAAGGAACTTGAATCGCTGGAAGCCCAATCCAGCGAACAGGACATGCAGCAGCGTCTGGCGGAAATGGAATCCACCGTTACTTCATATCAACTTCAGCGCTCCCAACTGTTGACGGAACTGGCGCGGCTGGAGGCTGAAGCCGCCGAATTGGACAAGCAACTGGCCCAGGTGCAGCCCACGGTCACGCTCCGGAAAGCACCGCCGGAGGCTGCCTACTGGCTGTTGCAGGACGCCAAAAAGGACGACAGCAAGGTGCTGGTGACGGAGGAAGTGAATCCCCTTTACACCGAGTTGAGTTCGAAGCGCGCACAGGACGTGGAGGAGTTGTCCGGGGTAAAGGCGCAGCAGACCACCATTGACCAGGAGTTAAAAACACTGGATACACAGGTTTCAGCCTTGCGCGCGGATCTGGCGCGGGTAACTCGGGAGAAAAAGGCGTTTGAACTGAAAATTGAAAGTATTTCCAAAAATATAAAGGAACTCGCCTCGACCCTGGAGGCCACCCGCACCGCCGTGCAGGAGTCGGTGCCTGAATTTAAGATTGCCTCGCACGCGGTGCCGCCGGAAGAGAAAAGCGGCCCCCATCGCTCGCTCATGATCATTGCGGCCATGTTTGCCGCGGCCGTCGCCGTACCGATGCACTTTTTTGGCATGCTGGCCTTGCGCAAGTATGCCCTCGCAATAGAAAAAGAGGCTGCGGCCTAAGGCTGGGGAGATATGCCATGAGCCGCACGCGCACGGTCGTCCGAGGGGGCATGCTTTCCGGCGCAAGCGTGCTTTTCTCGATGCTGGCAATGCTCGCGGTGGGGAAAATGTTCACCAACGCCCTCAGTCCGACGGGCGTGGCCGTGCTTACCCTTGCATTGCTTTGGGCGGATTTTTTCAATCTGGTGGCGAATGCGGGGCTCTCGGTATCATTGCCCAAGCTGGTGGCTGCGGCGGAACCCGGAGAACAGGCCCGAATCTCGGGCGCATGCCTGTCGTTTCAAACCGTGTTTGCCGCCGTGTTGGGAGCCGTTGTGTTCCTGGCCATCCCCATGGTGGTGTATGCACAGACATGGTTCGAAGCCAACATGCACTTCGACCTGATGCTGTTGCCCCTGTTTCTTGCGCTGTTGCCCCCTCTTTTCTTCGTGGGCGTGCTCCGGGACGCTTCTCTCGCTTCGCTGGCGGGATTAAATCGCTATGGGCAGCGCGCGATGGGCGTGGTGGTTTCTTCGTGCATGCAGGTTCTCTTCGTAGGGGCGGCAATAGTTGTATTTAATGCTGACGTCGCGGGAATCGCGCTGGCCATGGCCGCGTCGTATGCGGTGGCCGTGGTGTGGCTGATGGCGGCGCTGCCCAAAGGCGCGCGCTGGCAGCGGAACGGCGCGGTGGCATGGCAATGTTTAAAATTCAGCGTGCCTTTATATATTAACAGCCTGTTGACGTTTGCTTTCCAGCGGTTCGACACGGTGTTGCTGCTCGCATTGCTTCAATCCCCAACCGCCGTGGCGCTTTATGAAGTGGCCAAGCGCGTGCCTACGATGCTTTCACGCGCATTAAATGCGTTATTAGTGCCATTTCTTCCTACTATCGCCGAATTGTCCGAACGCGGCGAACGGGAAGATGCCACAAAATTTCTTCAGCGCACCCTGCTCATTACCGGATTTTTAGGCTACCTGGCTGTGTTTTTGATCGTCTTGATCCAAGAACCACTGATCATTGTTCTGTTCAACCGGGATTATCTGGCCACAACAGCGATTCTGGGGCTGCTTACCACGGCCATCTGCATTGCGGTGCAGGCCGGATTGATGGGGCAAACCCTCATTGCGCTGGGACACCCCTCCCTGGTCACCTATGTGAACATTTTCACCGCAATATTCAGTATCGTTGCGAATATCATTCTGGTATCTCTGATGGGAATTATGGGGGCGGGCATTGCTGCGGTGCTCACGGCGGCGCTCAGTTTTTCCGCGCAATTGGCGTGCGTAATGAGAAAAGGACTCCGCCTGCATCGTATGCAGTGCCTCTGGCCGCATATCCTGTTACTAACCGCAGGGCTTGGACTCTATATAACAGGTAATCCCGTCTGGGCACGATTCACTGCTGTGATTCTCTTTGTGGTTTTATGCGTGATTACGCGCGTAGTCCGCATGAATGATCTTCGGACGTTGCTTTCCGCGTTGCGCCCGGCAGTGAAATGAATGAATAAAAGGGTGACCTTTCGGGGCAACCGGAACACCAACCAGTTCACGGATCTCACGGTTGTGGCTCTTCCCATCGTTGGAGACGCGCCGTACTGCGTTTCAATGCCTTTCGGATTCGCTCGCTGTGATTCCGGGAATTGAAGAGCACGTTGTTAGACTCAAGAAGCAAGCGTCCTGCGATTTTGAGACACAGCTCAGCCCCGCGCACAGCCAAACACTTCTCGACGCAGTACGTCTTCGGCACAAAGTGCTCAAATTCGTTCCTCACTCGCTCATGCACCCACTCTAGGATCTCCATCTCCTCGTCGTCAATCCTTTCCCACGTACTGTGAACGTAGCGGCGCATGAAGCATTCAGTCTGAATCTTTGCCAGAGCAGAGTAAAAGGCAATCAAGTCCTGGTCCCAATACGCGTCCCATTCCTTCTTTCGTTCTGCATCCGTGCGAGCGCGAGGTGTTTTTTGCCTCGGCTCTTCTTGGGGAGGAGTGGAGGGACGCGGGTTTGAGAAACGCCATGCCTTCTTGCAGCCCTTAACGGGCTCTTCGACAACCTCCATCCAGACACCGTCATCGAAACTGTACTTGCAGTGAGGTTTCCCGCGCTTGCCCTTTGGCTTCAGAACCTGAAAGCAGTCGGTACCCTGTAGCACCTCAATCATCGCCCGATACAATATTTGATGGGCTTCTCGTGCAACCCGGAAGAAGCTAGGGGATTTCCTCTGTAGCTCGAATTCCAAATGAACAAGAGCGTTTTCAATAAGCCCGAGGTTCTCAATCGTCTCAAAAGAATCTTTCATGGGCACACATCCAATCATGTCAGTTAAAGTGAGCACGAATGTATTCACGGTAAGCCGTTTTCATTCACAAAAGCAAAACAACAGTACGACTAACACATCAAACCTTGTTCTTACAAGAACCGACGCGCGCCAAAATGCAGAGTGTGCCGCAATGGGGCGGCGCAAGAAAGGAAAGGAGCAAGATATGCAACTCGCAAAAGTCGGAGACGTTGCGAAGCGCCTGTGTGTCAGCGAGCGGACCGTGTACCGCTTGACGGACATGGGCATGATGCCGAGACCACTGAAGATCGGCAGGGCCGTGCGCTGGTACGCAACGACGGCGTCTCCAAAGTAGGTGGAAACGGTGAAAACAGCGAACTGAGAAAGATGGAAGCGAATACCGGCCGCCCTTTCATTCTATTGAGCCGTATGATCCCTTTCGCCTCCTCTCTCATGGCCCATTTGGCCCATATATGGCCCAATTAGCCCACGTTAGCATGCTGGCCCATTTGACCCATTAATGACCCTTTTGACGCTTGAATCCATAGACGGTGCCCTTGCCCCGTGTTCCAATTTTCACAAAAACGCCCTTGGCAACTAGATCGGCAAGATCCCGGTGAGCAGTTCGTTTCGCTATCCCTGCGAGTGCTTGATATTCCGAGTTGCCGATTCGATGGTGGAGATTGACGTACTGGACCGCTTGACACTGACGAGTGTTCAATTCGAGTTCATCCATCACCTCGTCGGTCAACCAATCTCGCCAGATGACAGTGATAAACCGTTCACCCTCACTGCGGAACTCCGGTTCCGGCAAACCAGCCTTGGCGCACAACCGGATCATGTCTAGGGTGCCTGTGCCTGCCCGTTCGATATAATGCGCCAAGTAGAGCGGTTCGCAAATCAGCCGGTTACGTGGGACGGAAGGATGCGGTCCCCTAAGCATATCCACGGTAAGATCCTCTGGCAATCCACCCGGATTCCACACTTCGATCCGATTCGAAAAGACCATAACCTGTACGCCGGATTTCGACGCATAATTGCGATGAGCAATGGCGTTGACGATGGCCTCGCGCACAACCCGGAACGGCACCTCGTATGTTACAACACTCGCTGCTGACTCGACATTTGGCTCGACGGTTCGCCGTACGCGTTCCATAACAAAATCTACGGCTTTGTCCACTACCTCGAAAAGAGGGCCATGATATACCTGTTGGCTCGGAATTGGCTTGAGCATTTCCGTACTGTGAAAGTGCAGGCAGGTAATATCCGCCGAATGGATGAACCGTTCCGGCGCATCACTGAACAGCAACACAGCACCCCGTGTCGGAAGACCCTTGGCCAATAAATTTAGATGCGCCAGTACTTCTTTGCGTGGTGTGTCTGGCGCAAGCGTATAACTTCTTTCCGAACGTGCTTTATTGATGAACCATTTTACTTTGGTGGAAGAAATATCTGCGAGTACGGCATTTTCGCATGGCGCAGCATCGAAATCCTTCGCTGCAATGAAACCTCGATCTTGCAAGTATTGAATCAGACTCCCGTACAGAAGTCGGAGCATCTCGTCAATGTTCGCAAAACGGCGCCTGAGCACTTCATCTCCCACGCGTTGGACAAGGGTCTGCATCTTTGGATCGCGAATTGCATCATCATTTCCTTTGATCAGAATGAGACGGCGTTTCCTAAGACGGGTTGCCTCAATAAACTCTCGCTCTGTCGGCGAAAATCCGTGTTTATCTTCCCGCCCATATTGATTGCCGAAAATGCCAGCGTATATCGTGCTGTGTTTGATCTCATCAAGATAAACTGCGTCAGCCCGTTGATCAATTGGAGGTAGGTCTTCGAATAGAAACACCCGAAAGAATTGCCGCAAAAGGTCATTGCCGTGCACAAAGTCGCGCAACGCATACCGCTCCGCCTGAAGTTCCTTTTGAACACTGCTGACAAAAATTTGATCCATGCGTGCAGATGACTCCGTTTGAGACTGGTACTTTCCTTTGCCTTCCTCGCCATTATCGCCTGAGCGCAATCTGGAAACAAAATCATCTACTGTGGACATCCTGTCAAGGCGGCGGAGCAAACAAGCCGCCGCCAAGGGACCCATTGTACAAATTTTGTGCAACGGACTGTTTTGAGACTGTTCAGGAAGTGTATTGCACTTATCAGGTGAGTCTTCGTTAGTGGTTGGAAATGCAAGACTTTGCAATGATTCTGTATCAGAAGTGTCAGAAATCGAATGGCAAGCGGGGCGGGACTAATGCCCATTCTTCCCGTATACAGTAGGATTTTCTGACAGCATCAGGCGCCTCGCCCTCCCAGGGTACACACTATTTTTTGGATTTTGCGAAGAGAGCGGCGGCATTCTCATAGTAGAATTTGCGAAGCACGTCCGGGGGCAACGCCAGGGTATCCTCAAAATAAGTGAAATTCTTTTGATGTGCGGTAATAATGGATTTTATTTTTTGTCTTTTTGCTTCGGGCGTTTTGCCTAATTCTTCCGCATTGAAATCACAATCCGTCCCATAGAGAATCCTATCCTGATATTTGATGAAAAACGCGCGTACTTGTGCGTCCGGTTTCATCATGAGATCGGCGAAACGCGCCGCGGTATCGATCCGCACATTCGGAAACGTATCCAGAAATTTGGCTGTTTCTTCCAGATCATGTTCCATGGAAGCAAGATGGGCCGCGACAAAGATTGTTTTCGGATAGCGTGCAACCAGCGCGTCCCGGTGGCGTAAGATTTCATCATGGCTGGGCTTGTCCGGCTTTCCATACCAATGAAATTCAGGATGATTGCGGAAGTAGCGGGCGTGCGGGGAGGGCGTGTCGAGTGGCAGCCATCCTGCCAGCGGATCGGCGATGTGTGAGTAAATAACAAGACCTCGTGACACGATGTAGTCGTAAATCGGCAGAAACCGCGTATCATCGCAAAAAACATAGCGTCCGTCATCGTCCCGGAGCATCATTCCCAGGTCTTTCCAGATTTTCACTGCCACAGCCCCATGGCGATCAATATCGTTGGCCAGTTTTGCGATTACGGAATCTGTATAGCCGGGTTCCCTAAACCGAGTCACATTGAAGGCGGGGGCGAAGCGGAATCGGTTCGGATACTTGTCCATATCGGCCAAAAGTTTGTTTTCAAAGGCAAGCAATTCTGCCGGTTCGCGAAATCCGGAATACGAAAGGTTCAGCACCCTCCTTACTCCCAGGGCATCCAATACCGGCAACAGATCCTCCTTTGGACCTTCCGCGTGCATGTGCGTGTCGAACTTGGGATATAATGGCGGAGCGTTTTCCGATTCTTTTTTCTCCATTACGTCCTCACTTGTCTTCGTAGAATCTTGTCCAAACGTTTTTCCAGGTATCATCATCGCGAGAACAGATCCCGCCCCTGCCTGCAGGATGCGGCGGCGGCTGATCGGCATGTGGGTTTCCTTTGTTTGTCTGTCTGTTCGTGAAGTGTTGCTAACTGTTCTCAGTATTATCGATGGTTACTGGTAGGCCCGGGTACGATCCCGGCGGCGGGCTAATTCACTGGCATACCGCAAACCTAATTCGTCAACATGTTCTCGCGCCCAATCGGTTAGCTTGGTATTTCCTGCCGGCGGCGCGTCCACATACAACAAATCCGCGCATAATCCTTGGATTTCATCGCGCGTAATTACAACATCATCAAAAATGAGTCCAACGATTTTCCCTGCCGCATATCCAAAAAAATCAGGAATAGAGAAAATAGGCCGTTGTTTTCCCAAGATGGCGCCCAGGATCGCCACATGGAATGGATACGCCTGAATAGAAGTTCCGAAATCATGCTTGCGTTGTGGGGAATCCGTCAGTGTGATGACTTCAATGCCTTTTTTCAACAGCCGCTGCGCAATATACTTGCCGGAATATCCAAAGGCGCCCGTAACCGCTTGACGCATTCTTACCTCCTGCTTGTTCGCATATGCGAATCAGTATAATTGCATGTACCGGACAAGACAAGAAATCTAATCAGATTATGCGAATTAAGGCACAACAATATTTCGCACACTTTCCGTGGTGTTCCCCGCCTTGTCGGTAACGTGGAAACGCAATTCCTGACGTCCGGAGGGCAAATCCTGATCCCGCTCCCATTCCAAGTGATTACGTTCGGGATCATATGCCATCAGCAACCATTGTCCGCCACAGGTGACTTCAATCTCAGCGAGCCCACTGCCTCCATCACTGACGGTTGCAGCGATGCGGGGCAGCCGATGTTCCAGGTGGGTTCCATGATTGGGCACGATGTTGGAAATCACTGGTTTCTGATCGTCTTTCAGCACGGCGAATTCCCCAAGTACCCGTGTAGTGATGCTTAGGCGGCCTTGTTCATGTTTCGTTTCCTGATAATTCCAGGTATTGCCGGAGCAGCGGTATATAGCCATCTGTTCATTGTCATGGCTATCATTAGGCAGTTCAAAAGAGAGGGTTGCCGGCGTATCCAGCGGGGATTCGGCGGGTTCTATGCAGCATAGGGAACCAATAACCGGAAGAACAGTTTTTGGGCTCTTTTTAGGGGTTTCGCTCCAGAGAAATAACGCACCGAAGGGAGTATCCGGCGCGATGGAAAGTTGGGCGGATCCCATTGAAGCGGTTCGCGCAGTTTCTCCGCGTAGAAAGACGTGCACTGTTTTTTCGACGGTCTCCATGCGCGGATGCTGGAGACGAAGGGCGTATTCACCGCCTTTCCCGGGCGCAAAACCCAACTGAAAGCTTCTATCGGAGGCGCGCTGAAGCTTTTCCGGTGCTTCATCATTTATTGTAAGGGTGGGAATCTCGCATTCGGGTGCATTAAACGAGACGGAGGCTGCCAGATAGGTTCCCACACATTCCAGGCGCCCTTTGCCCTCCCCGAGTTTCATCGGAACATTCGGTTCAGGAATCGCTTCCTCAGGCAATAACGGCACCGTTACCGTGGCTTGGTTCCCCGCATCATCTTCTACCTCGATAATCAATTCCCTCTTTTCCCCTGTCACTTCCACCCACCCCTCGGAAGACGCTTTTTGGAAACTTTCACATCGGTTGCCAGGCCAGCGCCAGAGCAGCAAAAAACGGCCTTCATCCAGGAAATAGGGATGATAGGCCACGGCCCCGCAATGCAATGCGTCGTAGGAGAGCACATCATGTTGAACACGAAAATATTCCTGTTCACCCTGAAGTAAACGCACACGGTAGGCGCCCAGCTTGTCTCCGCCTGCGCTGAAATCCACCAGATCCACCCCGAATCCCACCTGTCCTTTTACACGCACGGAGTGCACGGCATACTGATTCGCCTGTATTTTCCGTGTTTTAATCACGATTGGCGACACGCCGCCGTTGATGCGTGATTCGGGATTTCGCGGCGCAAGGATCACTTTCTGTATCACCGGCGCCTTCTTGTCCGGCCATGTGACCCCCAGGGTTTTTGGATTGCGCGGATGTTCCGCCTCATCCCGGAATTCATAATGAAGATGAGATGGCCCAATGCCAGTGTCTCCTGTTTTTGCAAGCACTTCTCCACGCTTAAATGAAAATTGCGCCGGTTCCGGAACAAGGTCCACGGTGTAGTTTTTTTTTGAATGCTGGGCTGTCTGGACATACTCGGCGATATCTTCGCGGAATCCCTGCAAATGGCCAAACACTACTGTATGGCCGTCGTTCAGGTGCAAGTAGAGCGCTTTTCCGTATCCGTAAGGTGAACACCGCACCCGCTCCACATAGCCGTCCTCCGGTGCAGCCACGGGGAGACCGTTTTTGCCGGTATGCAGATCTATACCCATATGGAGGCGGCCTGTGCGATATTCGCCGAAACTGGAGGTTACCACGGGGGGAACATTCAGCGGCCAAGCATAGGGATCACGCCCACACAAGAATGTGACCAGAAAAACGGCATGAGCCATCACTGTTTTTTGGATTTTCCTGTGTTAGAAGAAGGCGCCAAGGCGGCGTCCTCCTCGTTTACATCACCAACAAACTGGGCGAGTTCTTTTTCCAGACTCAGAAAGAGCCGCACGCGTTTCGCATCATTCATGATCGGTGAACAAAATTCGTTGATCGCTGTCTCGTGCTTGTCCTCCAGCAATACCTCTTTGACCTGATCCCGGACTTCCTCCAGTGGAATGGTGGACGCGTTTTCCGCGGCTACCAGTTTAATAATGTGAAAACCATGTTCACTGCGGATGGGCTCGCTGATATCGCCGGGTTTCATGGTTTTGGCCTCATCCACGTAAAATGGGGGCAGTTGTTCGGGCGGTATGGGTCCCAGGTCACCGCCATTTACCGCATCCGGCGCGTTTGACAAGGCTTTGGCGATCGCTTCAAAACTTTCCCCTGTCCGGATGCGCGCCAATGCCTTTTTTGCTGTCTCTTCCGCGGCCGCCTGCGATTTTTCATTCACCGGGGATTTGGCCCGGATAAATATCTGCTTGAGATGTATTTGATTGGGGCGCTGAAACAACTCAGGTTGCTCTTGATAGATTTTGTTCACTTCCGCGTCGCTCACCACCACCTTTTTTGATTTTAATATGGCATCTGCCGCACGCTGCACCATCAGCGCCTTTCGCACATTCTCTTGCGTTTCCGCTTTCGTCATGCCGGATCGGGTCAGAATCTCTGCTTCTGTCGGAATTTCCTTGTCCGGTTCTTTTAATTGTTCTTGCAACGTTTTGAGACGGTTCGCATATTCTTCGTTGATATCGGCTTCGGATACCGTAATGTTCCGTCGTTTCGCTTCTTGCCACAGAATCTCACGCCTCACCAGTTCTCCCAGGCAACGCGCCCCGGTACGCACCCGGATTTCATCATCCACATTCTTCTCGCCCACCTGCATAGCCGCCATCATCAATTGACTATGATATAAAAATAAAAAATCCTCCCGGCTGATGGGGCTGCCATCCACAAAGGCCACCGGGCCGTCAGGTACCAGGCGATCTACGAGATCCATCTTTTCCAGCGGCGGCGCCTGAGCCGACGCTCCGGCAGATATAACACTTATCGCCACCACAACAAACGGCATCTTCATGCTCTTGGCAAGTTTATTTCTCAGTTTCACGGTTGTTTTTATCACTTTCCTCGGTTGTAGTGGCATGAGGAAGACGTTCCCGCCACAGGACATGCAAGAGATACCAGACAAATATGCCCGTGGCGGCGTACCCGACCACCGTTGCCAGTCCAACCCACACAATCACATTTCCCGGAGAATACGACTCTCCCCGCCACTGACGCAACAAGAAATACGCCAAAGCCACCATCCCCGCCACCGCCCCCCCTAAAGGCGCCAGACGAATTGGTTCCACCACTATCCAGCCCAGTTTCCCCTGAACTTCCCAGGGGGACCAGGGACGCGGCAAATTGGGCTTTTTCTTTGTCGTCATACCCGTCATGCTATCAAACTTTTCTGAAGGTAGTCCAATATCCAAGTTTCCTCTTCTCCATAACTCAATATGGTTTTATCGAAAGTTCGATACTCTTCAAGTCAAATAGGGTATAATTGAAATCATGGGGAGAAATAGCCGCTTGAGGGGGAGGAGATACTTTTCGTGTTTTACAAGGTTTTAGTGTATAATGTAGGCATGTGATATATTTGTCTTTTTGGCGGCCGGGCAGTTTCTGGCCAAAACGTACAATTTAGAGTAGGGGTAAGGTTGTTCTGTATGAATCAAAGCACAATGAATCGGTTCGTGTGGTGTATGGTAATTCTTGCCATGTTTGTGATGTTTCCGGCATCGGCCCAATATCATTCAGCGGATACCAATCAGGATTATGACATTTCGCTCAGTGAATTGTTGCGCGTGGTCCAATTCTTCAACAGCTTTGGATACCACTGCGCCACTGGAACTGAAGATGGATTTGATCCGGGTCCTGGAGACGAAAGTTGTTCGCCCCATAACAGCGACTATAGCGGCGGCGCCGATTGGTCCATCAGCTTCTCCGAACTGTTGCGCGCGGTACAATTATTCAATTGTGCCAGCTATGCCCCCTCTGAAGAAGGAGAAGATGGATTTATACCGGTTGATTGCGGGGCGGGCGAAGGCGAAGGCGAAGGAGAGGGTGAAGGGGAAGGCGAAGGCGAAGGCGAGGGAGAAGGCGAAGGGGAAGGCGAAGGGGAAGGCGAGGGAGAAGGAGATGGAGAGGGGCCGGATGAATCGTATGCGGAACTGTTGATCGATTCCATGCAGGCAACTCCCGGACAAACCATTTTCCAAAATATGAACCTGCATTGCGTAGGGGAACTGCCTGCCTCGTTGTCGTTTGACATCTTTTTCAGTTCCTCCAAGTTGACGTACGACAGCTATGTGAGCGGCGCCATTGTCGAGGCGGCAGGAAAAGAGATTACGGCGACGAAAATCGCCAATGGCGTTTATCATTATGAAGTGGCGGATGCGGCCAAGACAGGCCAAGGAATCCCTTCCGGCGTATTGCTCTCCATCGCTTTTGAAGTGGGGTCAGGAACGGCCTATGGCGATACCATCCCGGTCTATGGGGGAAATTACAGCGCTATTGGAACTTCCGGATCGCCCCTGGAATTTGCCATTTTCACGGGCAATATCTCGATTGGATGCAGTTCTGAAGTATTGCCTGTCGCGAACTTTGAAGTGAACGGCACCACCGGCCTGCCAGGAACCTTGTTCCATTTTACGGATACCTCGGTGGACGGATGTCATCCCACGGACCAGAACTTGGGAACCATTAACGCATGGTATTGGACTTTTGGCGATGGCGAATCCAGTACCTTGCAGAGTCCAAGCCATGAGTACGCCGATGGAGGGGCCTATACCGTGGCGCTGACGGTAACCAGCGGCGTAGGCTCCGATGAACTTGTTATGACCAATCTGATCACCATTACAGAAGGTGTGCGTGTGTATGTCGATAAAAACACCCCGGCCGGGGAGGCACAGCAGGATGGCTTTTCATGGGCCACTGCCTTCAGCACCCTCCAAGCCGGCGTGAATTCCGCATCCTCTCAGGGCGGAGGGCATGTGTGGGTGGCGGATGGGGTCTACGATGAAGTCCGTGCAAATGCCACCGGCTCTTTAGTATTGGGGGAAGTGGTAAGCCTGTACGGCGGATTTGCCGGCGGGGAATCGAATTTGACCCAGCGTGACTGGGTGACTAATGTGGCCACTATTGATGGCAGCGTGGCCCTGGAAGGAGATCCCGCTTATCATGTGATTATTGGCGCGAATAATTCCCGCTTGGACGGATTCACCGTTACGGGAGGCCAAGCGCGAAGCACAGGGATTGAGGGCAGCGAACAGGAGGGCGGGGGCTTGTACAACGCTCAAGTGGCGATGGAAATTGTCAATTGCACCTTTATTAACAATTCAGCCGAAACGATGGGCGGGGCCATTTCCAACCGCACGTGTTCATCCCCCGTCAGTATTGTGAATTGCGTGTTCAGCGGCAATATGGTCGCCAGCGTGGGCAATCCCAACAGTTATTCCTTCGGAGGCGCCATCGCGAATTATAATTCACTGGTGTACATCACAGGATGTGACATTGTATCGAATGAAATACACACGACCGCGTATTGGCTGAGTTCCGCGCAAAATGTATACTCGTGGACGCAAGGCGGGGGCATTTACAACTTCAATGCGACCGTGTTCATTTCCGAATGTTTGATTCAGGAAAACGAAGCGTATGCCCAGGGCACGGGATCCGGCCAAATTAGCGGTTCCGTGTATGCGGCCATGCCCGATGCGCTTGGCGGGGGCATATACAGCAAGTTTTGCACCGTGACGATCGACCGGTGTGACATCCGTGACAATAATGCCCATACCAACAACAACGCCCCGTTCACCCGTGCAAATGGCGCGGGCGTATACAATGAACAGGGCAGCATGGTCATGACCAACACGGTAGTGTTTGCAAATATCAGCGCCGATTTCAGCACGCAATTGCGGGCGGCGGGTATCTGCAATGAGGCGTGTTCGCAGCCCAGTTATGTTACCGTTTCCAATTGTTCAGTGGTGAGCAATCTTACCGACAGCACCAATTCGGAACATGGCGGGGGCATGTACAGCCGGTACACCTCTCCCAAAGTGACTAATTGCATTTTCTGGAACAACTCCGGCAAGGATGTCAAAGTGGAGAACGGAACAATGACTGCAACCTGCTGTGATGTCGAAAGCTTGGTCCTTACCGGTGATGGCAATATAAGTGTATATCCATTTTTTGTAGATATGAATGCCGGCGATCTGCATATTTACGGTAATTCCCCCTGCATTGATACGGGAATCAACACCAGCGGCGACACCTATGGTTCCGTGACCGTGGATTTCGACAACAACCCCCGTGGATTTGATGGGTTGCCTGCCGTAACCATGGATGGCTCCGACTACGATATTGGCGCGTTTGAGTTTACGAATTGACGGGTTGCGCAAGGCAATAACCGCCCTCTAGGGAATCAATGCGCCCAGTGGCGTTCTATCTCTTCGAGTGTCTTTCCTTTGGTCTCAGGGATGAAGACCACTGTAAAGATCACGGCAACCACACACAGAACGCCATAAACGAAGAAAACCCGGCCATGGAGTTGCTCTAGCATGCGTGGAAACAACTGGGTAACCAGAAAACAGGCAATCCAAAGGGATACCGTGGCGATGGACATGGCGGCCCCGCGCACGGATGTCGGGAAGATTTCCGACAGTATTACCCACACCACCGGGCCCATGGCCACGGCGAATGCCGCCACATACGCCAGCACGAACACCACCACCCAAAGCCCTTGGGCGTGATGAAATTCAAATGCCCCTCCCAGCAAAAATAAAGAAATGCCCATGCCCGCGGCGGCCGTGATCAACAGGGGTTTCCGCCCCACTCGATCCACCACCAGGATGGCCACCACGGTGAAGGAAAGATTGACGACGCCGACCATAACGGTTTGATAAATGGCGGCCGCGGAACCAAAGCCAGCACTCTTAAAAATCTCCGGCGCGTAATACAGCACCGTATTGATCCCCGTAATTTGTTGCAGCACCGCCAGGACAATCCCAATGCACAGCACTTTCCGAACACCCCGTTTAGACAATAAAGCAAGCGATCCTCCCTCCTGTGCGATAGTCCCAGAGATATCGGCAACCTCCTTATGCGCCGCTTCCAAGCCGCTAACCCGCGCCAGAATAGAAAGGGCTCTTTCCGTCTGCCCCCGCTTCACCAGCCACCTGGGGCTTTCCGGAACCCAGAACAGCAACGCCAGGAATACCACTGCCGGGAGGATTTCCGACCCCATCATCCAGCGCCAGCCATATGCTGTGTTCCAAGCCTCCCCGCCCGCGCCTCCCCCTAGCCAGGCCACCAGCGCATTCACGCAATACACCACCAGGAAGCCAAGAATGATCGCGAATTGATTGATGGAGACCAGCCGCCCCCGGATGGATGCAGGGGCTATTTCCGAAATGTACAGCGGACACAACATCGAGGCCGCGCCGATTCCAAACCCTCCCAACATCCGCGCAATGACAAATTCAGTCAGGGTGCGCGGCAACGCTGTGCCGATGCCGGACACCGTAAACATCACCGCCGCCACCAGCAATAGCTTCTTGCGGCCAAATCCATCGCTCAACACACCGGCGAACGCGGCCCCTATCATGCAGCCCACCAACGCACTCGCCGCCGCCCATCCTTCCAAATCCGCATTTAACGCAAAGTGCGCGCTCAGATAACCAATCGCCCCCGAAATAACCCCTGTATCATACCCAAACAATAATCCCCCCAGCGCCGCCACCCCCGTTAACAGAAACGCATATCTTGGATTGCCTTCGCGCGTATCGGGCATATATCGCTCCTTTCCAGAAGTATTCTGCCCCGCGTTATAACACGCCGCACGTTTTTTCTCCACTGCATGCCATAACAAATCAGAACGAACATCCTGCCGGAGCGAAAGCACACGGACTGCAAGGCCGAAAGTCTTCTGTGGAAGGCAAGCATATTCCGTGCCGGAATTTTGTGGTTTTTTCAAGGAAAAGAGCGGTTTTTTTACTTGCCAAAACCCATCTTCGGTGATAGAATTTGATTGAGAGTTGAAGCGGCAAAGCGGACGGGGCTCGACGATAAACAACTAACCACTGTGAATTGTCGGCTTGGAACGCCGGCTGGAAAACCAATACCCCCGCTTGTCGACTTCAAACTCTGTTTCGCGGCGTTGGCTGCAGCGAAGCGCGCCGCGAGAAGCGGTGAGTTGAGCTTTCCGTGAATCGCGCGGAGTCCTCAAGGAGGACGCAACGTGGCCATGCTGAGCATAGCGGCTCATGGGCGCGGAGGAAAGCCGGGAAAACTCCCGCGGGTAGTAGGCGGAAGTTGCGTAGCGAGAGGTTTTGACAAGATCCATAAGGATCCATAAGGGCCATGTGGAGCGCCCAGACCTAACCAGCGAAACCTTCCCGACGCAGCTTCCGCCGCACTATTTTTAGCAGCGGGTTTGGGGTTTAGGGCATGGGGTATGGAGAGTCGGCCGTGTACCGTGCATGCGTAGCCGTATCCATTTTGACTCTTTTCCATTCAATCTGCCACCCTGTAAAAAGCTGCATGAAGGCACTCCTTTCGGGTACACTATGCGTATGAACGCACAAGATTTTTGGGAACGATATGTTGGCGAGTATACACCGGCGGAATTTATGGCGCGGTATCAGTCGCGGAATCCGCGCCGGTGCGCGGAGCGATATGTTTCACGATTGCCGAGCATGTACGGGATTGTACGGCAGCGCACGTGGCGCAAAACCTTTATTTCGTCCGTGCAGCATGTGCGGGAGTCGGTTGTGGCGGGATTGACTGTGTATTTGGAGCAAACGCGGCCGGAATGGGAACAGGCGCTTGCCGAGCGGGCGGAACGGGAACAGGCTGAATGGGAACAGGCAGAACGGGAACGACTGGAACGGGAACAGCGGGATTGGGAGCGGGCTCAGCTTTCCGTGGAACCGTCCGCACCTGCGCATGCGGAAAATGCGGGGGCTGCCGTATCTGTGAGTGAAATGCCGGGGGGAACTGAAGTGCCGCCGCCCATGGCGACAGGTGGAACTGAAGTGCCGCCGCCCATGGCGCCGGGGGGAACTGAAATGCCGCCGCCTCCCGCGGCATCTGCCATGAGTGAATCGTCGAACGTAATGGAGACCAGTCCACCGAATAGCGTCCCATAAACGATTGTTGGATTTTTTAGAGTATGCCCAATAAACAACGGCATCGGGGGCGGCATCCCGAGGATGATATGCTGTTTAGCGAGCGGCGCCTGCCACGCTTGCGCGCGGGTGCGGCTGACTTGTCCTTCTTGTATACCCGTGGTTATGCTGAGAAAGCTTCGATCAAACTGGTGGGCGATCATTATCAGCTTGATGCGCGGCAGCGTATGGCGTTGCAGCGGACGGCATGTTCAGACGCCGCATTGCAAAGGCGAAGGGATCATTGTGTGGATGCGGGGTTGCTGGAGGGCGCGATTCTGGCCATTGACGGGTATAATTTTTTGATCACGATTGAAAGCGCTTTGGCGGGCGGGATTTTGATCGAAGGCCGGGACGGATGCATCCGCGATTTAGCCAGTCTTCACGGGGCCTACCACCGAGTTGAGGAAACGCTTCCCGCCGTGGTGCAGGCGGGCCAATGTCTTGTGCGTCTGGGGGTGGGGCGGGCGATGTGGTATTTTGACGCCCCCGTATCCAATAGCGGACGGTTGCGTGCGCTATTGTTGGAAACAGCAGAGGAACATAACTGGCCGTGGGGCGCGGAACTGCTCCCCAATCCTGATCATTTTTTGGCGTCTTGTGAGGTGGTGGTTGTTTCGTCCGACAGCGCCATTCTTGACAAGGCAGAGCGCTGGGCCAATCCGCTGCCGATTTTGCTGGCGCAGCTCCGTCCTGCCCCTTCTGTTCTGCGCCTTTTTTAAGGGGATTTTCTTCGTCACTTAATATATATGCACATAAAAAGAATGCATAAATACTATTTGCTCGGTACTCCTGGGGGCTGCAGGGTGGCGAGCATGGCCTGAAAATCGGGATTTGCGGCGAGGATTTCTTTTGCGGAGCCGCACACCGCATCGACTTTCTTTTTTCCCAGATTGAAATTGGTGGGGACGCGGGAAAGTGCGTTACGCTTTTCAGGGGACGCAATCTGGTTGAATGCAACCTCGATGAAGTAGAAGTCGATATCGGGCTGTTCGAGGGCCGGGATTTGAATACTGACACCTTGCGCGGTTGCTTGTTGTTCGACCTGTTGTTTGATTTCTTTGAGGGTGTTCCGGTAAGCGATCTGTTGGCGGAGATATCCGATTTGGGCGTGAGAGAAGTTGCCGAGAGGGGCGGTCCCGGAGGTGAGGAGGGTATCGATGAGACCGGGCAATCCCGCACTCAATTCCCAACTCCGTTTAGAACGGCCTTCTGCGTTTACCGTAATGATAATGACTTTTTTAGGGAGGGATTCGGCGGTACCGTCGCCGATCTTGTCGTCCGAATGATGTCCGTCGATACCCATGATTATAGGCAAGAGCCCGAGATTGTCCGACACACCGCCGTCGATAACATAGATATCCGTACGGCGCTTGTCGAGGTAACAGGATTGGTCGTCGGGGATGAATCCGGATTTTGCATTTTGATCGTCGGCCAGCCAGGCAGGGGGTTGGAAATCGTCCGGCTTGGGGAAATTGCGGAGGGTCATTGGGGCAAGGAGGCCCGGAAAAGCAGCGGAAGCCGCGACCGCGTTGCCAATGGGATAGGGATTTAAATCGGAATAGAAGAGGTCGAATTGTCCTTGTGTAAATCCAAGGCGGCTTCCCCGGCTCATGTCGGTGGTGTTGATGATGATGTAGGGGCGGCGGTTTCTGGCGAGGAGGTCGCCATAGGTTTTATGTTCAAAGATCCAATCACTGAAATTGTCGCCCATGAGATCCGTGCGTCCGTAAAAAGGGGACACGAGTTTGATAAGGTTTGCCGGAGCCAGCAAGCTTCGGAGCAGATTGCCCTGGATATCCCGGTACAATACGCGTTTGGGAAAATCTTCAAAGATACGGTCGCCAAACAACGCGTAATAGGCGGCGGTGAGGCTTCCTCCCGACACCGAGGAGATGACGTCCACCTCGTCCAGCAGCCGGCGGGAACGTCCTTGCCAAAAGATCTGGGTATCGCGCAACACGCAGAGAACGCCATAGGAGAGCGAGGCCGCGCGCGTGCCGCCGCCACTGAAAGTGAGTATTACGAGCAGGTTGTCGGAATCATCGGCTCCGGGATTGATATTCCGGTAACGGTACCCGTAATCGGCGGAATATGTTTCAAGGGGCTTATTATGGACGGGCAAGGTGCGGCATCCTGCCGCCATCAGAATGGTCAATAGTATGGCGCCGGAATATTTTATCATTGTATAAACTCCTTTTGGGTAACATGCCCCACATCATCCATTCTGTCACATTCCGTATGATTGAATAAAACCAGTGTCAATGATGGCTGTTGATGGAAGGGGCTGGCGATTGGTGTTAGAAAGAAAAGATTTTTTATGAAATGCGCGAAATGAATAAAAAGAGGTCTGTGGGGAGACGTCACATAGAGGGCCGGCGAGATTGAGGATGGGCGGTGCGTGGTGTGCGCATAACCGATGCGCACGGTGCATCCTGTTGTTTGTCCATCAACGACTGCACTTGTTCGTCCCGTATTTTCAAGGTTATTATCCCCGCATGCAGGAAGGGTTAGGGCTGGGGCAGATAGCTCATTGAAAGTATCCCCTACCCAATCAATTTTTTCACATACGCCGCATCCCGCTCCAACACCTGAATCCGCGCTTCTCCTTCCGGGTATTTGCCCAGGCTTTCATCCTCGATGCAGATATCCCCCCGGTAGCCCGCATCCCGCAGCAGCCCAAGCACCAACGCATGGTCCACATCCCCCTCCTCCAACGGGGACACATATTTTTCATATTCCCAGCCCGCCTCCCGCGTCTTTTCGCGCACCTCTTCCGGATAGCGAATATTCTTGAGATGCGTATGCTTCGCGTATGGCGCCAGCACCCTTAATATCCCATACACCTCCGACAACGGATATCCCCGCCAGTAAAAATTCCCCGTATCCAACGTTGATCCAAGACGATCAGAATCCACCCGCATAAACACATTCAGCAAAAAGGCCAGATTATTCCCCTGGAAACCATGATTCTCTATCCCCATCGCCACTGACAGCCCCGCCGTGCGCCGAAGCACCTCCCGCAAACCCTCCGAAAACAACTTCACCCGCTCCTCGAACGTCAAGTCAAGCTCCCGCGCCATCGCCGAATCGATCCGGATGTTATCCATGCCCAGCAGCGAGGCAAGTTCCAGGGCACGCGTGATCCAGCGGATATTCTCCTCCTGATCCCCTGCACTGAAATCACACGCCGTCAAAAAACTGACCGGCCGGATGTCTAGATTGTCCAACTGCTTGCGATATGTTATGGCCGACGCATCATCCTTTAGCACGGCCTTCTCCCGCGAATGCATCGTACACACCTCAAACGATCGGCTTAGTTCGATTTCCACCGCATTGATCCCCAACGTTAATACCCCCTCATACGGCGTGGGGAACGTATCAATGATCATACAATCCCGAATCGAGCAATACATGGCATTTCTCCTCATTTACAGATCCCGCCGCCAAAAGTTTAATCGTAATCGTTACTATTCTTCAAACGGAAAAATTCGGGATGGCAATTAATTTTTGCATTTCCGATTGGGGCACTCACTGCCGCCGCGTCGCTACAATCACATATTCCTGCGTGCGAAACGCCAGGTATTCCGTGTCATTCAATGGCCCTAGCCGTATTCGTCCAACCTGAATGCAGCCCTCCGTATCTAGGGGAACCGCTGCCGGATCGTCCACCACCAGCGCGGAACATCCCCGCGCCTCCAGACCCGAAGCATCTACCAAACGAACCGCTTCATATGCCGTAAAAAAGCGAATATGCGCCCGTGCCAGCACCCCCTGTTCCCCCAACACCCACCGCCCTTCCGCCAGATCCGTCACCACCTTATAGTATTGAAGATTCGGAACCGTCATCACGAATACGCCATGCGGCGACAACATCCGCGCCAGCCGTTCCAGCACTGGCTTTGGATCCCGAAGACGCGGCAGCAGATCCTCACATACAACACACTCGAAATAATCCTCCCGAAATGGCAATTCAAGCGTTTGCCAATCCCCGTGGACTGTCCCGCTCACCCATTCCGCCAGCCCCTCTGCTTCCTCCTCCGATTCAACCACGGCCATCACCTCCGCGCCCCGCTCCTTCAGCGCCCTGCACCGCGCCGGTGCAACGCGGCCCATATCCAAAATCCGGCCTGCCGACGCCGGAATATAGCTTAGTAAATAATCCAAATTGTTCATAACCGCCTCCAATTAACCCTAATAATAGCAGAAAGCGGTTTTTGTTTTTCCTGCTAAAAACACCCAACATTCTATTCAAAATCCCACCCCCCAAAAGCATTTTTTATATTGATGTTGTCCGGGTGGATTCATTTGACTTGCACCACTCCCCCGCGATATGGGAGCATACACCTTTGTACCGGGGAAAAAGGATATTGCCGGATATGGCCATAAATGACAGCCAACAACGATTATTGCGGACCATGCTCACGGGGATTCCGGGGCTATTGGCTCTCAAAAACAAACAACTCGCTTACGAAGTCGTGAATCCGGCCTTTTCCCAGTTCCTGGGCCGTGCCGCCGAAGACATTATCGGGAAAAAAGATGCCGACCTCTTCCCCGCCGAAGAAGCCAAGCTTTGTCAACAGGCGGAAAATACCATCTTCAAAACCGGCCTCCCTCGCCTGTTGGAACAATCCTTGACTGGTGTAGAAGGCAAGCGCTGGATCGACATCACGCGCGCCCCCGTGCTTGACGAAAACGGCGACCCAGCTGGCATTCTGATCTTCGCCCGCGATATCACCGACTTTAAACAGCGTGAGGAAGAATTGAGCGCGGGCCTGGCCAAACAAAAAGATCTCGAACAACGCGCGGCGGACGCCGTGGAGCAGCTTCAAGCCCAGCAGGAGGCCAGCCAACGCGCAATTCAGGCCGCTGCAAAAGAATCGGAGGCGGTGAAAGCCCAGGTCCTCGAAAAAGATCGTCTGTTTGCCGAGACCCAGGGCCAACTGCAGAATGTCCAAAAAAAATTGCAGGAACGCGAAGCAGAGTTGTTAACCCTGGCCAAACAACTCCAGGCGGCGCAGGCGCAGTTGGCCAAGGCCGCGGAATGTGAACAGCGGGCCGCAGCGCTCCAACAAGAATTACAAAAAGCGCAAGCTCTTCTGGCCGAACACCAGCGCATGGGCGAACAAAAGCAAAAGGAACTCGCGGATCTGCAACAGCACGTAAATCAGATGCAGGCGGCACTGGCCAAATCCCAGGCCCAGTGCAACGCCGCCGCCGCACTCGCACAACAACTCATGAATACGCTACAATCGTAGCTCTGTTTCGAACATAACAATACAACCAATAAAGGAAAACGGTATGAAATCACTGGTTGCTCTATCAGTACTGACAGCGGTTCTATGCGTTGTGTCCGGCGCCGCCATGGCCCAGGGCGCGCCCAATGCCGAAGCCATCGGGTGGCGCATCGGATGCCAGGCCTACACCTTCAATCACTTCACCTTCTTCGAGGCCGTAGACAAGGTCGCCTCGCTCGGCCTCAAATGGATTGAAGCGTATCCGGGTCAAAAACTAAGCAAGGAGACCGGCGATGCCGTCTTTGACCACAACATGTCTCCGGAATTGCAGAAAGTTGTGAACGACAAGTTAAAAGCCGCCAACGTCACGCTTAACGCCTACGGCGTTGTCGATTTGCCCGGCGACGAAGCCCAGGCCCGGAAAGTCTTCGATTTTGCAAAAGCTATGGGCATTGAAACAATCACCTCCGAGCCGGGATTTAAAGATCTGCCTCTCGTCAGCAAGCTCGCCGACGAATACGCCATCAATGTCGCCATCCATAATCATCCCAAACCTTCCAAATACTGGAATGTTGATACCGAATTCGAAAAGCTTCAAGGCCTGAGCAAACGCGTTGGTTCCTGCGCAGACACCGGCCACTGGATCCGCTCCGGCCTCGTTTCCCTTGATTGCATCAAGAAACTCGAAGGACGCATCATTTCCCTTCACCTGAAAGACCTGAACGAAGCCAGCCCCCGCGCACACGATGTCCCATGGGGAACCGGCATCACCAATATCAAAGCTATTCTTGAAGAATTGCACCGCCAGGGATTCAAGGGCCTCTTTTCCGCCGAATATGAATATAACTGGGACAACTCCGTTCCCGAGCTCGCCCAATGTGTCGCCAATGTTGATAAAATGGCCGCTGAAATCGCCGCCGCTGCAAAGAAATAATCCTTAAAAAATGGAAATGACGCATGGAGTGTGCTCTGCACGCCCCATGCGTCATTTTTCTTCGTGCAACAGCTTCTTCAGCCGCGGATAATACTGAAGAAGATCGTTCGGCAAGGCCGTGTGCACCCGTCCGAGCGCCGCTTGGATCTCCAGAGCATTTACTATAGCCTGTCCGCGAAAATGATTGTTGGTGGTAACGAATAAATCATTAACGCGTTTTTTCATCTGATTGATTTTTTCAATCCAGGGCTGCAATTCATCCCCGGTATAGAGATAGTTGTATCGATCATCACGCCCCGCTTCTTCCCGGAACCAGTCTTGTGCGTTGCGGCCATGGAGGCGGATATATCCAAGGGGCGCCGTCACATTCGCAGAAGGTTCAATCGATTGGGCGAAGAGCGGCTGGTCAATATTGCAGAAGGCCACTTTGCGCGCCGCCAACCCCGCATATACTTCCGGACGATCCCAGGAGGCATGCCGCAATTCCAGTGCCAGCGGATAATCCGAAAATTCTTCCAAGACCCGCGCCAGCCATTGCCGGTTCTCCGGAACGCGCTTGAAACTCCATGGAAACTGAATCAACACCGCCCCAAGTTTTCCCGCTTCGTGCAACGGCGCGATCCCATCCCGGAAAAGCCTGATTTCCGCCTCGCCCGGCCATGCGCCGCGGTCATGTGTGAATCGTTCCCACAATTTCACCGTGAACAGGAACCGTGGATTCTCCTCCACCCGTTTCACCCATCCCGCACCATGTTTCGGGTTCAGCGGCCTGTAGAAAGAAGTATTGATCTCAACCGTGTCAAAAAACGGGGCCAGGAATGCCAGGGGATGCAGGCTGCGCGGCATGCCAGGCGGATAGACAATCCCCTCCCAATCCTTATACGACCAGCCAGCCGGACCCACACGCACTTTCCCCTCCGCAAGAGCACCCATGGACTCCTCTGGGGGAGAATCCTCACTCATATTTATTTATACCCGATTCCATGAAGCCGTTCTTCTGTTTCCGCATCCATCACAGCTTTGGTTCGAACAGTTTGCCGCGCACGCATATTCTCCTTCTGGTGCTCATCCAGCAATGCCCGGAAAGCCTTGACCTGTTCAGGCCGCTCTCCGGAAAGATCATGAAGATTCTGTGGATCCTTAGCAACGTCATATAACTCCACCATATCCTTCATACGATCCACGATTAATTTGTCGTTTCCCACCAGCACCATTTCTCTCTTCGTTTTCCACCCGGGATTGGGGCCCTCCGTATATGAAAAGAACGGCCGTGGTTCTTTGGGGGGCGGAGCGAACATATCCTTCCCTTGCCAGAACGGGCGCACTGGCAATTTCAGCCAGGCGGCCACGGTCGGCAATATATCCACCAGGCTGACATTCCGGGGAATATTGCATGGGGAAATACCCGGCCCGGAAACAATCATCGGAACATGCAATACCTCTTCGTACATGGACAGACCATGTCCATAGGAATCATGGTCCCAGAGATGTTCCCCATGATCCGCGCTGATGATAATATAGGTGTCTGGCCAGCGCCGTTGAAGTTCTGGGACCAACCGGCGCAATGCATCATCCACATACCGCACTTCCGCATCGTATAAAAGACAGGCTGTCTCTTTCGCTGCATCGGAAAGCGGCGTATAGGTCCCGGTCTCAGCGCCGCTTACGCATTTCATGTAATTCACCACATACGCCATAAAATCAGTGGTCACGGTCTTCAGTTCTTCCGGAGAAATGGCTGGAGGCCAGCCAAACTGCCGCCGGTATTCCTCCGGTGGATTATATGGCAGGTGAGGATCGAGATAATGGACATACAGGAAGAAGGGAGAGGTCAGATTATTTAGAAGACCCAGCGTTGCATCCGTGACCTCCCGGGTGGTGCTGTCCGGAAGATAAAGGTATTTCTCAAATCCCTGGTCATATTTAAACACTGGAGCCAGATTGCCGTTGGTTTGCACCCCCGCCGTTTGATACCCCTGTTCATACAGGTATTCCGCCATGGTTTCCAGCCCCGGTGACAGGGTATCCGCCATGTTGGTGCCATCCAAGCTCGTTTTACCGTCCGAGAATACCTGATGGGTGTTCACATGAAGCGATGTAAGCAACGAAGCTATGGAGGGACGCGTCCACGTGCACGCAGTCACGGCGTGTTCAAAAACAGCCGACCCCTTTGAAAACTCTTCCAAAAACGTCATCAGCGGCTGGCCGTTTCGCTTGCCGCCCACCCGGTCCGCGCGCAAGGCATCAATGATGATCAACACCACATTCGGGCCCGAGGTCAGCCGCTGCCGAACCGCTTTCCGGGCGGGCGCAACGGAGCGATACTGACCCAGCCATACACCCACCGCAATCAAGAGGATTCCAGCGACCAACAGCCCTCCAAGTGTTACCAACTTCATTCGCCGCATAATTACCAGGCCTCTATGGTTGAATTGCGTGTTACACGAGACACTTTACTTAACCTAGTAACATTATACACATTGTCCGGATACTTTCAAGATCCTTGTATCACGAACGCTTATTCAAGGGAAGGGTCTTGTGCCATCGCCGGGCAGCCATCCGCGCCAGACCGACAAACCGCGGATTCACGCTCACCGTACACAGGGCCATGTCAAGCAGGCGCGGCAAATATTGGGGTTGCCCTCCGATTTCACCGCAGAGCGACACCGGTTTCCCCGCCGCCCGTGCGGCTTCCAGAATCTGTTTGAGGAGATTCCAAAAAACCGGACGATCCGGACGGTAATCCGGCGCTACGCGTTCATTGTTTCTGTCCAGAGCAAAGAGATATTGAAACAGATCATTCGACCCAATGCTCGCGAAATCCGCCGCTTCCAGCATCTCCCGCGCCATCAGGCACGCCGAGGGCACCTCCAGCATCACGCCGTGCTTAATTTCCCCCTGTTTAATATCCTGTGTATGCTGCCGGAAAAGTTCTCGTAATTTTAAAAACTGGTCGATATCGCTGATCATCGGATACACAATGTGCACCGGCCCCTGCGTTGATACCTGCGCTATTGCCCGCGCCTGTGTAATGAACAATTCCGGCTGCCCCAACAACAGCCGTGCCCCACGATATCCCAAACAGGGATTTTCTTCTGTTGGAATATCCAGAAAGGAGGCTGGCTTGTCGCTGCCTAAATCAAACAAACGAATATACACCGGACGGCCCTCCACACCCTTCACCACCACCGAATACCGCTCGCACTGCTCCTCCTCGCTCAGCATGCGGCCCGCTGCCAACAGTTCAAACTCCGTCCGGTAGAGTCCGATGCCCTCCGCCTGAACCGATTTCACCACCTCCACCTCCGACGCCAAACTGATATTCGCCATCACGACCACTCCCGGCACCGGTGGCACTGGCGTCAAACGCCGCACCATCGGACGTTTTGCCGCGGGATACAACCTCAAGGTGGCCGCCACCGGCGCCAGAATCACTTCGCCGGTGCTTCCGTTAATCAACGCCTCTTCACCGTGTGCGAAAAAATTCATCAAATTCTTGATGCCGCTCACCGCGGGGATGCCGAGCGCCCGCGCCAGAATCGCCGCATGCGAGGAGGGGCCGCCCCGTTCCGTGACAAACCCCACCGTATGCGCGGTATCCAAACCCACCGTTTCGCTGGGAGTTAATTCTTCCGCCACCACAATGCACATCCCCTCCACCCCGGCTTGATCCTGCCTGACCTGCACATCCTCCGGCAGGCTCGCCCGGAGAATGTCTTGTAGACGCCGCCGGATCTCCCCGATATCCGAAGCGCGCTCTTTGAGATAGCTGTTATCCACCTCCGACAACAGCGCTTCGTAGGCCTCAAGAGTTTTTTCCACCGCCGATTCCGCATTCAAACGCTGCTGTTCTATCACGTCCATCATCTGCTGCCGAAGCACATCATCTTGGACCATCATCTTCTGCGCAAAGAATATATTCGCTTGGGCAGGGCCAATCTTTTTCGTCACAATAGCCATCAGTTCGTCTAATTGCCCGGCGGCGGTCTCTATCGCAGCGGCCAAACGCGTCTTCTCCTCCGGGATATCCTCAGGCGACAGCGTAAAGAAGGGTATGGCCTTGTGTTTATGCGATTCCACCAGCCGAACGCGCCCCAGCGCCACCCCCTCACTAATGCCTAAACCGGTCAAACGCCGTTCTCCCCGGTTATGATGAAGTTCCATACCGGGTCTTGTTATTGCGTTTGAACTATCCTGTTGTGCACTATGCGCCATGCAGCCTCCGGCGCAATCATAACATTCCCCCCCGTGCATCAACCAACTTCTCCTGCAACGCCGTAAGCGTCACCGGGCCCAGAAGACCCGACGGACGCAATGGCCAGCGTGAAGCATCAAACGGTTTATAGTCGAGATTGACAAGATTAATGTCATAAAATTTGCGCCATTCCACCCCCCGCCGATCCAGATCACGAATGCGGTTCGCGCATAGATTGGTTATTTCCACCTCCAGAGAGTTCCCCTGGGATTTCATCAGACCGGACGGCACGTTTACCCAAAACGGCGGGCAGATCAAAACACCCAGATCCTGCCCATTCAATCGAACACGCGCAGTTTCCGCCACATGTCCCAAATCCAGCCGCCACCCGCTCGCCACATCTCCAGGACAATCAAAATTCAGCGCATACCGCGCCGTACCGGCAAACCGCTTTGCTTTATCACCGCCCAGTTCTGTCCACGAGTCCAATCGATCCGTTTGAATAGGGGGGGGAAGCTCAGATCCGCCTTCGATAAACTGAATATTCCAGGTGCCTTTAACTTCAGCAGGTTCCCCGGCCTTTTCCCAATACGTCCACTTCGGTTTCTGCGATTCGTGTTCATTAAATGTGCGCACGATGATGGATTGACCGCATTCGAGAGATAGATACACGTCTGTTTTTTGATCTGAAACAGCGCGAAGATCTGCTTTGCCGATGGCGCCGGTCATAGGATCCATAAGCACTGCACTTTTCACTACCCCGGCTAAAGGTAACCATCCTTCAAAAGATGTAGTGATTCTGCCATTTTCCAGTACTGTTGTTTTGTCCTCAACAATAACACTGCTCTTCGATGGAGTGGCCAATATAAGCCATTGATCCAAGGGAGAATCTTTTCCAGCATTTTCCTTAAGAACTCCCCGGTTGGAAATAAAATAATACCGTCCCTTTTCATCACAACGGCGAATAAATTGGATACCGGGAGTATCCATCATTCCTTCTCGGATAATCCCTGCATTCTCCAGACATGTATCCACAGTTTTTGTAAGCAAAACCATTCCCCGGCCAAGGCGTGCCTCGTCATGGCTTTCATTCCATTGCAACATTGCGGTCAGTGCCTGTAATGCCGTGCGGCGCTCCTCCAGTTTCCCCAATCCTGGCACATCTTCCGGAATTTTTTTTGTAAATACTACTGTGGCGCCTTGTTCCGCCAATTGGAGCACTATTTCCATCGTCCGTACCGGAATATGCTGACACGGCGGCATCAGGAGGATGCGATACTCACCTCCCGGCATCATTACCAAGCCATTTGCCGCTCTGGCTTGTTCTAACATCCGATCCGACACATAATCGAAGGCATAGCCGCGCTGCCAGAGTTCCTGCGCTACGTTTCCAATAGGTTGCTTCGTCAGCCACTCCGTTTTATGCACGGTCATCTGGATAACGCGGCCCTCCGGAGTGTGCCAGACATCGTGAATGGGCCAATACACCAGAATGTCATTATCGGATCGGCCTGTTTGCAATACCGCCTGGCATCGGGCAATGTACTCATTCAGCGCAGGAACATCCCGCCAGAAGGAATTGCGGGGATTCATTTGCGTGGAAGCATAAAAGAGCCATCCCGGCCACGGCGCGTCTTCCGGAGAATAACACGTCCCGTGATATACCACATGATTCACACCGCTCACGAACAATTCATCCACCAAGTCCTTCATGTCGGCCAGGGTCTCATTAAAATGCTCCTTCAACCACGTCCCGGTTTCTGAGGCGACCTTCACTTTGCCTGTCACATGCGCGGCGGACGACGCAAACTTGCTCACCAACGGATTACGGTCTTTATTAAACATCTCCGTCTCCGGGATATCCGCCGCCGCATACAGATCCAGAAGATTCCCAGGCGAACCATGCGCCTGATTCCGGGTGACACAACCCTTCTGATTCGCCCAAGCGGTCCACGGCCGGATGAAATTATCCACCATCATGTCGGAAAGGGTCTCCCGATAGTCGCATTTAATCCGGCTGGCCAGATCGGGATCGCCCCCCTCGAAAAACACTGGCAGATAATCCTGCAACCGGTAACCGCGGCCTATTTCAAAGGCTTGCAGCAAGTCTGGCGACCAATCCGATTGGTATTCATACGAATCATGATACATCGCACGCGGCATCAGTCCTTGATATCCGCTAAATGCCGTATCAAACCTTTTCAAATATTGCTGCACCGCCTCCCCATAAAAAGGATTCAACATATGCCCCGCTCCACCCGGCGCTGACCGTTTTACCATGCGATCCGCAGGTTTCTGGAATACGGCATATACCTTCCAGGCGCCAGGGGGCGCCGTCCAGTCCAATTTCCCTTCCTTGGTCACTTGTCCAGTCAAATTTACTGCCAATCCGTCGTTGTTGAAGGTTGTAACTGTTTGAAGCAGTCCCGGAACAGGTTCCAAATGAAAAACGGCGTCTCCCCGCATCTCTTGCGTCTGTAATTGCACCGCCGCACAGGCCAGGTCCGGTGTGATATTCGGCCCGCCGAAACACCACCCCGTGCCCGTCGTCATATCCACCCAAAGCCCCAGCCGCTTCCCTTCGGCTACGGCATGATTCAATAGTTCCAACCATCTCGGGCTGAGGTATTCCACATACCGGTCCTCATACCCTTTAGCGCCATAAATCGGGATAATATGCACCCCTCCCATACCCGCCGCCTTATACAGTTCCAGTTGACGTGTTATGTTCTTTTCATCCGCCGCGCTCCCCATCCACCACCAATACGCCCCCGCCCGCTGTTCACAGGTGATCGGCGGCCATTCCGCCTCGGATAATCCTGCGCCTATCATGGGTTCTTCTCCCCCCGCATTCAGCAAAGAAACCAAAAAAAATGTTATGACCGCCATGGTTTTCCTCCTTTGCACAGCTAAAAGGTAAAGCACTGTTCACTTCACCATACACACTGAATACGGCACTTTCAATTCCCCCCGGCCTTTGGCTGTATCCCGCCCGGAACCGGGCATAAAGAAGGATCCCCAAAAATGGAAACCGGCGGCGGGGTTTCCCTCGCCGCCGGCGTTTCACGCGGTCTTAGTGTTTATCAGCTCGTCTGGCCAATCGGTGTGGCATTCGCATCGGCTGCCGCGCCCACGGCATACCGAATCACGCCGCTCGCATCCACGAAGAAGCCCTTGCTTCCCGTCTGATTCATCGTCTCCGGATCGGCATTGGAGCTAAAGTTCGCAGCCGTGCCGCCCATCGTGTAATTGTAGCCGCTCTTCGGAGCGCCCCACGCGCCTTCCAAGTAGGCAGGAGCACCCGCGGCAGGCGGAGTCGTCAACGCATCAAACGTAATGGCATACTGATAGTTGGCCGAATGATAGGCCACTTCCGCGCCGCAAATCGTGCGCAGGTTGCCGATGGCCGCCGACTCATTCGACTGCATCCGCGAACGCAGCAGGTTCGGAATGGCAATCGCCGCGATAATCGCAATAATCGCTACTACAATCATCAACTCAATCAATGTGAAACCGGATTTCTTACTCATAGGCTTTTCCTCCTCAAATTGGGTTGTGGTTATGGACGCTTGCCTTCAGGCTGCGCCCTTTCCGTTTTCAACTTACGAAGAATTAAAAAGCAACTTCCGTACCAATCCATTTGGCCCCTCAAAACCCGCCAAAACCATAAGAAATCGAGATTTCCAGGCACTATTGCCTCCTTTCTGCGCCTCTTTTTGTCTCCCGTTTAGGTCATCCAGTGACATTTTTTGTCACTGCCTCTTCGTTATTTGCTTGATCCCTTCTCCGCACCTTGGCAAAATTACCTCCAACATACAGGAAACAAGCCTCACAGACTCACAAAATAAAAAGGAGGGTAGGAAATTGGGATTTACCACAGCCTTGATTGCCTTGGTGGTGATTGTCCTGCTGAATATTCTGGTGAATCGCATTGCCGCTGCCGCCTTGACCTTCACCGGCATGTCCCGGGAAATGGCCAGGTTTCAGGCCCGCTCGGCGTTCAGCCTCTGCGGCTATACCACCACAGAAGCCGAGAATATGGTGAACCATCCAGTGCGGCGGCAGATTGTCAGTCTATTAATGTTTTTTGGCAGTGTTGGGTTTATCGGCATGGTCGCGGCCACACTCGGCGCCTTTTCCGCGCAAAGTGAAACGCCGTCCGGCGTGCGATTCGGATTCTTGATCGTGCTATTGCTTATTCTATGGTTTGTGGGCACCAGCAAATGGGTGGATGACCTGATGTTCCGTGCCATCAGTTGGGCGTTGCGCCGCTTCACCCATTTGGAAGTTCATGACTTTGTTAATCTCCTGCAATTGGGCGCCGGATATAATGTAACCGAACTCGATATCGAGCCTGATGACTGGTTGGTGGGAAGACGGCTGGATGAATTACGTCTTTCCGATATTGGAATCAATATTTTGGGCATTCACCGGAACAATGGGGAGTTTGTCGGCACCCCTGTGGGAAGCACGTACATCCGCCGGGACGACCAGTTGATTGTGTATGGTTCACGCGAACGCATTCTCGATTTGGACAGATGCAAAAGTGACGCCCTGGAAGGAGCGAAACATTGGGCCATGGTGGAAGAGCAACGCACCCGGTGGAAAAAGGAAGCCGATGCCCGAGGGGAAGGCTATGGCGTCACGGAAATTATTGTCCGCCTGAAAAGCTGGATAGTCAACAAACAATTAAGCCAGGTACGCCTGGCGGATCTGGGCGTCACGGTGCTGGGCATTAAACGTGTTGGCGGCGGATATGTGGGAACGCCAACAGGACATACCCACATCCGCGGGGAAGATACCCTCATCGTGTATGGACCCGTTGAGGACATTGCCGCCCTGGACGACTTGATGCGGGATCCGGCGGGAGAAGCAAAATATATGGAACGAGCCGCCATCAGCCGCGCCGAACGGCAACAATCCCTGGAGGCCAGCCAGATTCGCTATATGTCGGAAGTTTCCGGGGAAGGCTAAAAAAACATCCATGCTTAACGATCTCAATGCTTTTCTATTGGATATGGACGGCACGGTGTATCTCGGACATGCCCCGATCCCCGGCGCTGCCGAGTTTGTCCAATTTCTCCGTGCCACCCAACGCCGCTACCTCTTTTTTACCAATAATCCCTCCGGAAACGCCGAACAATATAGCGACAAGCTCTGCCGCATGGGCATTCATGCTGCACCGGACAACATCCTCACCGCAGGAGAGGCTACCGTGGAGTATATCAGACTTCACACAACCTTCCAGCGGGTATTTGCCCTCGCCACCCCTTCTTTTGAAGACGAACTGCGGCGCGCGGGCATAGAAGTGACAACCGAAGCCCCGGAAGCCGTCGTATTGGCTTTTGACAAAACACTCACGTACGCAAAACTGGAAACGGCCTGCCTGCTGCTGCGAAAAGGGCTGCCCTACCTTGCCACCAATCCCGATAAGGCCTGCCCCGAGAACCATGGCTATATTCCGGACTGCGGCTCTATTGCGGCCCTTCTCGAAGCCTCTACAGGCCGTACGCCGTTATATCTTGGCAAACCGAACCCCTGGATGGTCCGCATGGGCATGACCCGCCTCTGCGCCGTCCCCGGAGAAACCGCCATGGTCGGCGACCGCCTCTATACCGACATGGAAATGGCCTTCCAAGCCGGGATCGCCTCCATATTGGTCCTCAGCGGCGAAACCCAACCCTGTGACCTCGAGCACGTCCCCCGCCGCCCCGATTTTGTGTTCCCATCCGTCAAAGAATTGCATCAGGCGCTTGGCGAATAGTTGTGCGAATAGTCTTAAAATTCACTTGCTAAATCGATTGCGAGATAAAGAATAGAACGCGGATAACACGGATTAATCGGATTTTCGCGGATTTGAGAAAATGTATTTGATGTTCTTTACTCGGCGTGCCTCTGCGGACTCTATGATGGAATTTTTCTTAAACGCAGAGAGCGCAAAGAACGCTGAGGATCGCAGAGAGGGGGAGGCGGGGAAACCAAAGCACTTTTAATTATGCCCTTGTTTTCCCAACTATTTTTTCATTGAGAATGTTCGGATTTCAGCACGTCTTTATCAACATGTTTCATTATCTTAGACCGTGCTGTACGGGGTCCTTTCGCTCTTGGGAATAACCGGATTATCTCCGCATTGAGATCCAGTGCATTCTGGTATTTACCCATCTGGCAATAGGTATAGACGGAATCGGGAGAAAATCCGCTTTACACCCTGAATGTTTTTTCTTCATCACACTACCCTTCCAACACCTACTAAAGATACAAATCAAACAAGGAAATATTCGAGATAATTGGAATTATTGCGACACGCGTATCCTTTCCCATGCCAAAGTAAAACGGCCAGCTACCTTATTTTAGGCTGATAGCTGACCGCTAATGGCTAGCGGCTAACGGCTAGCGGCTATTTCAAAATCTCACCGTCACCGCTTTTCCGGTGCGGGCGGATTCTTCCTCGGCTTCGATGATGCGCACGCTGTGCATGGCGGATTCCGGTGATACAACATCGGAATCTCGGTTCATGCGGATGCATTCGATAAAATGCCCCAGTTCATGATGATAACCATCGCCCGCGTACACCTTCACGTCCTTGGGCTTGCCTTTAATCGGATACAGCGTCAATTTTGTATCATGTGTCATATCAAGGGTGGCGCCTTCCATCGCGATGGAGAAGGTCATGCTGAACGGATACCCCCAGGCATATTCCCACGCCCCCTCGGCGGTGATCAATTGATCCTTGCCAAAATCATAGGACGTAATGATGTGGTCCATACAGCCCTTCCGCAAACCACCCGTCCGGCTCATTACCGACTTCGGTTTTCCGAACAGGTATTGAATGAAATCCACGTCGTGGACGTGTAAATCCAATGAACAGCGCCCGCTCTTCTCCGCGTCTTGCAGCCAGTTCTGCCAGCTCCAGTTCGGCAGACCGCTGAGGCGGCAAAAACGTGCGGTCATCACGCGGCCATACTGCCCGCTCAACACAATCTCACGGGCCTTCACATACGACGGCCAGAAGCGGATGCACTGCGCCATGAACAGCTTCCGGTTCATCTTTTTTGATGCTGCAATCATCTCCCGCGCCTCCGCCGACGTCCGTGCCATCGGTTTTTCGCAAATCACATGCTTGCCCGCCTTCATCGCAGCAATGCTGCACTTCGCGTGAAGGTACGTGGGCATGCAAACGTCGATTACATCCAGCGACGGATCCGCAAACAATTCTTCCATTGCGGTGTAGATCTTACGTTTTGACAAATCAATTGAACCGAAGCCATGACCGATATCGCCCTGGCGCTTCTTGGCGTCCAAATCGCATACCGCCTCCACTCGTGCGCCCTTGAGCTTTGCATAGGTGTCAAAATGAACCTTGCCCATCATACCCAGTCCCAGAATTCCAACTTTGATTGTCATGGCATATCCCTTCCGTCGTGATACTTCAGTTTCCTTATAAAATACACCAAACCGCCCCCCAAACGGTAGTGGTTTGGCAATTCTGGAATTTTACGGGATCACCCCGCATTTTCCGCCTCAAATATCGTCCCGGTGATATGCAATTTCTCCTTTGCCAGGGCTTGCAGCTTGAATTTTTGAATCTTGCCGTTCGTGGTGGAGGGGAATTCCTTTACAAAGAAAACATAGCGAGGCACTTTAAACCGGGCGATGCGGGTCTGACAAAAATCAAGAACGTCCTCTTCCGTAACATCGACGCCGTCATGCAGAATAATAAACGCGCCCACGACTTCACCAAACCGCTGATCCGGCACGCCCACCACCTGTACATCCTTTATGCCGGGCATCGTGTAAAGCAATTCTTCGATCTCGCGGGGATAAATATTTTCACCGCCCCGGATGATCATGTCCTTGATGCGGCCGGTAATGCGGTAATACCCATGCTCATCCCGCGTGGCGAGATCGCCGCTGTGGAGCCAGCCGTCCGGGTCAATCGCGAGGGCGGTGGCTTCCGGCATGTTGTAATAGCCTTTCATGACATTATACCCCCGGCAGCAAAGCTCGCCGGGCGTATTGCCGCCCAGCGTCTCGCTCGTTTCGGGATCAATAATTTTCACTTCGGTGTCAGGAAGCACCGTGCCCACCGTACCGACGCGCCGTTCAATGGTTTCATCGGTGCTGGTTTGCGTGATGACCGGCGAAGCCTCGGTCAATCCATAGGCAATGGTGATTTCCGAGCAATGCATTTCGTTGATGACGCGGCGCATGGTTTCAATGGGGCATGGCGATCCCGCCATGATGCCCGTCCGCAACGACGTTAGATCGAACATCTTAAACATGGGGTGGGCAAGTTCCGCGATGAACATCGTAGGCACGCCATACAGTGCGGTACACTTTTCCTTTTGCACTGCCGCCAGTGCCAGTAGCGGATCAAATTGTTCCAACATGACCAATGTTGCGCCATGTGTGTACGCGGCCATGACGCCCAGTACGATCCCGAAACAGTGAAACAGGGGCACCGGCAGGCACACACGATCCCGGTCCGTGAATTTTTGCCGCTCCCCGATATAAAACCCGTTATTCAAAATATTCCGATGAGTGAGCATCACGCCCTTGGGGAATCCTGTCGTACCGGATGTATATTGCATGTTCACGACGTCATCGCTGTTCATGGAAATCTTGGCGGCAAGCAATTCGGCCTCGGCGCAGTGTTCGCCCAGATTGAGCAATTCGGTGCTGCTGAACATGCCCCGGTGTTTCCGTTGCCCGATGTAGATCACATGGTTCAGTTTCGGAAACTCATTTGACCGAAGGCGTCCGCGTTCATGATGCTTCAACTCGGGCACAAGTTCATAGAGTGTGCTGATGTAATCGATGTCGCGGAATTCGTCTATGATGGCAATCGCCTTTAAATCCGCCTGCCGCATGATATAGGCCAGTTCGTGCCGCTTATTGGCCGGGTTGATCGTTACGATTACGGCGCCAATCCGGGCGGTGGCAAAGAAGAACGTAAGCCAGTCCGGGACATTCCTCGACCAGATCCCCACGTGATCTCCCGGGCCGATCCCGATGGCCAGCATGCCTTTGGCAAGGCGGTTAACGCGCTCGTTAAATTCCGCATACGTAAACCGGAGATCCCGATCCGGATACACTTCAAATTCATGATTTGGGTGCGCTTCCGCTTGCTGCTCAAGCACGCCGCTGACGGTTTCCGTGAAAAACTGCATTTTTGCCTTTCCTTAATAACAACAACGCCCGATCCGGGGACCGGGCGTTGTAACTATACCACAAAAATTACTCCGATATGGAGCCTTTCACTTCAGGCAGGGGATTGCCGTCGGGTTGACGGAACCGCGCACAGGCGCCCCAATCGCCACCTTGCTGATACACCGCGACTAGAAGGGTATTCGCCCCTTCCTTCAATTGCACCGCGATTTTATCCTCGGCGGGCGTCAGAATGCGGCCCTTATTCAAGCTATGGACCAGTTCGCCGTTCAGCCACACCTTCACGCCGTCGTTCGAGCCCAGTTCCAGCGAAGCCGCCTGCGCCTTGGGCGACGTAATCATGGAGCGCAAGTAGGCCACGCATTCCCGGCCTGGCGCAAAAGCGCCCAAGTTGGCCACAAATGCCGGTGTATGCTCAATATCCGTGCCCATCGGCATGATCTGCCACACGCCTTCGCCCTTTTCCGGAGGATACGCCGTGTCGAAGAGTTTGGTCGCTGTGACGCCTTCCTCCGAATAGGGGCCAGACACCTCCCATGCCGTTACATAGTCCTCAAAACCGCCCAGCGTCTTCATGATGCCATCCGCGGCTTTCTTCAACGGTTCCGTTGTGTCTGGCTTCAGCATGGGTTCCGCGACTGCCTTGGCCTTGTCGGGATAAACCCCGCTGATAGCTTGGGCGATTTTTAGCGCGGCATTGCCCGCTTCGCCTGCGACCGCCGCGTCCGCTTGCTGTTGTTGCGCCATTTCCAGTGCTTTCAACGAAGGCACCCCTGCCAAGCCCGATAAGGCGGCTTTTCGCTCGCTGTCATTTTTCGCCAACGTGAAAATTTCCGCATATCGCGCCACCAACTCCGCCATGGGACGATTGTTCGCCATCCGCAGTAACCGAATATAGCCCTTCAAGGCCGCTCCGCGTTCTTCCTCCGATTTCGGCGCCGCCGCAATGCCCTTGAGATCTTCCAGCGGAGCCGCATCCGGCCAATTGCCCAGTTTCGCTATAGCGGTGATGCGAAGGGCCGGATCACTATCCTGCGCGGCCTTACGCAAGGCATCTAACGATGCTGCCGCCGGGATTCCGCCCAGAATGCGCAAATAGGATGCTTTAAGATCGGGGTTGGAGACCGATTTCAATTTGTCCAGCACAGCGTCCGCGCGTTCGTCTTCTTTCACGAACCGCATGCAAATCGCACCAATCGCGCCTTCCACGGGCTCGCGGCCCGCCTGGTCTTTTGCTTTCTCCAGAAGAGCGAAGAGCGCAGGTAAATCCTTTGCATCGCCCATCGCCTGCATTGCTTTGAATACTTCGCCTTGCACTTCGGAATCGCCCGCCATGCTCAGCAGATCGCGCTTCATTCCGGTGGCGCGCCGATCCGTTAATGCGCGGACGGCTTCAACGCGCGCATCAGCTTTGCCTTTCCTGGCAAGGCGCACCAGTTCCGCATCCACCCCATTGCCTGGAAGCGTACTCAAGCTGGTCCGGGCCGTACGGCGGATTTCGGATTCCGTATTCAAAGCTTTTGTCAGTAAAGATTCCGTGCAGGAAGCATTGCCGACGCGTCCCAGTGCCCTAATCGCGGCCAGGCTCACCGCGGGATCCACATCTTCAGCCACTTTGATTACGGCGGGTCCGGCCGCGCTGTCACCACGATCCGCCAGGGCGTCCAGCAGCATGATCTTCTTGGCGGCATCCGCTTTGTCCAGCAATCCCGCCACGGCACGGGTGGCGGATATGCCTGGCAGTGTGTTTTGATCGCGCACAAACCCCGCCGCCACACGAACCAATTCCGCATCCGGATCGCTCAGGGCGGCCACAACGCGATTTTGCGCCCCGGAGGGATCGGCTTTAATCAGACCGGCCAAGGCCGCCGCGCGGACATGCCCCGGCTGGCCTTCGGCCGCCAGTTCATTGTAAAGGGCAACACCTTTTTCTCCTTCGGCCGCCGCTGCACAATTCAGGCAGCCGTCTAGCAGCGCATTTTTCAATTCTGGTGCGGCATTCGGCAATGCCCCGTGCAACGTTTCACATGCCGTATCCCCCCCAATCCGGCCCAACGCGTATGCGGCTGCCAGCGCCACTGCGCCATCGGCCGACTTTAGTAGCTCCGCAAGCACTGGAACCGCCTCGGGATTACCCCTGCGGCCCAGTTCCGTAATCGCGCCCAGTTTCATTGTGTCCGGAAGCGATTTCGCCGCGTCCTGTAATGCCGCTTGCGCTTCCGCGCCCGGGATGCCTTCCAGTGCGCGCAGCGCAAAATCCGCCGTATTCGCATCCGACAGCAATCCAGTCAGCGCCGGCACGGATGCCGCCGTGCCCATCACCGCCAACTCGCGCCCAATGAACCGTTTTGCATCCAATGGCGCGCCGCTGATTAAGAGTTCAGAAAAACGCGCTTCCAGTTTCTGTTTCAATGCGGTGTCCGCATTTGCATCGCGCACCGCCTTCACCACTACTTCCAGCGGAGCGCGGCTCTGGCCAAATTCATACTTCGACAAATAATCCAGCGCCTGATCCAGGTCCATGGGGGCCTGCGCCCACGCCACGCCCATGCTCAGCGCCAGCAAAAGTACAAGTATCCGTTTCATAGCGGTCATCCTTTCTCTTAGACGTGCCACGGGCTGCGCTGTGACGGCGCCATCATGCGGTTGGCTTCGTCATCATTGATAAACATTTCTTTGGCCGGGTCCCAATTCAGTTTGCGGCCCAGACGCATCGCGACATTCGCCATGTGGCACATTGACGCCGTGTGGAATCCCACTTCCACCGGCGCTTTGCATTCCCCGCGCGACTTCACGTTCTCGATAAAATCAAGATGATGCCCGCGGCTCCGGCCCAGGTGTAATTCATTCGGGCCAATCACTTCTTTCAGCAATGACGCGGGTTCCGCCTCCAGGTTCCCGCCATGCACGTGAATGAAGATCCATCCGTCCGTGCCGATAAACTTCACACCGCGTTCGCCCTTGCTTTCACCGATCAGCTTCACGCCATTCGCGTATTCGAACTGATACCGGTAGCTCATTGCCGTATTAAACAGCCCGTCTTCGGGGAACCAGCCCGTGCCCTCCACCGCCGTCGGGAACGTGTCATCCGTCCCATTGCCCAACTGCGCAAGGTCAAGAATGTGCGCGCCGCGGTCCGTCATCTCGCCGCCGCTGTAATCCAGAATGTACCGGAACCAGAAATGGCACCGCTTCTCCGTATAGGGTTCCAGGGGCGCGGGCCCAAGCCACATGTTGTAGTCAAAGCCTTCCGGCACCGGCATTACCGGCTGCGGACCCACCGGGTAATGATTGTCAATCGGCATGTTTACCTGAATCGTGTGCAGCTTGCCGATCCGTCCGTTCCGCACCAGTTCGCACGCATACCGCGCATTATCCCGCGACCGCTCATGACTTCCCGTCTGAAATACCCTCCGGTACTTCCGAACCGCATCCACCACCGCGCGTCCTTCCGGAATCGAGTTCGCCAGTGGCTTCTCACAGTAAATATCCTTGCCTGCCTTGCACGCCGCCACACTGATAATAGGATGCCAGTGATCCGGTGTTGCAATCATCACCGCGTCAATATCATCGCGCGCCAGCACCTCGCGGAAATCATTGTATGCCGCACAGCCCTTGAACGACGCGTCATTCTTGCCCGCGTAAAACTCTTCCACGACATTCTTCGCATTCGCACGGTGGTTCGAATCCACATCGCACACCGCTACCATCTGCACATCCGGAACGCTCATCAGCGCCTTCATGTCATAGGTGCCCTGACCGCCAGTGCCAATGGATGCCATTACAATGCGGTTGCTCGGCGCAACCGCACTTTCCGCGCCCAATGCGCGCGCAGGGATAATATACGGAAAGGCCACGGCGCCCGCAGTGACCGCTGCGCTCCTCCGCAAGAAATCCCGGCGTGAAAATTCCTTTTTCTTAGCCATAGCAACGACTCTCCCAAGATGTTGAGTGAATAAATTGGCAAGCCCGTATACTGCCTCGAAACCCCTGCCCGCGTCAAACTTCCCTCCATGCCTCCATGCCTGGGACCTGCATCAGAAAAGTGAACATTTACGCGGCGCGGCCGTCCCAGTACTGCTGGAAGCGATTGTGGCGAAGCGATTGCGGCGAATTGACTTCGTTGCGGGGAATATGCCATACTTCGCCGTGATTGTGAAATAGGTTAGAGGCGCCCTACGAAGCAGGCTGGGGCGCGAGTGCTGAAAGCAGTACTTGTCCCTTTACTACACGTCTACCCTATCCAATCGGATGTACTTCCCGTGCCGCATGTTGTGACGGGGAGGGTTGCATGTTACAGCGCCGGGTGCAGGAGTGTACCGCATCCGGGAACAGTTTAACCATAAGACTGCGGAAGAAGCAGCGAAGAACACAACAGTGAAAGGAGCTAACGATGGCTACGAAGGTTGGAATTAATGGTTTTGGGCGTATTGGACGCAATGTATTCAAACTCCTGCAAGGCAACGCGGAGTTCGAGGTGGTGGCCATCAACGATTTGACCGATGCCAAGACACTTGCCCATTTGCTGAAGTACGACAGCGTGAGCGGCGTGTATAAAGGCACAGTAAGTGCGACGGACGATGCCATTGTCGTCGATGGGAAAACGATTAAGGTATTGGCGGAGAAGACCCCGTCCGCGCTCCCGTGGAAGGCGCTGGGCGTGGAGTTGGTGCTGGAATCCACCGGCCGTTTCACCACCAAGGCGGATTGCATGCAGCACATTGATGCGGGCGCGAAGAAGGTTCTGTTGAGCGTGCCTCCGAAGGACGCTGTGGACGCCATCATCGTAATGGGCGTGAATCACGACGCGCTGAAACCGGGCGATCAGATTATCTCGAATGCGAGTTGCACCACGAACTGCCTGGCGCCCGTGGCGAAGGTCCTCCATGAGGCCTTTGGCATCAAGCGCGGCCTGATGACGACGGTACACGCGTATACGAATGACCAGAAAGTGCTGGACATGCCGCACAAGGATTTGCGGCGCGCGCGCGCGGCGGCAAACGCCATTATTCCGACGACGACCGGCGCAGCCCGCGCGGTAGGCAAGGTGCTGCCGGCGCTGGCGGGCAAACTGGACGGCATGGCCATGCGCGTTCCGGTGATTGACGGTTCAGTGGTGGATCTTGTTGCGGAATTGGACAAAGAAGTGACGGCGATCGACATTAACAATGCGATCAAGGCCGCGGCGGAAGGTCCCCTCAAGGGCATTTTGCAGTATTGTGAAGACCCGATTGTTTCCTGCGACGTGATTGGCAATTCGCATTCGAGTGTATTCGACGCCCTGTCCACCTCGGTGATGGACAAGAAGAGCAACTTTGTCAAGGTCGTATCGTGGTACGACAATGAGTGGGGTTATTCGCAGCGCTGCGTCGATTTGTTCAAACTGATGGCTGGCAAATGATGCGGCGGCTGGCAAGGAACAAGCCATGAACAAGCTGAGCATAGAAGACCTCGATCTGGCGGGTAAGCGCGTGTTGATGCGCGTGGATTTCAACGTGCCGCAGAACCCGGATGGCAGTGTCAGCGATGATAAGCGCATTCGCGCGGCGTTGAAAAGCATCAACTACGTCCGCGAAAAAGGCGGCAAGTTGATTTTGATGTCGCATCTGGGCCGTCCGAAGGACTTTATCAAAGCCGGTGACATGGAAGGCTTGAACAAGCTGAAGATGGACCCGGTGGCGGACTGCCTGCGCGCGCTGGTGGGCGGGAATGTCAAGAAGCTGGACCATGTGGTGGGGCTGGAGGTGGAAGCAGCGGTGGCCGCGATGCAGCCGGGCGACATTATCCTGCTGGAAAATACCCGCTTTGAAAAAGGCGAAGAAAAGAACGATCCGGAGCTCAGTGCGCAGTTGGCGAAGCTGGGCGACGTGTATGTAAGTGATGCGTTTGGCACGGTGCACCGCGCGCATGCCTCCACGGAAGGTGTCTGCAAGTTTATGTCCCCGTGTGCGGCCGGTTTCCTGGTGGCGAAGGAAATGGATTATTTTCTGAAGGTTCTGGAAAACCCGGAGCGGCCCCTGGTGGCAATCCTCGGCGGTAAAAAAGTAGAGGACAAAATCCTCATTATCGACAATCTCCTGAATCTGGTGGATAGCCTGCTGATCGGCGGTGCGATGATGTTCACCTTTATGAAGGCACAGGGATTGGAAATTGGCGATTCGCTGCTGGATGAAAAAGGCATCGAGGTGGCAAAGAAGGCACTAGAAAAAGCCAAGGAAAAGGGTGTATCCCTTCTGCTTCCGGAAGACGTTGTGGTGGCGGATAAATTCGATAATGACGCCAACATCAAGATTGTGCCGGCGGATGGGATGGAGAAGGGCTGGATGGGCCTGGATATCGGCCCGAAGGCTGCGGAAGCCTATTGCGAAGCCATTCGTAAGGCGAAAACGGTGGTCTGGAACGGGCCGGTGGGCGCATTTGAGATGCCAAACTTCGCCAAGGGTTCGCAGGCCATCGCCGAAACACTCGCCAACAGCAATGTAGTGAGCGTAATCGGCGGCGGCGACTCCGCGAGTGCGGTGAAAAAATTCAAGCTGACCGACAAGATGTCGCACGTGTCCACGGGCGGCGGCGCAGCGCTGGAAATGCTGGAAGGCAAGATTCTTCCGGGATTGGCGGCGTTGACGGACAAGCCGGAGCGCGGCGGTTGTTGCTGCGGCTGCAAAGGTTGACAATTTAATTATTAAACATTACCCACGGCTCGGCCGCGCGCTTACAGTGGGCGGCGGACTGGGCTGCGGGTGAATAACCAGAGGAAAAAAGTATGCCACTGAAGAAAGACCAGAAAGAAAGTATCATTAAGAAGTTCGGGAAAGGCGAGACGGACACCGGCTCTGCGGAAGTCCAGGTTGCGCTGCTAACCGAACGGATCAACCAACTCACGGAGCACTTCAAGGTTCATCAGAAGGACTTTGCGGGACGGCGCGGGCTGCTCCGGATGGTGGGACAACGCCGCAATTTGCTGAATTACCTGCGGCGGGTGAATGTGGAACGTTACCGCGCGATTATTAACGAGCTAGGCCTGAGAAAATAGTGAAGCCGGGGCGGCGTAAGCCGCCCCGCTCCTTTAGGGCCGACAACTTTTGAATGATGAAAGAATTAAGAACAACCATGAAGGATGTGGAACGAATTGAGAGCCGTTCCATTCCCAGGGGAGTGTAAGAGAAATGATGGAACGACTCTCCGTGCTGATAGGCACAGATGAAATCGTATTTGAGACCGGCCGAATCGCCAAGCAGGCGCACGGCGCGGTTATCTGCCGCTGCGGCGATACCATGGTATTGTCCGCCGTGTGCACCGATTCCGAGGCCAAACCTGGCCAGGACTTTTTCCCGCTCACGGTGGATTACCGTGAGAAGTTTTACTCGGTCGGCCAGATTCCCGGAAACTTCTTCCGGCGCGAATCGCGTCCGTCCGAGCGCGAGATCCTTGTCTGCCGGTTGACGGACCGCCCGTTGCGGCCGCTGTTTCCGAAAACCTTTTATAACGAGGTGCAGGTCTGCCAGACCGTGTTGTCGGCGGACAATGTACACGACCCGGATGTGCTGTCCATTAACGCTGCCTCCGCCGCGCTGCATATTTCGAAGATTCCGTTGCTGGAACCGATTGGCGCGGTCCGTGTAGCCTGTATTGATGGCCAATACGTAGTGAATCCGGCGATCGATGATATAAAAGACAGCGATATTAATATTGTGATGGCGGGCACGCGTGATGCGATCTGCATGGTGGAAGGCCAGGCATACGAAGTGCCGGAATCGCTGATGCTGGATGCCCTTGAATTCGGGCATGAGCAGATCAAGAAAATTGTGGACACAATTGAAGAGCTTCGGAAGCGTTGCGGTGTCGAAAAGATGCCTGTGGAGCCTCCGAAGTCCGATCCACAAGTCACTGCGGATGTAGAATCGCTTGCCGCCACGCGCATGGACGAAGCGCTGTCCATTATCAGCAAGCAAGCGCGTCATGACGCGATTGTAGGGCTGAAGGAAGAAGTGCTTGAAACCCTGCTGGGGCGGTATGGCGAAGAGACTTTCGCGGAAAAGGAAAGTTTTGTATTTTCAGCGTTGGATGATTTGGAAAAGCGGCTGCTCCGCACCCGGGTCATCAAAACGAACCGCCGCATTGACGGGCGTGGCCTGGACGAAATCCGCCCGATTACCATTGAAGTAAGCGTGTTGCCTCGTGCGCACGGTTCTGCGTTGTTTACGCGCGGCGAAACCCAGGCGCTGGTAACCACCACGCTAGGTACGGGCCGCGCGTAAACAACGCAGA
>JAKQOG010000060.1 GCA_029565395.1 Candidatus Hydrogenedentota bacterium | reverse complement strand
CGCGGGTGTGGGCGGCACAATGGCCATCTTCGTACTATTAGCGCTTCGATTTATTACCCAGGAGTTGTATGAACGGCTTGCTCCTGCCTTGGTCGCCATTGTAATGGCCATGGTGATGGGCTACTTTTTAGGACAGTATATCCTCTTCTGGGCGCCCAATTCAGACCTGACCCTCCGTATCTTCGTGATGGTAAGCCTGGTGCTGATCTTTGGATTCGTCGGTATTTACCTGGGATTAACCCGTGCGTCGAAATGGGAATCCATCATCACCGCCGTTCAGCGGCGTGAAAATGAGGGTGTGGGTCTGAAACTCGTGGACACCAGTGTCATCATTGATGGCCGCATCGCGGACGTATGCCAGAGCGGGTTTATCGAAGGAACCTTGCTGGTGCCCCGTTTTGTTCTGAAAGAGCTGCAAAATATCGCGGATTCGTCGGATGTGCTGCGCAGGGCCAAGGGCCGTCACGGGCTGGATATCTTAAAAATAATGCAGGATGCCACCTTGCGGGTAAAAGTCAAGATTGTGGAAGACGATCCCCATGAGATCCGTGAAGTGGATGGCAAATTAGTGGCGCTGGCCCGGCGCTATAATGCAAAAATCATCACGAATGACTTCAATTTGAACAAAGTGGCGCAAATCGAAGGCGTTCAAGTATTAAATATCAATGATCTGGCCAATGCTTTGAAACCCGTGGTGCTCCCGGATGACCAGATGGAAGTAAAGATCCTGAAGGAAGGCAAAGAGCCGGGTCAGGGCGTGGGCTATCTGGATGACGGTACGATGGTCGTGGTGGATGGCGCACGGCCTTATCTGGGCAAAACGGTACAGGCATTGGTGACAAGCGTGCTGCAAACGGCCGCGGGCCGCATGATCTTTACACGGTATAATGGCTTAGTCCAGTGAATGTTCAACTGTTGATTCCGGCGGCGGGCGCCGGACGCCGCATGGGCGCGGAAACGCCAAAAGCGTTATTGGCGTTGGGCGGCGTGCCTATGCTGATCCGGACTTTGGAATGTTTTCAAACGATAGGCTTACTGGAAGAGGCCGTCATTACAGCCCCCCATGATCGCTTGGATCTGTTTAACGACGTTCTACAGCAATTTTTCACGCATTCCGCTTTCCGTATCGTCGAGGGAGGCGCGGAACGGCAAGATTCCGTAAGCAATGGCCTGTCCGCACTGGAGCCGGCGACAGAGATTGTGATTATTCACGACGCCGCGCGGCCTTTTGTCTCCGCGGATTCGATACAGGCCTCTATCGATGCCGCCCGGGACTGCGGCGCGGCCACGGTCGCCATTCCCGTTGTTGACACCATTCTGCAAGGAGATGAAAATGCTTACTTGGTGTCCACGCCCGACCGACGACAACTCTGGGCCTGTCAGACCCCACAAACCTTCCGGGTGGACGTAATTCGCCGCGCACACACACTGGCGCAAAAAGAGGGGTACACGGGCACCGATGATGCTTCTCTTGTACGCCGCATGGGCGAACCCGTCAAGCTGGTGATGGGAACTCCCTTGAACTTTAAAGTCACCACCCCATCCGATTATGCTCTAGCGGAGATGATTCTCGAAAAAGGAGGACCGGAATGCGTATCGGCATAGGGTATGATCTGCACCGGCTGGTTCCCGGACGTCCTCTGATTTTGGGGGGAGTGACGATTTCCCATGAAAAGGGGCTGGAGGGGCACTCCGATGCGGATGTCCTCACTCATGCCATTATTGATGCGCTCCTGGGCGCACTGGCGCTGGGAGACATCGGCGCACACTTCCCGGACACGGACCCCCGATATAAAGATGCCGATAGTCTTAAGCTGTTGGAGAATGCTTATGCACTCGTGCGCGCCAAAGGATATCGAATCCTTAATATCGACAGCATCGTAGTAGCGGAACGCCCCAAGCTGCGCCCCCACATTGACGCTATCCGCGCAAAACTTGCTCAAACACTGGCCTTGGATGTCCAAGCGGTTTCCGTCAAGGCCAAGACCAACGAAAAGGCGGGGCCCGAAGGCCACGAAGAGGCCATCAGCGCACAAGCAGTCGTATTGCTTCAATCCTAACTTTTTATCATGCGCCAAAAAGTTTGCGGCGGAAGAGGAAAAAGACCGCGCCCAGAATACAACATCCCGCCCACAGGTAGTCCATACTTGGTTTCTCGCGCATATACATGATGGAGAAGGGAACGAAAATGGACAGGGTAATCACTTCCTGCAGAATTTTGAGTTGCCCCACATTCATGACTTCGTGGCCGATGCGGTTGGCGGGCACCTGAATCAGATACTCAAACAGGGCAATCCCCCAACTCACCAGGGCGGCGATCACCCAGGAGCGGTGCGACAGGTTTTTCAAATGGCCATACCAGGCAAACGTCATAAACACATTGCTGCACGAAAGTAAAACCGCGGTCATTGCAAATCGGTTCATTCAACTTCATTCCTACTGTGACACAAGTACTTTTGGCCCTGAAAAGGGGGGGAAAAGGGATCGGTTTCAAAGCCTCGGGCGGACGCCCTTACACTAATACAATACCACAATGCGGCGAAAAGTTGCAAAAAGCAATATTCACAGAATGATGCGCGTTGCTGCAACGTGAAGTGGGCGCGGCGTCATGATACACTTTAGGGCAGTGATTTACTATTCGAGGACTGTCTGAACCGTGGATTTAACTGCTCAGTGCGAGAGAGATGGAGTCGTCCATGCCCTTTGGATTTTGGGCATGTTCATCCTTGTATTTTCTCTTCCGCGCGCGGCGGGCGGGGATACCATTACGATTTCCGGGAAAACGTATGAAAACGTATACATCGTGGAAGAGAAGGTGATGTACTACGTCAAGATTCCCGAGACGGGGGAGGTGATTGCCACGTTAAAGAACGAGGTAGCGCCGGAGGCGGTACGCATCAGCCCCGATCCGGCGGAGCGGAAGAAATTGCTCAAGGAATTCAAGAAAAAGCGGGCGCCACAAAAGAAAAATGTTCCTTCCACCAAATCGGAGGTTAAGGCCGCCGCGCCCAAAACCAAGAAGGCGCCTCTCCCCCACGCTTCAGCCGTCAAGCCGCCGGTACAATCGGGCCGGGGGGTGATTGTGGATGGGAAGCTGGTAGTGTCCAATGTAAAAAAGGAGGCTATGGTGGAGGCGCATTCCCGGCGGGTATTTGAGGGCCGGAATGGGGTGATCGTGTTGACGAATCTGCCGGAAAAATACGAGGACAGCGATGATTACATTGAGCGGTCGCTGGGCTTTTCGGCTATCGAGGTGCCGGAACGCTTTCGCAGGGGAAAAGGCGGCGCGCCCGGATTGCCGCGTCCGCCCAAGTTCAGCCAGGAAGACTTTGAGAACATAAAAGAGATGGTGACGTACTATGGGAAGTATTATGGGGTTGAGGAAAGCCTGGTCTATGCGGTGATCCGGCAGGAAAGTGATTTTGACATCAACGCGGTGTCGTCAGCGGGTGCGCGCGGGTTGATGCAACTCATGCCGGGCACGGCGCTGGAGATGGGCGTTACGGATATTTTTGATCCCGCGCAGAATATCGCTGGGGGGTGCCAGTATCTCAGTAAAATGCTCGGTTTCTGCAACGGATCGCTGGAACTGGCCCTGGCGGCCTATAACGCCGGGCCTGGAAACGTGAAACGCTATGGATTCAAGGTTCCTCCGTTCGCGGAAACACAGAACTATGTGCGGAAGGTGCAGCAATACAAGCGTGATTTTGAGAGTCATGGGATTGAGGGCATCCGGCTGGCCGCCGCTGAACCGGTGGATCCCGGTTTTATTCCGGGCGATCATACAGGCCAATTCGAAGTGGTGTTAACCAATGGCTGGACGGAAATCGCGGATGAAGTAATGGAAAAAGACGCCTTTTATTTCCTGAAATACCGAGAACGGCTGCGCTCCATTCCCAAAGACAAGGTCAAGGAAGTAAAAAAGGTTTGAGCGATTGAAAAAGGTGCGTTTGGACATATTGGTGCAGCAGCAGGCGGATGTATCGCGGGCCAAGGCACAGGGATTGATCCGCGCGGGGCAGGTGTTTCGCGCGGATGGCGTATGCCTGGATAAACCGGGCGCTCAGGTGCCGGACGATACGGTGCTCAGCATTCGCCAGAAACCGCGCTATGTCAGCCGGGGCGGGGATAAACTGGAGGCGGCATTCAATGCATTTTCGCTTGATGTTACGGGGCAAGTGGCCATCGATGTGGGCGCTTCCACCGGCGGATTTACGGATTGCTTATTGCAGCACGGTGCGGCGCGCGTCTATGCGGTGGACGTAGGGTATGGGCAACTTGCATGGGAATTGCGCCAGGATCCCCGCGTAATCGTGATGGAGCGGTGCAATATCCGCCATCTTACACCGGATCAATTACCGGAACGCCCCACCTTTTTCACGGCGGATTGCTCGTTTATTTCCTTGCGGCTGGTATTGCCGCCGTTGATGCATCTATTGTCCGAGCGGCCTTCCGGGGTGGTCTTGATCAAGCCACAGTTTGAAGCAGGGCGCGAGCAGGTGGGCAAAGGGGGGGTGATCCGGGACGAAGAAACCCAACAGGCGGTGGTGGAACACGTGCGGGAAATTGCACGCGGGTTGGGATTTTCCCAAATTGATGTGATACCCTCTCCCCTACTTGGTCCTGCGGGAAACCGGGAGTTTCTCGGTTACCTGCACGGCTTTAAGCGGGAATGAATGACGGCTATGCTTGAAACGCTCCGTATCCAACAATACGCGCTTATTGAAGCGATTGAAGTGGATTTCCGGCAGGGTTTTAATGTACTTACAGGCGAAACCGGCGCGGGAAAATCCATTGTGGTGGGCGCGTTGACTCTGGTCTTGGGCGCACGAGCTTCTGGCGAAGTGGTGCGCGCAGGGGCGGTCCGCGCCACGATTGAAGCCGTCTTCCGCCTTCCCAAGCCCCCGGCCCGTCTCACGAGAATTCTCAAACAATACGATATTGCCCTGGAAGACGGGTGTCTGCTGCTGTCCCGCACGATTGGCGCGGATGGACGCAGCCGGGCCTATGCCGGAGGAAATCTGGTGCCCATTGCCGTGCTTGCGGAAATCGGCGATGAACTTGTGGATCTACACGGCCAGCATGAGCATCAATCCCTGTTAAAAACGGAGCGGCAATTGGAATTGCTGGACGCCTTCGGGGGCACGGAGGAAGCCGCGCAATGCATTGCGGATAAAGTGGCCGCTCTCCATGCGCTGGAACATGATATTGCGGAACTGGACAAGGATGATCGCGAGCGCGCCCGGCAGTTGGAGTTTTTGCGGTATGAAGTACATGAAATCGATGCTGCGGGGCTGCACCCGGGCGAAGAGGAAGAACTCAGGTCCCGGCACACGCTGATTACCAATGCGGAAACCATTTTTACCCTTGCGCACAACGCCTATGGCGCACTTTACGAAAACGAGGAAGGCGCGGCGATTGATGCGCTGGATGCCGCCTTGCGCGATCTGGAAGGGCTTTCCGCAATTGATCCCCGTTTTAAAACAATCTTGGGGCAATTATCGGAATCGCGCAACGCCATTGAGGCGGTTTCCGCCGAATTGCGCGGGTATACGGAACGGCTGGAGTTTGATCCACAGGAACTGGATACCATTAACCGGCACCTAGCCCTGATTGGAGCACTGAAACGGAAATTCGGCGGCTCCATCGAAGAGATTCTTGCCTACCGGGATAAAGCGGCGGCGGAAATTTCGGCCTATGAATCGCGCGATGAACGATTGGAAACATTAAAAACGCAACGCGCCGCGCTGGGAAAGGAAGCCCAAACGCTCAGCAGCGAGGTATCGAAAAAACGAAAAGCCGCCGCACGGAAGTTGGATAAACAAGTCGTAGCGGCCTTACAGGACCTGGGGATGAAAGGCGCGCATTTCCAAACAATATTTGAGGCATGCGAACTTTGCGCGCACGGCGTGGACCGCATGGAGTTTTTCCTGGCCGCCAACACAGGCGAGAAGCCAAAGCCCCTGCGCCAGGTGGCGTCCGGCGGCGAGATTTCGCGCATCATGCTCGCGCTTAAAGCAGTGTTTGCCCAAGCCGACAAAATTCCTTCTCTCATCTTCGATGAAATCGACGCGGGCGTCGGCGGGGTGGTGGCGCGCAAGGTGGCGGACAAACTGGAGGACCTCTCCAGATCGCACCAGGTGATTTGCATCACGCATATTGCGCAAATCGCCGCCTCGGCCGAAACCCACATGAACGTGCTCAAGGAAACCGTAAAAGGCCGAAACCTCACGCGCGTCATTCCCGTGGAAAAAGAAGCGCGCGTGGCGGAACTGGCCCGGCTTTTGGATGGATCAGTTTCTGAAGTAAGCCTGAAACATGCCCGCGCCTTACTGGCGGAGCGATAGTGCAATGAATCCCCCGTGTCCAGATATATATTTCCAAACATTGTGTTTTGGGAGGGCGAAGCTCCTGCTGAGCCGTCAAACAAGATCGGACGTGTTGCGGCATACTCTAGTGTTTGGATATTTTATCTACGGCTCAGCGGGAGCTTCGCCCTCCCATGCCCAGTACACTTTCTTAGCAGCGACAGTTTGTTCTTTCGGCGGGAGCCTCGCCTTCCCGATACGTAATAATGCAACAAACCACAAGGAAGAAATGCCGTATGGAGATTAGCCGAATCAAGATCGGAGTGATGGGATCCGCAGGAGGGCAGATGGATCCTGATGTTGTGGAGCGCTGCAAGGAGATGGGCCGGGCGATTGCGGACGCGGGCTGCGCTTTGCTGACAGGCGGATGCCCGGGGCTTCCGCATTACGCCATCATCGGCTGCAAAGAAAACGGCGGATTGACGGTGGGGGTCTCCCCCGCGCTCAGCCTTCAAGAACACATCGAGGTCTATGCCAGCCCCACCGATCACATTGATGTCATGATTTACACGGGTTCAGGACTCATGGGGCGCGAAGTGGTGGGCGTGCGCAGTTGCGATATCGTGATTATCGTGGGCGGACGCTCCGGAACGCTGGGTGAATTCGCCATTGCATACGATGAGGGCCGGCTCATCGGCGTGCTTACCGGCACCGGCGGAGTTGCCGACCATATTGACGATTTCCTTCCTGTCATCCAAAAGGCAACCGGCTCGCGCATTATTTTTGACGAGGATCCCCGCCGTTTAGTGGAGCGTTGTGTTGCCGCATATAATGAAAACCCATCAAAAATCCGACCCAGGGAGTCTGCCGCATGAAGATTACATCGTATGGTGGCGCGGAAGAAGTCACCGGAAGCAAACATTTGCTGGACATTAACGGCGCGCGCATTCTGTTGGATTGCGGCCTTTTCCAGGGACGCCGCGAGGAAGCAAACAAAAAGAACCGGAATTTCGGCTTTGATCCGCACATGCTGCACGCCATGGTGCTCAGTCACGCCCATATCGACCACAGCGGCCTGCTGCCCATGCTGGCCAAGCAAGGGTATCGTGGAAACGTCTATTGCACCCCGGCTACGCGCGATCTGTGCGCCATCATGCTCATGGACAGCGCCCACATTCAGGAGCGCGACGCGGAATGGCTGACAAAGAAAAACATGACGTTCATTCCGCCGTTGTACTCCACGGAAGACGTCCAGGAGATCATGCGGCACTTCGTATCGGTCCCGTATGAAGTGCGGATGCCGCTTACGCCAAACGTGTTCTTCACGTTCCACGACGCGGGGCATGTTCTTGGCTCAGCCATGGTGGAATTGGAATATCAGGAAGGCGGGAATTGGCGGCGGTTCATTTTCAGCGGCGATATCGGGCGCAAAAACATGCCGATTCTGGTGGATCCCTGGGAACCGCATGATGCGGACGCCGTGCTCATGGAAAGCACGTATGGGAACCGGGATCACCGCCCCATCGAAGCAGCGGACGAGAAATTCGCAGGAATTGTGAATGAAACATATCAGCGGGGCGGCAAAATGATCATTCCGTCGTTCGCACTGGAACGCGCCCAGGAAGTCATCTATGCCTTGAAACGCTTGCAAATCGCCAATGCCATCCCCACTATTCCGGTCTATGTGGACAGCCCCCTAACGGTGAATATCACTGAAATTTTCCGCCTGCATACGGAAGGATTCGACAAGGAATTCTGCACCGTCATGCGCGAGGCCGGCAACCCCTTTGAACTTGCCCAGATCCGTTACATCCGCAGCCAGGAAGAGTCCATGGCGCTGAATCAACTCAAAGGACCCGCCATCATCATTTCCGCGTCCGGCATGTGTGAATATGGCCGTATCCTCCACCATTTGCGCAATCACTGCGAAGACCCAAACAACACCATCCTAATTGTGGGATTCCAGGCCGAGCATACCTTGGGCCGCCGCATCGTGGACCGGAACCGCACCATCAAAATCTTCGGGGTCCCGCGCGAACTCAACGCACAAGTCAAGATCATGAACGAATTCAGCGCGCACGCGGGCCGTTCCGAGTTAATCGAGTTCGGCGCACGGTTCAAAGGCCGGGCGGAGAAAGTATTGCTCGCCCACGGCGAAACCGAGGCCCTCACCGCCTTGAAAACCGGCCTGGAAGAACGCGGCGTGGAAAATGTGTTCATCCAGAAGCACGGTGAAAGTATTACCATATAATGATTTACAGAAAAAACACAAGAGAGTTGGCATCTGTTGACATACAGCCATATCTTATAGTATACTTAGCCATATGAAGACAACCGTAAATATACCTGATAGCCTCTTTGAAGAGGCTAAATTGGTGGCGCGAGAAGAGCAAACCACTATTAAAGCGTTACTTGAAGAGGGTTTACGCCGCACCCTGGACGAACATAAAAAGTCTCATCCTTTCCGGCTTAGAGATGCTTCTGTTGATGGCGATGGATTACAGCCCCATCTTGCCAACGGTTCTTGGGAGCGTATCCGTGACATGATCTATGAGGGACATGGCGCTTGATAGCCGTAGACACCAACCTCTTGGTCTATGCCCATCGCAAAGATAGTCCATGGTATAATGCCGCTGCATCGTGTATAACCAAACTGGCTGAAGGCCGAGCCGCATGGACGATCCCATGGCCCTGCATTCATGAATTTCTGGCTGTCGTAACTCATCCAAACGTATTTAAACCGCCTTCCTCCATAAAGCAAGCTATAAGCCAAATTGATACATGGATGGAATCCCCTAGTCTCCTTTTCCTCACAGAATCAAAAGATTATTGGTCGTATATCCGAACAGTAATACAGGCAGGACGAATTGTCGGACCAATGGTTCATGATGCCCATGTAGCGGCACTTTGCCTTCAACATGAGGTCACCCAACTCTGGACTACAGACCGGGATTTTAGCCGGTTCCCCGGAATATGTATTTACAATCCCCTTGTAGTACCGGACAACTAACCCATTTTGGGCGGTTGGGTATTCATTCGATTAAACAAGAAATTTTGGAAACTTTTTATCTATCTCCCCTTCCGCTTATTCATCTTCGGGTTCGGCGCGGCGTTTCCATCGGGGTTGTTCGGGGGCGGAGATCTTGGGCGGGGTGTGGCTGGGCATGCCCATGCCTGCGGAGCACCAGTAACTTCCTTCGCCAAGCAATTCTTCGACATTGATGCGCAGGGTGCGGTTGGGGGTTACGCGGCAGGCGCTGGTGGCATGAATAATAACCTCGGTATATTCTTGAGTAACCACGTGCAGAAAGACATCGCACGTGCCCCGTGATTCCCCCAGAATCTCGGCCAGCTTGTTCACTTCGCCGTCTTTCAACGCATTCACGGGCACGCGGATGTGCACCGCCTTTGTAAGCGCACGCTCCGCTTCTTCGATGGGAATAATATTCACGGCGATGAATCCCGCTTCGTTATTGCGATAACTGACTTTGGCGGTGATCATAGCGATGGTATCTGGCAGGAATAGGCTGGCCTTTTGCTCATAGAGATCACTGAAAACGGTGATTTCGCACGAACCTTCCAGCGTCTCAATGGTCAAAAAGGCCATTTTGCCACGGCTGGTGAGGTGGGTTTTTATGCCGGAAATCAAACCGCCCACGATGACTTCCTGGCCTTCCGGCAGATCCTGGCGGTCCGCAAGATTCACCGTGGAGAAGCGCCGCAGCACATCTTTGTGCCGATCCAGGGGGTGACTGGTGACATAGAGGCCGAGCATTTCTTTTTCATATTGGAGCAGTTCATATTCCGGCCATTCGGGCAGATCCGGTTTCATATGCATCGTCATCTCTTCGGCGGCTTCCGCGCCCAACATATCGAACAAGGAGGTTTGGCCGCTGGCACGTTCCCGTTGCGCAATCTGCGCTTCGGACAGGGCGTTTTCTATCACGGCTTCGACCTGCCGCCGGTTCCATCCCGTACCGGCGAAGGCGCCCGCCTTATTCAGGCTTTCCACGAGGCGCCGGTTTAATACGCGCCCCTCATGCCGCGAACAGAAATCGAAAATATCCTTGTACGGCCCGTTTTTCTCGCGTTCCGCGGCAATCGCCAACGTGACATTCTCCCCCACGTTCTTAATAGCGCCCAAACCGAACCGGATCGCGTCTCCCTCGACGGTGAATCGCGAGAAACTTTTATTCACATCCGGCGGCAACACCATAATATCCATGCGCCGGCATTCATCGACATACAGCGCCACCTTGTCCAGGTTGCCCGATTCGCTGGTAAGCAGGGCGCACATGAATTCCACGGGATAGTTCGCCTTGAGGTAGGCGGTTTGATAGGCCACAAATGCATAGGCCACACTGTGCGACTTGTTAAATCCATACCCGGCGAAGGTCTCGATCTTGTCAAACAATTCCGAAGCCAGACGTTCGGGGATATTATTTATTTTGCAGCCTTCTATGAACTTACCGCGCTGCTCGGCCATAAGCTCCGGTTTCTTCTTCCCCATGGCGCGGCGGAGAATATCCGCCTGACCCAACGTGAATCCGGCCACCGCCTGCACGATCTGCATCACCTGTTCCTGGTACACGGCAATGCCGTAGGTTTCCCGCAAGATCGGCTCCAAGGAAGGATGATCATATTTAACCATGGAAGGATTGAACTTGTTCTGGATGTAGATGTCAATGAACTGCATGGGCCCCGGACGGAACAAGGCCACCAGGGCGCTCATTTCTTCAAGGCTTTGCAGGCCGATGCGCTTGGCAAGATCGCGCATACCCGAGCTTTCAAGCTGAAACACGCCCGTGGTCAGCCCGGATCGCAACAGTTGATATGCCTTCTCATCGTTGGGTTCAATGGCATCAATATCAATATCGATATTCCGGTTCTTTTTAATCAAGTTCACGGCATTATGCACGACCGTCAATGTGCGCAGGCCGAGGAAATCCATCTTCAGCAAACCGATGTCCTCCACCCCCTTCATTTCCACCTGGGTGGCCACGGTTTCCGAATTCGACGCCTTGAACAGCGCCGTGAAATTGGTAAGCGGCTGATCACAGATCACCACACCGGCCGCGTGTGTGCCACAATTGCCGATGGTTCCTTCCAAGCGTTCCGCCAGCCCCCACAACCGTGCGACCTGCGGATCGTCATTGATGATCCGCCTGAGTTCCGGTTCTTTCTTCGCAGCGGATTCCAAGGTGATCTTGAGTTCATCCGGAACCAGCTTGGCGATACGGTCCACTTCGCCATAGGGCATGCCCAGCACCCGTCCTACGTTCCGGATCACGTTTTTCGCCAGCATGCGCCCGAATGTAATAATCTGGCTGACGTTTTCCTCGCCATATTTTTCCCGGGCGTATTGAATCATCTCGTCGCGGCGTTCAAAACAGAAATCAATGTCAAAGTCAGGCAGGGAGATGCGGTCGGGATTCAAAAAACGCTCGAACAGGAGGTTATACCGGACCGGATCGATGTTGGTGATATGCAGGGCATAGGCAACAATGCTGCCCGCTCCGGACCCGCGCCCCGGCCCCACGGGAATTCCGGATCGGCGCGCATGATGGATCAGATCCCAGACGACCAGGAAATAATCCACGAAATTCATTTTTTCGATGACATCCATCTCGTACATGGCGCGCTGGACCTTGTCTGCCGGCGCAGGGGATCCATAGCGCTCTTCCAGACCCTTCGTCACCAAGTCATACAGATACTGTTCTTTCTTACATCCCTCCGGCGGAACATAGTTCGGGATCAAATTCTGATTCAGCGGAATCGACACATTGCATCGCTCCGCAATTCTCAACGTGTTGTGCAGTGCCTCCGGGCAATGGGCGAACAGGGCGTGCATTTCATCGGGCGAACGAAAATAGAACTCATTGGTGGGAAACCGGAACCGGTTGGGGTCTTCCATGGTGGTGCCGGTTTGAATGCATAGCAGCACCTCATGCGCTTCGGAATCCTCGCGGAAGTCATAATGCGAATCATTGGTCGCAATAACCTGGAGGCTATAATGCTTTGCCAATTCCAGCAAGACGGGATTGGTCTGCGCCTCCTCCGCCATTCCATGATCCATCAACTCAATAAGGAAATTGTCCTGACCGAAGATATCCACATATTTCTTGACAATCCCATGGGCCGCATCCATGTTGCCGCGCAGAATGGCCTGCGGCAGCGCCCCGCCGGTACAGGCGCTGGAAGCAATTAATCCTTCATGGCATTCCGCGAGTAACTCATCATCCACCCGCGGCTTATAATAAAATCCGTCCAGATACCCCTTGGAGCTTAATTTGCAGAGATTGTGATAGCCCGTCTCGTTTTCACATAAGAGCAACAGATGCTGGTAGGCATTGCCGGGTGAACTGGCCGTGCGATCAAAACGGCTGCCGGTGGCCACATACAATTCTGAACCGATGATGGGCTTGATGCCCCGGCTTTTGGCGCTTTTATAAAAATCCACCGCCCCAAAAAGGCACCCGTGATCCGTCAACGCGCAGGCATTCATGCCATACTGCTGACACCGGTCCAGAATATGGCTGACCGAACTCACTCCATCGAGCACGCTATACTCGGAATGCACATGCAAATGGACAAAACTCATGAATCCAACCACTCCCACAACATCGCCAGGGCGTTTTCCGCCGTCTGCGCTTTTATCGATTCCCGGGTTCCTTCAAAAACAAACCGCTTCACACACGTTTCTTCCGCACCCGCCACTGCCATCCATACCAAACCAACGGGTTTTTCCGCCGTACCGCCCGAAGGCCCCGCAATGCCCGTCACCGCCACCGCCCAATCCGCATCCAGCCGTACCCTTGCCCCTTCCGCCATCTCCCGGGCTACCGTTTCGCTTACCGCGCCGTGGGACTCCAAGGAGGTCCGTGCAACCCCCAACAAGTGTTCTTTGAGCACATTGCTATAAGCAACCACGCCCCCGCGATAACAGACCGAACTGCCTGGAATATTCGTAATCCGGTGCGCTATTAGTCCTCCCGAACAGGACTCCGCAGTGACTACCGTGCGATGCACTTTCGTTAGCCGCTGGACAATGGAAAATTCGTATGATTCGGGCATGATATAACACCTTTCCCTCACACGATACCGTACCATTGCCCTCGCGGCCCTGGCAAGTTTCAATTTTTCCCCGCCTCATTTCCTATCACCAGCTCAAACGATTAATTGCATACAGGTATATAGGCGGATACCCGGATGAAAAGCAATACCGTTTCCTGACCGGGCACAGCATCCGCGACACAACTCCATGTATCCTGACAGTTGGTGACTACTTCCAAGCAGGACCGCTGCACTCCCGCCGGCCAGGATGACTCCGGGGTCAGACGTATAGGGGAGGCCAAGGGTGCACAGTTTACCACAAGGGACACGATACCGGTAACATCCACGGATTGAATTTCAATGGTCACATGATGAGAAAAGCCCTTGGGCTGACGCTCCAAATAGAGATCCACCGGGTGCTGATACGAGAGAAACGCACTCGTTCCCCCTAAAAACGCTACGGTCTCCGGAGGAGTATCCGTCCATTCCAATGTATCATCCAACATCTGAAGCAGAGGACCAGCCCCTATGCGAAATGCTTCCTCGGTCAAAAAGATCTCCCTGGAAGCCAGAGGTTTCCAAAGGAGGGGCGTAGAATCTCTAGAAAAACAAGCGGCCTCCACCGTCATCCCAGGCGCTACTTGCCAGGATTCCACCTCACATGCATACTGGACCATATCCGTGGCCACAGCCGATGTCACAAAGACAACCCCTATAACAGATCCCATGCAAAACGTCATTCTCATGCCATACTCCTGAATATCCAGGTTCTCATTATGCCTGGAATCACCATGGGCAACAAGAATTTCCACCTTTTTTTGGGATTCCACCCTCCCCCCATGCTATACTCAACCCCGTGTGCTCAGGCATTTTCCCTGCGAAGTGCTACAGGAAGAAATGCAGACAAAAAGCACAATAGAAAAGGATTTTGCAGTATGAGTCTCAATTTGGCCAGCTTTCTCGAACAGGCGGCACTTGTGCGGCCCGATAAAGCAGCCTTGGTCCTTGAAAACATGCGGATGACCTACGCCGAGGTGGCTACTGCCGCCCAGCGTGTAGCCAATATATTGCGTAGCAAGGGAATTGGACGTGGAGATATTGTGGCCCTGATGCTCCCCAATACCCCTCATTTCCCGATTGTCTATTATGGTATTCTCTATGCCGGGGCAATTGCCCTGCCCATGAATCCAACCCTTAAATACCGGGATATTCTTTATCAATTAGGGGAATCCGGGGCCAAAGGGCTTTTCATATGGAAAGATTGTGCTCCCGAGGCATACCGGATTATTTCTCAACTTCCGGAATGCCGTTTGCTTGCCGTGGTGGAACCCAAGCTGGAAGCTTCGACCCCCGAAGCGGGCGAGTCGTTTATCGCTTTGATGGCCAGTGCCGATCCTGAATTTGAAATGATACCGACCCGTCCCGATGATACGGCGGTCGTCATTTTTACCTCTTCTTTGGGGGGAAAGACCTATGGGGCGGAATTGAGTCATTTCAATTTATACAGCAATGCCATGGCCATCCGGGAATATGTGATACGTTTCGACCCGGAAGATGTGTGTTTGGCCACCCTGCCCCTTTTTCACGCCTTTGGTCAAATGACCATGATGAATGTACCGTTCCTGGCGCACAGCACGGTGGTTTTGCTGCCCCGGTTTGAACCGATGCATGCATTTACCCTCATTGCCCGGGAACAGGTCACGCTGTTGTGCGTGGTCCCTGCGATGTTACACCTTATGACCACATTCAAACATGAGAGCACCTTCGACCTTTCCTCGATTCATTGCGTCACCACGGGGGGCGCGGCATTGCCCAAACAAACTGCGATAGATTTTGAAAAACGCTTTCATATCTCCGTGGTGGAAGGATACGGACTTACTGAAACCAGCCCAGTGGTTTCGTTCAACCGCATTGAAAGCAACCGGCTTGGTTCGGTGGGAAAACCACTCTGGGGAACCGTGCTGCGCATTCAACGGGAAGACGGTAGTTTTGCAGATCCCGGAGAAATCGGGGAAGTGGTATTGCGCGGACATTACGTCATGAAGGGCTATCTCCATGCCCCCGAAGCCACGGCACGGGTGATGGCGGGCGGATGGTTCCACACCGGCGATTTGGGCTATTTGGATCAAGACGGTTATCTCTTTTTGACCGGTCTGAAAAAAGACATCATTATCCGGGCCGGTCTTAATATCTACCCCTGTGAAGTGGAAGCTGTGCTGGAAGAACATCCGGCTATTCTTGAGGCTGCAATGGTCGGTCTTCCTGATCCTGTACGTGGACAGGAACCCAAGGCATTTATAGTGTTGAAGCCCGGTTCGAATGTGACCGAGAAAGAGTTGGCTGCATTTTGCCGGCAAGAACTGGCCTCCTATAAATGTCCACGTTCTTTTGAATTTATAGACGCATTACCCCGGAACGCCGACGGACAAATCCAAAAAGAACTGTTGCGTACCCGGCACAATGCCGTATAGAAACGCGAAACATGGCCTTATTGGAACAAATAACCGGCCCGCAGGACCTGAAAAAGCTGAGTATTCCGGAACTGGAATCCCTGGCGTTGGAACTGCGTGAAGTCATCATCGACACCGTCAATCGCAATGGCGGGCATCTGGCTTCTCCTCTCGGCGTGGTTGAGTTGACCATCGCGCTCCATCATGTCTTTGATATCGGAAAAGACCAGCTTATCTGGGATGTTGGCCACCAGTGTTACGCGCACAAGTTATTAACAGGAAGAAGAGACCGCTTTGACTCTCTCCGCAAACGCGGCGGGATTAGCGGTTACCCAAAAATTTCGGAGAGCGAACTCGACTGTTTCGGCACCGGGCACAGTTCCACCTCCATTTCAGCCGCATTAGGCATGGCGATTGCCCGTGATCAACTGAACCACCATTATCACGTAATCGCCCTCATTGGCGATGGCGCAATGACGGGCGGAATGGCCATGGAAGCCCTCAGCCATGCCGGTCATCTGGGCTTGAATCTTCTGGTGATCCTGAATGACAACGAAATGTGCATCGCGCGGAACACGGGCGCGCTCGCCCGCTATTTTAACCGCCTGATCATGGCAGGCCCCTATAAACGCGCCAAAGAAGACGTGGGCAGCTTCGTCAAAGGCATGCTTGGCGGCCGCATGACCCGTACTATTCAGGATCTGGAGCGTTCGCTGAAAGGATTCATCACCAAGGGCGCCTTGTTTCAAGAATTGGGATTCAATTACATCGGACCGGTGGATGGACACGATCTCCCCCTGCTGATTGAATGCCTGAACGCCATCAAAACCATGCACGGCCCCATCCTGTTTCACTGCCGCACCGAAAAAGGCAAAGGACTTAAAGAAGCCGAAGAGGACCCGCAAAAATATCATGGGATCAAACCCATGACGGTGAAGAAAATCGATTGCGAGGGAGACGCTCTTCCCGCCCAGTTCCCCCCTGCCACGCTCCATATCAAGACATTCACGGATGTGTTCGCGGAAGCACTCGTAGAGGCTGCGCGGGACAACCCGAGGGTGGTGGGCATTACCGCCGCCATGCCCACGGGCACCGGCCTCTCCCTGCTGGAAAAAGAGTTCCCGGAACGTTTTTTTGACGTGGGGATCTGTGAACAGCACGCGGTCACCCTGGCGGCAGGCATGGCGCGTCAAGGCATGCGGCCCGTAGCCGCCATATATTCCACGTTTCTGCAACGCGGATACGATCAGGTCATCCACGACGTATGTCTGCAAAACCTGCCGGTCGTTTTTGCCATCGACCGCGCAGGACTGGTCGGAGAAGACAGCCCCACGCAAAACGGCACCTTTGACCTGTCATTCCTCCGGGCGGCGCCCAATCTCCGTATACTCGCACCGCGCGACGATGTCGACACCCGCCTCATGCTGCATTGGGCTCTTCGGCAAAACTTCCCTGTTGCCATCCGGTACGCGCGATGTTCAGCCCCTGCCATCGATGCGGGCGGTGAAAGAAACCTCCCGGGCGGTGAGCTATTGCGCAATGGCGCAAACGCCACCTATCTTGCGCTGGGGCCCATTGCAGGAACCTGTCTTCGCGCCGCGGAATTGCTGGAGCAGGAAGGAATCAGCATGGGCGTGGCGGACGCACGATGCGCGAAACCCCTTGACCATGCGCTGCTGGAACAACTTGTGGACCGCCCTATCATCACGGTCGAAGAAAACACCCTGGAAGGGGGATTTGGTTCCGCCGTGCTTGAACATTTCGCCTCCCGCCAGCAGTTCAACCAATTGAGGTTACTGCGCCTGGGCATCCCGGATGCCTTCTGCGAACAGGCTACACGCGACGAACAACTTGCCATGCATGGCCTCGATGCCGCCGGGCTGGCCCATGCCGCGCGGACTTTTCTCACCCCCTGATCCCGCTGTTTTCACTGTCATAACAAAAAGGACGCGTGCGGACGCGTCCTTTTTATAATCAATAATAGGTCTCTGTTATGCCGGACCGGGGGCAAATCCATCCTCGCCCAGCGGGTCTACATGATACATGCCGCCTTCTGAGTTGAAGAATTGGATCATGCGCAACAATTCGCCTACTTCAAACACCCAATCCTGCGGAGCATAATCACCGGAATGCGGGCTGCAATTCTGATTGCCCATACCCGTGGCATACCCATCTTCCGTTCCTTCGCTGCACTGGTAGGCGCCGGCGTTGTAAATCTGGATGATCCGCAGCAATTCGGACAGCGAAATAGCCCAATCGCCGTTTATATCCGCGGAATGATATTGTGGAACCTCGCCTTCGCCTTCCTCGCCTCCGCCTTCGCCTTCCTCAATCACGCCTTCACCTTCCTCGACACATGGGTGCTCGAATTGCAGACTCCAGGCATCCAATGAACCCGCTTGCGCCTGACCCGCGTCGGCGACAAAGAGCGTCCATACGCCTTGCGTATCTTCACCATCAAAGATGTATAACGGCACATGCGGACGGAATATCCCTGTATACGGGGCGGCAGCTTGGTCTATGCTGGATGTGGCATCATCGCTGAAGACCGTGCCCACCATGTCCGCGCCTCCGCCCGTGGGATACGTAAACAGGAACATCTGCACTCCCCCGGGTCCAATCAAATTGGCGATCAGGTTTTCCGTATGCGGATGAGTGATATCCACCGTCACAATCATATTGGTTATCGGTTGAGATTCCAGCACTTCAATCGTCGACGTTGCGGTTCCGCTCTCCAGTGAAACCGGCACTTCACAGCTATTGAGCAAAATTCCGCATGCACCGTACTCACCTTCCTGCTGGCATTCACCCTCATCTTCGCCTTCGCCTTCGCCCTCGCCTTCGCCTTCACCCTCGCCTTCACCCTCGCCTTCACCCTCGCCTTCACCCTCCGCACCTTCGCCTTCACCCTCCGCACCTTCGCCCTCGCCTTCACCCAGCGGGCATACGCCATCGAAGCCCACAATTACACCCCGCTCGATCAACTCCGGAATCGCATTGCACAGGACATCCTCGGTCAACGGATTGCCCTCCAATCCAATCTCATCCCCCGCGCCTATGCCCGTATTGTCCAGCAGCGCTGATATGTCAGAGATTTGATTGTTCCATAGAAATACCGTCTGAAGGCGGGTCATGTTAAGAAGGGGCGAAACATCCGCGATTTGATTCCATCCCAAATTGAGATAGGCCAGGTTCGCCAAATTAGCCATCGGCGTTATGTCCACAATGGCATTATTCCACAAACTCAAACTCTGCAAATTCGCAATCTTGTCAATGTTGGTCAGGTCCACAATCCCCCACGATTCCGCGTTCAAAGACGTAAGCGTGATCAAATCGCCTTCATAAATGTCTTTTGACGGATCTAAAGACAAGGCGGTGCGTACCGCTGCATCCAGGTTGGGATCCGGGAATACAACAATATCGCCTGCGCCTATAACGGTCAAGGTTACTGGATTTGAATATAAAATACTGCCGCCATTCACTGCCGTGCACTGATAGGTGCCTCCGGAAGCGCCCGTAACCGGATCAATGACAAATATGCCACTATTGGGTCCTACCGGCACCCCATCCTGCCGCCATTGGAAAGAGGGCACATAGGCGCCGCCTTTCACTCTAAAGGTAAACGTATGGGAAGAGCCAACGGTAAGTGTCGCGCCCATGGGCTGCTCCAACACCTGGAATCCCACTTGCGTTACACCCAATTGACATCCCCACGATTGCCGGCCGCCCAGCCGTGCTCCGGCATTATAGACGGAAACATCATCTGAAATGGCTACCGAGAAACGCGCATTATCCACCGCCGTGGCATACGACAACACCGCCGGATTGGAATCCCCCAGCACCAAATCGTAGGAACTCGGAAATTCCCGTCCGTTCGAGTCGGTGCGAAGCCACTGATAATGCAACGTTCCAGTACCGCCCGCCACTAATACGGAAAACGTATGCGAATCCCCCGTCTGAATACTGGCGCCCCATGGCCCATCCACAATGTGCACCGGAGGCGTCACATGACAGCGTGCGAACCAATCCTCCCGGTGATAGGTTCCCCCTGTCGCATTATATTCCGCAAGATTCGTCGTTCCATTCTGATCCACGTCCCCCCCGGCGCCTAAATAATTGGGTCCGCCGTCCGCATTGCCATAGTTTATATACGTATCGGCATAGAAATGAATATAATCATCTAAATCAATAAGATCGAGCGCCGAACCGTATCCTTCCCGTTCCACAAAATACCGCACCATATCTTTTAACAGATTGTTCAGGAAACTCAGGGTGGAATTGTCCCCGCATGTCATATACCCTGCAAGGAAATATTTAACCGCATACCCAAACAGCGGGTCCTCATCATTCAAGAGGGCAATCACGTCGGCATCATAGGTATATCCATAGACCGAAATATGCAACACCAAATCCATCTCCACCATTTGCATGTTGATATTGAAAGCGGTCTGGATCATCGCCGTCTCAACATAATCAATTGAGGGGGAATTATTGATCAATATCGCGGACAACAAACCGAGATGATAATCCTCCGTCATCCCATTTCCATCCCGGTCATTTCCAAAAAAATGCCCGAATCGGCCCGGCGCCATTTCATCCAGGATATTGTCAAGCGCACGAAGAATAAAATCGTAGTCCACGTCGATTCGATCAGCATGGCTTGATACAGGCACAAGCAGCGAAATCACTAGCGCCAACCCGGTCACCCAATATTTAATCTTCATTTTCTGACTTCCTCTACGTTATGCCCATGCCTCTCCTCAGTATAGAACAGGCACACCACTTTGCGTATTGTAACAATCCACCTTCGTATATCCTGTTTCTCCAGCTTTTTAGCCGGGCGGATACACAGTACTTTTATATCCTTATCCATTTATAACAATACCTGAAACCGAATCAGGCGTCAAGTAAAGACTTGGCACGCTCCCGTCACCCCCGTCAAATGGGGTACGCCCCTTTTCTTGACGGGTATAGAGGCATTTGCGAAATAGGCTTTTTTCTCCTCTGAGCAGATGAAGAGGCAACGGTTTTGCTGTGAAATGCGAGTCATCTGTCCTGTTTCCGGTGATCTTTTGAGAAAAAGGCCTATTTCGCAAATGCCTGGGTATAGTTTTTGACATCCGAATCATGTATAATTATTGTAAAGGTGGAATGTGGCTTTGACAAGGCACTGCCAAAGATGGAGGAGTATTGTCATCTACGGTGGAAAGTGAGTGATGTTTTTTAGTCTGCAATGGCGATATGTGGCCATGCGGCATATAGTTTTCAACGTTCTCCACAAGTAAGGTAGGGATGCATGATATCCGTGAATAGCATTCAGCAGGGAAAGTGGGTTGGACTGTTGTTGGTTGTCCTGGCGATAACCATGAATCCATACGACGCCAATGCGGCGCTCGTGGATATTTACGACGCCGACGCGGGCAGTGGCGCCATGGGGCGTGCGCTCAATTTGCCCAATCGAACCGGCACCATTACCATCAATACCGACAGCATGCTTATTTATGGTTCGATTACGCCGACACGTCAAGGAGAAGATATCAACGGCGTATGTGTATTCCGCTTCACCTATGTAAATTTGGGGCCGAATGTCAACGTTGTCCTTACCGGTTCCCGCCCTTTGGCCATTGTCTCCGATAGTGATTTCTATCTCTATACGGATTTGGTTGTTCCCCCAGGAAATTTGGGGGGCGGTCAGGGCGGAACAGGCGGTTTTGGGGGCCAAGGCGGTTTTGAGGATGGAACCCCGGGCAACGGGGGAGCTCCAGGAACAGGCGGAGCCGGACAATGCGGCGGATGTGAAGGGCAGCCTGGAACCTATGGCGCCAATGGCGGCACGGGTGGAACCAATGAACCTAATATCGGTTTGCCAGGAAATCCGGGAGAACAAGGTTTAGCCACCCAATTCACCGTAAACTATGCTTCGCTTATGCTTGGTGCGGGGCCTGGGGGCGGCGGCGGTGGCGGCGGCGGCGG
>JAKQOG010000280.1 GCA_029565395.1 Candidatus Hydrogenedentota bacterium | reverse complement strand
CACCGGCTCAATAATGATCAACGGCGGCGCAACGTATACAGGCAGTGTCTCGGTATCGCTCACCTTGTCGGCGGATGACGGAGCTGGTTCCGGCGTTGCGGACATGCGCTTCTCAAATGACAACGCTACATGGAGTGACTGGCAAGCCTATACAACGATTTGGGATTGGACCCTGATCGGCGGGAACGGCTTGAAGACCGTCTACGTGCAGTATCGCGATGAGGTGGGTAACGTCTCCACGGGAGTCATCAGTGATACCATCACCTTGGATACCAGCCTGCCCTCCTGTGACGCAATCACGCCCACAACACCGAATCCGACAGGCGGCACTACAGTAGCTTTCTCGGTCGGCTTCAATAAGACAGTGGTCAATTTCGATACTGTGAACGACCTTGTTATCACAAAAACGGACTCGCTGGCATACAGCACAGTCACAATCTCTGGCGGCGGCCAGGCATACACGGCCGTCTTTACCGGGATAACCGGAGATGGTTCCCTTCAAATAGCGGTGAGTACAAGCTCCGGAGTTCAAGACCTCGCCAGCACGGCATTGGTGTCGAGCGTCAGCAGCGAATGGGTGGTCGTGGACCACACTGGCCCATCGGGCACGCTGGTAATTAATGAAGGGGAGATGTACGCCAACTCCCTCTTAGCCACACTGACGCTGTCCGCGGACGATGGAACTGGTTGCGGAGTCGCGGACATGCAATTCAGCAATGACAATGCAACGTGGTCGGGCTGGGAACCCTATGGGACATCGAAGTCGTGGGGGCTGGCCTCGGGGAACGGGGTGAGGACCGTGTTCGTGCAGTATCGCGATGGGGTGGGGAATGTGAGCTCCGCCCTAATCTCAGATACCATCATTCTGGATACTGCCGAACCGGTCTTCACAGGGATCACCGCCACGCCAGCGACGGCAGTCATGGAGGACGAAGTAACGCTTATGTTCCATGCCTCCGAGCCGCTGATCGCCGAACCCTCCGTAACGGTGAATGGCCATGCGGCGGATCACGTCAGTGGCAAAGACGGTGCCGATTACGTCTACAGCTATACTGTCCTTGATCCCTCCCAGGACCCGATAGGTCCGGCGGAAATCGAGATCACCGGCGAAGACCTCGCGGGCAATTTCGGCGCGGTCACGGATTCCAGCGCACTGATTATAGAAGAGAAAAACACCGTGCCGGCGGCGTCACTGCCCATTCTCCTGGTGCTGACGGGGCTGTGCGCGGCAGCCGGTGGGGTGATGTTGCGGAACAGGCGTTGATCACTCCAAGAGGGATGCGGCGGCCTTCTTATCCGCGCCAGGCCGCCGCCCCTTACCTAAAAAGTATATTGTGGAAGAAAGCCATCCCTATCCTTGGCGTCCTATTGCCGAAGTGCCCCGGCTCTGCTAGAATGCCGCAAGCGGTTCGAGTATGCCGCCAGTGGAGGTGTTTTTGGGTCTTTTAGAGCCGGGCAGTTCTTTTGGGAAGTACCGCGTAGTACGCCGGATCGGACGCGGGGGCATGGGCATTGTGTATCTGGCGGAAGATCAAGACCTCGGCCGGCGGGTCGCACTAAAGGTGTTGGATCGTTCCATTACCTCGGATGAACACTTTGAGGAACGCTTCCGCCAGGAAGCACGCATAATCGCGGGGCTGGATCATCCGAATATAGTTCAGATCCACCATTTGGAACGGGTAGGGGATGATTTAGCCATTGACATGACGTATGTAGAAAGTGGATCGCTGGCGGATGCCATGGCTGAGGATCGGCTGATGGTTCAAGACGTGCTTTCGTTGGTGCAGGATGTATTGGGGGCGCTTTCCGCGTGCCATGAAGCAGGAATCGTCCATCGCGACATAAAACCGAGCAATATTCTGCTGACGAACGATAGCCGCGCGCTGGTGTCTGATTTTGGCCTGGCAAAATTGATGGCGGATTATCATGAGTCGAGCATTCTGAACCATTCGTCGTCAAGCCTGTTTGTCGGCACCCCGCGCTATGCTCCCCCGGAATCGTGGGATGATCAGGAACCCGCGCCATCGTGGGATGTATACGCCACGGGCATGGTGTTGTATGAAGCCATCGCCTGCGAGAATCCCTACACGGCTCGCACGCCCTTTGCCCTCATGAAGCAGATGATCGAGCGTCCGCTGCCAAAACTGCATGATATCCTGCCCGAGATCTCAGAAGCCTTGAGCGATCTTGTGGCAGCGATGCTGGACTCCGATCCCGCCAAACGGCCCGCTGATGGCGGCGCTGCGCTGCGGTTGTTGGAGCAGGTCCCGGAATTACAGGGGGCGGACACCGGCGGCTCAACCATTGTACGCCGGCGTGTTCAGGCTCAAACATTCAGGCGGCCCTCGAAGCGATCTGCGAGAATTCGGCGCAAGAAACGATTACAACAAGGAATTATCGGCCTGATAGCGGGTGTGATGCTGCTTGGGATCATGGCCACCGGTATGGCGCTTTGGCGGATGCGCACACAACAAGAAACGCATTCACCCAACAAGGCTCATACCGCCATAGCATCAGGAGAAGTCGTTACCGGTGCGGAACCCTATCTTCTGTTCAACAGCATTGATCCTTCCACGCACGAAATCTGGCCGGACCACTGGCTCATGCTGCCGGGAAAACGGAAGGGCGAATGGAAGGTGCTCGCCTCGCACTATACTGATCTCTGGATGTTGGATGCGTCGCTTGAAAATGACATGCAATGGACGTTCAAAGGCGGCTTTGGCGAATATACCGACGGCACGGCCGCCTATTTCCGGCATGGAGAGGTGAAAGGCACAGGGCGCTGGGTGACCCAGGGTGCGGAGATGACGGTTTCCCTGGAGTTTCATAGCCTTTCCGATGCATGGCGGGGCAATCATGTGTTGACCTTGAAACGCTCGGATAATGGCGCCACCGATGTCGAATTCTTGCGCAAACTGGAAGGTGAAGATCTTATCCAGCCTTTGCTTTACAATGAACTCTTCGTCCGCCATGTTCCTTGGGCGGAACCGCTTGAAACACAGTTTTTGGGACGCACCGCCCAACGTGTGAAAGTGCTTCCCTTGTCTCCATCGGAAGGGTTGATCACGCTGGACGGACGGCTGGAAGAGCCCGCCTGGAAAACGCTGGAAACGGGCACCAGCGAGAATTTTGGTGCCTTGCGCGGGCAACCTCCGGAGATCCAGGCAACGCTTCGCGTTCGATACGACGCCAATACTTTGTACATTGGCCTGGAAACAGGGAAAGCCCTGTCAAACGCAATCCTCACCCTATATCTGATGAATCAATTTGCCATTCCAGCGCCGTTATCCCAGCGTTGGGGAGTTCAGGTTTCCGGGAATGGCACAGTGACGGGGCAGTGCATCAAGCGCGGTCAGCGTGTCGAATGGAACTGTGCATGGCAGGCGGCGGAGAGAACCGTGGGTGACCGTTGGCAGGCGGAGATCGCCGTTCCTTTTGCGAACGTGTCGACAAGAGAGGCGGTCATACCGGGGGATCGGTGGCGGATCAACTGTACTATAAGCACAAAAACCGATCAAACACCACTTGCCGTATGGGGAGGAGCGCCGGTAGAAGCGGTTGAACAAGGAGTAATTCTCCTGTTTTCGGAGCACTAGGGGTATGCAACCGGCATGGCTCATAGGAGGACCAAACAACAAGCAAGATGCTGTGGGGACATTCCCTAAACATCCCAGACGTCTCCATCAAAACATTGTCTTCTGCTGCTCCGCCATCGCGATTGTGATGGGACTGCTTCCCGTAGTAGGGATGGCTGAAAAACAGCAGCAACCCGCAGAGTCTTCTCAAAACGCTTACACTAACCCGTCCTCGGTCCCGGAACATCTTACTGTTGCGGGGGATACCCTGTTCTTCGTGGCGGATGATGGCCTTCATGGCCGGGAACTTTGGCGGTATGATTCAACGGGCCAAAGCTCGATTGCGGGCGATATCCGTCCCGGTCCTGAAAGCTCCAATCCGCGGCAACTTACCAGCGCACAAGGCGGGTTGTATTTTGTGGCGGACGCGGAAGAAAAAAAGGTGCGGCTTTGGGGATGGGATAAAGAACAGCAGCAAGTAAAAATGGCCGATCAAGATCAAACCTTGCCTGACGGGGTTTCATATGGGTTGAAAGGTGTGGGCGGAGGCGCGCTTTACTTTTTTCTTCAGTTCAGTGATGGGAACATCGAATTACGCACACTCGCTCCCGGAGCCTGGAACAGTGAATTAACAACAACCATTATTCCCGAAGATCCAAAAGATTTCATCACTGGGATCATAACTGAAGACAATATGTTTTACTATCTGTCGCATTCCGGGCTTTGGTGCGTGGACACTCAAAAGAAAACAAAGAAACCTTTGGCGCAAGTGTATTACATGACAGGCGCCGGGGATAACTGGGCGATATTGCGAAATCGTATTTTATTCGGCGGCACATCCCCCGAGGACACCGGTTCGGAACTCTGGATATCGGATAGCACCCCCGAGGGCGCCAAATTAGTGAAGGATATCTTTCCCGGGAAGGATTCATCCTTGATCATGGGATTCTTCCTGCACGGAGACACGGTTTTTTTTCACGCCAGCAATGGAAAATCGGGCCGGGAACTCTGGAAAACAAACGGTACTCCAGAGGGGACGGTTCTGGTCAAGGACATCAACCCGGGAGAGGCCTCCAGTGAACCACACGAATTTCAATCCATCGGGCAGAAAATATATTTTTTCGCCGATGACGGCGCTCATGGCATCGAACTTTGGAAATCCGATGGGACTGAACAGGGGACGAAACTTGCATGCGATCTATATCCGGGTGTTCAAGGCTCAACACCATGGTCCCCCGCAGTTTTCCAGGATCGCATATACTTTTGCGCCAAGTCGCCGGACTCTGGGGAAGAGATATGGTCCATTGGGCCGGAAGATCAAAGTCCCCGGTTGCTCAAAGACATTGTGGCAGGCGCGGGCGACACCGGCCCGGATAATCTGACGGTCTTTTCCAACAAGCTTGTTTTTACGTGCAGTGATCAAATTCATGGAGAAGAACTCTGGATTAGCGATGGAACAGAAACAGGCACTCTGTTGGCGGCGGATATTGCGGTTCCCTCAAAAAATCCGTCTTCATCGCCCACTCAACTTACAGCATGCGGCGATACTTTGTACTTCGTTGCGGATGATCCCCTTCATGGGCGGGAATTGTGGATGAGCGATGGAACGGAAGAAGGCACACAACTTGTTTGCGACATTGCATCAGGGCGTGAGGATTCTGTTCCGGACCACCTGACCGCATCAGGAAAACGTCTGTTTTTTACCGCAGAACAGCCTGCCACGGGACGGGAACTCTGGGTGACTGACCCCTTGACGAAAAGCGCGGCACTCGTACGCGATATCCATCCCGGCCCTCTGGGAAGCAATCCATATTGCCTTACCGCACTGGCGAATACACTGTTCTTTCTAGCAAACGACGCAGCAGGCGGGTTCAGGCCCTGGCGGTCGGATGGAACGGGAGCAGGCACGTGGGCAATAGAGGAGACCGGCCTGGATGCCGGGACCCGTATTAAGAAATTAGTCACATTCCAAAATCATGCCTATTTCTATACCAAGGGGAACAACTCCGAGGTCTGCTTGTGGCGCATTATGCCGGAGGATAAAAACGCCGGCATGCTATGGCGGCTCCCTCCCGAGTTTCGCGTGTGGGACCCGGCGCGAATCCCGGCGCGAACAGCCCCCCTGTTTCCAGGATGCTTGGAGGCTATATCTCCCGAAGAGGCCTATTTAATTCCGGCCATTGCCCCTGTGCTCACAGACGCGAAAACCGTTCCGATACAGCCCACCCCAAAGGGTATACGAAATACAAGCACGTATTTTGTGGCAAACACGGACCATTACGGCGCGGAACTCTGGCGGACCGATGGAACTATCGAAGGCACACAGCTGGTTGTGGATGCATTTCCCGGCCCAGGCAGTTCAAGCCCCTCCCGCATAGTCTTTTGTGATGACACACTCTATTTCATTGCCGAGTCTCCCCAAGAAGGCAGAGTACTCTGGCGGTTACGAAGCAACGAACCTGCCGCCACCATCGTACATCCAATTTCTGGTTCTAGTGAATGGCCCGCAGTACAACCTAGCGAAATAGCCTCTCTGCCGGACAGCCTATTGGTTGTTGCTCCTCATCCCACTTCAAATGGAATCGTGGGGCTGGGGAGCATCCTCAATACCCAAAGTCAGGGCTTTGGACTTATTTATGAATTTGGATTCTCCCAACACACCCAGCCCAGGCAACTTGTTGGAGTGGACAAACACGTGTTTTTTACCGTGGACGATGGAATTCATGGAGAGGAACTCTGGGTAATGGAAGCGTCAAAAGAAAAACCGCATCTCGTCAAAGATATTTTCTCTAAGCAATAGGTTAGATATCTACGGGTATAGCCGGATCAGATCTGAGCGCAGAGTATAAAATTGTGCATAAATTG
>JAKQOG010000057.1 GCA_029565395.1 Candidatus Hydrogenedentota bacterium | reverse complement strand
TCGAAGCCACCCGAAACGTACTGTTTACCCACAACGACTATCGCGTCCTGCTGGACACGCGCATACAAATCCGATTTCACCCGCCCTAACATCTGCGCGTGTCTTCGTCGTATCCGCCGCCTTTTCATCATCCCCCCCTTGTCAAAACCCAACACCACCCCTCTGTCTCCACAACCGTCATTGGACGGGCGAACCCCAGCCAACGCCAGGGCAAGTGGCAAAATCCCCTCAACTCGTCAGCGCTGAAGAGGTAACACTTGCCTTATTGTTTCGGATATGATATCTTTATTAATAGGAGATATATGAGATGACACCACTTGAAACTGAAATAAATTATTTCAACGAACATAGAAAAAAATTTGTCGAAAATGCGGAAGGTAAATACATCCTAATAAAGGGCACGGAAGATTTTGGTTTTTTTGACACGGAAGATGCAGCTTTCAATCAGGGTGTTATACTTTTTGGCACAGAACCTTTTTTAATTCAGGAAGTGTTATCCGAAGATCGTAAATTTGATATTCCGGCATATACCTTGGGACTTCTTTATGCCCATATTTGAATTTAATTACCGTGCTCAAACTGACACTAAAAAATCGGTGCCACCTATGGCAGTTCTCAGGAAAATGGGTCCGCTGATTGCCGTTACAATTGCTCTACCTCAGAATTTGGTTGAAGTACTTCAATCAAGAGGGACGCCAATACCTACCCCTGAAAGTGGATATGCCCTTATTGATACTGGGGCTGGTTTTACCGCAGTGGATGAGAGTATTTGTCGAAAACTTGGCCTTCCACAAACAGGTACTGCACAAATGGCTCATGCTGGCGGAGTAGAACAACGACCTTGTTTTCCCGTTCAAATTACTTTTCCTGGGGCACCGCTTCCACCATTACAAATTGTGCGTGCAGCTTCAGTGAATCTTGTAGCAGGAAAACAACCGATTATAGCGCTTTTGGGGCGTGAGGTTTTATCTCGTCTACGCTTTGTCTACAATGGTCCTGCCGGTCGAATTGAAATTGCTTATTGATTTGCGAAAATTCGAATAATCTGCCGACATGATTGTAATTAAAGAATAAAGCGGGCTAGAATCCTGCCCCTGCTATTCTCCATACAGTGGGGTACCCAACGCAACGGCCGGGCATTTCGTGATATCTGAACATGGCGTGGTGGTTATCCTATGCTTTACCGAGTAACGCATCACTCTATTTCCTGTGTGCCCAGGATGCCAGAAATACCCCTCTCAAAAAGGTGCTTTGGATACAATATGGCTACAGCGGGCTGTTGTGTGTGTGTGAAAATAGAAACGGGCAAAGGATTTCATAACTCCTTTACCCGCTGTAACTTACATGGTCGGGGCGACTGGGCCGCCTATGGCGGCTAAACCACGCCATAGGCGGGCAAGATTTGAATACTCCTTCGGCGCACAATCCACACCAAAGGCGGGTAAACTTTATCCGCCTTTGGCGGACAGCGACCATCAGGACTCCAGTCTGGTGCGCTAAACCGGACTGCGCTACGCCCCGACAGAAAAACAATCAAACAGATACTGGACTACGGACGGTTTGACCGTCAGATGGGCTTTGCGAATTCGTGATCGTCTTCCGTCCGCGTATGATCGGTCCACACGCCACCGCCCTTTTAGAGGTGTTCACTAACTGGCTATAATTCTTACCAGTTTGGCATCTAACTGGAAACATTTATTACCAGATAGCCCCTATGCTCGACACAATCAAACCTCTCATTCTTGATTTTCAGGAAACCTGACTGGAAACTGGGGTGCCCCTGCTTTTTCGCATCGTGACGCTCCGCGGCAAGGCTGGAGTAACACGGCTTCCAGAAGATCAGGTATTGGATGGAATGACACTGGCGATGAATATCTATATTCATAATCGTTTTTCTCGTATATGCCTTTAAAATAATCAATAATTGGATTGTATAACGTAATTAATCAACTTGAACGCATAATGGCTAAAAATATAAATGTTTTTACTTGAAATCGACCTAAAATAATGATAATAATGTAGACGTAATCGTTTTTTGAAGTTCCTGGCAAAAGATAAACATCAGGAGAGACATGACTTGAGACCAGCAGGGTATACAGCGATTATCGACATGTTTGGACTAGATGTAATTCCCCATTGGCATCGCTCGTTCGTGGCAGATTCTTCTCAACGCCGGACTGAAATTACGGAGAGTGCGGTCGAAGAGATTTATCCTAATGTCTACTGGCCTGGGAACAGGTGGGACAGACATCTTGAATTTGCGCTGAGATACGACGGTATGAACCTTGCGATTTTGGCCGCATTTTTTGAGAAAGTTCGGGAAGAGGATCTAGTGGTATATGTCCGATCCAAACCGACCAGCAAATATGCGCGCCGCATCTGGTTCCTTTACGAGTTCAGTACCGGAAAATCGCTGGCTCTTGACGACGTGCGGCAAGGCAACTACATCGATTTGTTGGATCCGAGGGAATATTACACCGCCCCAGCGCGCCCAAGCCGCCGCCACCGGGTCAATGACAATCTCACGGGTAACAGCCAGTTCTGCCCGTTGATTCGGCGCACTCAGGCCCTCAGAGACTTTGAGCGTGCCGATCTCGCAGGCAAGACCCGCCGGATAGTATCGGCCTACCCAGTTGCGCTGCTAAGGCGGGCGTTGAGCTACCTGTACACGAAGGAGACCAAATCCTCGTTTGAGATAGAACACATCACGCCCACATCCAACCGGGTCGAACGGTTCGTAGCGATGCTCCAGCTTGCAGAACAGCAGGATTTTTGTACGAAGGCGCAGTTGATAGCGCTTCAGAACCGCATTGTGGACCCGCGTTTCGCGGACGATGGCTACCGTTTAAGTCAGAACTATGTCGGCGAAACCATCGCGTGGCAACGGGAACGAATTCACTTCGTAGCGCCCAAGCCAGACGACCTTCCAGGCCTTATGGAAGGCATGGAAGACGCTCATAAGCGGATGACGAAGGGTAATATCCACCCTGTCATCCATACCGCCGCCATTTCGTATGGGTTCGTCTTTTTGCATCCTTTTGAGGATGGAAATGGCCGGATTCATCGATTCCTGATCCACAATATCCTTGCCCTGCGCGGATTTACGCCGGAAGGACTCATCTTTCCCGTTTCCGCGGTGATGTTGAAACATCCTGCCGAGTACGACGCTTCTCTGGAGGCATTCTCGCGGCCATTGCTGGCCTTGGTGGATTATTCTCTAGACGAGGAAGGGCGTATGACCGTTCGCAACGATACGGCAAAATGGTACCGCTATATTGACATGACGACGCAGGCGGAAGCGCTTTTCCGTTTCATGGAAAAGACCATCGACACGGAACTTGCGGAAGAACTGGCCTTTCTTGCGAACTACGACCGGACTAAGGAATCCATCCGGGCCATTGTGGATATGCCGGATCGGATGATAGACCTTTTCATTCGGCTTTGCCTTCTAAACAACGGAAGGATCTCCGCCAGCAAGCGCAAAGACCATTTCGAATCGCTGTCGGACAGCGAGATAGAAAGAATGGAAGAGGTTGTTCACGCAACGTATGGCAGCAGGAACGTTATGGACGAGTGAGAAGTCTGCATTAACGCCAATGCGGCTCGTAACACGTTAGCTGAAGAGGCGTTGCATCTCATCGTCGAACTAAGATCGGGCTGGACCGTCGGCAAGCGCTGCCCTGGCCGGTGACCTGATACAGTTTATTGTGACCGCTGACGGCGCTGTGCAATACGAATAGGGGGTGACATAATAGTGACGCGGGTATTTTACGGTTTTTCATAAAAAGCAGATCACCCTTGATTTTATTGGGTGAAACGGAGATAAAAAATGGTCGGGGCGACTGGATTTGAACCAGCGACCCCCAGACCCCCAGTCTGGTGCGCTAAACCGGACTGCGCTACGCCCCGACCGAATACCTTAAGAAACGGAATCGAGCAGATGGATCATGGTGCGGAGTTCGTCTTCGATCTTGTCCAGGGCTTCCACAATTTTCTGGCGGTTTTTCACTTCGCCGAGGCCGTGGATTTTCTTGGATAAGACCAATGACGCGCCTTTCAAGGTGGTGCGGTTGTGTTCTTTCTGGAAGTTAATCTCGCGCACCACGTTGATGTCGGCATCGGTGTAGTACCGGCGCCCGTTGCGATCCCGTTTCGGTTTCAACTGTGTAACTTTGCGTTCCCATTGACGCAACAAATAAATCGGCACGCCGGTTTGTTTGCTGACTTCGCCAATCCGGTATCGCCGCTCATGTGAGGTTGACATAGTACACAACTCGCGCTGGTTTTTGCAACTTGTCGTTTATTTGACGGCTCAGCAGGAGCTTCGCCCTCCCATCTGGCATCGTCTTCTTGTCTCTCTCGTTCCCAAGTTACACTTGGGAACGCACTTGTTCCAAAAGCTGTGCTTTGAATTATACCCCAACTCAGCCCCTCGTGGATAGCTTGTACGATTTCAGAATGTTTGCCTATAATACCTCCTGATTTGTGGAAACAAGCGGAAGAAGGAGATTTTCCCATGAGCAATTTTACGCTGGGGTTTATCGGCGCTGGATTTATTGCCAAGTTCCAAACGAAGGCCTTGTGTGGGGTGCGCGGGGTGGACCTCGCGGGCGTGTATGCCTTGAAAGGCGCGCAGGAATTGGCCGCGTATGCGAAGAAACTGGGGGTGGGCCAGCCGAAGGTTTACCGGAGTGTCGCGGAACTGTGTAAGAATGTGGACGCGGTGGCGATATTCGCGCCGAATTTTGCGCGTATTGAACTGATGCAGAAGATTGTGGATGCGGTGAAGGCGGGCGCGGCGTTGAAAGGCATCATTTGCGAGAAGCCGCTGGGCCGCACGGTGGCGGAAGCGGAACAACTCTGCGCGCTGGCGAAACAAACCAAGCTTCCGACAGCCTATTTTGAGAATCAGCTTTACATGAAGGCGATCCGGGCACAACTGGAGCAATTGGCCCCGGTTCAGAAGGCCATGGGGCCGCTGCTGATGTCGCGCAGCGCGGAAGAACATTCCGGTCCGCACGAGGGCTGGTTCTGGGATCCCACGCGCCAGGGCGGCGGTGTGTTGTGCGACATGGCTTGCCATAGCATTGCCTGCGGCTGGTATGTATTGACCCCATATGGGAAACCCGTCACGTATTTGAAGCCGGTGTCGGTCATGGCGGAAACAGCGCTGTTGAAGTGGGGCCAGCCGCGTTGGCGGAAGGACCTCCTCAAGCGCATGGGCGTGGATTATGGGAAGACCCCGGCGGAAGACTATGCCACGGGGTTGATTACGTATGAGAATCCGGAAACGGGTCAGAAGTCCAAAGCGCAGTTCACCAATTCCTGGATGTTCGACAAACGCGGGATGCGTCTGTTCATGGAAGGTCTTGGGCCGGGGTATGCCTTTGAGGTGAATACGCAGGCATCGCCGTTGGAGATCTTTATTGGCGACCAAGCCGCCGAGGCCGCGTCGGATGTGGAATCCGCCTTGGAGAAATCCACCGCGACGCGTGGCCTGCTTATTGTGGAGCCGAACGAGGCCGATTTGTATGGCTATGTGGATGAAATCGAGGATGCCGTTGCCAATTTCAAGAAGGGCAAGGATGGTTTCCTGAATTTTGCGTATGGGTTGGAAATCACCAAGTTGTGCCAGGCTGCGTATATGGCGGCGGAACGCGGCCAAACCATCGACCTGACCGACCCGAAGATTCAGCAGGAACTCCGAACCTACAAATCCCTGATCGCGCAAGGGCGTGGGGGAGAGGTGCTGTTTCGGTAGGTATTGAATGCTATCAGAAAGCCCTGTGGGATGGCATTCCACAGGGCTTTATCTATAATCCGTTCCTTCTTTCTTTTCACGGGAAAAGAAAGAAGCAAAGAAAAGCGGCTATTTTAAATTTCCTTCGGAATTCCGTACGGTTCCCGCATGGGGCGCTCGATATAGGTGTTGGCGTTGTCGTCATTCACGAAAACTTCTTTTTCGGGGTCCCATTGCATTTTACGGCCGGTCCAGCGGGCGATATTGCCCAAATGACACATCGTGGCGCTTCTATGCCCGATTTCCACATCCGCCACAGGCAGTTCCCGCGTCCGAATGCATTCCAGCCAGTTCAGCATGTGGTTTTCGCTCTTGTACAGGTGAATATCGGAATCTTTCAGCGGTTCTGTCGCCAGATCCTTCGGGGTAGCCTCCACCTTGCCCCGGTCAATGCGAATTTTGCCATTTTCCCCTTCAAACAACCCACCGCCCGTCTGTTCTTTTTCATCGAAACGCACGATAGTGCCATTCGCATACTTCATTACCACCGGGCGCGTGAGGGGGTCGCCTTCTTCCGCCCACACTTCCACCGGGCCGCTGTTGTCCATGCCCATGGCCCATTGAATGATATCCAGCCCGTGCGCACCCCAACCCGTCATTTCACCACCGGAATACGGGCGGAAGGAGATCCAGCCCGGATTCGCTCGTGGGAGATAAAGATCTTTATGGTAAGGCCGGGGTTGGGTTTGCCCGCACCATGCATCCCAATTCAGTCCATCGGGCGCCGGTTCTTCGGGCAAGGTGCATTCCCATGGGCTGGGGTAAATGCTGGTGTGGATCACCGAGACTTTCCCAATCCGTCCATTGCGGATGAGTTCACAGCCCAGGCGGCATTTATCCATCGACCGTTGCTGGCTGCCGGTTTGCACGATGCATTTATGTTTCCGGGCGGCGGTTACCAGGGCGCGTCCCTCGCGAATGGTGAGCGTCAGCGGCTTTTCACAATACACATCCTTCTTTGCCTGACAGGCGTGAATCGAGGGGAGGGTATGCCAATGGTCCGGCGTGGAAACAATCACCGCATCCACGTTCTTGTCCTGTAAAAGCTCCTTGTAGTCCTGATATTTTCCCCATGTCTCGTCCTTGCACGCCTCATCCATCCGTTTTTTGTACAGATCGCTTACGGCAACGATTTGGGCGTTGCCTTTCTTTGCCACCTCCAGAAAGTCAGCTTTCAACTGCAGGCCGCGCCGTCCTACGGCGATAAAGCCGATGCCCAGGCGATCATTTGCACCGAATACGCGCGCTGGCACAATCAAAGGCGCTGCCGCCAATGCTATTCCGGTTTTTATGAAACCCCGCCGTGAAATGTTGACCCGCTGTGTCATTGTGAAAACTCCTTTTCCGTGTTTTGAAGCAGCATGAGCGCTCATTCATGTACAATACATATGCACGTTACTTCGATATTTTCTCCACAGTCTTCGTTCTGCAAGATTTGACCCGACAAGCCGGTTCCGTGTTTCTTCAGAAGGGCAGGCAGATTGCCGGGTTTGGGAACAGGGGTATGGCTGGCCAGAAGAACGATGGTATCCGTGCCGGGGCGGCCTTCGATCTTGTACCAGACCGAGTCTTCCGCCCCCGGCAAAATGTGCTCTTCTCCCCTATACCACCACAAGCCGAAGGTTCCTCCAGAAGTAGTTTCGCTGGGAATCAGCCATTTTGCCTGGCCTTCTGACGTCAGGCAAAGGCCATAGACATGGCATCCTTCCAACACCCGGATTCTTACTTTTACCCCATCTCCCGCTTTTAGCGAACCTATTTCCTGATTTTGGAGAATTTTGCCCCCCTGAGATTCCGCTCGCGCCTCCAGTCGGACTCTGAGATAACCGTTATGTGCCAAGGAGGCCTGTTCTATACGTTTTTGCAGTACGAAGTCAATCCGCCGGTTATAGCGTTGTGCCGCTTCTGTTTCATTGGGCATCCGAGGCCTTTCTTCACCCCACCCCGTCACTTCAAAAAGTTCCACGGGTAATCCTTTACTGACTAAATAATTCCGGACGGCGTTTGCGCGGTTTTCTGACAGCAGCCGGTTATCTTCCGCTTTCCCTACGCTACATGTATGCCCTCCGATCGCGATTTTGAACGATGATGCGGCGGCGGGACCGGCAGATGCCAGTATGGAGTGCAGTGCCGCGGCCACTTCCTCCAATTGGAGTTTGCTGTCCGGCAATAATTCCGCTTTTCCCAAGTCGAATTGAATGCCAGGCAAGGAGATATGCCCAGAACATTCCGGGGTGGAAAATCCCTGAGAATCAATGTTGACGGAAACGCCGAGGGGAGTCATATCGTTGGTGAGCGCGGCGGCAATATCCTGAGAAGAAAGGATAGCCGTTTCCGCGGCACTCAACAGCGGCGCGCCGAGAGTTATAAAGAATACACACGTTATCCGAAACATCATAAGCATGACTGTTTCCTTAAACCGTGAGAACACAGTACCGCAATACAGAAAACATGTTCAAGGCGAATAGATGAGGATTTGCCGCATTGGGGAAGCGTTAAAAAAGTATGGATAGATTCATGCCCACGTAATCGGCGGGGAATTTGCTGGGCCATTTGAGAAATTCATTGTGTCCATCCAGGTACAGGCAATTTCCGCCGCCCGGCACGTGATTATAGGATATCACCCCGCCGCGATAGGCGATCTCATCCCACATCACTGGAATCGTGGACGCGGCTTGGGCGGAAGCAGCGGGGTTGTTGATGTCGGTGACAAAGAAGCGTTCAATGCCCATGCGTAAGCGGGGTATGGGGCCGAAATCCGAAAAACGATCTTCGGCGGGAAATATGCCAAGCGCGTAGTAATATTTGGCCGTTTTTAGCACATCGATCGCCAGATAATTGAAAAGATCCGTTATATCTCCGACAATCCGGTCGGGAACAACCACGCCAGGCGCAATGATGCGATCCTCGACGAATGCCCAGCCGAGATAATAATAGCTGCCACGGCCCAGAGCACAGGGCAGCACTTCCTTGGCGGGATCGCCGTCTTTGTGGAAGGCATTCAGGATGGCCACGTAATCGCTATCGGAAGGACAGGCGCAGATTGCTGTATCGGACAGATATTCGGGGTAAACGGAAGGTCCGTTAAAGGTGGCATCGGCGGCCAAGGCGCCGGAACAGTAAAAAAGCTTTATGGGCGGATAATATTCGCCCCGTGCTTCGTTCGCGTACATGGCGAACACCAGCCCCATCTGTTTTAAATTATTTTGACAGGAAGAACGCCGTGCGGCTTCACGTGCCCGCGCAAGCGCCGGAAGGAGAATGGCGGCCAGAATCGCAATGATGGCGATCACCACCAATAGCTCAATAAGCGTGAATCCTTTCCGAATCATGGCACAGTTTCCATTAGTGATTATTGAGAAATTTTCGGGCATCCCGAAGATTGTCCTGAGCATCGCGAAAATCCGGATTGATGCGCAAAGCTTTCTCAAAGCATTCGCAGGCGCGTGTATGTTCCTGTAATTGCCATAGAACCACGCCGAGGTCATTATAATTTATTTCATAGAAAGGGGCCTGTTGAATTGCATCCCTATACAGCCGGATGGCTTCCGCTATGTCTCCTTTTTCTAGTGCTTCCCGTGCCTTACGGTTCGTTTGCCGGGAATGCTGAAGCGCATCGGATCGCTCTTCCGGGCGGGCCTGCCATTTTTCCTGGAAGAGACGTTCGTTATGTTCCATAAGAGTTTTCCACTGCTCATCGACAATCCCCATCGACAGGAACGTGCGGCCGCCGTAATGAAACACAAAACAATCTTCCGCCACGCACAGGCGATATCCCGCACGCATGGTGCGCAGGCAATAATCATCGTCTTCAAAATTGCCGATGCCGTAGGCTTCGTCAAACAGGCCCACCTCTTTCACCACGGTATCTCTGATGAGCAGGCAGAACCCGACCAGACGGGCTACATCGCGCAGTTTGCCGGCATTACGCGTGGCTAATTCCTCGGAAAATGTGTTGATTTCCGTGATACTGGTGAACTCCAGGCCCTCAATCAATTGACTTCCGGATACACAATTGCTCATTGGCCCCACCATCCCGATATCGGGTGTTTGCATAAGGACGCGTTCCAGACGGCCCAGCCAGCCTTGGGGGACAATTGTATCGCTATTCAATAGCAGCACATGGCCTTCCGAACGTTTAATTCCCAAATTTACCCCGCCTGCAAACCCTAAATTCCCCTCCGAATGAATCACTACCGCCCCCGGCACCGAATCAAAGTATTCCGGGACCCCATCCGTGGATCCGTTATCCACTAAAATCAGCCTGTAGGGGCGGTCGGTATGGTTGAGTATGGACTGGATGCATTGGCGGCAGTATTCAACCTGGTTATACGCCGGAATTACAATTGAAATCATAATTGCTCCTGAATTACTCACATGCCATCAATGATTCGCCGGTATTTGGACGATGCCAGGGCATGGGCCATGGAAACGGGATGGCTCCTGTCGTATAAGCAGACACTATATTTACCGCGCCACTGCGTACGGCAATGCGAACATATGGTTTGTTTGACAAAACCGTGCCGGGGGCGGTGTTAGAATCATCATAGTCCACGTTCACCTGGGTTACGTGCACGGTTTTACCTCGATGAGAAAACCAAGGGGAGTGAATGGAGCGCAATGCGCGCACTTGACGTTCAATTTGCTCTGCGGAGGCGTCCCAATGGATACAGGCATCCGCTTGAGTGGGCTTTTTATCATATGTCGCATGGGAAGCGTCTTGTGGAATGCCATGCAATCCTTCCGCCTGAATATGATCCATGACCGGTATAACGAGATCCGCCGCCAATGCACACGATTTAGCGTGAACGGAATACGGGGTGTCTTCAGGGGTCAAGGGGAAGGAAGCCTGCTCAAGAATGTCGCCCGCGTCAATTTTTTCCTCCATGATGTGGAAGGTTACCCCGGATTCTTGTTCCCCTGTCAGAATCACGGCGCAGAACGGATTGGGACCCCGGTGTTTGGGAAGCAATGAGGAATGCATATTTACACACCCGATGTTGGGCAAGTCCAGCATGGAACGCCTGAAAATGATGCCAAAACCGCCTACCAGCAC
>JAKQOG010000265.1 GCA_029565395.1 Candidatus Hydrogenedentota bacterium | reverse complement strand
GGGGGGGGGGGGGGGGGTAAGACAAAATACAGCGCCTGAAAACAACAAAACACTTAAAAAGCACATACGTGAATTCTTCATGACGGGCCTCCTCCTAAGAATATAATGGTTATTGCAACATAACACCTCGTTTTGGGATAGTAAAAAGCACCTTCGCCCCTTACTACTCATCAACGCGTATGCAGTATATGCCCTTATCTAAGGCCTGTCAACAACTATTTTTTGTCCGCAAGGAAGGGGTGCGAATATGGTGATAAATTCATATTACCGTACAGGACCGGAAATGCCGACGCGGGCAATTTTTTCCGTTCCCGTCAATATATCCCGTGCATGAAGCAGATAGCGGCCCGGAATTTCATTCAGCGCCAGGGGGATGAAGGTTTCGCCCACTCCTTTGGCGCAGTGTACATATTGGCGGTAGTGCATCAGCGGTTCCCCCTTGTCGGGCATTAAATCAAGACATATCAAATGATCCCCAGGCAACTCCCGCCGGGTTTGAATGTTGATATGCACAGGAAGCCGGCGTCCGGCCGCAATGCCGGCAGGTGCGGCAACGGTGAGTCCGGAAACCTCGTAGGGCAATTTCGCAAACACACAGGCATCCCCGCCCGCGAGCCGATATGCGGCGGAATGCGGTTTGCGCACCTTCTTTCCCCGGCGCAGATCATACACACGGTCCTTTTTTTCGAACGGCATCCGAAGCCGTTGTCCCGGGGAATCTTCATGTGTGAGCAGGGCATAGAGTTCCGCCGCACCATAGCGGTAATGAAAAATATTTCCTTGAAAACCGTTTTTACCTTTGTGTGTTGGCGCAGGAAGGGGTTCGCAGCCGGCTCGCTCCAGAACAGATAGAAAAAATGCCTTAAGCGCGGGTTCGGATTCCATCCCGGCGATCCGTTGATTCAGGAGAACTGCCATTCCCTTTTCCTCGCGGCTAAGCCAGAGAGGCGCTTCCCCGGCTTGTCCGGCAGGTGTGGCTTCTGCCGCTTCCACCCCGCCATCGGCATCCACGGCGTCCAGCGTGTACTTTTCGTCCTCCACCGTGACTTCCCCCGGCGCATGAATCATGTTGCCCAAACCGTGATAGCGTATCCCCAAAAGCGCTTCCAGCGGCGGCATTCCCCGGGGCGTGCCGTGTTCATCGAAAATTCCCGGGACCACATCGGCAATCACCGTGCCCCCGCGCTGGATAAATTGCCGGATCGCCGCCACTTCGGCATCGCTTAGCGCACATGCCAGCGGCAGGATGAGCACGCGGTATTTTTGCGCATTCACCGCCGATGCCGGAGCTTCCAAAATGTCATACGGAAAATGCAGTTGATCCATTATCCGTGCGAACAACGCCAGATTCTGCCCATAAGCCACACCCGCGTAGCGATAGACTTCATTCAGGCGGCGGCTTGCCCGGCTGTCCAAAAGGACGATGCGGGGCGGCTCGGGCGTGGCCGCCAGCAATAGGGGCCCAATCCCCTGTTTAAGTTCAGACATCGTATTCATTAATTCGCGCATATACGGAGTAAGGCGGCCATCCGGGGCAAGAAGGTCCACCGTATCTCCAACATCATTGGAAATGCACCAAAGGCCGGGAACTTGATGCAACAAGGCGTTCCAGGGGCGCCAATGGGCTTCGACGGTAATATCTGTATTTTGGGGATAAAACGAAACGGCTGAAAACTGATTGGGGAGCCGGGGGGTATGCAGCAGCGAATTGATCCGGGGATCGTTGTGATCAATCACGAGAAAGTCCGTTGCACTGGATACTGCCGGCGCGCCATGCGTGCCTGCTGATTCCTTTACCATCATTCCAACGCTTGCCTCCGTATCCACGGCACGGATAGATTCCCGCACAAAGGCAATAAAATCTGAAGCGGTCTTATCCAGGTAGCAGGCAAAATCCATATACGGTGCATAACGATTCGAGGCGGCGGCGTCACCCGCGGACAACGGAACGGCGCTTTCCCAAGCGGAGCAGGACGCCCCCCACGCGGATTCCAGCGCGGCAATGTGTCCGTACTGCTCCTTAAGCCAGGCGGCGAAGCCTTCCTGATAAACCGCGGACTTTCTATAGGCTTCAATATCGGGAGAAGGAGCCTGGAGGAGATATTGCCCGGAACCGCCGGCCCAATAGCGGGCGGCGGTTTCCCCGAGGGACTTTCGGATGGATGCGCGCACCCCAGGATCCAGTAAACATGCATCAGGGGCGGCGGATACGGTCTGAAGCGGATCCAATTCCGGAAGGGCGTTTAATCCGAGACTCGCGGAATAAAATACATCGGATTCCGTTCCCGGAACGAGTGCGGCGTCCACGCCAAGATGATGCAGCCAGCCAAGAAAGAACCGCTCATTATATTCTTCCGCGTGCCGGGTGCGAACCAGAAGATGGAGTCCGGAAGGTTGTGTGGCGCGGCGCACGGTAAGGTACCGGAAATCGCGGCTGGAGCAATTCAATTCCCAAGAAGAAAAAACCGGTTTTTCGCCTTCAATCGCAAATACTTCAATTTTAACCATTGGTGCGAGCAGATCAGCGAAACCCAGCCGGAGCACCGCCGTGCCGCCTTCTTTTGTAAGCCGCGTCTTCGCCTCCGCGGTCAATCTCCCCCCCGGAGTGGAAGCGCTGCCGATCGGATCAGTCGCGCGGGCGTAAATCGTGCACGCTTTTTCCGTACGGAGGTTGGCGCGAACCGTGGCGGTGATGTCCAGAGTGTCATTACGGAAGAGAAAATCCTTGGCATATTCGACCTTGGTCAATTCAGGCCAGCCCTGGACTTTCACCGTGCCCGTAAACCAATCCACCACGCCCTTCTTGCCGGTAATCCAAAAATCGGCCATATATTCGCCCGGCCCCACCAATAGATCCACTGGATAGGAATCCATGCCCTTCTTGAGCGGCACGTCGCAGGTATAGGCGAGTTGCACGGTCGTATCGGGCTGGCGCAGTTGCACCGACACGGAGTAATCCCGATCCGCGGGTTGATTGAGTTGAATGCGGTAGGGGCGCATCGGTTGCCGCAAAGAAGGATCGCGCATCATCTGCACGAATTCGCGCGGATACCCAGGCGGGATCTCTTCGTCCGGCGGGCCTTGCGGCGCGATGTCGGCCACGCTGCTAATCCATAGGGTTCCTTCACGATGCGCGGCCCAGCGGACGGCACGCGCAGCCAGCGCCATCGCATTTTCCAGATATGCGGGAAACGCCGCCATGGGATCAATGGGCGCCGGTACAAGAAAATGGGCATAGGCCGGGTCGCCGGGATATTCCAAGAGCACCACACGGCCCTTTTCATGTTCCGCCACAAGAACGTTCCGGCGCGCGCCTTCACCGGAAGACGCCATCCATTCACCAACCCCGCGCGTCACAATTCCCGGGTCTTCCTTCGCCGCCAAACGGGTCAGAAAATCCTGGAATGGCGAAGGGCCGCTCACTTGATACTGCGCAAGGACTAGTCCCGCGCCCCGGGTTACCAGTTCAATCAGCCTTGATTGAAGCGTTTCCGGCAATTTCGCAAGATCAGCATTGCCGATCACAATGGCATCAAAAGGCTCTTCCAGGATTTGTTCAATAGCCAGTCCTTTTTCAGGAGTTGCGAGGTCTTCAACGGCGGCGGTTTTAAACGCCAGGTCGATGCGTTGCGCCAATTCGGCGGCATCGCGGAGGGTTCGCCGGGGGGCGATAAATAAAACACGGATGGGGCCGCCTTGCAGGGGCCGTGCCCAGGCCACATGCGGGCTCGGCACTTCAAGCGTGATTTTATTCAAGGGCGCTTCTGCTTTTTTCGCATGGGCGGACCAAACACAGGCCAGACCCAGCGCCAGAAGCCACAGAATTCGTTTCATGCCATTCTCCATCGCACACACCATAGCATATCAAGTCCGTCCCCCGATAATGCGCCCAGCGGGATCCGGGGGTAAGGGGGCAAGACAAGGGGGTAAATCACCCGGAGGCACGGGGACACGGAGGAGGCGTGAGGTCTAAGGCTAGAAGGCAGTTGGATTTTGGGAAACGAGGGTACCCCCTGGAGATAGGAGCTACAATCGGGGAGGATGGATTTTGCGTGGAATGAATTTTTTACCACGAAATACACGAAATGAACGAAACGGGAATGGATCTTTTTGATTACTATTGCAAGAACTCTTACCCAGAGATAAGAGCTACAACCGGCGAAGAATTTTTTGGCAGGTCGCATTAGTAGGTCACATCTCCAGGTGGGACACCTTTGCAGTAGTTTAATATAGAATATACTCCTACCTGGAGATAGGAGCTACTATCAGACCGATTTTTCTTTGCAAGTGTATTCAGCCAACAAGCTATTTATGATGAAGCAAGGGTGCGAGGGGACATTCATCGCATTTGGGTTGTTTTCGGCAGAAATCCTTGCCGGTCCATACGATCAAGCCATGGTATTCCTTGTAGAGATGCAGGTCGGGTTCGAGATGCTGTTCGAAATAGGCGCGCAAATCTTCATAGCCGATATCCGGCGGCATAAGGCCATGACGGCTGAAAATGCGGCGAGTATAGGCGTCCACCACAAAAACCGTTTTCCCGCAGGCATACAACAATATATCATCGGCGGTTTCCGGGCCAATCCCGTTCAATGAAAGTAATTCCTCGCGAAGTTCGCTGAGCGGACGTTTGGACATCCGCGCCACGCTGCCGCCGTAATGATCCATGAGGTGCTGACAGAACAGGCGCACCCGCTGGGCCTTCTGCCGGAAATATCCCGACGGCCGCAGCGCAGTCTCCAACTTCTCTATGGGACATGTCAGCATCCGCCGGGGCGATAACAACTTCTCCCGTTTCAGGTTCACAATCGCTTTTTCGACGTTGGTCCAGGCGGTGTTTTGCGTGAGAATGGCGCCGATGGCGATCTCGAATGGGGAGTCGCCCGGCCACCAGTGCGTGGGGCCATACCGCTTCGCCATGCGATCAAAGTACTGCATCAACGTTTTGTTCATGGCTGACGCTGCACCGTGACAGGGGCGTGCAATCCCGCGCCCAATGCTTCGGCCATGCTGCCCAGATTGATGGCGCATTCCATCATGCCCGAACTTTGCAGACACACCAGCTTTTCCCCCTTGGGCACATCGCCATACGTGGAAACGAAAGGTGCGGTGAAGTTCTTTTCTCCCACGGAGACAAGCAGAGTGTCGCCCCGCTTGATTCCCAAGGTCTCCAGATCATTTGACGTAATGTTCGTCACCAGATTGCCATAGGTATCCGCGCGGATGACGGTGCCGTGGGCCACGCCATTTTCCACCCGGCTTCGTGCGATATCAAGCTTTACCAGTTCCTTCATCTCCGGGCCGATCTTCTCCAGGGGCGTGCCGCTCGCCACCGCCGCGGCCACCGGTCCAAAAATATCCCTTCCATGAAACGTGCTGGACGTGACGCCGTTCCGCCACAACTCTTTATTGGCGGTCTCGTGGAGTTGTTTCACGCCATCACGCTCCGCCACGAGACTCAGCAGGCCATTATCCGGCGCGACAAAATACTGCCCCGCCCCCGTCTCCAGAACGACCCCCTTGCGCGGCGTGCCCACACCCGGATCAACAATGCAGCAAAAAACCGTTCCCTTGGGGAATTCCTTGCTCGATTCCAGCAGCATATACGCCCCCGCCACAATATCGAACGGCGGAATGGAATGACTGACGGAATCCACCTTCGCCGCTGGAAACTTCGTGTAAATGGCCCCCTTGAGCACCCCCACATAGATGGAATCCGTTCCGTAATCCGTCAACAGCATCACCATCCCATTCGGGGCCGCCGCCGCGCCCAGGGCAAAAAACAATAAAACGCAGAGACAAAGTTTCCCAGCAAAACGAATTGTTTTTCCTATACTCATGCCTAATTCGAAGGTCCTTCTGATGCAGTACGCTCTTTAAGCCAGATATAGAGCAACACCATCCGCGAAATAAACTCATATTCGCCCCTGACCTCTCCGGAGCGGATTACATTCAGCTTCTTCATGCGTTGAAGGAAATTATTCAACTTCCTTTTCTCATTGACGGTAAGGCCTTTTTCAATTTCTTTCTTGCTGAAAGACATCTGCAAACCGGTCAATGCGATTTTCCGTAAAATGGACTGATAGTCCTTGCTCTGCAATGCCCTGTAAACCTGCGCATCAATGTGCTTCACGCCAAGGTCTTCCGCCGCATGCATAACCGCATCAAAAGCGTCATCGGAAGAAATCACGCCATCTTCATCCCGCCAAAAAGCAAAATCACCGATCAGGTGCATGATCCTGGGAAATCCGGCGGAAAAATGAATCATAAGATTCATGGCGTCTTTAGCCACTTTGATGTTCACCGTCTCAAAAGCATGGGCAAAAAATTCTTTCATTTCTTCTTTGGAAAGCGGGTCTGTATTTATAACATCGAAAATTCGCTCCACGGGAGCATGATTCCGCACAATCTCCAATCGCCGCTCTTTTGTCCCGCACAACATTAGCAACAAGGGAACCGGCTTCCTGGACAAAGCGTTGGAATCCACCAAATCTTTAAGGAAATGGGCGAATTGCGGTTGTGTGGCGATTCCGTTTATCTCATCCAGCACAAGAAAAATCCCGCGTACACCGTCTTCTTTCACCCGCGACAAAAGATCATGAAAGAATGGCAATGGCCCCTGAGCAATGCTTGGTCCTTCCCGTTTCAGGGCGTCAGCGCGGATTGTAATGCCAAACAACGATTGCTCTCCAACATATTTGACCAGCCAATCGCGCATTTTGTCTACCCGGCCCGGATCCAGCGAGCCGGAAGATGCAGCCGCGCGTAAAATCGCGGCGCCAACATCATTGATGGAGGCGGCGCCGCCCAGCGTGGCATACAACGGCATCAAATGATTGCTGTGCGCCGCAAGATGCTGCACATACCATGCCAGGGAACTTTTTCCAATACCATATTCCCCCTGAAGATAAAAAAACGCGGGTTTTCCTGCTTCTACCTGCACTGCCCCCCGACGGATAATCTCATTAATCTGATCGCGCCGTCCGACAAAAAGCTCGACCGGGACAGGCTGGGTCGGATAGAATGGACTTCGTCCTTTGAAATCATTTGTCATATAATGTATCCGTGCAGTGCTAAAGAACGTGTTTTAAAGCTGACTACCGAGGATTTTTTTCTATGACGACAAGTGTACACGGTGAAAAACACGAATCCAAATTCCACACCTTGCTTTTATTCCCTGCAACAATGGGGATACTTTCCATTTTCCTCAGTGCTCAGGCTGTTGCGGAAACGCCGCCCGCGCCTCCGGAAGGGATGGTGTACGTGCCCGCCGGGGAATTTATCATGGGGAGCGAGAAGGGCGATCCCGATGAGCGCCCGCAGCATACCGCGCAGACCGGCGCCTATTTCATCGATACACTTGAAGTGAGCAATGCGGACTTCAAGAAATTCGACCCAGCGTATACATACCATCATGGATGGGATAATCACGCAGCGAAAGTCACCTGGGAACAGGCAACTGCCTATGCGGCATGGGCCGGGAAACGCCTGCCCACCGAAGCCGAATGGGAGAAGGCTGCGCGCGGCACCGATGGCCGCACCTTCCCCTGGGGCGAATCCTACGACGCCAGTTTCATCCTGTGGGACGAAACCCATGAACGCGGCTCCGCACCCGCACGCCCCGAAAGCCCCTACGGATGCATCGATATGGCGGGAGGAGCCTGGGAATGGACCGCCGACTGGTACAAGCCCTATCCTGGGAACGCTGTGCCTTCTGAAGCCTACGGTGAAAAGTATAAAGTGATCCGCGGCGGCGCCAGTTTCAACGACTGCGCCATGCTCCGCACCTCCCACCGCTACTACCTCCCCCCCAACACCACCGGAAAATATTACACCGGCTTCCGCTGTGTGAAAGACGCCCCCGCAACAAAATAATCCGGTTACCCCTGCTCTGAAAATTTGTTGGTCCCAGGGCGATTTTTATGATTTTAGGGGAAATCTACGATTCACGATAATTCATTGCCAAGTTGTACACTTCTCATTACCCACAAGTGGAAACCATCAATCCATTGGGAAACAGGGTTTGTGGCGTTGCTGTATATTTGATATGATGTAGGGAAGTGCGGAGGAGGCGTTTTATACGCCTTTCCCTGAACCACCGCATCTTCCGGAGTCTTCATGGACGATCCCCTAATCATTGCGGGCCGAACGTTCCAATCGCGCCTGTTGATCGGGACGGGAAAATTCCCGTCCGCCGCGGCGTTGCGGGCCACGATAGCAGCGTCGGGCACGGCCATCGTGACCGTGGCCTTGCGCCGGGTGGATTTGTCGCATCCGGATGACGAAGGAATTCTTTCCGCGATTGATCCGGAAAAAGTGCTTCTCCTGCCGAATACGAGCGGTGCGCGCAATGCCGATGAGGCTATTCGTCTGGCCAGACTGGCCCGGGCCGCCGGTCTTGCTCCCTGGATCAAGCTTGAGTTGACTCCGGAACCCCGCTATCTACTGCCCGATCCCGTGGAAACGCTGAAAGCGGCGGAGATCCTGATTAAAGACGGATTTACGGTGCTTCCGTACATTCAGGCGGACCCCATTCTCGCCAAACGGCTTGAAGAACTCGGCACGGCGACCGTCATGCCGCTCGGCGCGCCTATTGGCAGCAATCGGGGGATTCGGACGAAAGACATGATCCGGATCATTATCGAGCAGGCGCGGGTGCCGGTGGTCGTGGATGCGGGTTTGGGGGCGCCGTCGCATGCGGCGGAAGCCATGGAAATGGGCGCAGACGCGGTTCTTGTGAATACCGCGCTTTCAGATGCCACGGATCATCAGACAATGGCGCGCGCATTTGCCATGGCGGTGGATGCCGGACGCATGGCGTGGCGCGCGGGTCCGGGCCCGCAACGCGACACGGCGGAAGCCTCTTCGCCCTTGACCGGATTTCTTTTCCAGCAATAAGGGCATCAGAGACTATTGGAGTCAATTAGGACCTATTGGACTAATGGAACCTATGGGGCAAATGGCAGGATGAAATTCTCAGAAAAGATGGTTGAAATTGACGGATAGTAGAACGTACGCGCATGAGTTTTTTACCAACAATGGATGCATGGCCCCGGGAACGGGTTCAGGCATTGTATGAGAAGATAACTCCCGGCGATGTGGAAGCGGCGCTGACCCGTGAGGAGCGCTCGGTCCACGATCTGGCGGCCTTGTTGTCTCCGGCGGCGATCCCGTATCTGGAGTCCATGGCGCGGGAGGCGCAACGGCTCACGCGGTGGCATTTTGGACGAACCATCAATCTATACGCGCCGATTTACATTTCCAATTTATGCGCGGCGGATTGCGTGTATTGCGGGTTTGCCGCGCATTCCGGCAGCCATGAGAAACGCACCACGCTCACGCCGGATCAAATCCGGCAGGAGTGTCAGGCACTCGCCGCCATGGGATACCAAAATATTCTCCTGCTTACTGGTGAGGCGCCCCGCGCGGTGCCAGTGGACTATATCGCCGAAGCCGTATCCATCGCGCGCGCGTTTTTTCCATCAGTATCCGTGGAAATCTATGCATTGGACGAAGACGGCTATCGCATGTTGTGTGCGCGCGGCCTGGAAGGCGTCACGCTTTACATGGAAACCTATGACCGCGAGACCTACCCGAAATTACATCTCAGCGGTCAAAAAATGGATTATGTGTTCCGCCTGGACGCCATGGAACACGCCGGCCTCGCGGGAACGCGCCGCATGAGCATTGGCGTGCTTCTGGGGTTGTTCGATTGGCGCATCGACGCGGTCTGGCTCGGATTGCATGCCCGGCATTTGCAAAAAGAATGCTGGCAAAGCGCGGTGGCGTTGTCGTTTCCCCGGCTGCGTCATACGCCCGCCCGGTTTGCGCTTGAACATCCCGTATCCGATGCGGAATTGGTTCAGATGATGCTGGCCATGCGGCTCTTTCTCCCGGAAGCCGGATTTAATCTCAGCACGCGGGAGCCGGCGGCGTTGCGGGATCGCTTGATTTCGCTGGGGGTTACCTCGATGAGTGCGGGTTCCTCCACCCGTCCGGGGGGGTATGCCACGCATCGGGAAGGTTATACCGGTCATAGCCGCGAAGGCTGTGAGGTATTGGAACAATTCGAGATTGAAGATGATCGCCCCCCCGCGGAAGTGGTGGCCGCCATCCGGAAAGCCGGTTATGATCCCGTCTGGAAAGATTTTGACCGCGCCTTCGATGCAATTGATGACGTTCATATCTGTTAGGCCCGGTCTTTCCCAAAATATTGAATACATCATCAGAGTAAGCATACATGCACTCATTAAACTCAATATCGTTGTAGTTTCTGAGATTCGTGCTTGACAAAAAGAATGCCTATCCTTTGTTATATGAATGAACAGAGGCCCGGACACATAATGTGCGGACTGCTTGGAACCGGCAAGGTCAAGAAACATGAACGGTGACGTTCTTACAAGACGGCAAATGTGCAAACTGATAGCGGCGGCGCCTGCTATCGTTTACGCGGCGTCTTCCGGCGCCGCAAAAGAAGGAGTAATCCAAATGCCAAAAGTACTGATGCCTGTTGGCGATGCCAGCGAAGCGATGGACACGCTGTATCCTTTCTTTCGAATTGCCGAGGATGATTTCGAGGTGGTTGTGGCGGGTCCGGAAGCGCGCTTGTATCACATGTGCCTTCACGAAGTCCCGCCGAACTCAACTGTTCCATGGGATATCACCGAAGAACGGTCAGGATATCACATCCAGGCCACGGTGGCGTTTCGCGACGTAAATCCTGCGGAATATATCGGTATGTTCGTGTCGGGAGGCCGTGCCCCTGAATATCTGCGGTACGATCAGGACCTGATGCGCATCACGCGCCACTTCTTCGAAGCAAAGAAACCTGTCGCCGTGGTGTGCCATGGCATCGAGATCGTCAGTGCGGCGCGCGTTATCGAAGGCCGCACTGTAACCACCGTGGCCAAGTGTGCGCTCGATTGCGAGCAAGGCGGCGCGGCCTATGTCGATCAGCCTGTCGTCGTTGACGGAAATCTTGTCACCGCCCGCACCTGGCATGACAACACCCCGTTTATGAAACAGTTCATGAAAATGTTAAACGCCGCCAGGAAGAGTTCATAATGGGTCGTCACCATGGGACAAGCTTAATCCGGCGTGAATTCGCGGCGAAGCCACTCGCCCATCCCTACGACGGCGGCCTCGGTGCTCCTGAACAATATGCCTGCTTCACCTGTCCCGCAGCACTCGTCATGCACGGTCGAAACATCATTGCGGTCACGCTCGACGGAGGTCCGGAAATCACGCTTCAATATGTCGACCTCGTGCTGCCGGCATGAGGAGAAAGTCCCCCATCGTTGCTGGCAATTCGTCCTTACTCAGGCAGACACGCCCATCTACTAATCCAAGAGATCTAATTCCCGCGCACGATTCCGGAGAAACGCGGCGCTCCGCACAATTCCTTCCGGCGTGACACGGTCCGGGTTCAGTTCCAGGCAGAGCACGCCGCGATAGCCAATGTCCGCGAGGCCAAGTAGTACGGCATCAATGTCGACACGTCCCTTCCCGATTTCACGATGGTCGTACTCACCGTCGTAGTCATGGATGTGGATATGGAACAGTACGTCGCCCAGAACCCGGATCTGCTCGCGGATGCCCCCATAGGGTTGATACCCCGCGCCATTGTTCAAGTACATGTGGCCGACGTCAAGCGTTGCGCCGATATGTTCATGTCGTGGTGCGCGTAACCATTCAAACCCCTTCATAAACTCAATTCCCATACGGATCCCCGCCGTGGCGGCGGCTCTATCCAAGCGGTCCAGGGTTTTGTGCCACGATGTCGTGTCCGGGGCGTCGAGTGGGGGCGGTTTGGCATGGACCGTGACCGCGTTCGCACCAACATCACCGGCAAATGCGAATGTTGCTTCCAGTTGTTCGAGAACGACAGGCGGCGTTTCCGGTGCAAGCTCAGCGGAGAAGGGTGCATGGATCTCGCGTCGGCGGAAAGTCGCGAGCAGATCGCATAGTCGGCGGCGTTCCTGCGCGTCGGCATGGGCAGGATCAATGCCCCGCCATTTTCCGGGATCCCCTGCGGACGCGTGGAAGGCGATAGATTCGAAACCGGCTTGTTTTACCCACTGCACCTGCGCATCAAAATCGAGAATATCCCCTATGCGCCAGCACATAAACGCCAGATTCAAGGCGCCCAGCCCTTTCTTCTCCGGTTTGGCCAGGATAGGCGCCATAGCGATACCCGGTGTCCCGGCCAATGTTGCCATCAGAAATAGCCTTCGTGAAATTTTCATGCATCTCCATTTCATCTGGACATTACTGTCAACGTCGGGTGTCATGCGCCTGTCTGTTCACGATACACCCAAATTTCACAAATTCCAATACTCCCCGGATTCGAATCGCACAAGATTACACGCAGGCGGTGCGCTATAGTCCACAAAAATTCGTCCTTATCTTTCAATCGCAGTGGCAGTGAACAGTTCACAACATGCCGAAAAATGGTTCCATAAAGATGGTTAATCATGTTCGCACGTGCCGCCTACGCCATCTGTTGATACAGTCTGGATATTAGAGAGACCCATACTCCGCTGTGGGAACAATTTCTCAGGGTCTTGATAATTTTTCGACCTGTATCTATACTGAGGGAGCCATCCAGTCTGGTAACTTCTATGGGAGGATAGGGCCATGCCGAAGTGGAAAATTGTTTGCCTTGTGGGAATGCTTGCGCTTTCCTTTTTGTGCTCTGAGGGTTGCAAAAAGGTGGGTTCGTTGCAGGTGAACTTACTGCCGCCGGAGGCCATGTCCGCGGGTGCGCAATGGGCCGTGGACGAAAGCGAGTGGCACGCCAGCGGCGCCACCGTTTCCGATCTGTCTGAAGGAGTGCACACGGTTACGTTCAAGGATATTGCCGGTTGGACTGCGCCCGAGCCGCAGGACGTTCAGATTGTGGCGGATGAAACACAGGTTATAACCGCTACCTATGTCGTTGGCGGTGAAGGCGAGGGGGAGGGTGGTGAAGAAGGTCAGGAAGAAGGTCTAATCGAAGGAGAAGGGGTCGAAGAAGGCCAGGAGGAAGGCATGATCGAAGGGGAGGGTAGTGAAGAAGGTCAGGAGGAAGGTGTACTTGAAGGAATTGCTGAGGGAGAAACCGAAGGTCAGGCCGAAGGCGTAACTGAAGGATCCGAAGAGGGTCAGATCGAAGGCGAAGGGGTTGAGGAGGGTGAAACAGAAGGCGTAATTGAAGGCGAGGGTGAAGGCGAGGGCGAACCTATAAGCAATGTGTATTATGTTGCGCCGTCGGGCAATGACGATTGGGCGGGGACGTTCTCGAATCCGTGGAAAACGGTTACTCACGCGGCGGAGATGGCCAGCGCCGGGAACACGATTTACCTCCGCGAGGGCACGTACTACGAGCGCCTGATCCCGGCAAATTCGGGCACGGCGGGCCATTACATCACGTTCAGCTCGTATACGGGTGAAACCGCGACGCTGGACGGCACGGGAGTGGACGTGCCGGAGGATACAGGCCTGATTGATCTGACCGGCCTCAGCTTCATTTCCATCCAGGGTCTGCGCATCCAAAACGTGGGAACAACGAACTTGAGCGCGGGCCTTCGCGCGGAATACGCCAGCAATCTGAAGATCGAGAACAACCACACCTACGACACGGCCTCTTCGGGCATCGGAATTTGGGCATGCAGCAATGTCGTTGTTGGCGGAAACGAAGTAGAACTCGCCTGCAATAATTGGGGCATGCAGGAAAATATCACGATGTCGGGCACGAGCCATTTTGAAATTGCGGGCAATCACGTTCATACCGGCAGCGCGGAGACCATCGGCGGGGAGGGAATCTGCATCAAGGACGGCGCTTCGAATGGAACGGTTCATAACAACCTGGTTCATGACATCATCGACAATCCGGGCATCTATCTTGATGCCTGGGCACACTATACGTTCGGTATTGATATCTACAACAACGTGGTCTACGACATCGCGGCATCCAACGGCAGCGGGTTCGCGATGGCCTCCGAGAACGGCGGGCTGCTCGAAAATATACGCATGTTCAACAACATTGCTTATAACTGCGCCTATAACGGACTGACGTTCGGCTATTACGGCGATCCGTCGGACAGCCGGCCCATCCACGACGTGCAGGTCATCAATAACACCTTCTACTACAATGGCTGGACCAGTTGGGGCGGGGGCGTTGCCATGGACAACCCCGATGCGCAAGGCATCGTATTCCGCAACAATATTTTCAGCGACAACAACGCTTTCCAACTTGTGGTGTCCGTGGCGCTCGCCGAGGTGACGACAGACCACAACCTGATTGACGGCTTCCGTGAATTCGAGAATGAGATACGCGGGACGAATTATCAGGAAGGAAGTCCGGAGTTTCTGAACGCCGCTGCAAGCGATTTCCATGTCCAGTCCGGTTCGCCGGCGATTGACAACGGCTCCGCCGCCGGAGCGCCCGCGGACGATATAGAGGGAACAGCGCGGCCACAAGGCAGTGGTTACGACATCGGGGCGTACGAGCGGTAACACGAAGCGATGCACTGGTCCACATTCTTACGCGTTTGCCGCGCTACCCAGCGGGAGAAATAACTGCGATACTAATTTTCGGAAGACTCCTTTCTCGGGAATGATGGTTACCAACATTTCCACCAAGCCTCAAATCTGGGATAAAATGGGCGTGGCGTTTTGGGCTGAATGAACAGCAAGAGGAGCACTATCACTCCGAGGAGGGCGTATGATGAGGCGTCGTGAGTTTCTGGCTGGCATGGGATCGATGGTGGCATTGGGTGCGATAGCGCAAGACGGCATGGATGAAGGAGATTTTTCTTCCCTCGACGCGGATCCCCGGGGCGGTTTCATTCCTGGCCCGCAGAAGAAATTATTGTTCGTTGATCTGCGCCACATCGATCCGGGCGATTTGCAGTGGCGGACGGCCGATGGAACCGTCATTCCCGTTGCGGGACCGCCGGAACCGCCTGTACCGGTATGGGCCGACGCATCGAGAGTGGTGCGGGGCGTGCGGCTGGTCGCGCAGAAGCCCGCGAAAGAGGGGCCGGTAGAAAATCGGCCTGGACAGGTGATCCTCGATGCGGGCGTATACCGGGGCTGGTCTCTCAAGACCAATTATGCCGGAGCGGATTTGGGATCGTATTCCTCCGCATTGGCGGAATCCATCACCGTTCGGACCGCCGAATCCAATGATGGCTACGCCTGGACCGAGCGTGACGTGTCTACGGTCTCCGTAAAGGGAATCACCGGTATCGACGGCGCCGGTTTCTTCATTGATCCGAACGGCAGCGCGGAGGAGCGGTACAAATGCGTGTTTCATGCCAGCGTGCGCGAGGGCGTGCAGGAATTGTGGGTGAAGTACCAGAAATTCCATCCTCGATACCGGGACAACCGCCTCAACGGCGAGCATATGAATTGCCTGTACGGAATGACGTCGCCGGACGGAGTGAACTGGAATCTTCTGCCGGAACCATTGCTAATCCACCAAGGGGACACCGACAATACCGTCTATTATGACCCTTGGCTGGGCAAGTACATTCTATACACGCGGCTCTGCTGGCTGGATCGCCGCCTGATCGGCCGCGCGGAATCCGATGATTTCCGAAACTGGTCGCCGGTTGTCCCGATGCTGAGTGCGCCGCTGGAAGATCCCTATTCTTACGATGTGTATCTGAACGCACGCACCGAGTATCCCGGTCTTCCCGGCTATCATCTTCTGTTTCCGATGTTCTACCGGCGTTTCACGCAATCATCTGAAATCAGAATGTACAGCAGCCTCGATGGGATTCTTTGGGATGCTGTGCCGGGTGGCCCTATTTTGGAGCCTGGGGGAGTGAATGCATGGGACGGCGAATTTGTGACCGCCGGGAAGAATCTGGTGCCGCTGGGAGATGACAAGGTCGCCATTCCGTACAACGGCGCCAGTCATCCGCACAAATATCCGCGCTGGCCCGGCGTAATCAAAGGCAACGCCGGGTGGGCCACATGGCCCAAGGACCGTATCTGTGCACTTAGAGCCGATGAAGAAGGAGAGTTCTTTACCTTCGGCATACCGGTAACGGGCACGGAATTGCGCGTGAATGCACGGGTGAACACTGGCGGATCGCTGCAGATAGGACTGGTGGGCTTTGATGCCCATGCCATCGATCTCTGCGATATCATCACGGGGGATGAGGCCGCGCGAACGGTCACATGGCGAGGCAATCCCAACCTGCGCGCACAACCGGGAGACACCGCGCGTCTGCATATTCGGATGCGCGCCGCGGATTTGTTCGCATTGGAGTGGGTATAAGCGTGTAAAATGACATCATTATGGAGGTTTAATCGTATGCGCATGGTTACTTATCTTTCGCTTGTGTTGGGAGTGCTCATCAGCCAGCAAGACGGGAACGCTCAAGCAGCCGCCACTCCGGCAACCAACGTCAGTGTGCCGGAAACGGTGCTCAATATCGATCCAGGCGACGGCAATCCCCGGAATTCGGAAGGGGCCTTCGTGCAGCTTAATGACGGACGGATTCTCTTCGCCTATACGCATTTCACGGGAAGCGCGGGCGACGAAGGCACGGCACACATTGCCGGACGCTTTTCTTCCGACAATGGCGTCACCTGGACTCGTGAAGATCAACTTATTCTCCCCAACGAAGGCCAGCAGAACACGATGTCGGTGTCGCTGTTGCGGCTCAAGAGCGGACCGATCGCCTTCTTCTATCTCCGCAAGAATTCGGACGCTGATTGCCGCCCCTACCTGCGGATTTCAACGGATGAAGCCAAAACCTGGAGCGAGCCCCAGCTCTGTATCGAACCTGTGGGATATTTCGTCGTCAATAATGACCGCGTGATCCAGCTTTCCACCGGACGCCTCGTCATTCCCGCCGCGCGCCATTCCCTGCCCGGCGAGAAGTTCGGACGCCGCGCACAGGCGCTCTGCTATCTATCGGACGACGATGGCAAAAGCTGGAGGCAGAGCGAAACAGTGCTCGATGCGCCGCCCGAATCGAAATCAGGATTGCAGGAGCCGGGCATTGTCGAATTGAGCGACGGGCGCATCATGATGTTATGCCGCACCGATGTGGGTTGTCAGTTGCGATCCTATTCGGCTGATGGCGGGAATACCTGGTCCCCTGTTGAACGAACAGATATTTTTTCTCCCGTCTCTCCGGCCTCCTTCAAACGCATCCCGTCAACGGGCGGCCTCCTTCTTGTATGGAACAACCATGCCAATATCCCTGAAGACCTGAAGAATAAAAGGACCCCGCTCTCCGTCGCGGTATCAAACGACAACGGCCAGTCCTGGCAATACGTAAAGAACATCGAAACCAATCCGGACGGCTGGTACTGCTACACCGCCGTCGAATTTACAAAAGACAACCACGTGCTGCTCGGCTACTGCGCCGGCGACAAAACCATCGGCGGGCTCAACCGCGCCCGCATCATGCGCATCCCTGTCGGATGGTTGTCAAAATAAGGAATCGCAACCGTGGGTTTCATAAAGAAGATGTAAAATTTAGACCAATCTGAAACTCAGAAAATCAAGAATATAGTACGTTGCATGGATGTATGGCAATTCCTCCTTCATGATTTCCTGCGTTCCAGATTTTCAACACCATTGATGCATAAAAAACTTGAGAATTGGTTTTTTACCAGACGCCTCTTTATTGTGCAAGGCTGATTTCGCGGATGAGGACTTGTTTCAGATCCACGGTGGCTCCGGCGGGGAACTGGAGACGAAGCGCACTGATGGGTTGGCCGCCGGGATCAATCGTAACGCGGTAGGTTGGGGATTCCACTCCGGGATAGCCAGCAAGGAACTCCATTTCCTGTCCGGCCTTGAATTCATCGCCCGCTGCCCACGCCACCCGCGCAATAGCGAAACGGTTGCATTTCGCCTCGATCTCGATCATGACAGGTTGATTCCCTGCGGGAATGTTCAAATCGGCAATCTCAATCTGAGGCGCAGTGCTCCCCACGCGATCCGCCGGAAGAGTCCGGAGCACTTTCTCCGTCACGGGACCTCCGGCTTCCAATTGGTCCACAACCTTCTTTAGTGGAGCAAAGGCGCTTGCATAGTAGCGTTCGAGGGCTTTGGTGAACTTGGCGCGGGTGGCGGCGATATCAGCCAACGCCGCCTTTGCAGCGTCCGCGTCGCCGGATTGTTTCGCCTGCACTGCCGCTAGCACGCGGCCCTGCAAATCGTCCCACATGGACTGGGGCAACGGTTCATCAAGCGTGGCTTCAATCTCTTCGTGGCTCGCGCACTGGAGCAGGCCCTTCACCTTCGCATCAGCAACGATTTGCCGCAGTGTGTCCACCTTCACTGTGGCAAACGCGGTGCCGACGGGCCCTTCGGGGGGCCGCCCGACGTCCAGCCGCTCCTCATACATCGAGTAGTAGAGGCGCACTTCGTCACCAAGGAGCATGGCCGTGGCAGCGCCCACCCCAGTGTGTCCTTTCTGCCCATAGTCCGTCCAGGTCACCACCGGATCGCTGTCTTGGAACGGCTCGGCGGTGTTTGGATCGTTCCATTTGATCCAATGGATGCCGTCGAGTGAGAAAGCATACCCGATGCGCTTGACGCCGCAGATGATTTCATTGTTGCTGGGCTGGCCTGTGTAGAAGAGGTGATAACTCGCTCCGGGCTTGCCTGCATAGACGTGCGTGCTGAGCGGTTCATCATCGATCTTCACAATTCCCGCCGCATAAATCCAGCCGCCATCCCATGTTCCCGGTTTTCCTTGAGTCAGAATCGGATTTAGGCGGCACTTACGCCAATGGAGGCCGTCCTTACTCTCCGCGTAACCGAATTCATTGCGGTAGCCCCGCTGCCCATACGTGATGCCGACATGCCACAGCTTGAAGCGGTCGCCGTCTCTGATCATCGCGTGATCGCCCACCACCATCTCATCCCAGTCGCCAAGCGGCCCCATGTAGAAGACAGGATTCGCTGGTTCAGGTGTCCAGTGGATGCCGTCCGTCGAACGCTTGATGCCCATGCCGTCAAAGGCGCCGTTACGCCGGTTACAGGTAGACCAGAAGGTGATCCAGTATTGACCGTCGAATTTCAGGACATCGGGATCGCCGCACTGGTTGCCGGTGGGCCAGTCGCCAGTATTGCCCTGATTAACGACAGATTCCTTGCCCGCGGGCCAGGTCCACGTTATCCCGTCCTCCGATTCGGCATACCGGCCTAGCAGTGAATCCCACATCCGGAACTTGTCATCTTTGATCACGGCAGGCGAATAATTCGTCAGGTTCACTGGATTCCCCGCATAGGGAACAACAGGAGACGCTGTGACGCCGTAAAGCCCCTTGACGGAAACATCGCTGAACGCACCGGCTGCCGCGTTCGTGAAGAACCCTATCCGGCCAACCGGCTGCGTGGTGAAATCCTGCTCTTGCGCCAACACCGCAAACACGCCGTCGATGTAACAATAGATCGTCGCGTGGTCGGTGACCACGGTCATGTCATAGGTCTTGCCCAATTCTACCGGAAACGGCGCAACGGCCATGTTGCCCAAATAGTCGCTCTTCATGGGCTCGAAGGCCAACCCGCGTGACTTCTCAATGCGCACTTCGCGGCTGCCCGCCCACAGGCCAACAGTGTAAAACGTATCCGTCTTTTCATCGCCGCGGACGATTAGCCGGACACCCGGCGAAGCCGCAGTGGCCCCGACGCTATCTATCCGCACCTTCGCCTTGATGACGCAATCCATCCAGCGCGGCCCCTTGATGAACGTGCGCGCATACGGCGCGGATGCATCGGCCTGCACCAGTACGTTTTTCTCCACCCGCCAATCACCCGCCTTGGCGTCGAGATTCTCAAAGGCCTGCCCCGCCGACAGCGTTTCATTGGCTTGCTCGACAACAGCCACCTCCGCCGCCTCCGGACGCACCACTTGCGCCACGGCAAACAGCGGACACAAGACGGCGGTCGCAATCAAAGCGAGCAGAGTGTTCGATATACACTGGGAAAGACATTGGTGAGTTTTCATGATGGTGGTTGGTCGGAGGTGGTTTTCCAACATCGAACTTGTCCTCTCTTCCCGCCGATAGTCCTTCGTGTCTACCCCGTTTCTGCTTAGGGTGTCTGGGCCTTCTTGATCGCATTAACAATTGCATCGGCGATGGCTTTCATACCCCTGTCGCCGGGATGCCCGGCCACGCCCGCGTGAGCGATCTGGCGTTCGGACCGGGCGTAGTTGTCTTCGTCCTTGGCCAGCGCACTGATATCGAGGAAGGTTGCACCGGCATCGCCGGCCGCGCGCTTGAGACATGCGTCTTTGTTCGAGGAAGGCCAGAAGCCGCTTCGCACAATGATTGCGGGTTTCGCGTCCTTCTGGAAGGCTTTTAATAGTCTGCCCACGCTTTCGTAGAATTGCGTTTCGGCTTCCGGGGTGGCCAGGCCGGGCACATTTTCGCCGATGGCGAGAATGAGCAGATCCGGCTTGAATTCGATGCATTCCTTCAGATTTTCCTCGACAGAATACGTGGTGCATTGCCGTTCGAAATCGGCAATGTTACGAACCAGGAACCTGGGCGCCGGGATGCCGCTTTCGGCCGGTTCCGACAATGCCTGTACCACGAGATGGACATAGTCCTTTTCTTCGGCGCTGGCGGCCATGCCCCAGTTCCCGGTCCATCCGATGGATTCCGAGGGCGCGTGCAAGGTGATGCTGTTGCCCAGGAAAAGGATTTTGTCCTTTTTTATTCCGGGCGATGCGTTGGCGGCCGGTTCGATATGCACGCCGCTGACAAACTGGCCCACGTGTATCGCGGCTTCTTCGAGGGTCGCCGCGGCCTTGCCGTTGAACTGCATGTTTGAAATCGTGACGCCCTTGACGTCGTGCGTTTCGTCGAACCCGGAGAGTGCGGAAGACGGCGTCAGATTGCCCGTGACCGAGCAGTCGCGCACGACGATGTCGCGCATCGTACCGCGTTCCTGGTCACTCGACCATGCGCCGCGCAAGATCACCAAGATGAGCGCGTGTGGGCAGTGGCCCGTCTTTCCCGTGTACGTTGCGTCGCGGCCATTCTGTATCTGCGGCGCGTAGTTGACGTCATCGACTTCGAATCGAATCCGTTCAAACGTCACGCCGTGAATGGCTGCGTGGTCGCCGTGTTGCACATCCATGGCGATTTCGGCCGTACGCACGATATCGCAATCGCGAAACGTGACCTGCGAGAGTTCGGGCGTGGCGGTCTCGGCGCCTATCTCGAGGGCGCGGCCCCAGTCGTTCCACACGACGCACCCCTCAAACAGGATATTGCTGATCGGCACGTCGCGGTAGTAACTGAGCCCCTTGACCACGAGGCTGTCGTCGAACGAGCGCACAAAACAGTCACGCACGGCCGCATTCCGGCTGTTGCAGAGGTCGATGCCGTCGGCGTTGTACCGCCAGAGGCCGATCAGTTTGGTGTGGGCGATCTGTATCTCCGAGCAGTTGAACGCCGACAGGCACCACAGTGGCGGATCGCGCAGAATCGGGCCGTCGATCGTCACGTTGGTGCAACGCACAAGATGAACACACCCGCCGAAATTATCGAGGTACTTGCTCTCGTCCGTGAGCCCGAAATATCGTTCCAGTTCGCTGGAATCGAGGATGCCCGGCCCGAGAATCCTGATATTCGCGGCGTCGGTGGCTTCGATACAGCCGTAGACCACGGCGCCACCCGCGAGATACACCGTCTCGCCGCTTTGGAGCGTCATCCTGCCCGGGCGGTGGATGCCGGGGCCAAAATAGCGCACGCCGGGAGCGTTCGGATCGATTGTTACCGCAGGTGGATTGGCGAACACGTGCAAAGCCTTGTGCCACCCATTTACTTCCACGGTGAGTTGTTGCGGCGTCTCCAAGTGGAACCGAATGCGGTTGCCTTCGAGCTGCGGCTGAATCCCCCGGGCGGTGGGGCGGATTGCCACAGACTCGATGGCGCGCTGGCTGACTACCTCGACATCCACCGGGGCGGACATGTCCCAGTAGACGAACGAAGCGAGTTCCGTCTGGTCGATGGGCCGTTGATACCCCGGCCAGACCTGATTGAACGGCATCGCGGACACGCGGCACAAATAGACGGGAACCGCCTGGCCGGCCACCATTACGGTAAAATCTTCGGAAAGCTTCTCGCCGGACGGGGCCGGATATGCCACCGTATTGGATGCCTGCGCAGCAGGGTCGTTTGCGGGGGCCTGCGCGAACGAAGCCGCCGCCGCTCCCCAAACCAACGCCGATATAACCGCCAGAATCTTCTTTGCGCGCAACATATCCAACTTCCTCCACAAGGGTTTCGAATGAATCCCACAATATCGAAATATCTTCGGGAAAGACAAATGCTTTTTGCGGCGGCCGTGCTCTCGTCCGATGCGCGGGCGCGCTCTTACGGCTTGTCCGTATGATCGGCCGAGTAGAAAAGGAGCCGGGAGTCGCGGCGGTTCGGAATGTCGATAGTGAACCCCTCTTCGCGAAGCTGCTTGCCGGAGATAACCCAAGTTTTACCGGAATCATAATCCTCGGACTTCCACTGCACTGGCGGATCAATTGTCAACAGATCAAAAGTCATCGAGGGCACACCGCTTTTTTCACGGCGTAATGCGAAAATCATCGCCTGTAGCCCTACTGAGTCCAAACGAATAAGCGGAAGCGGGCGCGGATGGAGTATGGCGCGACGATCACGAACCACCATCGTCATCCCGCAACGTCCCTTGATTAGAGCCGGGCAAGGAAACGAATCCTTACCCCGATTATCGTCTAATAAGCTCCGCCGGGTTATCCCTTGGCCGGTTCCTCGCCAGGATTGCCGGCCTCCGTTTCGCCCTGTGGGGCCAGTTTGCCACAGCATACGGTAATGCACAAGGGATGCCTGTCATTCCCTTCTCTCGGCCGACTTTGGCAAGTCAACTGCAAACATGAACGATTGAAACGCTATTTGCTTTGTTCGTTTGCCTTTCGCAACGCGCGCAACTCTTTTACAACCTGCCACAACCGCATGTCATTCTGAAGTACATGTATTACGAGCACAACCAAAATAATCACGGCGATATGGTCCATTACTGTCTCTCCTTTCCTTACAAGCTACTGCCATTTGAGCGTATAGGTTTCCTGACATCAAGATACTCTTGCATGAGGCCGCGATCATTTTGTATGGTCAGGAACACTTCATTGGTAATTCGCCGATTCAATCTCGAGATAGCTGCTTGCGCAATTTCTGCCGTCTCTTATCGACTCCGATATTCTCCTTGTTTTCGTTTCTTCTCGGCCATCGTACTACTTCCGCGTTCCCATTCACAACACCACGGCCGCTGTGTTGCCCGGAACACTGATTCCGGCGCTGTTGCCGCCGATGATGGGCGTCTTCCAATCGAGATAGACCGTGCCCGGTCCTTGCATGATGGCGTCAACCGCGCGCGGCTGATTCGGCGTGTTGCGCGGTAGCGCAGGGTTCCTCTTCCCCCAGCCCATCTGTTCCAGCTTGGTGGGATCACCGGAAATCATCGCATTGGCCGGCGGAAGAAGATCTGTTTCCTGTTTTGGGAATACGGCCACCTCAGCAACTCTTTCCAACGCAGGCCCCTTGTCCACTTTGTGGCATTCACCCATTCTATGTTCATGGATTGTCCGCACGATCAACCGAGTAGAAGATTAGCCGGGAGTCGCGGCGGTTCGGGATATCAACCTTAAAGCCTTCTTCACGAAGTTGCTTGCCGGAGACAGCCCAGATTTTGCCGGAATCATAATCCTCAAACTTCCACTGCACTGCCGGATCAATCGTCAGCAGATCAAAGGTCATCGCGGGGACATCACTCTTCGCACGGCGCAACGCGAGAATCATCCCCTCTCGCTCGGCGGGAAGATACAGATGATACGCGGTCCATGCGCCCGGATCGCGTTGTTGGTTAGTCAGGGGATAATAGTCACCAAAGAAGTATTTCTTGCAGCGTTTCGCCTGAACCACATTCGCCTTGATCTGAAGCCATTCCGCCTCCGTTTTCGCAACAAGAGCGTTCTCCTGGCCCGGACTCAATGCGCAGCGGGCTTCATACGTATCGAAAACCGTCCAGCCCCGAATCATGCTTCCCTGAATCGGGAGCCAATACTGGATTCCGTAGCTATGATCCTGTGTCGATTCGGCGGTCGCTTCGGGAAAGCAGTTGTAATCGCTGCGCCAGAGCGGCTCCCCCCGTGAAATCGATTCCAGGTCGATGCGCCGCCCGCCGCTGGCGCAATTGAGAATGGCCAGGTTTGGAAACTCCCTGCGAAGCGCGTCCCAAAACGCAAAATGACCCTCAATGAAGCGCATCTCGTTCATTCCCCAGCGGTCAGGCTCCGCGGCCGTTTCCAGATACGGATTTGGCTCGATATTGAAATCCTCTTCGTACCAGTCGATGTTGTACTCCCTGACTAAACCGCCGACAACATCAATCGCCCATTTCAAGGATTCCGGTTTACCGAGATCGAGCAGCAGCGTCTGCCCATCCCGGATTTTGCCGTCCGCATTTCCGGTTAGAAAATATTCCGGATGTTCGAGCGTGATGGGACGCCCCTGAATCGCGCGGCACGGTTCCACCCACACCAGAAACTTCATGCCCAGCGCATGCGCGGCATCGCTGACCGGCTTGAGCGTTCCATTGTGCCAATTCGGATTCGGCCGCCAGTCCCCGGCCATAGGCCCCCAGTCGCCTTCGAACACCGAATACGACGGCACGGTTCCTGTTCCATACCACCCCGCGTCAAACCAATAGACGTCCAGCGGAATCTGGTATTGCTTGATCTTCTCAATATATTCGAGATGCTCCTTCGATGGAATCCCTCCCCAGACGACTCCGGAAATCGGCGGCTCCACCAGTTTCCCATCGACACGCGGCGTATAGTGCTCCAGGACCAACCTGCGGAACATGTTTTGACCGTGCAGCAGTTCTCCCTGCCAATAGAGGGCTAGATTCAACGTCGATCGCACCGTCTCGCCGGGATGAAGGATCGAATCGAAATTTTCGACCCCGGCCAGAATTGTCGATTTTCCTCCCCCCTGATGATCGAAATAGGCGCGCCATGCGCCGCTCCAGCCGAGGCCGGTGATCAGTCCGTCCCCGCCGGTCTGATAATTGAAAAACGGCAGCCATATCGCGCTCGAACGTTTATCCTTAGGGATAAGATACGAGTGGGCCTGCGCCCAAGCGGCGTTGGAGGGTGTATCCATCGCAATCCGGCGGCGTTTATCCCACATCGAATTGTGCATGACCTCGCTCATGAAGTGAAAATCATCCTCATGCCCCGGCGACCCCACTGAACGATGCAGGATCGGCATCGAACCATCAGTGGCATTCCAACACGTATCGATGCCCCAGAAATCATGCACCTTCGCCGAATCGGTCTGGCCGTCATTTCGCACGCGGACCACCCACTGAAACGCGGGGAAATCCTGAAACTCCGTCAAGGTCATTTCGCAATAGAGCGGCGTCTGCGCGTCTTTCCAGATCAACACATGCGTGCGTGTCTTGTCCTTTTGCCACTCCCCCGAAATGATATTCGCCGTCTCGATTTTCACCCACTCCCGGCTGCTCCGCTCCCCGCATTTAAACGAAAACGGGAGATCAGCAACATACCGCCCCGCATTCGCTTCCCCTTGCTTAAGGAGAAACTGTTTCCATTGTGCGATGAATTCCATCTCGCCGTCCGCCGCCCGCGACGAATATGGCTCCACCGGAATCTCCGCCCCCCAGGCAAATGCAGCTAACGACATCGCCGCAGGTAAAAACAAAAGCAATGGGAATATATATTTCATCATCTCTCCTCCATCGTCATTATTGTAGATGTTAGGTAATTCGAGAACGAAAATATAATGATTCGGGTGAACCAAAAGAGAGGCATGGGACTTTCCTGGCAATCGCTCCTCTACACAATCCACACACCCGTGAAATTGTCTTATTGGGGCATCAAAATGCTTGAAGTTAACTTTTGAACATTTTTCTTGCCGGCGGGGGTCAACCGGTATCCCTGTTTACGGCCTTTGGGATGAGAGAATTTAATTTGCGGCGGCGTAGCGTTCTTCAGCTTGTCCACGGCGCCTTTTACATCCTTCACTGTTATCCGTGCTTCTTTCAAGGTCTTTGAAATGGCCGCCAGGTTCGCGCCGTCTTGACGATCCACATCCTGAAGCCAATACATCGCGAGCAATACTTTATCCGTGCTCGCTTTTGGTTTTAGTTGCTGACAGATCCCATGAAGCGATGTATCGTGCGGTTCAACAGATGCGCCCGTGGTCACCGGTTCCACCTCCAGGTCCAATGCAGGCGCCACCATGGGTTCGGAACTTTCCGGGAGGGCCATGATCGGTTTTTCAACGCTTTCTTCCACCGATTCCTTGGCTGCCGCCTCCTGTTTTTTGTCAGGGGAAAGCATCACCACAATGTTTCCCTTGTAAAGCTCATGCAGGAACTGGGCAATTCCCAGAAGCAGCGTGCCGATGGAACAAAAGGCCAGGCCAATCATGAGATCAAAGAAGAAGACATACGGTGTGTATAACCCGCTGGATAGAAAGTGAATCTTGGGTAAAAAAACGATGAGGAAGAAAAGAAATATCGCCGCGCCACCAATCAACGTGATGATGCCAACTACTCTGAGCAAGCCTACAAAAAAGCGTTTCATACCTTACTGCCTTTCCTCATCCAGTGAACCTTTCTGCCTACAGCCATAGTCATCATTGTATTGTATCGAGCACGTTCCGGAAAACTATCCCAAAACGTTCAGCGGTTATTTGACACCCTGGTAGCGGACCACCAGGCTGCTGCCTTTTTTCTGCAATTTCAATTCCAGCGCTTCCAATAGATCCGCACCGGATACTTCCTGTTCCGTTGCGGTTCCATCCTCTGCCACATATTGGACCCGGTATTTTGTCTCCGGGTTTACACCCTGCACGCCAAGAAGGATTCCCTTGATGGGGCACTCCGCGCGGCGAAACGCCAGTACCAATCCCGCATCCAAATCGGGGCGGTGGAATTGATACGCCACAAATTCGCCCATATCGATGGAGCAATTCGTAAGCGGATAAAAATCGCCATACCAATACGGCGCATCCTCGCGCGATTCCGCCACCAGACGCTTCGCCTCTTCCACCGAAAAACCATCTTCCAGATAGGCGAATTGGCAGAGCAATCCGGCCGTCGCGGCGCTGCGCACCTCATAGGGATCCGGCGCCCAGGGTGTGGCCGTGTGAAGCGGAACATACGGACAAAGGGCAACGGTCTGCATTTGGTTCCACTCCGGGTGGTTCGGAGAGCAGTTCGTGTCGCTGCGCCACAGCGGGATGGACCGCGAGATCATTTCCAGGTCGATGCGCCGCCCGCCGCTCGAGCAATTGTCGATCAGCAGGCCGGGATGCCGCGCGCGCAATTCGTCCCACATTTCATACAGCCCTTCGATGTATCGGATTTCCGTCATGCCCTGACGATCCTCTGCATCGTTGTTCCGCCACGCCCCCAGGGGATCCATGTTGAAATCATTCCGGTACCAGTCCAATCCATACTCATCGATGCGCGTGGACAAGAGTTCGGTGAGCCAGCGCCGCGCTTCGGGTTCATTCAATTTGAATAAACCGCCCTTTTCGCCGCCAAACACAAATTCGGGATGTTCCTTGGCGATTTGCGTGCCTGCCGCGATGCGCTCAGGCTCAAACCATAATACGAATTTCATGTCGTACCGGTGACAGGCATCGCTGACCGGTTTCAGCCCATTCGGAAAAGCCTCTGGCTTGCAAAACCAGTTCCCAACCCCATTCGGGAAATTCCCCGGAAACCATGCTGCGTCCAGCCAATAGGTGTCGCATCCAATCGAATGCGCTATATCCACGGCGGTAAGTTGTCCCGATTCCGTGGCCCAGCCCGGGCGGCTGTTATAGCGGTCGAACGGCTGCAATGCGAACGGCGGATGGGCGGGCGCGCCGTCGATTTTAGGCACATACTGAGTGATTAACAACCGGCGCCATGTGTTGTGCGCGGCGGTGCGATCGCCGTTCCAGGGCATGAGCAGCATGCGCGGCGTGCGGATGCGCTCACCGGGATGCAGCGTAAGATGCGTGAGTTCCAATCCCGCGCGCATACGCGTGGGACCTGTCCCGCCGCGATCAAAACGCGCGGCCCATTGACCCGTCCATCCCACGGCGGTAATCACCCCCTGCTCGTTATATTGAATGTTAAAAAATGGGAACGCGCTGATGGAAGAGGAGCGTCCGCCTGTAGGCGCCAGCGTGAGATTTTTCCCCGTTTCGAGGGTGGTGGTCTTGGGACGAAAAGAATTTTCCGCGCAGGCGTCTCCTTCCAATTGATGCACTATCACCGGATTGCGAATATACCCGGTGCGCAGATCCACATCGAGCGCCTGAATGTCTTCGATCATGGGCGTGTCTTTTGTACCCTGATTTTCAAGGTAAATCAGCCACTCCACTGCCGGGAAATGCTTGAAGGCCTTGGCTTCCGCCGTTACGCAAAGCTGCGTGGCCGGATCCTTCCAAATGGAACGATAGATCCACGCCGCCTCATTTTCCGTGGTTTCTACCTCATGCGGCCATTGCGCGATCAACTCGTGAGAACTTTTCCCGTCATATAGAAAAGAAAACGGAGGCCGGCCGCTAAACAGAAGTAGTGTATTTTGGTTCTGATCCAGGAATATGGATTTTCCCCCATCCAGAATAAAGTGCGCTTCCGCCCAATCCGCCTGATCATGACTCGCCCCATCCGGCGTGCTGTCGGTTTTTAGGGTAAGTAGTTTTGCCCCCGCAGGAAATGCGATCTCGACGGGCAAAGGCGCTTCGCCTCCCTTTATCACCCCGCTGTGAAATACTTCCGTGCCATCCACCTCCACAATGAAAATCACCGTGCCTCGAATACCCTGGGTGTCAGGATTTACATCAATCCCCGCAAATGCCTTGAATCCCGTTGCTCCCACGGGAATGGAAACGGCGATCTCGCTGTTCGCGTGGGTGCCTAGTCCATGCGTGAAACTACAATCCCCTATTTTCATAGGACTATCGATGCAGGATTTTCCAAATTGCAGCACACTGTGTTCCTGGCGGATCACCTTAAGCTGAACATGATCCGCCGGTAGGGAAGGCAACCCCTTGCCGAATGCCTGGGCCGCCCATTCCCGGCATTGCTGAATCAATACGGCATCTTCAGATGAATTCATGGGCACACCCTCATTTGCGGTGGCGCTAAGAAGCAGTCCCACCATCGTCAAAGCAGCAATACACACGAATCGATTCCTCCTGCTTGAGTTCTGGTTAGCGAATAATGGTATTCACCGGCGCAGTTGTGGGGGCAGGCGCGCCGCCCGTCTGTTTGCGCCGGGATTGGATCTCTTCCGCGGGGGCGTTGCGCTTTTCCGCTTCCCCAAGATATTGCTGCGCGTGCGCCATATCTCTGGCGGTTATCGCCACATCGCACAACTTGAGCCACGGAAGTGGATCGCCGGGACTGGCCTCGGCGGCCTCCTGCAGCAATTTTATGGCCACGCGCGTCTGCTTGACTTCAACCGCCATGTCCGCAAGACGAACCAGAGGCGGTGTCACCATGTCCGGAGCGACCGGACTGTTGTTTATATAGATTTTTGCGGCGTCCCATAGCCCCCCTCCCAGACACCGCTTCACCAAATCATTCCACAACGAAGAATCCGTGACCGCCCCGCCCCATTCTTTTACAAACGGCTCCGCCTGGCCCATGCGCGCCCGTGCAACCCCAAGCAACATCCACGCCCGTGTATTCTCCGGTTGTTTCCGGACCATGGCGTCCAGCAAATAAGATGCGGGAAGGGTTTCTCCTTTCAACAACTGCATCTCAGCCCGGTTTAGAATCGCGTCAAGGTCCGGCGCGCCCGATTTCATCTGCTCCAGGCTTTTTTTGTTCAACTCCCGGATCTGACTCACCGCCGATTCCATGGATTTCAGCACGGGCCCCAGCGCTGAATTGGGATCATTGCCCGCCAGCGGACGCAACCGCGCATAACTCTCTTCCACGTTCCCCAGGCCGGCCAGTGTCATGGCATATTGCGCCATGCCTTCGTGTGAAAGGGTTCCCAACTGCTCCGCGCGCTTGAAATAGTCCGCGGCAAGCCGCAACTGATTGATGTCACCGCTTTTCCGGGCTTTCTCCTCCAGAATTCGTCCGATATGTTCCGTGGCCGCCGCATTAAACGGGTCATTTCGCACCGCCTGTTTCAAAATTGCGAGCGATTCATCGGCCTCCCCCCGGCGATGCAGAATGATGCCCAGATGTTCCGCGGCGGAGGCATCTCCAGGGCTTAATGACACTACTTGCCGCCAGGCCTGCTCCGACTGCTGGAGCAGAGGGCCTTGTTTTTCCTGCGGCAAGCCGGAAGCCTGCTGCTCCACATATCGCGCCAGGTATTTCCACGCGGACGGATCGCCTGGGGCCCTTTCCGTCTGAAGACTCCACCATGCAACCGGATCCTGACAAAGCGCCGTCCGAAGATAGGTGATTGAACACAACGCGATGAGTATTACCGCTGCAATCAAGCCCAGTGCTGTCCTGGCTTTGGCGTGGTGCACCACGCTGAAAACCAGGGAGAGGAGAATCGGGGCGGCGGCCAAGGCCAGGTAAAGTGCCGCGGCGGAAGGCGTCCTGTAGTGGCCTGTGGTAAGAAGAATGGCCGCGAGCATTGCCAGAAACAGAAAACAAAAAAGCAGATACGCCGGCAAATGCTTTTTGAGCGAGCGCTGAAGGCATCCGATGCCCATCATCACCAAGGGAAGCAGGATGGCCGAAAAATGGCTCGCGGTGGCGAACGCATAAAACACCGCCGCAACGGCTGCATAAATATAGTTCGGTTCATCGCGATCAAATGCCCGCAGAAACAGAATTAAGGACACCAGGGAAAAGAACAACGTCTGGAGATAGGGACGTCCAATCAGAAAATTTACTGCATCCGCGTGATAGGGCGCCACGGCAAAAAACAATCCCGCCAGCATCGCTACCGGCTCCGGAGTGCCTTTGGGCAGGATTCTTCTACACAGCAGGTACAAAAGAACGGCATTCATCAGGTGCAGCAGCAGATTGATGGCATGCAGCCCAACGGGACTGCCGTTCAGGAACGCATAATGCTTCGCCAATCCCAGCGCCGTCATGGGGGCATTGGGGAAATCATTCAGCGCGTCCGTAAACGTGGTCATATGGTGGAGCGCCGCGCTGTCCATGAACAATTCCAAGTCCCTGCCGTGAAACGGGATATTCCATGTGCCGGCATAGGCAATGAACCCGGCGGCAGCAATCAGAAACGCGCTGATGATCACCTGCGCGGTTTCCAGCCCTTTATCGCCTCGAATAAGCCCCTTTTCCGGGGTGGGTGATTCAGCGGGTCCCTGCATGGATTCCGGACGGTCAACAAGGGATTCTTCAGACACGGCGCCATTCCTCAATATTGCTTAAACGGCCATTATAGGCATGGGAGCGAATTGCATCAATTTTCCCGCGTAGTCACGGCGTCTCACCGCGCAATTTTGCCTTTCTTAAACCGTATTACCACCCAGCCGAACGCCCCCGCCACGAACAAGCACGAGCCAAACAATTGGGAATACCCCCCAAGCGTACGTTCCGCGTCCAGCACTGCTATCGTGCCCGCACGAGGGTTCTCCGGATCTTGCCGGAAACGCCAGAACCCATGCCGGAAACTTCCGCCGGGACTCAGCATGTACTGCCGCTTCTTACCCTCTTTCACGGCGTCCAGGACATAGCGTACGACCGGCGCCTGAGTCCGTTTCAAATAGTGAATGCGATAATCTTTTCCGGCATGGGTTTCGCCCTCGCGCAAGTGAATAATGCCCGAAGGCAATTGCAGAGACAGCGCCTGGACCGGCGCCGTGTCATTCCCCACGGGCACGGCCTGCTGCATGATCTGATCGGCGCGCACTTCATACGGAAAGCCGCCGGGCGGCATCCACGGCTGTTTTTCCATGAGCTTGATCTCGCCGCAGGCCTGCCCTTTATAGAAGGCCTTTGCCCACACAGCGCCATCCTGCCACCCATGGAGAATCAGAACCGTCTCGCATTGGCCCGGATAATCAAAGCGAATCGATCCATCTTTACTGGAATTATTTGCATACACCCAGCCTTCTTCACGCTTTCCATTTTTATTCACCGAAAACAACAACGCGGGCTTCGCGCCCTCCGGCGCCCCATGCTGATCTTCAAAGCGCAACAGCGCCACCTCCGTGCCGTCTGTCAGTGTCATGCCGGCCCCGGGCGTAAATGTGTTGAACCAATGCGTATTCTGCCCTTCCACCACGCCCCACCGCGCCGATTGAAGTCCTGGCAATTCCATGGGCAGTTTCTCCTTCGCCAGCGCTTCATTCTCAAACCAATCCAGGTAGAGCGCCATGGCCTTTGCCGTCATGCGCCACACCCCTCGCGCAAGAAACAAGGGCTCCCCCCAACCCTCACTTGGCGGATGACAGGAAACCGTGACCATGGGCTGGCCGGACGGATGGGAGAGAAGCCCCGTCCAGCGTTGTACGCCAAGAATGGTTCCCGAATCAGTGCCAAGCGGAAAATGGGCTCCTGCTTTCACGGGATAGTGGGTTTTACGGCCCTGTTGTGTCACTTCCAGCATTTCCCGCGCAAGCTGCTCTTCCAGAATCACCACATCCTCCAAATGCAGCCGAAACGGCAGCGCTGCCGCATCATACACGGCTTTTTCATCGAAACAGGTGCGCGCCACGGAGGGATTGTCAAAGGCAATAAGTTCCAGAGGCAAATTGCGCTCTTCCGCGAATACACCCGCATCCGCACTCGATTTACGGACAACCACATGCTCTGTTTTCCCCTTTTCAATGCATATCATCCCCTCAAACCATTGGATGCGTTGATACACATACCCCGCCGCCAGAAATACCACGCCCAGGTAAAACAACGAAAGAAAAAATCGTACTCGGCCTCGTGATTGCATACTGTGAGTATGACACGCTCCCCCTCAACGAGTTCAACTCGTCATTTCCTCCCTTTCTGCTTTGACATGTAAAACAAGAAGATTACCGTTTTACGGAGTGCATTTTTCCGCCGGTGGGAAGCGTGAATTGCTCTTTATTCACTTCCGCGTTAAGGTGTGGATCGGACAATTCCATGACGGATACCGGAACGCCGTTCACATCACACAATTCTACTCTGACTAAAAGTCCTAAAGCCTGATCCACTGAAAAAAGCGCTTTGCGCCAGGGAGCCGTTGATAGAGGCTGCTTCGGCGTGCCTTCCAGCACATACACCGGCCGATTGCCGCACGTGGAGTCCGCCTTGGCGGACACCGTGTACTGTTCGTTCAACAGCTTGAACAGCAATTCTCCCCCGGGCCAGAACCGCCCTTTTGAAAGATCGCATTCAACCTGTTTGCAGCCTCCGGGATACGCTGTCACAACCCATTCAAATAGATGTTCCCCGTCATATACGCTTCGCACGGAGGGAACGGCCGAATATTGTTTACTGACCAGGGTCATCTGCTGCTGGTATTTTTCCTGTCCATTATCCCGTAGAAATGACACGGTTCCCGACGCGCGCATTTCCTGGGGGTTATCCCCCACATGCATAGTGCTCCACACAGAAGTCTTGGCCGTCAGGGAATTGACTTGAGCCCAGCCGGCAGTTGCTTTCGTCTGAATCTCCGGAAGGGGGACCTGGGCCTGTGCATCATGCATCGCCAGCAGGGCCAAAACTAATGCAACGAATAATGCCGTTTCTCGCATGGATAATTTGTCCTATTGTATATACGCCAGATTGTTTCAACAGTATAAGCCGCCACCATGATATCAAGTATCCCCAAAGCAAGTGTATTTCCCTGGAATTCGGTAAGTAGTAGATCCTATCTCCAGGCAGGGGATTGTTGTATTTTTATTCCCAGGTTGTTGAGAACATCCCCATTCTGATTATTTCCCCTGAACAGGGGTCACGCGCACCGTGGTCATATACCCGTTATGGTCGCTGAGCGTCAAGGATTTTCCCCCTTCTTTCCATTTCTCAGGGATAATCATGGTATCCAATACTTCAAAAGCGTATCGGGGATCCTCAACCGCATAAATGTGGTCAATTCTCGAATCCAGATTCATAACCCGCCTGAGCTTGGCCTTTTCCAATGCCGCATTCATCTCTTCCGTGTCCATCCGTGTGTTCATATCGCCCACAAGAAATGCGGGGGATGCTCCCGTACGCGTTTCATCGATAAAATCTGCCATTTCCAATAATTGCGCCCCCCGAATATGCCGGTACCGGGCAATCCCGTAATTCGCCTGCAAATGCGTGTCGTAGAAATCGATATAGCCCCCGCCCCCAGGAAGTTCAATTCGAACCAGCCCCACGCCCTTGCCCGCCCACCAGTCTCCTTCCCAAAATTTATACCAGGCGTTGGAAACCGTATACCGGTGAAAATAGGCTTCTTTAATGGGGAAAGCGCTCATCAGCAAGAGCCCGCTCCCCCCCGTGGCGCTTTTAAAATACTGGTGAAACAACAATCGTGAATTGATCAGGCCATCCGTAAGGATTTTTCGGTCTTCATCAATAAACGCTTCCTGAAATCCGGCAATATCGGGATCCAACTGAGTGAGCACCTTGGCAATCCGGCGCATCCGTTCTGGCCGGTTGAAACCCACCACCCACGTGTCTTGAATGTTAAAGGTGACGATTTTCAGGGTGACGGGACGCGGCAGCGGCGCCGGAGGATTGGCCCGAAGGGCGCTTTTCGAGAAATCGGTCGGGGCCTCCACCCGGCTGTTGCCCGGCGCCATGATAATCATGAAAATAAACAAGCCTGCCACAAGACATACCGGGATCAATGCCACTACGCCGCACCCAATCAACACCTTTTTCATAATCATCCTCTCTGGGGTTCTCGCTGGTCTTGAGACGATACCATGGTCCCCCAGGGTTTCACAGTTTTTTGAATTCCTGGCCGCAATAGCGCAAGATCAAGAGAAAGTACCGAGGAGTAGCAGCATGCGCAAATTGAGGAAACCGGAACACGATCTGGCACGCGCCCTTCCATTAAAGAAAATCCAGGAACATGTGGTGGATTTACTGGAAAACAATGACGATACCGGCGTGGCGGACGCTGTGGACATCATGATCAGCCAGGGCGCTTATCACATTGCGAGTGACATCCATCTCGAACCATGGGCCGATTGCCTTTCCCTCCGGTACCGAATGGACGGAATACTCCAGCAGATTGCCATAATTCCCCCCGAATACCAATCCAAAATCGTCGCGCGAATCAAGGTGCTGGCCGACCTCATCGTCTACCGGAAAGATGTGCCGCAGGACGGACGCATTGACATGGAAAAGGTCTCCTGCGGGCGCCCCATGCGCATCTCAACCGTCCCTACCGTCAAGGGTGAAAAAGTCGTGATCCGGTTGTTGGGCGAATCCCCCGAACTCTATCATTTGGACACGCTGGGCTTTCAGCCCCATGTCATCAAGGACCTGCGCGAAATCATCACCCGCACCCAAGGCACGCTGCTTCTTACCGGACCGAGTTCCAGCGGAAAAACCACCACTATCTATGCCCTCCTCCAAGAGCTGATGTCCCAGCAAAAGAACACCATCAACATCGTCACCATCGAAGATCCTGTTGAATACACCATGGACAAGGTTGCGCAGATGCAGGTGAACCCCCATGTGGACTTCACGTTTGCAAATGCACTCCGCTCCATCCTCCGGCAGGACCCTGAGGTCATCATGGTCGGTGAAATCCGCGACGAGGAAACCGCGAAAATGGCCGTGCAATCCGGCCTCACCGGGCACTTCGTCATCAGCACCATTCACAGCGGAACCGCCGCCGGCGTCTTCACCCGCCTGCTGGACATGGGCATCGAGCCTTTCCTCGTGGCCTCGTCGATTAGCGGTGTTCTCGCTCAACGCCTTATCCGCCTGAATTGTCCGGATTGCGCAGAACCTTACACCCCTGACGCCATTTACTGGGAACATTTTAATCTTAAGCCCACCCAAACACCGTTTTACCGGGGAAAAGGATGCAAACTCTGCCAGGGTATCGGATACCGGGGCCGCGCCGCCATCGGCGAAATACTGATGATGGAACAGGCCATCTCCGAATATGTCCTGGAACGGCCCACCACCGCACAGTTGCATAAATTGGCTATGACCAAAGGCATGGAAACCCTGGCGGACGACGCTATGAAAAAAGCAAAAAAAGGCATCACCACCCTCGAAGAACTGGTGCGTGTGCTGCCTATCACTACGGGATAAACCTTATGGACGTTCAACCCATTGCATCCATCGAAAACGAAGTTGAGGCAAATGTCTTGGAAGCATTGCTCACCGAGGAAAACATCCCGCATATTATCCAGTCCAACTACAATTCAGCCTACGACGGCGTTTTTCAGAAAGTCGAAGGCTGGGGCTGGATTCAAGCCCCGCCCGAACACGCCGCGCGCATCCATGCACTGATAACCGAACTCCGTGCACAACGTGACGCCGCCACGGAGTAATTCCCTTTCCCACTGCGTGTTTCGTGCCCCCTGCGCTTCAATGGGTCCTATTCTTCCCCTTCCCCATCGCTATCGCCATCGCTATCGCTATCGGTATTCACGCCTCATGCCTCACGCCTCACGCCTCATCATCTCTTATGCTGCCGCCGCGTAAACAAGTCATAGAGAATGGGAATAATCACAAGGGTCAAAACTGCGGAGATGCCGATACCGCCAATCGCAGCGGCGCCGAGACCGGTCCGCGTTTCGCTGCCAATGCCCGTGGCGGTGGCGAGTGGCCACATGCCGAGAATGGCCGCGAGCGTGATCATGACCACGGCGCGGAATTTTTCGGAAGCGGCCCGCACCATGGCTTGATGCCTATGAACACCTTGGGCGACATACTGATTGAGTTGGTCCATGATCAGGATGGCGTTATTCACCACGATGCCGATCAGCATGACCATGCCCAATAGAACCATCATGGAGATGGATTCGCCGGTGGCGGCAAGCGCCCATAGAACGCCTACCAATCCGAGGGGAAGCGTAACGAGAATGATGAAGGGTTGTTTGAACGATTCAAGCATAGCCGCAAGTACGAGATAGACGAGCAGGATGGCGATTATTAGAGCTTCCATGAAAGCAGTGGTGGCTTCCTGCATGAGTTCGTATTGGCCGTAGTAGGTGTACGAATAGCCGGGGGGCATGGGGCAGTTATGGGCGATCGAAGTGTCGATTTCATTCACCGCCGTGCCCATGGGCGTGCCTGGTTCCAGACCGGCATAGAGCTTGGAGATGCGCTGTTTATCTTTGCGAAGTATCTGGACCGGCGCAAGATGCTCTTCCACCGCCCCGATTGTGGAGAGCGTGATCGGGTGGCCGGGCGCCGCGGGCAGGAGAAATTGCTCCACTTGCGATTTCCCTTCTTCTTCGTCCAGCTTGACCACGATGTCGTAGTTCCGGCCTTTCTCTTTGTAAATCCCGGCGTCTATCCCCTCCAGATTCGCGCGCATGGCTAGCCCAACCCCCGTGGCGGGAAGGTCCATGTCCGCCAATATCGCGCGGTTGGGCAGCACCCGCAACTCAGGCTTGCCGAGCCGGACGGTTGTATCGGGATCCGTCACGCCCCGGACCTGCTGGGTGAGGGTCCGTACTCGGAGAGCGAGACGATCCAGGATCGTCAAATCATCACCGGCTATTTCCAATTCGATGGGTATGTTTTGTCCACCCACGACGGAAGGTTGGTTGACCGATACCGTGCAATCCGGAAAATCATGCATAAGCGCCCGCGCTGAAGCAAGCAATTCCTTCATGGTTTCCGGGCGCTCCGTTTTATCCACAAATTTGATCAACACTTGCGCGAGATACACCCCTTCGGAAACGCGCCCAATTTGTCCATCCACGCGGCCCACCGTGGTTAACAGATGCTCGAGGCCGGGCAGCGTTTCCAGTTTCGATTCCGCTTGGCGGACACGGTCGATGGTTTGCTTGAGGTTATAGCGCGTAGGGAATTCGAGTTTAACGAAGACCTGGGCTTGATCCGATTCCGGCATGAAGTCAAAACCAACCTTTTTCGCGATGGTCAGCGATTGCCAGAACAGGGCGCCGGAAAGTATGAGCATGAGAATCGCGGCGGTCTTATGCCGCTCGAAGAAGAGGAGGCTTTTGGCGAATCCGGACGAAACCCTTGTAAAAATCCAATTGAAGGCTCGATCCGCCAGAATCAACGGGGAACGGGATGTTTTCTTTCGCGGCTTCAGCAAAACCGACGCCAGAATCGGGGTCAGGGTGAACGAGATAAAAAGGGACACCGCGGTCATGATAATCATGGTCCAGGCGAATGGAGAAAAGAAAAGGCCAACTTGGGTGCCCATGAAGGCGACCGGGAACAACACCACGAGGTTGGTCATGGCGCTGGCGGCGACCGCAACCAGCACTTCGGACGCGCCGATATTGGCGGCCGCTTTCGGATCGCCGCTTTCCTCAAAACGTTTGACAATGTTTTCCAATACGACAATCGAATTGGTAACAAGGATGCCTACGGAGAGGCCGGTGGACATCAGGGTGGCGATGTTAAGCGTGTAGCCCATTGCCCCGATGAAGAAAAGACCGATAAGGATGGTGGTGGGCATGGTGACGGCGACTATTAACGTGGAACGGACGTTATACAGGAAAAGAAATAGAATGAGAGCGGTGAGCAAGATGCCTTGAATGATATCGCTTATGGTGCTCTCCACGGAGGAGCGTATGAATACGGCATCGTCCGATACCCACACCAGACGCATCCCGCCCGGTAAATCTGCCTGAAACTTGTCCAAGGCCCCCCGGATGCTGTCCACCACTTTTACCGCATTGGCTTCCGCACGCTTCACCACTTGAATGGCCACGGCGGGCTTTCCATCAATATAAGACATCTGGCGCAGTTCTTCCGTGCTCATTTCCACCCGGCCAATGTCCCGGATATAGCACCGCGAACCGTCTTTCCCCTTGAGTTCAAGATTTCCAATTTCCGGGATGCTCTTGTATTCCGCATCAAATTTGACGCTATACTCCGTGCCATCTTCACGAATGCGCCCGGACGGGATCGTCTTTACCTCCTGCTTGAGCGTCTGAACAACGTCTAGGCTCGTAAGACCCCGCGCCGCGAGTTTTTGCCGATCCAGCGTCACATGGACTTCCCGTTTCGCCCCGCCAATCAACTTGACATCCGCCACGCCCTTCAACACCGTCAAACGGTTGCGAAGCGTCTGGTCGGCGTAGTCGTAGATCTCGTCGAGAGGAAGTTCGCCGGTCAAGGCTAGGTTCGCAATCGGAACACTGTTGATGTTGAACTTGAGGATTTTCGGCTTTTCCGTCCCTTCCGGAAAATCATTAAGAATAAGATCAATTTTTTCACGGACATCGTTGGCGGCGATGTCCACATCCACTTCAAGCTGGAATTCCAGAATGGTCTGGCAGGCATTCTCCATGCACGCCGAAATCACGTGTTTGAGTCCGTCGATGGTGGATACCGCATCTTCGATGCGTTTCGCAATATCCGTTTCGATTTCTTGCGGACTGCCCCCCGGATACACGGTCAAAATCGTCACGTAGGGCAGATCTATCTTGGGAAAATTCTCCATCCCCATTTTGCGGTACGCATTGCCCCCCAGAAGGGAAAGCCCTATTATTAAGCAGCACATCGCCACCGGCCGGCGAACAGACAAGCTCGCGAGTGACATTAGGCGCCCTCCTTCTGCTGCACCACCGACGTCCCCTCATCCACCAAGTGCTGGCCCATGGTGATTACCGGTATGCCTTCCGTCAGCCCGTTGAGCACTTCAATCCATCCATCCGATTCAAGCCCTGTCTCCACCTCCACTTTCTTTGCCGTGTTGTGCTCAACTATGAACACCACCTGCTTGCCGTCACGCGGTACAACGGCGGGCGTGGGAACACCCAGCCCCTGGCGGGTTTCGAGCAGTAGGTAAATATCGGCCATGGCGCCCGGCACCACTCCTTCCGGCGGATCGCTGATCTCGCATTTAATTTCAAACGTGCGCAATGTGGGTTCAATGGTGGGACTCTTATACACAATCGTGTGCATCCCCGTGTCTGTCCCATTGACCACAATCCGCGCCTGGGTTTCAGAAACGTCCACGCTGTCATATTGTTGCGCCGGCAGGAATGCCGATATCTCAAGCAAGGAAAGATCCACAATCCGAACCATGGGCTTGTTGGGATCCACCGACTCGCCCGGTTCCTGGAACCGGTGGCTGATTTTGCCGCTAATGGGGGCATAAATAAGAGAATCCGACAAATTCCTTTCTGCGATCTTCAACGCGGCCTTCGCCTGTGTTACCCGCTCCTTGGCCACATCCTCCATCGTTTTGGCATATTTCAGCCCCGCCGCCGTCTGTTTATACCGGGATTCCTGTTGTTCCATGGCGTCCGGCGTCACCGCATTTTGTTCCCGCAGACGCTTAAAACGTTTGAAATCAATCTCCGCCTTGTCAAAATCCGCCTGCATGCGTTCAAGATTGGCCTGCGCCTCGCGTTGACCGCATTGCGCTAGGGCAAGATCCTGCTTGCTGATCTCCAGGGCCTTTTCCACCCGGAGCGAATCGATCTGAAACAGTTTCGTTTTACCGGCTTCAACCGTGTCCCCTTCATCCACATAAAATTCCGTGATGGGACCGCCAATCCTCGGAGTTACAACGGCTTTATTCTTGGCCTCCACATTGCCCTGCACCGTCAACCGTTGCTCAAAGGTTCGCGTTTGCACCGGCGTCAATACAACCGGGATGGTCTTGGCCCCTGCTTGTGTGCCGCCCCCTGTAGTCGCATCACCCTTCATGCACCCGGAAAGAAACACAAGGCCCGGAATGACCGGTAAAAGAAGCACCAGGATGCAACAGTGACCAAATCCGATGCGGATAGTGCCGTGACGTCTGCTCATTCTATCGTACCTCCTTGTCGCCTTTCGGTCTGTTCAAGGCATTCGGCGCGTAAGATCGTTTGTGTGGTGTAAACAAGTTATGGTTTGTTGGTTTCCGGGTGTTTCGTTTCCGCCGTACCGGGCGCCGCGATTAAATCGCGCAATACCGCAATCCGCACCTGCTCGCTGAATTGCGCCGCCAATACCGTGAATTCAGCGTCATCCCGATCGGACGTAACCGTCAGCCGATCGGAACCTTGGATCAATCCTTCATGCCATTGGGCTTCGATCTGCGTTAACCGCCCGCACGCCACCTCCAGGTTTTTCTTCGCCAAAACGAGATCGGCCTGCGCATCCTGCAAACTGCGATGCGCCTGTAACACAGACAACATGAGGGAGAAACAGGCTTCTTCGCGCTGGACATAGGCCTCTTTCTGCTGCTGCCGCGCCAGTTGATAGGCGCGCACATTGGAAAGCCCGTCAAAGACGGTCATCACGCCTGCGATCCCCAGTGCGGTCACATCCGGATATTTCATGAAGCTGTTGGAGGTGTGACTGCGGCTGGCAAAACCCGCCAGGCTCGGAAGAAAATCCGCTATCGCCATCAAGACCTGATCCTTCCGAATGGCTATCATTCTATCGGAAATTTTCAACTGGGGATGGTTCAGCAAAGCCTGAAGAAGCAATTCTTCCAGATTCCCCGGTGGGGCTTCCAAAGGCGTTTCCACCGCCGGGGTCACGTTCGCCAAAGGCGAAAGCCCCATCGCCACCAGAAGATCGGACACGGCCTGATCCCGCGCCCGTTCTGTTTTTTCAAGGGCGGTCCGGCGCGATAATGCAAGCAGATCCGCCCGATCCGCCTGCCACGGCATGATCAGGCCCTCCTTCGCCAGCGCATGCATTTCACTGCATAATTGTTCCGAGGCCGCCAATTGACTCTCCAGAACGGTCCGGGAATGTTCGATCACAGTGCAGTGAAAATATCCCGCTGTTATCTGAAGGACAATCTGTTGACGCGTGTAATCCCGGACAAGACCCGCAATCTCCGCACCGCGCCGCCGCATGTCATACACGAGCCAGGTGGCCGGGACAAAAATAGGCATTTGAGCGTTCCATTCAGTAGTGAGGATTTCGCGATCTTGTACCTGTGCGGCCAACAACCCGAACATCTTGCTCTTGGGGGCTTTGTCTAGGGCGGTGTAATTCAGATTGAACTGGAGCGTGGGGAGGAAATTGGCAAACGCAGCCTGGCGCTCCAGTTTCGCCATTTTCCGCCGGATTTCCGCCTGCTTAACGGCAAGATTATGTTCCAGCGCAATGTCTACGCAGTCCTGAAGATGCAATGTGCTCCGTCCCCCAAGCGCTTTCTCCGTAATAGCGGCAATGCTTTGTTGAAAATCCGCCGCCTGCTTGTTGCGGAGGCGATCCCATCTCCCCGTGGAACAACCCGCCAATACGGCCATAAGCAGGAACAAAACGCCGAACTTTACGCTTGAATGCATAATTATTCCTTCCACGGGAGAGGCAAACCCAGTGCCCCCAGCATGACCCGGCAGGCATGCCGCTCGGCGTCTATTAAAAATTCACGGCTGTATTGTTCCATTTCCAGGGCAAGCAAAATCGGGTACTTGCCAAATATGTAGATGACGATCTGGCTGTCCAGCGACAACGCCCACATCTGCGCCTCTTTTTCCGTCAGCAATGGATTGAAGCGCCGCAGTATTTCCACCTTGGCCGCATGCTCCGGCAGCATCACCTGACGCATCACCGCCTCCACCTGCGGCGTAGGCTCCAACAAACTCCGCATCACCAGACGCGTCCACCATTCCGGCTCATTCAAGGGGAAAAAGGCCTCAAAATGATCGTGGATCAATTTGCACACCGCCCCCGCCATCCCTTCCGGCGTTTTAAAGCATTCCCCCTCAGCCAATAACCTGCGTGCCGTGCAGACTTCACTCTGCAACAGAATGTGACGCAATACTTCCGTGTACAAGTTCTCCTTGCCCCCAAAGTGATAGTGAATGGCGGCTATATTCGCCCCGGCTTTCTGGGCGATATCGCGAATGGTGGTTTTAGCAAAACCATGATCCGCAAACAGCTCTCCAGCCGCCTCTATAAGCGCACCTTTTGTATCAATCACATCTCCGGCCATGGCGTTTCCCTTAAACAACGCTTCTTATATCCCTCATTTTAACTCAAATGTTTGATTTAGTCAAACGTATGAATTGCGAAAAATGATAGACACCGCCTCTTTTGGCGGTGCCTGACCTTTCGTCCCACTCATCCTGATCGGCCTATGTCCTCATTTCTCCCATCACTGCCCTCGAATCCAAGATACCGGACCCCGTTTTTTCTTTGGCCACACCGCAACGTGTACGCCGGTTTTTGTCCGTGTTCTATTCATAATGTCCATACCGCCCATACATGTCCATATCGTCCATCCACAATGTTCTTCCAATGTGGAAACTTGGAATTTTATATCGGCACCCTCTGTTTTATGGATTGGCGGTGATGCAACCCGGCGTGTCACACCCCATCTTTCGGAGGAAATAGCAGTGGCAGGCGGCGCCAAGGAAAAAAACGTAAGTATTGATATCTGTGCTGGGGATTCGTGCAAGGAGCATAAATCCAAGAAACTGCGCATGAGACTGGAAGCATTAGTGGAAGAATGGGGTTTGACCGAAGAGGTGATGATAGCCAAATGCGGGTGCCTGGGACGGTGCAAACAGGGAATTGCGGCAGAACTTCGCCCCGGAAACAAAATACTGAAAGAGTTGAAACCCAAACACGCCGAACGGCTTCTTGAACAGGTAATCACACTGCTCAAGGGCCGATCCCGGCATTAGAACTTGTAGCTGTATCCAATCGCGAACGACTCGCCATTCGAGGTAAGTTCGCTGTCTTTTCCAAGATGCGAAAGTAAATCGCCGTGGCCGGTGTCCTCCATTTTCTTCGGAATCCCAAGGATAAAGGCAAAATGGAATTCGTGATGCGTATTATATGAATACGTGAATCCCGCCGTGATGTGATCCTCGCACGTTACCGGCACCAACGTGCTCAAAAATACATGATCCTTGTCAATCGGCGTGCTTGCATGCGCGTAGCCCGCCATCACCCGCCAATGCTCATTGATGGTCCATTCAATGCCCAGTTTGACCGCCCACTGATCATGCCAGTTAAAACCGCCTTTCAACAGCTTGTTCCCATACGTGGGTATATCTTTCCAGTTCAAAAATTTGTAGTCCGCGGTAAGTTCCACCTGCGGGATCACTTTCCATGCCACCCCCACCTGGATAATCTGCGGGGTGTCCAGGGAATACCGCAAAAGATCCTTGTACTTGTGCATTTTTTGGGTGTAATGACGCGACATATAGGACGCCCCGATGGCAAAGCGCTCCCACGTTTTATAGATGCCCACGCCATACCCAATCCCCAATGCGTTATCCCATTCATTATCCCCCTCCGTAGGACGAAATTTCAGGGTAATATGATCGCTTCTGAACCGTGACAATGACGTGTGTAAACTGGCCCCCAGCGCAAATCCATGCGGAAATTCATACGCATACGAAAGCACCAGCCGGAAATGCTGATAGGTCAGCCGCCGATCTTTATTCCCTTGAAATAACCGCGTAAGGATATTCCGGGAATGATCATATTCCACCCCCGTCCCGCTCGGGATATATAACCCGCCCCCTATCGTGCCATACCTCTCCATGTTATAAATCCCCCCGCCCGACAAAATATTAAACATGCCGCCCGCTTTTAAGGTCCCATCCAACCGGTTCCCCATCAATCCCCGAGGCTTCGATTCCACGTTTGGGAAAACATTGTACAGCGACAGGTCGACCCGGCTCTTTAAATCCACTATGCTCGCCGGATTCAAATACGACCAATACGCGCTCCGAGGGCTGGCCACCCCGCTCCCCGCACGCGATAGTTGCTGTACATCATTCCCGAAAAGGAATACCCCCTCATTGGCCGCCGCAGGAAACGAACTTAAAATAAAACTAAATAAAAAGGCCACGCTGGGCAGCAGCGTGGCTATCGGAATGTATGGGAGGAAGTGTTTATTTAATCTAAGAATAACCAATGTATACCGCATAGACTATCCTGCCCATCGTATAAAACGCCAGTTCTATCCCTTCAAATCAATTAAAACTATTATATCATAAAATAATCAAGATTTCAACATATTACAATAAATTCAATTACCTGGATGTATAATACATAATTTACAATATTTCAATTAAATCTATGGCTTGGAAATCAGGAAGATGAGATAGAGACCCCAATTCCACGTATGTGCCAGAAAAGCCAAAAACTTAATCTTCCCCTAACCTCCCTTTTCCCTATTGAGCCCTATTGGTTTTATCGGTCCAATAGTCTCCTTTTCATCCCATTCATTCCATAACTTCCTCCATCAAATCCAAAATCCTGTTTTCCCACAAACCCGTGCTACAATGGCGCTGCATTTAGCGTGTGGAGAGTGGAATGCTGTTTAACTCGCTTCATTTCGCCGTCTTTTTTCCAGTGGTGACGGCAGTGTATTTTGCCGTACCGTGGCGGTGGCGGTGGGCGTGGCTGTTGGCCGCAAGTTATTATTTTTATATGGTGTGGGAACCCGGGTACGTGGTACTGCTGTGGTGTTCCACGCTCACGGTGTATGCCACGGCGCTTCTTATGGGGCGCGCCCAGAATCAACGTTCCCGCCGCGTATATTTAATCGTGAGTCTTTGTGTGAACCTTGGTTTGCTGTTCGTCTTCAAGTATTTCAATTTTTTCAGTGATACATTGCGGCCCTGCCTGAGCGCGTTGGGAGTGGGGGAGATCCTGCCGCATAGCCGGCTGCTCTTGCCAATTGGGATTTCCTTTTACACGTTTCAGGCGCTGGCCTATAGCATCGAGGTGTACCGCGGACACTATCCGCCGGAACGGCATCTGGGCCGTTTTGCCCTGTATGTGGCGTTTTTCCCGACAGTGCTGTCGGGACCGATTGAACGGCCTCAGCGTTTGTTGCCGCAGTGGATGGAACGTCATGGATTCGAGTATGTCCGGGTGACGGACGGGCTGAAGCTCATGGTGTGGGGATTATTTGAAAAAGTGGTAGTGGCGGATCATCTGTCGTCGATAGTGGATACGGTGTATTCGGATCCCTTGCGGTTCACAGGTCCTATGGTATTTCTGGCCTCCATTTTATTCGCATTCCAGCTTTATTGCGATTTCGCGGGATACAGCGATATTGCCATAGGCGCGGCCCAGGTGTTGGGGATTCGGGTACTCGACAATTTCCGGCGGCCGTATTTCGCGTCTTCCGTGGCGGACTTCTGGCGCCGCTGGCATATCTCCTTGTCCACGTGGTTCCGGGATTATCTCTACATCCCTCTGGGGGGCAACCGCGTTGCCTTGCCGCGCTGGAGTCTCAACATTTTTATCGTATTTTTCCTATGCGGCCTATGGCATGGCGCAAATTGGACCTTTGTCGTATGGGGATTGCTCCATGGCGCTTACATTGTTCTTGGGCGCTGGACCGCCCCCACCCGCCAACGGTTTACGCGGAATATTCCTGAAATACTCCATACGGCAATTCGCATGGCGGCAACCTTTGCCCTGGTGTGGTTCGCGTGGATTTTTTTCCGCGCGGAAACATTTGGAAAAGCCCTGACCATAATCGGATGCTTTTTCAGGGGGTGGGGTGACGCAGTGCATGCATTTGTGCGGGGCAATCCCAAAGGTGGACTGGATCTTTGGGGCTGGGAGTTGTTTTTATCGGTGGCATTGGTTGGGACAGTGCTGGGCGTTCAAGCCATCCAGGCCCGGGTGAACATTCGGCAATGGCTGCATCACGCCCCGTGGTGGATTCGCTGGAGTCTCTATAGCGGCATTCTTTGGCTGATTTTTCTGCTGGGGGCATTGCGTCAAACCGAGTTTTATTATTTTCAATTTTAAGGGAAAAAGAATGTGTATGACATGATTCGGCTGCTGTGGAAAGCAACGCTGCTGGTGATGCTGAACGCGCTCATCGGGATGGCGGTATTGGCGATCCATGATTCCAGGCTCCACTATGCCCGGTGGGAAACGGACTCGCTCCTGCTCACCATGCCGGACCATGCGGAGTTTGGCGCCGTATTCCTGGGAAGTTCCCACACGTATCTCTTTTCCCGGTTAAAACAGCATCAGGAAATTGCAGATCGGGAATTGGGTATGAAGACATGGAATCTGGCGCTGCCGTCGGGGGGTGGCATCCGCCCGGCACGGTTCTTTCTGGAATATTTCTGGGAACAGGGTAATACAGCGCGGCAGGTGGTGTATTTTCTGGAGCCGTTTGTCTTCTATTCGTCCGGGGCGAACGACGCGCACAAGTTCATCTATGCCGAGCCGTTAAGGGGATCGTTTCTTAAAAAACTGGTGCTCGACCGCTATCCTTTGCGCAGTGTGTTGACCTATATCCGGTCCAAGTTCACCCAAGCCTGGTTTTTCCAACAGCCGGAGCCAATGGAGGCGCAAACCTATACCTTCGATCCGGCCACTATAACCCCGGAACGGATTGCCTATCGTATGGAGACCCTCTATGGCGATGGACTCCGGGAAGACTATTTCCAGCGGTATGCCCGGGAGTTCGTGCGGATTGTTGAACAGTGCCGTCAGCGGGGCGTGCCGCTCACGGTGATTTTTCCGCCCACTTTGCTGGGACCGGAGCCAGGAGCGCCCCGGGTGATTCAATGGCTGAAGGAACAGCAACGGCAATTCGGCTTTTCCTTTCATGATTTCACCACGGCGATGCCCGATTACCATTATTATTACAATTTGGATCATCTCAACACGGACGGGGTTCGGGAATTCATGCACACCTTTGTCAGGCCGGTGTTGACCGCCAAATGAGGGTGGAACCCGGCACAAAATTGCCGCATAAATTGGTATCGGGTCCGGTAAATTCACTATACTTGGATTTCCTTGTCCAAATAAGGTGAACGCAGTGAGTTTGGTAACGCGCTATATCATGAAACAGATCTGGGTGCCGGCGCTGATTGCGCTGGTGGTGATCAGCTTTGTTTTGGTGGCGGGGGCCATTCAAAATGAGGTGAAAGCCCTCCTGAAGGATGTGCCCATTGCCCAAATTACCATGATCGATATTTCGTGGATTTCCTTCTATTCCCTGCCTACGCTGGTGGGGTTCCTCTTTCCGGTAACGTTTCTAATGGCGATTATGCTCACCTTCAGCCGCATGGCCCAGAACAATGAATTTACGGCCTTGAAGTCGGCGGGCATCCCGTTGAAACGGCTCATTTTGCCGGTGGTGTTCATGGGGGTCCTGCTGAGCGGCATTTGTTTCCTGGCCCTGGATTATGGAAAGCCCTGGGCATACAAACAACTCACAAAGCTGGTGCGCAGCGATCTCCCGCTGCGGGTGACTATCGACATGCTGCCCACCGGCGTCATGCACGAATATGGGGATTGGCGGATCTATGTGGGTAAAAAAGAGGGGGACGGCACGCTTAAGAATATTGTGGTGCTTCAACCTCTGCCGGATGGGCGCGCCAATGCTTTTTACGCCGAGAGCGCCCGGCTCGTGAAAAAGGATGGTGTCTCGTCGCTGGAAATGGAGCGTGGGCATTATATCCAGGCGGAGAAGAAGGATTTGGTGCCCCGGACCACCTTTGAGTTGGGCAAGCGCACGGTACCGCCGTTGAAATCGCGCGAGGTGCAGGGGGAGCGGAAGGGCATGACCATGGAGGAGTTGTTTGCGGCGGAACGGGAGACGGAGAAGAAGTATTTTGAGACAAAAGCGATTCCCGTGGAGCGTGATTTACGGGCTTTGCGGGTGGAATTGGCCCACCGCTTTGGATTCCCGTTGATGTGCCTGGCCGTGTGTATTGTGGGGGCGCCGATTGGCGCGCGTTCCCCGAAGGCCGGGCGTTCTTTCAATTTTGCGATTGGACTGGCCATTTTGACGGTGTACTTTGTGCTTACCAAAGCGACGGAACCGCGCGGGTTGCTGCCGTTCTGGCAAGTGATTCTGATTACGCAAATGCCCAATGTGTTGTTGTGCGGGTTGGGCTCCTATCTCATTTGGCGGGTGGATCGCGTATGACCTTGATTGACCGATACCTCGCGCGCCGCATGTTCGTCAGTCTCGTGCAATTAATGGCCGCCATGATTCTGGTCTATGTGGCAATTGACTTTTTGACCGCACGCCAGGCGAATATCGCGAAGTACGATATTCCCTTCTACAAGGTGGTGCAGTTCTATTTCGCGCAAATCCCCATGGTGCTGTTTCAGTACCAGACCGCGGCCCTGGCGGTGCTTGTGGCCGTGCTGATGGTGTTGGGGAAAGCAGCCCAGGACCAGGAAATCACCGCCGCTCTGGCCGGCGGGATCAGCCTGCGGCGCATTGTGCGCGCACCGGTGCTGGTGGCCCTTTTGGTGGCGATTGTAGCCTTTTTCGTGGAAGATACGATCGGGGTGCATGCCTCGAAATGGCTCGCCCGCATGGATCGCGAATACTTCTCCCAATTCCGGAAACCGGATAATCCAGGCATCAGTTGGACCAATCTGAACGGGGAATGGACCTGCCACATCCTGAAATTCAACCGGGAAGCCCTGACCGGACAGGATGTCTATATTCATTCCATCGGGCGCGATGTCGTGAAAGAAATCCGGGCGAAACGGATCTATTGGGATGAGACGAAGAACCAATGGATCCTCGAAGACGGACGCTGGTTCACCTTCAACCCCAATCAGGAGTGGGAACAAAAGGTGGATCGCATCACCCAAATCGCCGCGCCTTTTACCGAATCGCCTGAGGAATTGTTCACCCTTGAAAAACCGGTCCGGGAGAAATCCCTCCTTGCCTTGCGGCGCGATTTGCTGCACGCGGGCGCCATGGGCATGCCTGTAAATGCGCAATGGGTGGATTATTATTCCAAGCTCGCGCGGCCCGCCCTGTGCTTCGTCATGGTGTGGCTGGCCATCCCCTTTGCCATCCGGCTCCGCCGCGGCGGCATGATGATGGGATTCGGGGTCAGTATCGGTATCGCGCTCGCTTACCTCCTTATCTTCTATATGACCATGGGCCTCGGACATCTCGATAAACTCAGTCCCATCGCCGCGGCATGGTCCGCCAATGCCGCATTTTTCATCGCGGGAATTATCCTCTTCCGAAAAACACCCACATGAACTATGGGCCGTTGGGGGAGATGGGAAGACTGGGCGGAATAGGAAGACTGGGAAGACTGGGAAGACTGGAAAAACTGGGGAAACTGGGGAAAAAGGCAAAAAGGACAAAAAAGACACCATGAACGATATGGACATCTGAGTGGGTCTTTCGATTGTTGGCGCGGCGTGGACGCCGCGTCTACGTTATTGGTGCGGCGTGGGCAGCGGTTTCTGGGAGATTTTTGGTCTCCGTTTATTAGCGCAGACAGTGCGACATAGCCGCAACTGATTTCTTTCGGGTTCCGGGTATCGGGCTTTGAAGGGGGTGCTTTGAAGGGGGTTAAGGGTCAACGGCTACTTGAGCAATTCCGCGGGATCGGCGTTTCCGAGGAGGACAAGTTTCTTGTCGGTGACGGGACCGGCGACGACTTTCACGCCTTGTGTTTCGAGATCGGCAAAGGCAAGGAGAAACCGATCCTGGAGCAGGAAAAAGTACGGTTTGGCCGTTTTGAATCGTTCTTTGATGAGGCGGATGGCTTCGCCTTGTTCTTCGGTGGAGAGGTCCTGATTGATGCCGTAGAGGGGAGTATGGGTGGCGTCTTGTTGTAAATCAGAGTGTGTGGAGAGCATCTGATAGATATCCGGAATGGGGTGTGCGGCATAAAAACTGAAGGCTGGATACACTTTGGTGGCTTCGACGGGATAACCCGCTTCGATGAGCCGTCCGCAGAGTTTGGCAACTTCTTTGGGGGATTTTGTCTGGGATTCATGAAATGCGCGCAGGAGCAATGCGGCCAGCACCACCAGCATCGTGCAAACAGCGATGCGCATCAGGGGGGGGAGGCTGTCTTTCGCGCGGGGCCAAAAGGCAAGGGCAAAGGCTGCCATAGTCATTAGAATTAACTCCGTGATCAGGAGGGGATATTGATGTAAGAAAGTACAGTAGAGCGTTATGGCGAGGAGAGCGAGGGGCGCGAGGAACCAGAGGATTTTTTGCCAGAGTATGGCGCAGGTTCGCATCCAGCCTTCCAGTGTGCCTTCGAGAAGCCAGGCGAGGTGTACGCCCGTGGGAAAGAGAAGCACGGGAACGATGGGCAGAACGTATTCGTATTCCTTGCCCGCAATGAGTGAAAAGAGCGCCACGCTGAGCCATCCGCTCACGATGGAGAATCGATAGGCATTATTTGCGCGGTTCCATGCGGTTTTGGAAGCGTGGAACGGCAGGAGAAAGCCCCACGGCGCGATCATCAAGGGCAGTACGTACAGAAAGTAGAAGGGCGAGCCGCTGTTGATGGCGGTGGCGGTATGCGTGCGATCCAGCACTTCTGTATGAATAAGTTTTTGGATAAATCCCCAGCCGTTTTGATGGATGACTGCGATGGCCCATGGCGCGGACAGGGCAACGCCGATGAGGAGTGTCAGAACAAACGGCGCCCAACTTCGGCGCAATGCGGGACCGCCATGACGCAGGATGAGCATACCCCACGCCACGCAGAGCAGCGTGAGTCCGGCGGGAAAGGGGATGCTGTAGGGATAGCCGAGTTTGGCGGAGATATACGATACAAGGAACTGAACCCAGCCCATCGCGAAAGCTACAATGGTCCACAGGATGCCTTTGCGCATGATGAGGGGCAGGTTGGTGCTTTCCACGGCACAGTAGCCGATAAAGGCGCAGGCGAGGAACAAATAAGGAACTGGGCCCTTTAACAAGGTGGCAGCGGCCAGGGCGATTCCCGCCAATATGGAAAAGGTCAATTTGCGGGAGCCTTGACTCCGCCAAGCGGCGTAGGCGCTCATTATCACCAGAAAGGAGACGAGGGTAAGGGGCACGTCGAGTTCGGTATATCGGGTACGGTCGAGGAAATAGGGGGAGGCGAGCAGGGCGAGCGCCGCCCATCGTGCGGGCGATTCACCAACAAATCGCTTTCCCAAGAGGTACATGCAAAGCACCAGAATCACACCGCAAACAGCGGTAGGGATTCGGGCGGTCCACTCTGAAATGACACCGGTAACAGAATAGACGCCTGCAATCGCCCAATAGAGGAGAGGCGGTTTTGCGAGGTAGATTTTGCCGTTCAGGGTGGGGGTGATGAAATTGCCAGACCGCAGCATTTCCGCAGGAGGCGTGGTGCGCTGGCCTTCATTGTCGGTCGTTACTTCCTGTCGTCCCAACTCGAAAAAGATGGTGAAGCATGCCAGGAGAAACAACAACGCCAGGAACATTCTTGAAGAAAGGGCATTCGCTGGCGCTGGTGCAGTATTTGTTGATAGGTGCATATAATATGCTATAGACGTGCCTAACGTTTTAACAGCACATCTTTTTCGTATTGCTTGACTTTGTTTAGCCAGGCCGCGCCGACGGGGACACCCTGGTTCAGGCAGTAATACTCCCATACTGCGCCCAAAGGCAGGGTTTTGAGTTCTTCAATGAGTCCGAGGCGTGCGGTGAAATCGCCGCTTTGTTCCGCCTTCCGGAGCAGGTCCGTGGGTTCGAGCAACGCCAGCAAGAGCGCCTTGATCATCGCGCGGGTGCCGGTGACCCATGCGGCGATTCGGTTGATGCTCGCGTCGAAGAAATCGAGTCCGATATGCACGCGGGGCAGGAAATTGTGCCGGACCAATTCTTCGGCGATCGCCTTGAGGTCGTCAGAAAGGATAACGACATGGTCGCTGTCCCAGCGCACTCCGCGGCTCACGTGCAGTTGCAATTCATCCACAAAGAGCAGAATGGAAGAAATTTTGTCCGCAATAGTTTCCGTAGGGTGGAAATGGCCCGAATCGAGGGTGAGCAGGAGGCCTTTGCGCTGCGCGGCGTAGCCCATATAGAATTCATGCGAACCGACTACATACGACTCCGACCCGATGCCAAACAATTTGCACTCGACTGTGTCCAGGTTATGTTTTGGATTGAGGGGTTCTTCCAAGATTTGATCCAGAGACTGGCGCAGATGCTCGCGCGGCGCCAAACGATCCACTGGAATGTCCTTCATCCCGTCGGGAATCCAGATATTGGTTACGGTGGGGGAGCCGAGGGCCTTTCCCATGGCCGCGCCGATTTTACGGCTGGCGATGCAGTGATTCACCCAGAACCCGCGCACTTTGGGATCCGCGTGGGAGAGGGTCATGCCGCTGTCGGCCAACGGATGCGCGAAACAGGTGGGGTTGAAATCCAGGCCGATGCCTAGTGACTTCGCCCAGTCAATCCAGCGGGAAAAGTGCTCTGGAAGGAGTGCATCGCGGTCCACTTTTTTCCCGCCTGTTTCCCCGTACATCGCATGAAGATTGAAACGGTGCCGGCCGGGGATCAGACTAAAGGTTTTCTCTGCATCCTGCCGCAACTGGTCCGCCGTTTTCGCTTTTCCGGGATAATTTCCGGTGGCCTGAATGCCGCCGCCGTCCGCTGAGGCGATATTTTCAAATCCACCCACATCATCCCCTTGCCAGCAATTGAGGGAGACAGGGATTTGCGCAAGTGTATCGAGTGCCTTTTCGGCATCCACGCCATACAGTGCATAGATCTCCTTGGCGTTTGAAAAAGCGGTTTCAATGTTCTTTTCATTCATCACTGGAAGCATAGGCCTTATTCCCGTGGTTTTATGATTTCAGTTATGTGTACACAGAAAAACATACTAAAGCACATTTCCCCCCTTCATGGCAACAATTCACCGCCGAAATTTGACACTTCCGGCCTCTTTTCGTTATCATATCGTTGATTGCCGGATAGTCTAATTGGTAGGGCACCTGACTCTGGATCAGGCTTGTCTAGGTTCGAGTCCTAGTCCGGCAACCAATACATTGGCAGCTTCCGCCGCAATGGCGTTTTGCTCTTGTGCGGCCCCTTCATCTAGTGGTTTAGGATGTGGGATTCTCAGTCCCATCACAGGGGTTCGAACCCCCTAGGGGCTGCCATTTTTTCACCCTTTGATTTTCAAGGAATTACGACGATTTCCCTCGTATACCCAATAGGGGATTCGAACTTCCTGCCGTACTCACAGAGGCTACAGGATTTGCGGGGGATGCTCAGCGCGGTACCGCCGGAGAACTGGTTTGTGATGTGCCGAATGGGTATGCGATTGAGGTGGGGTCTACTGGATGAAGGAAGAACGGGGCTGGTAAAAGGAAAGGAGGTATAGGTTCTAATCCCTCCCCGCCAACAATTTCCGATAATCGTCCTTTGTGTTTATGTTTTTGATCCCGTCTGAAGAAGGAATGCACACGGTTTTCACCCGGCAATGGCGAAGTGCGCCCACAACACGCCGTTCACCTTCTTCCAGCGCCTGCCGCATGCCCGGCAATGCACTCTTTCGATAAACAGCAAAAAGCGGTTCATAGTGTCCCTCGGCCGTAATCGGGATCACCCAATCACAGTTGTTTGCTTCCCGCAAAAGATTCCGGAGAAGGGTGAAATTGACCCATGGGATATCGCACGCGATGACGAAATTGAGATCATGATGCGAATCCGCCAAGGCAGACGCAATCCCCCGGAGCGGCCCCTGTCCGGAGATTTCGTCGGGGACTATCCGTGCATTCAGAAAATGAAGCTGCCGCTCCTTGCCACCAGCGATCAGCAGTTCGTCAAAATGGGGGGCAACTTGTACACAGATGTGCTGAATCAAGGGCTTACCCATGAAGAGCAACAAACTCTTGTCGGAACCCATGCGTCTACTCTTTCCCCCGGCAAGCACGATCACGGTGGCGGGCTCATGATCTTCGCTTGCCCATGGTGTGTCCATGGCGGACGATGCCTTCCCTGTCTTGTCCGCTTGCGACGGATTATCCAATTGTTTTTCGCTCACCCTCGACATGCCTTTGTGATGCTGCGGGTATGCTTTTCCCCTATCGGGCCGGCGTATCTTCAGGATTTTCTTTGAAGATCTTTCCAACCGTGGCCAGCAGGTCCTGAGGCTCAATGGGTTTTTCGATAATTGCGGCGACCGGGAGATTGCTGGTATCGAATGTCTGCATGCACGCGTCGGCGATGGAGGAGAACAGGATCACCGGCAGGCCAGGGAAGTCGCGGGCGATACTATTAGCGAGTTGTAATCCGGCCTCCGGAGATTCCATCATGATGTCCAAGATCACGAGGTCAGGCCGTTGTGCGCGAAGGACGGTTTCGCCTTCTTGTGCGGAGGTTGCGGTACGGACGCGGTAACCGTGATTTCCAAGGACGCTGCTGCAATAGGTAGTAATGTCCGGATCGTCGTCAATCACCAGAATATCTTTTGCCATATTCATAAACTCTCCTTTCCGGTAGTATGATATGCCCGTGACGCACGGACGCGCACACGAACGCACGTATACTTTTGGGCCATCATCCGCACAACGCATCGAACTCCGAATGGAATTTCTTCAGCATTGCGCTCAACGGGGTTGCGAAGGCGTCTCCTCCCGGGCATAAGGTTAATCCTTTGATGGTTGCGGCAAGGCGCTCGATGGTTGTCAAATCACGCGGTTCTCCACGGCCTTCGAGAAGCTTCCGCAGCAGATAAACAATGGTTTGGGATCCTTGCCGGCAGGGCGTGCATTGGCCGCACGATTCATGCGCATAGAATTGCATAAGCCGCAACGCCATGCGCGGAATGGAGACGGATTGATTCATCACGATGATTCCACCACTGCCGAGCATGGTGCCCGCCTTGAGGCAGGATTCATAGTCTAGATGAATGTCTTTTGCTTCTTCCGGGGTCAGCAGGGGCGTTGACAAGCCCCCCACAATGACCGCTTTCATCTCGCCTTTCACACCGCCCGCGGCATCGAGGATTTTGGTCAACGGAGTTCCCATGGGAAATTCGAAGATGCCCGGACGATTCACATGACCTGAAACGCCAAAGAGTTTAGGGCCGAAGTTGTTGTTTGGACCGATTTTCCGGAAAGCATCCGGGCCATTTTCGATGATATAGGGCACGCACGCTAAGGTCTCTACGTTGTTGACGATGGTGGGGCATCCCCACAGCCCGGCTTGAGCGGGGAAGGGCGGGCGTACGCGCGGTTGGCCTCGTTTCCCTTCGATTGACTCGATTAGGGCGGTTTCCTCGCCGCAAATATAGGAGCCTGCGCCCCGATGCACCGCAATGTCGAACTCGAAGCCGCTTCCGAGAATGTCACGGCCCAGTTTTCCCGCTGCACGCGCCTCGGCGATGGCTTTTTCAAGAATATGGGCGATCCAGGAAAATTCGCCACGGATGTAGATGAAGCCGACTTTCGCGCCGATGGCGTACCCAGCGATGGCCATTCCCTCGATCAGCAGATGTGGATCAAACTCCATGATTTGGCGATCTTTGAATGTTCCGGGCTCGCCCTCATCGGCGTTGCACACGAGGTATATGGGTTTCTCCGAGTTCTTGGGAAGCAGACCCCATTTCATCCCTGTGGGGAAGCCGGCACCACCACGGCCACGAAGACTGGCAGTCTTTACAGCATCGACAATAGCTCCGGGCTCCATGGATAACGCCTTGGCCAACGCGTTATATCCTCCATCTTTCACATAACCCTTTAGCGCGGCCGAGTTGGGCCGACCGCGGCGGCGCAATAGGATGTTGCACTCCGACGCGAAGTAGCCGGCAGTCGACAACTCCGGCCATTCTCCCCGCCGGAGGGATTCGATCAGCCGGTCTGTCTTTTCGGGCGTCATCGCCTCATAGTAACGGTCGTTGACCTGGATCACGGGGCATGTCCCACCAGCACCCAAGTCCTCGACAGAAGACACGGTGAATAGTCCATCGGAGGTTGTCTGACCTATACAAATGCCAAGACGATGGAGGATGTGTTGTAGGAGTTGCTCCGCGCCCGCCAGGGTTGCAGGCAAATTCGTATCCACTTGGAGGTGATATTTGCCAATGGGTGTTCTCCGAAACATTGTGTAAAACGAGGCCACGCCGAAGGCTTGGGAGGGACTGATGCTGAGCAGACCAGCCACATCGCGCAGATCTTCTTCGGAAATGGTCCCGCTGTTGGCGTCTTGCGTGGCATACAGTGCTGGCAGCAACGCCCCCCGCTTGACGGGGTACCGGGCGGCCATCTCGCCGATTTGTTCTCTTAAAGAAGCTTCCATGATGTTAGTTCCTTCACGCCGTTATTCCGCTGCTTCGATGCGGGCTGCGCAGATCTTGTATTCGGGTATCTTTGCCACTGGGTCGAGAGCGTCATTGGTTAGCCGGTTGGCCGCAGCCTCCGCGAAATGGAATGCCATGAACAGCATTCCAGGCGGCACACGCGGTGTTACCCGCGCTGTTGTCACCACTTCTCCGCGCCGAGTAGTCACCTTCACCATCGCGCCGTTGCACAACCGCAATTCCAAGGCGTCTTCGGGGTGTATCTCGACATCGCCATGCGGGACCAAGTGGTCAAGCACCGGCGCTCGACGGCTCATGCTGCCCGTGTGGTAGTGCTGCAACATACGGCCTGTGCTGAGCCGCATTGGGTATTCTGCATCCGTCTCTTCAGCGGGCGGGCGGTATGCTAACGCGGAAAGCAATGCTTTCCCTCGGGGGAATTTTCCGATGTGGAGGATCGGTGTGCCGGGATGGTCCTCGTTCGGGCAGGGCCAGCGCAGGCCGCGATTCTTTTCGAGCCGCTCGAAGGTCATGCCATGGTAAGAGGGCGTCAATGCCTTGACCTCCGCGAACAGGGTCTCTGGCGTCCTCGGGAAATTGGGGTGTCCCAAGCGTCCGGCCATGTCTGCGATGATCTCATAATCCTGCCGTGCGCCCGCGGGCGGTTGGACTGCCGCACGGCTCAGTTGGGCGCGCCGTTCAGTATTGGTGTAAGTGCCTGTCTTTTCCGCGAAGGCCATCCCCGGCAGCACCACGTCTGCCATTTTCGCCGTTTCGGTCAGAAAGATGTCCTGCACAATCAGCAGATCGAGCTTCTTCAGTTGCTCTTCCGCGTGATTAAGGTTTGGATCGCTGACCATCGGATTCTCGCCCATGAAATACAGCGCCCGGATTTCCTTACCGCAGGCGTTGATCATAGTTGTGACTGTCTGGCCGACCTTCCCGCTCAGGAAGGCGGCGTCCACGCCCCAGGCCGCCGCGAATTTCTGGCGCACGGCCTCATCGGTCACCGGCTGATACCCGCTGAAGACATTGGGTAATGCACCCATGTCACAGGCGCCCTGCACGTTCGATTGCCCGCGCAGAGGATTGACCCCGCCGCCCTCAAAGCCCAGGTTTCCCGTGATGAGCGCGAGATTTGCACAGGCCTTCACGTTGTCCACGCCGTGGGAACTCTGCGTGATGCCCATGCTGAAGTAGATGGCGGCGCGTCCGCCGGTGGCATATAGTTTTGCGGCCTCGAAGAGGCGCTCTTTGGGAATTCCGGTAAGTTCCTCGACCTTTTCCGGTGTATAAAATTCGAGGCTCTTTTTATAGTCTTCCCATCCTTCGCAGCGTTCGTCAATGTAGGCCTGATTCTGCCAGCCTTCACGTATGATGACATGCTGCATGCCCATCAGCCAGGCAACGTCGGTGCCGTTATTCTGCCGCAGATGAATATGGGCGACCTTGGCCAGATCGGTCTCACGCGGGTCCAGCACAATCAGTTTCACCCCTTGCTGCTTCACGGCCTTTTTGATCATGCCGCCAAAGACGGGGTGACACCAGGTGGTGTTACTGCCGGTGACCAAGATGACATCGCTCTTTGAAGCTTCCTGCATGCTGTTGGTCATCGCGCCGGAGCCAAGCGTGGTTGCCAAGCCCGCCACAGTCGATGCGTGGCACAAGCGCGCGCAGTGATCAACGTTATTTGTTCCAATGACGGCCCGGGCGAACCGCTGCATGGCGTAATTTTCTTCGTTGGTCACCTTGGCAGAACTCAGACAGCCAATGGCGTCGGGACCGTATTGCGCGCGGACCTTTTGCAGTTTTTGCGCCGCGAAATCCAGCGCCTCCTCCCAGGTGGCGGGTTCAAGACTGCCGTTGCGGCGGACCAAAGGCGTTGTCAGGCGTTCCGGGCTGTTCAGGAACTCGAGACCGAAACGCCCCTTCACGCACAACATCCCCTGATTTGGACGATTGCGCCAGTCCGTCTCCGCGCCGCGCGCCCATAAGTACTTGCCGTCCTTAACACCGATTTCTATGACGCATCCGACCCCGCAGTAAGGACAAACAACCTCTTTACGCTCAACCTCCCAGGGGCGGGCGCGGCCTTTGGAAGGCTTAAGCACCATCGCCCCGACGGGGCAAACCTGCACGCACTCACCGCATTGAACGCACGATGACGCGCCCATCGGTTTGTTATCATCGCATACGACCTCCACACCCGCCCCCCGATAGCCGAAGTCGAGCACCTCATGCATAACGTTGTTGTTGCATGCGGCAACGCAACGTCCGCACTGAATACATTTTTTCAGGTCGCGGATAATCCCTTCCGATGAGTCATCCGGCGGCTGTGGTTCTCCCGGAACCAGAAACGCGGGCCGTTCAATCCCCAGATGGTAGGCCATGTCCTGCAACTCGCACACGCCGTTGGCTTCGCACGAAAGACAATCATGGTTCCCGTTTGCCAGGAGCAACTCCACAATCATCCGGCGCGCGTCGAGCACGGCGGGCGTCTGGGTCTCCACGATCATACCCTCTTTTACGGACACCGTACAGGAGGTCTGAAGACCCCGGAATCCCTCGATTTGCACCACGCACGCCCGGCAACGGCCTGCCCGGCCCGTGCGCGGATGGTAACATAGTGACGGAATGTAAACGCCAGCGGCCCGGGCTGCTTCCAGCACAGTCTGGCCTTCTTCCGCCGTCACCTGCCGGCCATCAATGACTAGATGCATCATACACGGTTCCCTTTAATAGTTACCGGAACAATGTTCCGTGCCAAGCCGGATGCTACGCGGCTTTTGGTTTGCTATAGCACAAGTTCAGCAAAAAGCCCACGATCAGCATGCCGCCCGCAACGAAAACGGCTATTTTGAACGATCCAGAGCTTTTCTTGATGTACTCCATCAGCATTGGCCCCACGACACCCGCTGCTGCCCATGCCAACAGGATCTTGCCATAAATCTGCCCCATGTTCTTTGCGCCGAACGTATCCGCGGCATACGCGGGCATGGAGGCGAAGCCACCGCCATAACAGGCCAGAATGTAGCATGCGACAATCGAAAACAGGACGATGTTACTGATTTGGGGCAACAAGAAAAACAGCGGCGCTTGTGTGCCGAATAAAACAGCGAACACCGCTTTGCGGCCGATCTTATCGGACAGGCTCGCCCAGAAAATGCGGCCCAGTCCATTGAAAAGCGAACTGACAAAGATCACCGTGCCTGCCATCACCGCCGTCACTGCACAGGCATCCTGCGCCATCACTGACAGATTGCTGATCAAGGCAATACCGGCCGTCACATTCAGGAAAAGCAGCAGCCACAGGATGTAGAATTGATACATCGACAGCGCGCCGCCAAGATCCACGGATGCTGCGGCCGGCGCCGAGGCCTTAACTTGGCCGGTCGGCACCGGGGCTTGCCATCCCGCGGGCGGGTTGTTCAGGAACTGGGCGGCGGCAATCAACAGAATGAAAAAGACAGCGCCGAACAGGTAGAACGTCGTGGCCAAACCCAGGTGCGCATTACCAACTTGCAGGGCGCCGTCCACTGTGGTCACTTCGGGGATCATGAAGGGGGCAATCTGCCCGATAATGGCCGAGCCGAAGCCGAAGCCCATCACGGCCAACCCGGTGATTAGGCCGCGTTTGTCCGGAAACCAGCGAACGAGCACGGCAATTGGCGTGATGTACCCCAAGCCATTGCCGATGCCGCCTATCAGGCCATAGCCCACATAGAGCAATACAAGGCTGCCCATCGCGTCCGCAATACCAGTAAGCACCGTGCCCAGCCCAAACAAAATCGCTGCTAGCGAGGCCACCTTCCGCGCGCCGGCCTTGTCCACGAACCTCCCGCCGAACGCCGCCGAAACGCCTATGAAGAGGATTGCAATGGTGAAGGCAAGGCCCACCTGATCTCCTGACCAGCCGTGTTGCGCCATGAACGGCTTCTTGAACACACTCCAAGCGTAAACCGTTCCCAGGACGAGTTGCATGACAACGCCCGCCAACGCGATGAGCCACCGGTTGATGGGCACGGATGTAGAAGCACTGCTGTTTTCTGTCATACGAAAATTCTCCCTTAAAATGTGTATTCCCGATGTATGCGTCAACGCATCACCGGGATTCTCCCACTTCCTATGCTATGCCGGAAAGCGCCTGAGCTGCAAACCACCGGCATTTTCACAAAATTAGCAAAATAATAGTTTATTGATTTTTTCATGTCAAGCTTTTTCTCATTTATCTCGTATTGCCATGCAATAAATGGATTTGTTACTCCTGGAACACCATCCCCCAGAGCATTCATCGCGTGTTTTGGATGTTATCTTGTGGCAGGTGGCCGGATGGCCGATCTCGTTAATGCGCGTCTAGACTATGCAGCATGTACACGGCATGCGCCATCGTTTTCAGGATTTCCCCCAGGTATTCATCCACTGCCTTGACACTGCCGGGAAGGGAATAGACCAGGGTTTTCCCCATCACGGCGGCCACGGATCGGCTGAGCAGCGCATTCGGTTTTTGCGCGCCATACAGGAGGCGGATGTGTTCCATGACGCCTGGGATCAATTTATCCGCCAATGACATCACCACTTCTGGGGTAATATCCCTGGGACCGATGCCGGTGCCGCCAGTGGTGATCACCACGTCCACGCCCTGACCCCGCGTGGAGACAAGTTCAGCCCGTAGCCGGTCCGCGTCATCGGGTAATACAATAGATTCAATTTGGGGCCGCCAGCGGTTCCGTTCGCAGAAGGATTCCAGATGCATGCGGGCGCGCGGGCCGCTCTGATCCTCGTACACGCCCTGGAATGCGCGGTCGCTCAACGTAATGATGCGAAGGCGCCATTGTCTCGGAACATGCCGGATGGGGTCTCCCGCCTTGACAGTCCCGCCCGTGACAACGCGGCAAAAAATCCCCTCCTTGGGCATGGCGCAGGCGCCAACTTCTCGGAAAATGGCGCATCCGCCGCCATGACATTTCTTGCCCAATTGGGTGACTTCCAATTCCACGGGGCCAATCAAAAAGCGGTCCAACACCGCAACGGCCGGCAGATCCACACCGCGGGTGGTGATATTCTCGGCGAAATCGCCGAAGCCAAAGGTCCTTCCTGCGTTCGCGGCAAAGCGCTCGATGCTCTCGGTGGATAGCAGGCTCACCTGCCGGTGCCATGCGCCCGCGTGAGCATCCTGCACCACGCCCATTTCATCCAGCACAATTTCGGGAACCGGTGTTTTAGAGGTCCCTTTCTCGGTGGAACAGTTTACCGACACCACCTGACCCGTCACAGTATCTTGATCAATCAAGTTTTTTTACCTCGCCAACTTTTTCCAGACTGTCAGGATTCTCCTCTTTCTTGGGGAGATCCTTAAACCCTTCCGCCTTGTGAATCTCGATCCTTTCCAGGCATTTTACGCTCCGGCCAACGTATTTGTCACCCGGCAGGATGAGCCGGAACCGGCCTTCTTTTGGAGGTAAAGGAGATTTGTCCTTGTTCAGGGCGACCAGCGCCCGGCGGCCGTCGGGGGACTCCATCAACTCATTCCAGGAGGCAAGCACCTGATAACCGTCCGTGCCTTTGAACACCACATAAGAATTTTCCTGGAGATATTCTTTGGCGGTGGCCGTGGTGACCGCTTTTTTCAGTACTTCGCTCAACAAAACCCCGGAGTAATCAAAGATGCCAATATACCCCGAGCTTTTTCCCACACAGATGCACTGCGCTTCGGTCACTTGCGTCATTTTGCGAAGTTCTTCCTCGGAGAGTGCGCATTGAGCGCCATCGCTATCCACTATAGTTAATGTCTCTGCATCCTTTTCCGGTTCAGCGGCAACTGGCATCGCACATGCCGAAACGGCCACCGCAAACAAAATAATCCGCTGAATGTTTCTCTTAAACAGCATTATGGTGCTCCTTTTTCGTTTATTGATTTACTTTTTCTCAATACTGGTCAGGGGAGAGTAGCCGGATCCGTTGGGGGCGTTGGACCGCCTTTTCCAAGCTTTTTGGCCAGGTATTCATCGCAGGGATAAACGCCCGGATAGCGAACGAACGTCGCATGGCCATCCATGTACAGGATGTTGATGCCGCCCGGCACGTGATTAAACTGGTTGCCGGAACCGCCGGGTTTGGAGGAAATGATGTCCCACATGACCACCAATTCGCTTTGTGCCAGGGCGGTTGCCGCGGGGTTGTTAATGTCCGTCACAAAAAAGCGTTCAATGCCCTCACGGAGACGGTACAATTGCCCATCTTCGTGATCAATATCCCCCATGACGAAGTCCATGGGAAGGATCTTGTCGCTGTTGCGCGCGTCACCCGACGCGGATTTCCATATGCCCCAGTCATCATCCGTTCGCGTCGCCCATCCGAGATACATGTAGGAATAGTCCCGGAACTGCTGGGGAAGCTCTTTAAAATTTAGCTGCTGCAGTTCTTGCAACACTGTGACAATCTCGGATCCCATTGGGTCCGAAGGACAGAATAGAACATTGTAGTCGGACAAATATTCGGGATACACCGCAGGTCCCCAGAAAAAGGAATGACCGGGCACGGGTGTGCCGTCATAGACCGAATAGTATCCGGGATATTGCGGCGGGAACATCTCGCCGCGGCTTTCATTCGCATACATTTTAAACACTAGGGCGATTTCCTTGAGATTGTTCTGACAGGACGACCTTCGCGCGGCTTCACGCGCACGCGCCAGGGCAGGCAATAGCATGGCAGCCAGAATGCCGATGATGGCAATCACCACCAGCAGTTCTATCAGCGTAAAACCAGCGTTCTTTTTCAAGTTAATGCGATTCATTTTTATCTTTCTCCCGTTCTTGTTTTGGCCCCGCTCACGCGAGGTCCTCTTTCGTTTTTTCCAAAAGGATGACTTCCTTTATAACCATGTTTTTATCCACGGCCTTGCACATGTCATATACCGTCAACAGCGCAACGCTGACGGCGGTCAAGGCTTCCATTTCCACGCCCGTGGGACCAATGCTCGAAACTTCGCTGGTCACCGCGACACCGTCTTTTTCCAGCCGCGCAGTGACTTGTGCGTGTCCGATATGCACGGTGTGACATAACGGTATTAAATCAAAAGTCTTCTTGGCGGCCTGAATACCGGCAATCTCCGCCACGGTCAGGACGTCGCCTTTCTTGAGGTTGTTTTCCTGAATCAATGCCACGGTTTCCGGGGCCAGAAGGATTTTGCCGGAAGCTCGCGCCACCCGGCGCTGATCCGGCTTGCCGCCCACATCCACCATGCGGGCGCGGCCTTTATCATCAACATGAGAGAACGAGGACATATTCAACCTCCTATGGCATGAAACAGTGCGTTGCTTTTGTCACCGCACACCGGTTTTTCTTCCACCGCCCGCCGGATGGCTTCTTCGGGGCCCAGTTCGCGCACGCTGAATCCCAGATCATTGAAGAGGCAGGGCCGCACCAGGCCGTTGCACGACAGGCGCAACCGGTTGCAGCGGGCGCAGTCGCCGCCGGAACCGCCGATAACTACCGAGAACAGGCCTTTGGACAAATCCATCCGCCGTATAAAACGCACTTCGAGACCTTCCTTTTGGGCAAATTCCGCGACGGCCCGGGCATCGGGTTCTTCCGGAGAGTACTGTACCACGCAGTTTAGTTTGACCGGCGACAAACCCGCGTTGCGCGCCGCCGTAATGCCTGCGAGCACGTTGCTTACATCGCCGCCGCGCGTGATTTCGGCATAGCGTTCGGGGTCAATGGCGTCCAGGCTGATATTCACCCGGTGCAAACCCGCCGCCGCTAGATCCTCCGCGAACTCTGTCATGCACACACCGTTGCTGGTCATCGCGAAATCCTGAATGCCGTTGATAGCGGCGAGCATGGAGACGAGGGTCACGACGTTGCGGCGCACCAGAGGCTCACCACCCGTAAGGCGAACCTTGGTGATTCCCATAGTGACCGCGACACGAGAAAAGGCTTCTATTTCTTCGAAGGACAAAACATCTTCATGCCGCATGATCGGCACCCCCTCGGCGGGCATGCAGTAAACGCACCGCAGGTTGCATTTGTCCGTTACGGAGATCCTCAAATAGTGGATATGACGATTAAATCGGTCGAACACTGACGGGTGTTCCTTTCTCGATGATAGTCGCGCCAGTGGGAATCACGATAAACCCTGCCGCACCGCACAAGGCATTGATATGCGCGGACCCATGATAATCATGCAACTGTACGGAGCCGTCTTCCGTGATACCCACCGGGATCCAGGCTTCACGGTCTGCATGCTTTCGGCGGAAAGTTTCAGACAGGGGTAGGCGGAAACAGGGTGGACGATAGCTGTGTCCCATTAATGCATAGAGAAAGGGCTTGACCAGGATTTCGCACTGCACGAACGTGGAGACGGGATTTCCGGGGAGACCGAAGCAATACACATCAGGACCCACGGCAAAGGTAGTGGGCTTGCCCGGTTTTATGGCGATGGAATCGAACAAAATCTCCAGGCCGTTTTTGACCATGACACCGGGCACGAGATCGAAATCGCCCATGGATACGCCACCGGACAAAAGGATCACATCATTTTCCGTCATGGCTTTTTTCAGCACGGCGTCCAAGGCGTCCTCCGTGTCCGCCACAATGCCGTAATACACCACGGCTGCACCGGCGGCTTCCATCTGCGCGCAAAGTTGATAGCTGTTGCTGGTGCGGATCTTCGAGGGTCCGGGCGTTTCCTGAGGTTCCACCAGTTCATCCCCCGTGGCAATCACGCCAACGCGGGGCCGGCGCGCGACATGAGGGGTGGCGCACCCGGCAGTGGCCAGCACGGCTATGTCCTGGGGCTTCAACAGGATGCCTTTGGGAAGCACTAGGTCGCCCGAATGGATGTCCTCTCCCTTGGAACAAATATTGGTTGCGGTGTCTTTTGCATTAAACCGGATTCGGCCGTCTTCGTCAAGCTGAACATACTCCACCATGATTACGCAATCCGCGCCTTGCGGTATCATTGCGCCGGTCATGATTTTCGCGCATTCACCGGCACTGACATGCTTCATCGGTGAAGTCCCCGCCTGAATGGTCTCGATGACCTGCAAGGGACCCGGCAGATCGGCCCGGCGGCAGGCATAACCATCCATCGCCGACTTGTCGAAGGGCGGCATGTCTATGTCGCAGAACACGTCCTGGACCAGGATTCTGCCCGCCGCGGCCCGTAGCGGCACGGTTTCGGATTCCAAAAGCCGCGCTCGGCTCATGACCATCTCAAAGGCTTGTTCAAACGGTATCATTTAACGTTCGCCTTCTTGTCTGTTTCGCAAAAGGAATTGTTCGCGGGATTAGCCGGAGGATCCAACACCCATCGTTTATTTGCCAGTTTGATTCGATTAAAATCGAAGTCGAAGTGTTGACCGTCCGTGGACAGGGTTTCGTCAGCATACTGCCGAACCCCTTGGGCGGAGACCTTGAACGTATTTGACTCCCGATGTTGAATCATAAGAAACAATCCCGGCTTTACGGCATGGCGCAGGCTGTTGGATTCGCATATCACCGGCGTATCCGGCCCCAGTGCGTCCAAGAGCGCCTGTGTGCCGGTCTCCAAATGCTGCTTTAAAACACGCAGCCAAAAGACGCGTTGCGCGCCGCTGGCCAACAAGCGTTGGGTATCCTTGGCGCCGCTTGTCTCTGTCTCTTCGGTCAAACAGAAATCTCCTTCCAAGGAGGAACACACACCGCATCCCTGCCCGCCGCGGGGGCATTTTCCGTCCCGCTCCTGCACGGCGGTCACTTTCGCGCCCAATACAGGCACCTCGCGAAAGCGCCGGATCACTTCGCAGGCAAAGACCGTTTTTCCGGCGTTGCGGTCCGCCGCGCCTATCAACAGCATGTTGGGTGCGTAGAGCATGTTATTCTTCCATAAACCGTGCGGCGCTCGCCTTGAAGCTGAGAAACACCTGTTGGCCCGGCCGAACTTCCAGGCGTTCCGCGGACCCGGCGGTAATCAGCGCCGCGGCCATCACACCGATATCCACATATACTTCCAGGCCAATACGTGCCGGCACGACATCCACCACGCGTCCGGAAAAACAGTTTTGGGCGCTGGAATCCGGACGGGTCCGGGAAAGTGTAATGTCTTCACTGCGGACGATCATCATGCCTTTGCCCGGGGTTGCCTTTGTCATGATCCAGAACTGAACGCCGTGGCTGACAAAGGGCGCTACATCCTGATCTGGCGGCTCGTTGCGTTCGAGAATTCCCGGAAACACATTCCGGATACCGATAAACCGGGCTACAAATTCCGATTTCGGATGATGAAACACCTCTTCCGGGCTGCCCGTTTGAACCACCGTCCCGTTCTCCATAATGCCAATATGGGAGGCCAGTGCCAGCGCTTCTTCATAGTCGTGCGTTACATGGACCACGGTCTGCCCTTTTCGATGGAATGTTCGCAGAAGCGCCCGCATTTCCCCCCGCGCATGCGTGTCCAGGGCCGACAGCGGCTCATCTAACAACAGACATCGCGGCTGCATCGCCAAAGCCCGCGCCAGCGCCACCCGTTGCGCCTCGCCGCCGGACAACGTGCCGGGGTAGCGCTGCAATAAATCGCCCGCACCCACCTCGTCCGCAAGCGCCTCCACCTGACGCCGGGTTTCCTTGCGCGCGTAGCCCGCGCCCTGCATGCCATACGCGATGTTCCGCCAGACCGGCATATGTGGAAACAAGGCCTGATCCTGATAGACCAACCCCAGCCTGCGTTTCTGCAAACGCTCGTGCGTGATGTCCTCACCTTTCCACAGGATTCGCCCGGCGTCAAGGGGGAGCAAGCCGATTAGCGCCTCCAATAACACGGTTTTCCCCACACCAGAAGCTCCGAGTAGCACAAAATAGCCGCCCTCGTCCACGGTGAACGATACATCGCGGAGGGAAAAACCGCCCAGGCGGATATGTGCTCCTTCAACTTGCAGCATTATTACGGCGCCTTGACAAAAATCGGACGAAAATAAAAAACACCAAACACACGCCCAGGAAAAGCACGGCAACCGGCCGGGCATACTTCAAGCCAAACGCGCCAAAGCGCTCATAGATGAGCACCGGGGTCACGATGGGATGATAGGCGACGATGGCCACGGCGCCGAACTCGCTCAAACCGCGCGCCCACATCATGACCAGCCCGGACACGATAGACCGCCATGCCAAGGGCAGGGAAATGGTGAAGAAGACGCGGGTGGGCGAAGCTCCCAGACTCAGTGCTACTTTCTCCAAGCGTTCAGGCACGGCTGCAAATCCGTCGCGCGCCGCGTTGATCAGGAAGGGCAGGCTCACAAAGGACATGGCGGCAATGATCCCCGCCGGACCACCCACAAAATGGATGCCCGCGCGCTCTCCCGCGCCGCCCAACAGGCTGCTCGGGGCGATGAATCCGAGAATGGCGATGCCTGCGGCTGAATGCGGTACCACTATCGGCAAATCAATGATCGCGGAGACTACCTGCTTAAGCGGAAACTGCTTGCGCGCCAAAAGGTAGGCCAGCGGAACCGCCGCAACGCTAAAGAGCAGGGTTCCCGCCAGGGAGGTCCAGAGCGTCAGAAAAATGCTGCCGCGAACCTCGGCCTCCGCCGCTGTTTTTACTAGTTCGGGGAAAGGACTACCCAAGGCCATTCCGGCAAGCGGCGCAATGAGAAACAACAGCACCACGCCGCCCAAGGCTGCAAAAACCAGGCTCAACGCATCGGTTTTGGGGGAGCATTTCGAAAACGAATTCATTGTTTTGTTGCGTACTTTTTAAGTGGATCGGGAATCTGATCAAAGGTGGACGTTGGGGAAGGAACAACGCCAGGCTGACCATTTTTTACCATAATGGCCATTCCCTTATCTTTATTGAGGAGAAAGTCCGCGAAGGCGAGCGCTGCATCGGGATTGGGGGCATTCTTTGGGATGGTGACGCCATACACCATTGGCTCACCCACTTGGGTAACCTTTGATCCCGGTGTGGTTCCAGAAATCTCCACGGAAACCGAACGGTAGAGTTCGGCCAATTCGGGTTTCTTCAAATTGACCTCATCGGGCAGCGGCAGCCATTTTAATCCATGCTGCTCCGCCACAGACCGGTAAATAAACAGGAAGTCAATGGCATGGGCTTCCAGCAACCCTAACAGGTCCGTCTCCTTGGGCCGCATATACCGGGTATCCTTCTTAATAAGCGCATCGGCAAAACCGGCCAGCTTATAGTGTTTCTCCGCCAGTTTTGCGGTCAGGACGGTCCGGTATCCACAGGGGTCGGCGTTCGGATCGGAACGGCCAAAGGCAACATCCTCCCGCATCAACAGTGTGGGCCAGTTATCGGCGGTGATTTCCGCCCCGCCTTTGGATTTCTCCGTATAGGCGATGATCATCTCATTCCCGGCGAACTTGATGTTCCAAGCCGCATGCGCCGGAATCAGCAGCGAATCAATCACGGCATAGTCCGCGGAAGCTAGCACATCACAACGCTTCCCCAGATCCGAAATCTTCCGCGCACATTCCCGGCTCCCGGCCGCTTCGCGGAGGATCTTGACGCCCGGATGTTCCTTTTCAAACGCCTCTGACACTTCTTTCAACGGCACCGACAGGCTGCCTGCGTGAAAAATCATCAGATCCCCGGACAAATCGGCCGCCTGTGTAATTGGATTGATCAAACACACTACCCCCACTATCACCCCAATAAAACCGTATCGTAAGAAGTTCATTTTTCCATCCTTTTTTCCCATTGCTTGAATGCTTGTTGAACCTTTTTAACCACCTCGGCATGAAACCGGGCATATTCACGCATCCATTTCTGTCCATCTTCGGTTAGGCAACTCTCCCCGCCGCCACTCCCGCCGCGATGCCGTTCCAGAAAGACAATGCCAAGGGCCGCCTCGGCTTGTTTGAGATCGCCCCAAGCTTTTCGATAACTGATCGACAGGGCGTCTGCGGCGGCCCGCAGCGAACCTTCGCGCTGAATCGCCTCCAGTAATTTCCATTTCCCCTGACCGAACACACCCGAGCCGGAAGCAGTAAGCCACAGCTTAAATCCAGGCGTAATTTCCCCCGGCTTTTTTGATTTGGGCACTCTCACTTAAAGCATCCCAGTTGGCATTGAACGATTTTAATGTGGAGTTCATTGCAGAGGTTTCCAATAAGCCCCACGCCTACTGAAAATTCTCCAGCAATCCGAAAGGCATCGGGGCACCGCAACGTGGTGCGGCCTTCGCGCTCGCCCACAGCCGCGTTAATCGCCACTATCACCTCTTCACGTGTACTCATGGGATATAGACTCCTCTTGTTAATTATGTTTAGGCCTGAAAAACGTCTGCTTTCTAAGGAAATTTCCCTTCCCAGGGTCAACATACACTCCCATTGTGGTTCACTGTCTGCGCGTACGCGTTATGTTTCTCCAAACATAACGGTGAATTCTACCAAATTCCAGACGGTGAAACAAAGTCCGTTGGCGGCGCACCTCGGAAGGCGGTACTTTTTAAGCTTTGTGTCAGGAAATTGGTGAATGTGCTAAGATATATTCGTGGATGGCGTTTGCGGCGCGTAAAGCACCACGGCTACTCATGTTAACAAACAAGGAGAACGGCGATGGATACGAAATTCGGCGGATACGCGGGAAAGGTGTTGAAGATAGACCTTACCCTGCGGACATCAGGTGAGTATCCATGGGCGGATGAGGATCGGGCACGGTATCTGGGCGGTAAGATCATGGCCGCCAAAATTCTGTACGACGCCATACAACCGGGAACCGATGGCTTTGCGCCGGAGAATATTTTGGTCGTCTCCACCGGCCCCATTTCGGGAACAGGCGCCCCCTCGTCAAGTAGATTTAACATTTCGGCGGTTTCGCCGCTGACCGGGCTGTGTGCTTCCTCCAATTGCGGAGGAAATTTCGGCCTGAACCTGAAAAAAGCGGGGTATGACGCCCTGGTCGTGACCGGGAAATCCGAAACGCCGGTCTGGGTCGAAATTACGGAAGAATCCGTTCAGTTTCACGACGCGCAGGGCTTGTGGGGAAAGACCACCTCGGATACCCAGGAAGCCCTTGGCGGAAAAAGCGGGAAAATCGTGATTGGTCCGGCGGGCGAGCATCTGGTGCGCTACGCCTGTGTTTTCAGTGAAGATCGGACGGCCGGACGTGCCGGGCTGGGGGCGGTCATGGGGTCCAAGAACCTCAAGGCGGTGACTGCGGCGGGAAACCATAAAGTCGAGCCTGTTCATAAGGAAAAGACGAAGAAAATCTACCGGGGCTGGGTCAAACTTCTTAAAAATCATCCGCTCACGGGGGAGGCGCTGCCGAAATATGGCACAGGTTTTTTGTTGCGCCTGATGAATAAGCAGAATCTGTTGGCGACCCGGAATTACAAGCATGGCACGTTTAAAGATTTTGAGATGCTGTCCGGCCAGACTCTCGCGGAAAAGCATCTGATCAAGAATGTGGGCTGCGTGACCTGCACCATCCATTGCGGGCGGCTGGTGGAGGTGAAGGGCAAGCGCGTAAAGGGTCCGGAATTAGAGACCCTCGGACTCCTCGGTCCCAATCTCGAAAATAACAACCTGGAACGTATTATTGAGTGGAATGTTCTGCTGGACGAACTCGGCATGGACACCATCAGTTCCGGCAGCACCATCGGCTTCGCCATGGAACTGCAGGAGAAGGGGCTTTGGGATTGCGGACTACACTTTGGCCAGACCGACTCGCTCCCCCAGATCTTTGAAGACATTGCCTATCGGCGCGGCATCGGCGATCTGCTAGCGGAAGGGACACGTCGACTGTCGGATAAATTTGGCGGAAAAGACTTCGCTATCAACGTCAAAGGGCTTGAACTGGCCGCCTACGAACCGCGCGGCGCCGTGGGACAAGGCCTGGGCTATGCTGTCGCAAATCGCGGTGGCTGCCATCTTAATGCGGGATACTTGGCCCTTATGGAGGGACTGGGCTTGCGCATGGATCCCTACACTACCCACGCTAAAGCCGCCCTCACCATTTTGAACCAGAACCTGATGGAAGGCATCTCCGCTTCCGGTTGCTGCCTATTTCCCTTGTTTTCCTTTTATCCGGGTTGGCTAATTTCGCATCAAGACAATCCTATTGCAAAAATCGTGAACGCCGTTTTACCGTTCTCCGGCGGTCTGGTTGGACTACTTGACCGGCTCCCGGCCAGCATGATGCCCATTCACCTGCCGATGTTTCCTTATACGAAAGCGCTGTCGGCAGTTACCGGCATGCGGATGACGGTGGGCAAGCTGAAAGAAATCGGCGAGCGGGGTTATACCCTGGAGCGCCTGCTCAACATCCGCCTGGGTCTCACAGGAGACGCGGACACCTTGCCCAAGCGTCTCCTGGAAGAAAACCAAATCGAGAATGATCCCCGCACCCATGTGCCCATACAGAAACTGAAAAAAGCGTATTACCGTATTCGCGGCTGGGACGTATCCGGAGTGCCCACCAAAAAGAAACGAAAGGCACTCGGCCTGCAATAATACCATGTTTAGCCTTTGATAGAGCTTAATTAGGATTTTATTGTAACATAGGCAGCTTGTTACGCAGCGGTTTTTCGCGGGCCATACATTCTATATGTGGCACACATACATGATATGTACAAATTCCGTTGGGCTGGTCTGCCTTCAGTTTTGGGGCGTGGCTAATGTTGCCCGCTCCTCAATATGTCGGCGAATTTGACACTCATTCAAATCGGGCATTTCCCTGAGTTTCGCCCTCGTCCCCACTGGCAATTCAGCCAGTGCCAGGAACTGGCCAACTCTCGTCCGGCTCATTCCCACGTACCGTGACATCTCTGTTTTCTTCCCACCAACTTTCTGCGTCAATAAATCGTTTAACCACTCCCCAATTTGGATGGGATTGAATCGTATGGCATAGTCAGTCAATGGCTTATCGCGAAACTCAAAAATGTGGAGGGGATTATAAACACCGTACACAATGGGCTGCCATTTTTCAACTCTTGATTTTCAAGGAGTTGCGACGATTCCTCTTTTACACCCCAAGATAATTTGAAACCACATTACGGGTGTTTCTTTGCTTTTTCTTTGCCATAATTCTTACTTAACCCTTCTAAAAAACAAGAAAATGCAAAGATAATATAGAGAAATCGCAAAGTACTTTTGTAGTCCGTTGACATCATAATTTCCTAGGAACACAAAGCAAATTAACCTAGGAGAAAGAATGATGAGAAGACGAAAAACAACAACGCCAACACGATACCGCATGGAACTAAAGATGCTTCCATTGGCTAAACTTAAACCATGGAAGGAGAACCCACGCCAGAACGCTAGTGCAGTCGAGGCTGTGCGGAAGAGTATACAGAGCTTCGGGTTTAATGTCCCCATAATCTGCGATAACAAACTCAGGATCTTGGCAGGTCATACACGGCGAAAAGCGGCTCAAAGACTGGGGATGAAGCAGGTGCCTGTTGTAATGGTCGCGATAAATAACTCACTATGCGAGGCGTTTGCTGTAGCAGACAATCAAACAGCGCTAATTGCCGACTGGGACATGGAACATCTCACTCGCATTCTTAAGAGGCTTCAAACTTCGACAAAAAATCTAGACGCACTCGGTTTCTCGCCACAACAACTGGAGGCGCTGCTAGCCCCAGGCAAAGAATTCCCGTGGGAACAGTTTAAATGCGAAAATGACATGGAAGTTGATAAACCTTACATACTACTTCCCGTTAAATTGCCAAGGGAAATGGCGGGAAAGATAAAGAAGGCAATTAAATTGTTTGCGTCACGATCTGGTATCCGGAATAGAGATAACGCAATCCTGGCGGGTGAGGTTCTGATTGCTGCTTTAGGCGGATGGGCAGAACCATGAATAAGACACTAAATCATAAAGTACATGAGACGGTGCGATGGTTACGGAAATCATGGCAGAAATGCTCTTCACTTCACCGTTTCGTGGCATTTTCCACTGGCAAGGATAGTTTAGCGCTTGCCGCTATGCTTTATGAGGCGGTTGGGGAGGAGCAACCTCCCTGTTTATATGTTCATCATGATCTAGAATTTCCGTTGAACCTTGAATATGTTCATTTGGTGAGAGGCCGTAAAGGCTTTAACATTCAAATCCTTCGACCCCACCTGGAGTATTTTGAACTGATGAACAGAGGAATGGGGTTTATAACGCTAAAAGAACCCTGGTGTATTCCTTTGCTGATTGGAACAGGATTGGCAGACTGGTTGAGGCATGAAGGCGCAGGCAGTACCAGAGAAGCCATAATGTTCAGAGGTATGTCTGGCAGCGAATTTAGTCATTCCCTACACCGGCGTTTGGAGTTGTACAAGCATCTTGATATGCCATGTTTCAATCCTATGCTTCAGTTTTCAACGGATGAGATCATCGACATAAGCAAAAAACGCTATGGTCTTCCGATCAATCCCATTTATGAACACATGAGCAGGAGTTATTGCATCTGTTGTTACACCTCTGATACCAGGAGGCAAGCGTATAGCAAGCGGCATTTCCCTCACGTGTGTCGAAGATATTATGGGCAAATTGATAACCTTCTTTTTAAATCCGGACTGATTGAAAGGGCACACCTTGATGAAAAGTTTAAAACTAAAGAAGAAAAGCTGAGCAAACATGGTTTTATCCACTGGAAACGACTTCCGGAACAGGTCGAGGTTGCCGCACTAAGACACCAGCTTCCTTCAGGCGCATTAGTCTACTTAATAAAGGACGAATCGCTTATTTCTGAAAAGCATCTTATGCCTCTGCAAGGAAGATGGCATCGTGAAGGCAACGAAATTCGATTCTGGGATGTAGCACAGCGGGATTCGGATATTGTCATACGACGAATGCTCAACTGTATTGACTGTGGCTTCTGTATGATAGAATGTTTCAGGTACAAACGCTTCGACAGAAAAAAGAAGATCCTTCAAATTGAGGGATGTACCCAATGCGGGAAGTGCCTTCGGTTGGCCTTCTGTATGGGATGGAAGCATCGCTTTTGGCGCCGTGATATTAGGAGCATACCCGATGGACGATGATTTTTTATTTCCACAGGAACCATTTTTAACTGGGAAGCAACCGGCAATCATTAGTGCGTGTTTTTTGGGCATTCCCTGCCGCTGGCATGGGAAACGGGCGGTTCGGAGAGACGATTTTTTACACCGGCTAAAGGAGAAATATGTGCTCGTACCGGTGTGCCCGGAACAATTGGGGGGGATGCCAACACCACGTACGAGCGAGACCTTGCAAGGAGGTACAGGAGCGCAGGTGTTGGATGAGGGATTGCGCATCATCGCGCCGGAAACGTGTAGAGATGTGACGGACTATCACATTAATGGTGCAAACTACACTCGGGAAATAGCTGAGATTGTTGGCGCTCGGGTGGCCTATCTCAAGGGTGGCAGCCCTTCGTGCGATATTGACGGCGTTACGGGCGAAGTGCTTAAACGGGCAGGGATAAAAGTGGTCAAGGTTCCATGAAGAAGAAGGAAATGAACATGAAGAAGGATTTGTGGTTGGAAAGGCTTGAGATAATAAAGCGCCAAGAAAGCCCTGAAACAGTTTTGATAGTAGCTGGAAGTGTGGAATTGACGCGCATCGTTGTCGCATGGAAGGGAATTAAGACAAATCGAAAGAAAAAACTTTCCGCGTGTAATTCTATTGACAATCAGGCACTCTGGTGTTGGTTGTGGGAAAATGTTGTCTACTCCGAGGACTGGTTTTACAGCCGTATCACGGGATGCAGAAAGAAAGCGCAACAGAATTTTGAGGTTCTTGTGGCAAATCGCGTGTTGTATCCAGATGGCACTATCAATGGTTATGTTGAACGTTATCTGCGGGGAAAGGTTCTAAATTTGTTTGGCATTTCCAAACATCAAGATGTTTCCGCAGCCTAATCCTGAGTTAACACGGTAACTATTCACATGCTTGCTTACGAGGCAACTGTCACACCCTCCCGGACCTGATACTCATTCAGCCCATCTTTCTGCCTGAGTTTGGAGCGAGTGTTTACGGGCAATTCTGCCAGCACCAGGCACTGTACAACCCGTGTCCGGCTCATCCCCAGATAGCGTGACAGTTCGGTTTTGTTTCCACCCGCTTTCCGGACCAGCAAGTCAGTCAACCATTCCCCAATCTGAACCGGATTGAATTGTAAGACATTATTTGGCAATGGCTTGTCTCGAAACTCAAAAATGTGGACGGGGTTATAAACACCGTACATAATGGGCTGCCATTTTCTCCCCTTGATTTTCAACTACGTACGACGATTTTCCCTGGCTATCCGGTAGGGGTTCGAACTCTATGCCTGCACAATCAAGCCCAGTCAGTGGAATCAATCCACAACACAGAATCCGAACACAATCCAGTTCACCCAAAGCTTTCATGACCTCGATCAAATTCCCTTGCCATACGCCCTAAGTCTGGCCCTGGTTCCCGCTGGCGATTCAGTAAGCATCAGGAACGGACCAATCTATGCTTGCAGATTCGTACGCTCCAACTCACCAGACTCCCCAGCAGGGATCCGGTAACGCCCGGCACAGAAGAGAAAGGGATAAGCAGTAGTGTCCATGGATAGGCTTCAAAATTTCGCGGGGCCAAAAAACAATACGCCACGCAGCCAATGAGAATCGGTATCAGAAGATGCAGGACCACCCGGAGAAATCTGTGGAGCTTGAAGTAGAACAGTGCGGGCACAAAAGCAATGATCGCATTGATTAGCATGAATAATGGTGCAGGCAGAGTGTATTCCCGCCGGTATTGCGTTTGCGGCGCTTCAAGAGCAAGGTGAACGGCGGTGTCGGCGCTGACAAGGCGAACGTGTTCCGGGAGTATTTTGACCAGTTCCATGATAGAGTTGTTGAGGTTGAGCCCGCCGTCGCTGGTCATGTAAATACCCGTAACGGTTCCCCGAGGATAGGAACCCAGTTCCTTCGCCATCTTTTCTGGACTCAGGAAGAATTTCTCTTCCATGAGTCCGCCCTTATCGTTAACCCCCCGCCATTCTCTGGGTCTGAACAACACAACCTTTCCTCCGTCCTGGCCGGCGATCACCTTGAAGAACTGGTTGGGCAGCCATGTGCCCGTTGGCAACAAATAAGGAACATTGACGGGAAACACACCTTTGATGGTTCCGCCCTCTTTTGCGTACTTTGGCAGAAACTCATCTTCCGTATATCGCCAATTATGAAAAAACTCCCAGTGAACAGTACTGTTGGAGCCGATCAGGCGGGCATCCTGTTCCGTGGCAACGACGAACTTGTCCTGCATGGTTGTGCTTTCCAAGGAGGATGGATACGCATACAAATGGCCACTGGGCGGGAGCATGAAGTAATCGTTTCCAGTGTCACGGCTCATTTTGTAGTACCATGTAAGAACATCCGGTGCGATGCGGGCAAGGTGCGGCGAGATGGTCCAGGTAAGCGGCGGGCAGGAATCATCACCAGCACGACACGCCGCGGCCCGTTGGCGAAACCACTCGATGCGCATTCCCATCATAAAAGCGATATTGTCCCCATCACCCAGAATAAGGGCGACATAGGTTTTGGCGGGGTCATAGTGGACAACCTCCAACTTGTTTTGAGGTATTTCATCAGGATCGGTAATCGGCTCTCGCCGTGTGGAAAAAAAGGAAAGGTTGTTGACTTCGGTTGGAATAGCACCCATGTTTCGTGATGCAGCACATAAGGTCTGCGCCTCGAAAAGGTATCCGCCGAATACCATCCAATTATTCGCGTACCCATAAACGCCGATAGGTTTGGGCCAGGGGTTAACGCTGACAATTTCGTTCAGAAGATCATGCTCGCGCGTGCATGTGATGCAACCGTTCACCAGGAACATGACGAATAGTTTTTCTGAAAACACAAAATCAATCATTGAGGGATTCATGGACCCGCTAAGACCCGGATCCCAGACGTTTCTGGCGTCTACCTTATAGCCTGGGTTGAGCATGGCGAGTCCAGTCGTGTCGTTTACATAGTTCTCATACACATACTTTGTCGCGAGATAAGGCGTGTCACGCTCCCTGAACTCTGCCGTTGCGTCGAATACAAGCTTGCCCCATTGGATATTCATTTCCTCGGCAATCGGTATGGCTTCGAGGACCGCGCCAACCGTGAGGATATTGGGAAGTAACGCCCGCTGCTTGTCATAGGAGTACTTTACCCACCGGGGAAACTCCGCCTTACAGGCATCCAGAAATTCACCGGCAGTTAGTGTTCTATCCGGTTGTAACGCGAGTTCTTCTATCCATTGAAGGTCCTTGTGGTCCATGTGCGTAAAAACGGACCCGCCGCGTTTTCGATTGCACAATCCGGCGCACGCCTGAACCGCAATCTTTACAGCGGGGGCTGTTTCCGGGTCAATATGCACCAGCGTTAATAGCGGCCCTTCCCCGGGCAGTGGAACTGTATCAGCGGATACACCTGTACTGTATGGTGGATGAACTGAACTAAAATCGGGTGCCGGCAGGGCTGTCGCGCTTGCAAACGCCATACCTAAGAAAAGTACGGCTACAACGGTAATTGACATAGACACCACGGTGTTTTCTGTTAATTTCGTCATGTTCTTCTTTCTCAAAGGTCCGTATTTCTGTTCTTGCTGAGAAGTTCATCGAGCGGCGTTTACAGGGATTCTACTCACGAGATGCCGCGTCTCACAGCAAGTGTACCACCCATTGTGAATACAGCACGTAGGCGATGGCGTGGAAGATGGTCAGTGGCAGGATGTTTCGGAAACGGAGAAAATACCAGGCCGCGAAGAAACCCATGGGTGCTGTAGCCACGACCTGCAACGGGAGAACCGAACCGGGAAAATGTACTGGCGTCCAGAAGTGCGCGACACCAAAGCACATACCAACCGCCAACGGCAATCGCCATGACCCGCGTAACACCGGCAAGGTTGCCAGACTTGCCAGTCCGACCGAACACAGGAAGAACTGTTGCGGAAACGCGCCTATGATATAATCGACCATGCGGAACACATACTGCGGCTCAAAGTCCGGTTTCCCGCCGAGCAGGAGTCCCGTTGTTCCCAAGAGTGCCGCTGTCATTCCCAGGAACACCGCCATGACCAGCACCGCCATCCCTGTGACGGGTGTCGTCAGCCCCCACGTGTCCAATTTCTCTGGTTCCCGTCGCCCACGCCAAATAATGTACGCCACGGTGAGAATGAACGGCACATTCGCCGCCGATACGCCCACCCTCCATTCCGGCGCCTTCATTTTTAGCACCAGTAGGATTGCATACAGGAGGCCAATCACCAGCCCTGCCTTGATATCGCGCCAGTCAATCCTTGCCGCTATATTGTCATTCACGGTACGGTCTCCATCCGGCAATTTTTGCGATTCCACGCGGCTCAATCCATACTTTTTTTCTCACGGATGTCTTCCTAGCCAAATCCATTTGACCTTAGACCGGCCAATGTCGGTCTGAATTTGGCCCCTTTGCGGACCATTCAATTCCGAATAAGACTGAATGGTCCGGCGCACAGGGCATGGTAAACGATGTTAATCTTCGGTTGTCGCAAAAGAATAATACTACACCACCGGGTCCATGCAAAAGGCTTTTCAACGCAATCTATCGCCATCACCAGCGCCGAACATCCTCTGAAGCCGTCTTCCCCGGCATTTGCCATGGCTACCGAACTCCCGATAACCCGACCGACTGCGGCCCCGATACTTGCCGGGCTCATCTAGACTATTGACCGCAACCTCGCCTCTGTCAGGTCCGGCATCTCCCTAAGCCGTGTCCGCAAATCGGCAGGAATCCGTATCAGATTGAGGAACTGAATTGTCCGCGTCCGGGAGATGCCAAGCTCTGTGGCGGTTGTAACAGCCTTGTTACTGGCTGTGCCGGTTTTTTCCTCGTAAAGCTCGTTTACCCACTCGGCAATCTGGGCGAAAGATTACAAAAACTTAATCCTTTTGTACATGGTAGCTTCACGCAAGGAAGGTAGCTTTATGCAGAAGCCACTTACAACAGCCCGGGAGAGAACTTCTCTTAGTTCTTCGCAGAAGCTGGAGTCTACGTTACTTTAAGGAAAAGTGATGGAGTACCCAAACATACAGGAACTAGTCACGCACATTGGCGGGCTGGTTCGAGAAGAAGGGAGTCTATTATGTTCCCCTGCATATCTATTCGCAGTTTAGTCATTTTTGCCTTGTTCCTGGCATTTGTATTGCCCGTTGCGGCGGCGCAATATCATTCCGCGGACACCGTTCCGGATCAGCACATCAGCCTGTCCGAGTTGCTCCGTATGATCCAGTTCTACAATGCGGGTGGTTATCACTGCCAAGCGGGTACGGAAGACGGATATGAGCCGGGATCCGGAGATCAAACGTGCCCCCCGCACGACAGCGATTATATGACGCAAGATTGGCATGTTAGTCTTTCTGAACTCCTGCGCATTATCCAATTTTTCAATGCAGGCAGTTATCACACCGAGTGCGGCTCTGAGGATAATTTTGCGCCAGGCTCTGGCAGTCTTTTTGAATGTGGCACAGAAGGAGAGGGAACATCAGAGGGCGTAATAGAAGGTGAAGGCGTGGTGGAAGGCGAGGGCATGGTGGAAGGCGAGGGTGAAGGCGTGGCGGAAGGTGAAGGCGTGGCGGAAGGTGAAGGCGTGGCGGAAGGTGAAGGCGCAGAGGAAGGTGAAGGGTCTGTTGAGGAGGGTGAAGCCGAAGGTCAAGCCGAAGGCACAACCGAAGGTTCCGCCGAAGGCGGAGGTGAAGGAATTATAGAGGGCGCAGTGGAAGGCCAGATTGAAGGGGAAGGCGCAGAGGAAGGTGAAGGGTCTGTCGAGGAGGGTGAAGCCGAAGGTGAAGCCGAAGGCATGACCGAAGGTTCCGCCGAAGGCGGAAGTGAAGGAACCATAGAGGGCACTGTGGAAGGCCAGAGCGAGGGTGAAGGCGTAGAGGAAGGAGAATGCGTAGAGGAAGGTGAAGGCACGGCGGAAGGCGAGGGCGAGGATCTGAACCTGCCGTTTGACCCATTGGGCGACTATGAGGCATCGGATTACACGTGGAGTAGCGCGGACGTTGCATACATACTATTCAATGGGGATTCGATAGTTGAGAACACAGATGGTGCGAGTGCCGTTGGCAGTGTCTTGACCATTTCATCGTCTGGCACCTATAGTCTGAGCGGCAGTCTGACGAATGGCAGAATCATCGTGGCTGTGGATTCAAGCGACGAGGGCGTTGTGCGCCTCATCTTCAACGGGATAAACGTTACCTGCCTTTACAGCGCGCCTTTCTATGTGGCAAACGCAGAGCGGACGGTCATCATCCTTGCCGACGGAACCAGTAATGTGCTCACGGACGCGGCAACGTATACGTATTTTGATGATGTGGAGAATGAGGAACCCAACGCGGCGCTCTTCAGCAAAGACTATCTTACCATCAGTACTGGGGCCTGCTCCTTCGGCAGCGGACAGTTGATGGTGAACGGCAATTATAACGATGGCATTACAAGCAAGGACGGGCTTATTATCAACAATGGCGCCATAACGGTGGACTCGTTGGATGATGGTATTCGGGGCAAAGATTATATCATCGTAAAAGATGGTGATATCAATGTAACGACCGCCGAGGGCGACGGGTTCAAATCCGACAATGCGGATGACGCCACGACAGGATTTGTCTCGGTGGAAGGCGGTACGATCAACATCGTAGCGGAAGGGGAGGGTATCCAAGCGCAAACCTATCTGCTTGTGTACAACGGAGACTTCAACATCCAGTCCGGAGGCGGCGCCGGGACAGTCTTCGACGCGGAAAATTACTCCAAGAAGGGGCTCAAGGCGGAGGTCAGCGTCCTGATTCTGGGCGGGGACTTCTATATCGATTCCGCGGACGACGGCGTTCATTCTGCGGCCGCCATCGAGATTGACGGAGGCGACTTTGAGATTTACTCCGGGGATGATGGCATTCACAGTGACGCCACCGTGGACATTAACGGCGGCGATATCAGCGTGCTGAGATCTTATGAGGGCATTGAAAGCATTATTATTACCATCCGTGGCGGGAACATTCACGTTGAATCCTCCGATGACGGGTTGAATTGCGCCGATGGAAGCGGCGGGTTGGACCCTTGGGGACCTCCGCCGAATCCCACAGACAGCGAATTTTGTCTGAATATTTACGGCGGGTATCTCGCGGTGTATGCGCAGGGCGACGGCCTCGATTCCAACGGCGATATCGTAATGACGGGAGGCACAGTCATCGTTCATGGGCCCACGGCAGACAACAACGGCATCCTGGACTGCGGAGATTTCGGGTCAAGCATTATTGTTGATGCTGGTTTGCTGGTAGGGGCCGGCAGTTCCGGAATGCCCGCATCCCCCAGCAACACCTCGGCGCAGAAATTCAAGATGCTGACCTTTACCCGGAAAAACGCCGGGACGCTCTGCCATATCGAAAGCACTACTGGCCAAGAAATTGTGACTTTCGGACCGTCGAAGCAATACGAATGCATCATTGTTTCGAGCCCGGCCTTTGTGGCAGGAATCACTTACAAAGTGTACTTCGGCGGGACGTATACCGGAGGAACCAATACCGATGGAATCCGCGCAGGAGGCTCTTACAGCGGTGGAACCCAGGCCACCAGCCTGACGTTTACGCTGTAAATCCATGCCGCAGGGCGAAAAAAGTCAAGCGAGTTGTTATCTCATGCTTTCAGAGATAGTAATTCGGCAAACCATTTCCCAATTTAGATGGGAATAAATCGCAATATATTGTTATACAAGAACTTATCTCGAAATCCGAGAATGTGGATGGGGTTACAAACACCGTACACTATGGGCGGCCATTTCTTTGCTTCAAATATAACTTTTTTTGTCACATCCTCGGCCTCCAACGCCTCCAAATTGTCCAATACTGCGATAGCCCTGCCGTTTTTACTAAGCGTTCGCGATTTCTGCACGAAGCACACATGGGCCAAGCCGGGAACCCTCAGAATGTGGATATTTAATGAACATTCGAACGGGTTCACAAGTTGTATTTTGAGTGATTTAATGGGTATACTTTCATAAAACCGGGTGAAACTGGGGAAGGTTATGCGCTTCTTCTTGGCACTCATAGCGGCAGGGTTGGTGTGTATGCCGATGGCCGGGGCTGCGGTTACAGTAGGTGTGCCGGCGGATACTATTGTTGTGCCTGGGGATAATTTTGAGATTCCCGTGACGATAACCAATGTGGCGGGTCTTTTGGGGTATTACTTTGAGATGCGGTATTCCGCGCTGATGGACTTTGTGGGGGTGCGGCGGGGCGCACTTACCTCAGGATGGGCGGAACCGCAGGGCAGCGGTATTGTGGGGCGCTGTTACGTTGGAGGACTGGGGGCCGCGCCGGTCAATGGCACTGGCACGCTGCTGTATGTGCGTTTTCACATGCGGACGGATACCCCGAATGGGCATGTGGCCCTTCTGAGTTTTAAGGTGGCGGAACTGAATGATGGGGCTATCCCCGTCAGCACGCAAAGCGGCACAATAACGGTTCGGCGCATCGTCATCGTATCCATACCGGAGACAATCCAGGCGGGTCCCGGTGAAACGATTGAAGTTCCCGTCTCCCTCGATGATGCCACCGGCGTGCAAGGTTTCTTCCTCGAATTGCCCTATGACGGCACTATTCTGGATTATGTGAATACGGATTTTCAGGTGCCGGGGCCGTGGACCACGTTGGTGAATCCCCTGCCCAACCGGTTAGTGATTGCGGGACAGGGTATCCAAACCCTTAGTGGTTCACCCACCCTGCTCACGTTACACTTCCGCATCAACCCCGAAACCCCCTTCGATTCCGAAACCTTCTTAACCTTCTCCGCGACGGAACTCAACGACGGCGCCATCGCCGCCGCCGGCTCGGAATGCCAAATCGAAGTCGTTAATCCGAACCCTATGCCTGTGTATCCTTATACATTAATCGTCATGATAGGAGTTATTCTGACGCTCTCTCGTTTTCAATGGGAAATCCATCCTTCTTTCAATCGAGTTTTGCATAGACGAGTAAAATCCGCTGAGGAGAATCGATAATGAGTCAAATGTCCTTTAAAGTGATGTTAAAAGGAAGGTTTTTGAGAGCAGCGCTCCTGTTGATTGGAATTTGTATGGTGTTCCACTCATCAGGGCAAGCCGCCACAATCACCTGGGATGGCGGGGGAGACGGAACTTCCTGGGGTCAGGCAGCTAACTGGACGGGTGATGTGTTACCAGGAACCAATGATGATGTCATCATTAACATGGGTTCTGCCATCACGATTTCTATGAATGTGACAACCGTAATAAACAGCCTTCAATGCCAGGAAAACATGACATTTTCCGCAGGAATTAGCTTAACGATAAAAGCTGCATCACAACTAAATGGGGCTCTGACTATGGCCTATGGAGCAGCCCTGCGTGCTTCTGGCGCCTCTGCATCGTTTAACGCAAATGGATCGGCCATGCTTGACAGTGGTTGCCTCTATGCAACGTCAGGCGGCCATATCAATGTCCCCAATGCCACGCAATACACCCATACCGGTGATGCGCATATAGAAATTAAAGCCGATGGGGCAGGCAGTCAAATTGATTTGAACGGGATGACAATAATAACGGGCGGCACGAGAACGGACTCTTCTCTCTGCTTGGATATTGTTGCGGCCAATGGCGGTGTGATTCATTTTCCGGCCCTTACCGAGATTAGGAAGAGAACATCCGTTTCCGCAACGGGTACAGGAAGCCAAATAGACATGCCGGCCCTTGTCCAAACCGATGGAACCAGTGGCGGCGATTACTATCCCCTTCAATTTGTGGTGCATGATCATGGCAGTCTGGTCATGCCATCCCTTGCAACGGTTCTTGTAACCAGCATCTATGTCTATGACGGGATCACACTCGACCTTTCCAGTGTTCAAACATACGATGCTAAAAATGGCTCGTGGAATGCTATTGTCGTCCATGGTGTTAATAGCCGGCTGATCCTGTCCGGTATGCAGGTTCTGAAAGGTTCGACGCGTGGAATTGATGAGTTGGCGACGGGCATAACGGCATCCTATGGGGGTTATATTGACCTTTCTGGCTTAACAACAATGCGGTATAATCTCGCGCTCTTAGCCACAGATGCAAATAGTGTCATAGATTTGTCATCCCTGCCAGCCATCGATGGTTCTGGAACGTATTGGAAAAATCCAATGCGATTGACCGTTCAGAATGGTGGTGAAATTCTGCTTCCCAATGTTATTTCCGCCTTGGACACAAGTTTCTTTGCCTATGGCGGTTCCATATTTGATTTGCAGGCCCTTCAAACGTATTCAACGACCACAAGTTCCTTAACGTATATTAAAGTCCAAGGCATGGGAAGTAAATTGGACTTTTCCGGTTTAAAAAGCCTGATGGGTCAAACGCGCGGAGACAATACTTCTGATTATGCCTCTACCCGCATTTCCGCTATTGAAGATGGAATCCTGGATTTCTCTTCTATTGAAACTATTAAGAATTCTGTCACCCTGACAGCTACTAGTGGCGGAAGCATCCCTTTAACCGCATTAACAAGGACGGAAGTGAGTGCTGGGTACTTCGGACCGCTTGTCCTCAGTTTTACCATTTCCGACCATGGTTCAATAAGTATGCCGAATCTCCTTACCGCCATTGATACGAATTTTTATGCCCACGATGGCCTTGAGTTTGATCTTGGTTCAGTGCAAACACTGGCTCGAAGCCTTGCACCGGTGAATGTTGTCGCGGAAAAATCCGGAACAAAGATCGATTTATCGAGCGTTACGGTGACTTCTGGCTCATTGGTAATAACAGCAAAAGATGGCGGCCTTGTTGATCTATCTCAGTTACAAACATTTAGTTCAAGCTCCATAACCGCTACCGGCGTCAATAGCACTATCAATCTCTCTTCTCTTGCCACTTGGTATGGTCCTTCTTTTCTCACGGTAAAAAACGGCGGAAAAGTATATCTTGATTCTGAGGGAAGCAACCTTACTTCGTGCACTATCCAATTGGATACTCAGGCCTCTGACGCGGGTGTCATTGTTACTGGACCCTTTACGCTGGATGCAAACTCCACGATTAAAGGGCGTGGCGAAATTCAGGGCAATTTGTTATGCCAAGGAACGATAACCGCAGGCGATTCCACGGCCTATGGCACACTAACGGTTTCTGGCAATTGCAGTCTTGCCGCCACCAGCAAGCTGAATATCGGAATTGCCGGAAGGACCGCCGGCTTTCAATATAATCAGTTGATGATATCGGGCTTGGCCACATTGAGCGGAACGCTTGCCCTCACGTTCAATAACGGCTTTGTCCCTTTGGTGGATGACCGTTTTGATGTAGTCTTTTACGGCAACAACTCTGGACAATTTACAGCGTTAACGGGAATAGACCTTGGAGGAGGTCGGACACTGAAGGCTATCTACCGCCCCAACCGCCTTGTACTCGGCGAACGAGCCGGATTAATTACACCGGCCATTCCCGTTCTCACAACACCACGGAATGTTCCACTCACCTATGACTTAACCCCGCACAAAGGCTATGCCGCACAGCCTAGTTGGTCCATTGCTCCGGACAACACCACCCTTTACATCGCCACAATTGATGTCAATCAACTATTGACGATTACGCCTAAACATAATGAGCATGGCACAGCCGCGCCCACGCTTACCTTGACCGATCTGAGCGACGGTTATTCCGATGTGCAGGATCTGGATTTAACCGTTCAACTTATTTTGCCTACACCTCCCATACCCTATATCTTCCCAGCGGGTAATCCCATGGATACCGATAACTTGGTATGTGGTCTGCAACCCGGCACAGTAGGGCCTGGTTGTTCCGCACAATACCGCTATACATGGACAAATTCTCTAGATCCAGCATGCGGCACGGAATGTCCAACACTATCCCCAAAAACTATTGTAAATGGTCCAAAGCCGGATGTAGTAGACATTCTCGATGCTTCCAATACGAGTCCGCATGAAATTTGGACGTGCACGGTGCATACCTACGATGGTCAGTATTATTCAACCAGTGGCGGGGTTGCGCAATCTGGAGTGATTCAGGCGCTAAATGATTCCACATTAACCTTGAACGCCGCGCCCGCTTCGATCACATTAGGTAGTTATGTGACATTGAGTGGAGGAATAACGCCCGTAGTGGGCACGGTACCGGTGTTGTTTGATGATACGGAAGGCCCTGAAGGTTCAGCCGGGACCAAACCCCAAACCATCAACACCAATGCCAATAGTGCATTTTCCTTTACTTTTCTTCCAGACCAAGCAGGAAGCTGGGCCTTTGCCGCGAAATGGCTGGGTGACCGTTTGAATTTTGGCGACAGTGATGCCGCAGGTGTAACCGTACTCCAAGCCCAACCCACTCTATCCGTGTCTTTGTCAGCCTCCGCGATAGGCGTAGGCGAGAGTGTGACGGCGACGGCGGTGTTGAGTGCCTCGCTGCCGGATGGGTTGAAGCCGCTGCTTTCGGGATTGCCGGTACAGTTGTTTATGCGTCAACCGGACGGCACGCCAGCGGGTCCAGTATTGGGCACGACGGATGCGGTGGGCGTGGCCACGTTCGAGCCGTCGGCGTTTGTGGCGGCGGGCGTGTCGTTCACGCAGCCTGGCACGTGGCAATTCCTCGCGGAATTCGCGGGCGACAACAATTTCCTGCGCACGACGTCGTCGAATTACGATGCCCCGGAAACGCCGCGTCTGACGGTAAAGGACGGCGCGGGGTATGCGGTGGTATGCGTGGGCGCGCTGAACGACGAACTCAAGGCAGGCCTCGGCGAAGGCCAGAAGGAACACACGAAGACGGCGGATTTCGTGTACCGCAGCCTGCGCGAACGTGGCTTTGCTACGGATGACATTTATTACCTCCGCGAGGGCCCGGTGCAACCGGCGGCGGACATCTACGTGAGCGACACGACGCCGAGCCAGGGCGATGTCCAGGCCGCCATCGAAGAATGGGCGCTGGGTAAAATGAACGCGGCCCCCGGCCCGTTGTATGTGGTGCTGATCGACCACGGCGCGGAAGACGCGTTCTACGTGTACTCGGGCAGCTACAATGAGACCCGCCAGATCACGCCCTTGGAACTGGACTCGTATCTGGACACGCTCCAGGGCGGCCTCGCGGGTTCGGCAGTGGACGAAGACCTCGTGGTGGTCGTAGGGGCGTGCCACTCCGGGAGCTTCGTGGATGAAGCCTCCGGGGAACATCGTATCATCCTCACCAGCACGGCTCCGGAGGAGATCTCGCACCGGGGCGTGAAGAATCCCCTGAACGTGAACGATGTCCGGGATGGGGAACCGTTCGTGACGGAACTGTTCCGCAACGCGAAGCTGGGCAAGACCCTGAAGGAAAGTTTTGAGCTTGCCTCGCTCCAGATCGAGGAATACACCCTGTCGAAAACGAACGGTATCGGCCGCGCGTTCGAGCCGCAACATCCGCAACTGGACGACAACGGCGATGGCGTGGGCACGGCGCGGCCGGAGTTGTCCGTGGTGTCGGGTCACGACGGCGCATACGCGCACGAAGTAATCCTGGGCTTCGGCGCGAACGCGGGCGAAGGCGTGGGCTGGATCGACGCGACCCGCACGCTGGTGGTGGGACCCGGCGAGCCGGTGGCCCTGTACGCGCGTGCGACGGAGGTGGGGGGGGATTACCCGGCGTGGGTGGAAGTGAAGACACCGCTGTACGATGGCGCGGAAGCCGCTGACCCATCGTTGCCGGAATACCAGCAGGTGCTGAACCTGCCGCAGTTTGATTATGAGCCGGGTATCAGCGATCTCAGCCAGGGCATTTACCGGTGGTCGCAATTCGGCACGGCGTTCGACACGCCGGGGACCTACCAGGTCTATTACTACATCAAGACCGAACTTCCTGGAGGCAAGGAGGAGACGAGCGCGCACCTGCTAACGACGGTGTACCGGTTACTGGAAGGGAATCAGCCGCCTTCGGCGGTGGAACTGACGTACCCGGAGGACGGGGCGGAGGTGCCGACGTACAGTTTCTTCGCGTGGACGGAGAGCGTGGACCCGGAAGGCGATAGCGTAAAATACCGGGTGGAATTCGCGAGCGATGTGGACTTCACCCAGGACCTGGTGGTTAAGCCGGACGTAGTGGGCACGTTCACGCAGGTGGAGGGCCTTCCGGACGGCGTGACGCGGTACTGGCGGGTGATCCCAGTGGACCAATATGGCGCGAGCCCGGCGGTGAACGAAGTGCGCACGGTGGACCTCGACAATAACAACCCGAGTGTGCCGGGGTGGGTGACGGGCCGTGTAACGGACGAAGTGACGGGCAGCGGTATTGCCGGTGTGACGGTGCGCTGCAAACTGAACAGTGTCTTGAAGGGAACGACGGTGACGGACAGCCGGGGGGATTACTTCCGGGGCATGCTGGGCGCGGGCTACTACACGGTGGAGGCGGAGAAGGCGGGATATGTCTCCCAGAGCAAATCAGCGCCAGTATACGAGAATGAAGAGACCGGCGTGGACTTTGCGCTTCGTCCGGAGAATGCGCCGTTCAAGTGGGGCGAGGTGAGCGGCGACGGCATCACGGGGACCTTGGACGGTTCGCTGATCCAGCAATGGGTGATCGGGCTGGTGGAGAGTTTTCCCGTTGCGCCGGAAGTAACGTACCCGCAGTATCCGCCGCAGGCGGACGTGAGCGGAGACGGCGCGGTGCGCACGGACGACGCGTATGAATTGCTTCGTTGGAAAGTGCGGCTGATCTCGGCGCTTCCGGCGGACACGAACGGTGACGGATATGGTCCGGAGGCGAAAGCGGCGCCTGCGAAAATATCTCTCGAACAGACGACGCGTCAGATCAGCATTCCCACTGATCTGACGGTGGATCCGGGTGAAGAAATCGATGCGGGGGTGTGGCTGGACGACGGGACCGATCTGCACGACTACTACTTCAACATTACCTACGATGCGGCGGTGCTGGAGTATGTGAGCACGAGCAATGGAACCTTGACGGCATCCTGGGCGGCCCCGCTGGTGAATGCGCAGCCGGGCCAGTTGCGGATGAACGGGTATGATGTGCAGGAGCCCAGTGGCGCGGGGACGGTGGTGGTGCTGCGCTTCCGCGCGCTGGCGGGGACGGAAGGCCAGAGCAGCGCGCTGCATTTTGATGCGGCGGAACTGAACGGGACCCATCTGCCGTCAACGGCCACCGATGGCATCGTGACCGTGAGCGGCGGCCTGCCCTCCGAAGGTTCACCCTCCGAGGGTTCACTGGAAGGTGAAGGGTCCATCGAAGGCATGCCGGAGGAGGGTCAAGCCGAAGGCAATGCTGAAGGAGAAGTGGAAGGTTTACCCTCCGAAGGCTCGCCGGAGGAGGGCGAAGGTCTGGAAGAAGGTCAAGCAGAAGGCGGGATAGAAGGCGAACTTACCGAAGGAGCAGAAGGCGAGATTTTTGAAGGCGTGACCGAAGGATATGTGGAAGGTGAACAGGAAGGAGAAGACCCGCTCCCGTTCAGTTGCCAGTGCAACAAGAACGGCTTCTCCCTCAAGAACCTCCAACGCCTTCTGGGCGATTTCTTCATCGGATTCCTGAGTGTGATGGTTTTGCTGGCATGGCGCAGGGCATATAAGCCATAATAGAGACACCTTTCTATCAGGGAGCAACACGGAAGGGTGATTAAAGGAGCATCTAGTGCATGAAACAAGATGGCAGTGATTCATCCCCAAAACGGCCGCATGATCCGACGTCGGCAATGGATAGCTCGGATTCGCCCGATGGGTTAGAGGGGTTAAATGAAGCAGCTTCTGAACCTTCCATTTCAGCAAGCGATCTTAAAGATTCTCTCTTAAATGAACGCATCGGCACGTACCGCATTCAACAGGTGCTGGGGGCGGGCGGGTTCGGCACGGTGTATAAGGCGTGGGATGATGCGTTGGACCGGCAAGTGGCCATAAAATTCATGAAGCATGTGCTTTCTGACAAGGCCCGGGCCATGTTTGAACGTGAAGCAAAGGCCATTGCCGCGCTCAGCAAACATCCGTCGATTGTGGATATTTATCAATGGGGCGAATACCGGGGGCAGTGTTATTTTGTCCTGGAGTATGTGGAAAGCAATGCCGAGCAGTTGTTAGAGGAAAATCCGGAGGGCTTGACGCTGATCGAGTCGCTGCGCATCACGATGGAATGCGCCGAAGCCCTCTATGAGGCACATCAGCAGGGCATCATACACCGGGATATAAAACCAGCCAATATTTTACTGGAACCCAAAACACACAGGGCTAAAATCACCGATTTCGGGTTGGCGCGGCTGCCGTCCAGTTCTGATTTCACCATTGAAGGCGATATCAGCGGTTCGCCGCCCTACATGTCGCCGGAACAGGCCGATGGCGATCCTCTGGATGCGCGCTCGGACGTTTTTTCTCTTGGCGTGACGCTGTACGAGTTGATTTGTGGAAAACGGCCTTTTGAGGCAGCCAGTGTTCGTGAATTGCTTCGGAAGATACGTGTGGATGATCGCATCCCCTTGGGAGAACGCCGTCCTGACCTTCCTCAGGGCATCCTGGAACTTGTGGATAAGGCCATCGCCCACAAACCGGAACAACGTTTCCAAACCATGGGGGAATTTGCGCGCCAACTGCGCCTTGCATTGCAAGCGATTGAACGGCAGGGAAAAGTGCCTTCCATCGAGGCCAAAACGCCTCCCGAACCGCCCAAGAGACATCCCTGGCGATGGGCTGTGTTGGTGATGGCCGCCTTATTGATTACGACCGCTATCCTGCTTGTTATTCGTGCTTTTATCCTTGTTGAAGCGCCAGAAAGGCGATCTGGAATGGCGTTGGCAAAAGCACGGGACTGTCTGGAGAAAAAAGATTTGGAGTGTGCTGAACGCGAATACCGGCAACTGCTGGATGCCTATCCCAAGGATGCGGATGTATCGTATGGCTTGGGCATGACGCTGCTCCGCGAGGGCAATCTGGAGGAAGCAGCGGCCACGTTTATGCCTATTACGGATCCCTTGTTACGCGCGGAAGGGGAAGCTGCGTTGGCCTTTGAAAAAGATGGCGCAGCAGCGGAGGCGGTCCTGCAGGGCATGAGTTCGTCCGGCAGTCAATATCTTAGGTCTTTGCGGGCGCAGATTGCCGCGCTGAAAGAAGAATATGAACAGTCCGCCACTCTGCTGAAAGACTTAAAAGAGGAAGCGTTCCAGTTCAAGTGGCAGTATGGCGAAGCGCTGCAAACGCTCGGTCAGGCCTATTATCACTTGGGAAAGCTTGGAGAGGCGAAAACCATTTTTGAACAACTTGCGGTCACTGATATGCCGGAAGGGCCGGCAGTAGCGAAGGCGTATTCAGCGGAGATTGCCCGCCGTCTGGACGATACCCGGCGGGAGCAGGTGCGGGAATCGGTGCACCGCATCTGCCAGATGATGGACACCCAGCCTCCAGAAGAGGTCTCTGCTGATAGCTGGACCAGCCGGGCGCTGAGTTTCTTTGTGCTGCCCGTGGAAGCCAAGCAAAGCCGTTTTGCCCTGGAATCTGGATTGACGGACTTGCTACCGCAATGGCTGGGTGAACGCTTGGATGAGGCAACGCCCATGAAACTGGTGGACCGTGAACTCATCAGCGAAATTCTAAGCGAGCAGGAACTCTCCGGGATGTTGAGTTCCGGGGCTAACCGCTTGCGGTTGGGCCAAATCGTTGGGGCGCGTTTGGTAGTCCAATGCCGTATTGTGACGGTAGATGGGCAGGAAAAACTCATCGTTAAAATAGATGATGTGGAAACCTCCATACCAGTGGCTGTTCCTGCTTTGGATTTGGAGCGTCACGGCAGCACTCAACAGGTTGTGGCTGATGCAGCAGGCGCCATCTGGCGCGCGGTCGCAAGGGCTTATCCTGTGCGTGGACGCCTCTATCAGGGGGCGAAAGGCCCCGAGGTCAATGTAGGTATGCAAGCGGGCGCCCAATCAGGCATGCATTTTGATGTTTTTCCGGATCCCGACGTGCCGCCGATAAGCGAGGCTTCGGCTGTTGTGGAAATGCCTGGCGGCGCCACTGCTTTGGTGACACTGTCGGGTGTAGACCTATCAAAGCTTGGCACGTCACCCGGCACCGGCTGGTATGTACAGGAAAGGCTTCAGGAAAAATAATCACAATGCGGCTTTTTCACCATATCACGTTCTGTTGCCTGATTGCAGTGCTTTTATTGCAAGCAAGTATCCTGTCTTCATGTGCGGTATTTTCACCACAGAATGAAAAAAAATATGTGCGCAATGGCGTTCAGTATGGTGTAACGGAAGGCCGCTTTAGGGGACGATGGTGGAACTATTACGAACGCGGCCGTTCGTATTTGGAGGGTGGCTTCTATTCCGAGGCGCAACGGGATCTGGAAAATGCACTCAAGGGCAGGAGTGCCGATCAGCTTTGGCCGCGCACCTACGGGCTTCATTTTATTCCGGAATATTTCCCCAACCGGGAACTGGGTATTGTCCTCTATCATCAAAATCAATTTGAAACGAGCATAACTCAGTTGGAACGCAGCTTGAAACAACGCTATTCCGCGCGTGCCGCCTACTATCTTAACGAATCCCGGAAGCGTCTGCTGGAAAGAAGTGGGGCCGATGTATCGCCACCGGTGATTACGGTGGAAGGCGCAGAGGAAACAGTGGCGGCCATGGAATGGGAATTGGCCGGCGCCGTGCAGGACGACACGTTTATATCGCAGATAACCGTGAATGGTTTACCAGTGGATATTAAAGTTTCTGACAGCCAGATTTCGTTCCGGGAACGCGTTTCGCTCCAGCCTGGGCAGAATGACATAGAAATCTCTGCCATGGATCTCTTGGGAAAAACGGCCTCAACCCACGTGCCGATCATAGTGGATGTTGAAGGCCCCGCGCTAAGTTTTGATGAGCCGTTAGCGCTGCCCGGCAATCTGCGTGGCGCCGCCATAGATCGAACAGGCGTCAAGGCATTCCGTGTGGGCAGGAAAGAGGCTTCATTAAGCACGGATAACCACGGCATCACTACATTTTCTTTGGATATTTCGCCACAGGAAATGACGACTCCGCTGACGTATGAGTGCGAGGATATGCTGGGCAACATGACCTGGGGTGAACTCCAAACCTCCGCAGTGCAGCAACCAAATACCTCTTCCATAGTTCCATTTGGGTCCCGGTTGCTCAATATGCTGGCGGGCGGATTGTCCATGGTGTTGGGGGTGACACCGGATTCCGGCGGCGCTGTCACCGTTTCTCTCAGCAATCTCCAGGAAGGTCAACAGTATTTCATGCACGAAATTGTCGCCGCGATGGAAATACGCACCACCACCGTCGTTGACAAGGTAAGCTTGAATGATGAAGCGATTCCCATCGTGCCAGGCCGCGACAATGTTCACTTGAGCCGCCGGGTGCGGCTGGAAGAAGGGGAAAATGTGATACGCGCAGTGGCGTCGGATTCCAATGGCCGGAAAGGTGAAGATAGCAAGACAGTGCTTCGATCTCCCACGGAAATTGAGATGACCAAGGGAAAACTTACCTTGGCGTTTCTGGGCAATGTTTCGGAACTGAAAAATCCGGGTTTGACGCAGGATACCGAGTATATTTTGAGTCAATTGTTGGCGGAGCGTACGGTGCAAAAGCGCTTTACCCTGGTGGACCGCGATTTGATCAAGAATATTCTTTCAGAACTGGAGTTGTCCTCGGCACTCTCCTCAAAAAGCAACAAACTGCAATTATGCAAGATGGTGCCCGCCGATGTGATGCTGGCGGCGTGTATCCGCCGGGATCAGGAATCCATAGAGATCGTGCTGGAAGGCACCAGCACGGAGACCGGTGTGCGCGTGGCGCCGCGTGTGGATGTGGCAGGACCATACAAGGAAATGGACCGCCTGATTGAAGATTTGGGGGTGCGTCTCGCCCAGGAGTTTCCTCGTGTCCATGGCATGGTGCTTGACTGGAGCGCCCCGGAGGTTACGTGCGATTTGAAGGAGAGCCAAGGACTGCGCGAAAGCCTGAAATGCCTGGTGTATCGGAAAGAACCGGTCAAAGACCTTAACACCGGCGCGGTATTAGGTGACAAACACATCATCCTTGGTGAAGGGTTGGTCAATGGTGTGGGACCACAGTTTTGCACGCTTGAAATGAAACCTGCGGAAGAAGGCCGGCCTTCAAACGGACTACCCATAGAAGTGGGGCACTACGTTGTTACAAAGTAATCGAAACATAGCCGCATGGACGTTGCTTACGATCCTGATTGGCCCGTGGGCTGCCAGCCAGGAAGCCGAGTTCTCTCTTTCCCCTACACCAGTGGGGTCCGGCGCGCGTGCTGCCGGCATGGCGGACGCCTTTGTGGCTGTGGCGGACGATGCCACGGCCGCCTCGTGGAATCCGGCAGGCTTGGTGCAATTGGAGAAGCCGGAAATTTCGTTGGTGGGGGAATATAACGGGGTAGTGGATATTTTAACGGCGGAGGGACACAGCGAATTTGACTCCCGGCATTACAGCGACACCCTGGGAATCAATTTTTTCAGCGCGGCATACCCATTGCCTTTCTTGGTGTTGGGGCGGAATATCTGTGTGTCATTGAGCTACCAGAAAAAGTATGAATTCACGCGCGCAATAAATTTTAACTGGAAACGATCCAGCAAAGGATATACCGACCGCTTGCATATGGATTTTAGGCAGAGCGGCAGCCTAAGCGCCATTACGCCTGCCATTGCTTTTGAAATCACCCAACGCATTTCCGCCGGCATAGCGGTAAATCTTTGGCGCAGCACCTTCCTCAACGAAAATCGCTGGGAACAAACCACAAAACAACGTTCCCATTCTATGTTCAAAGGAATTCCCGGCTTTGGTTATTACCGTTCCAAAGAATATTACGAAGACTTTTCCGGCGAAAATGTTACCCTGGGTGTGTTATGGAATCCTATTGACAAATGGAGCATCGGCCTGCGCTATGATTCCTCTTTCAAAGGAAACGTTAATTACCACGTTAAGGATGTAACCAATCAAATAATGTTTTCCACCGGCACTTTCCCAGGAGTATCGAATATCATTCATGGGCGGAAGCATGAACATCGCCATGTGACCTTTCCCGCTTCGTTTGCTCTGGGCACTGCCTATCGGTTTAATGATCGGTTTATGCTTTCCATGGATATTACGCGCACCGACTGGAACCGTTTTTATGTTTCGGATGGTCAAGGCAGGAAATTTTCGCTGGTGGATTTCAGTAACATGGGAATTCCATGGAAACGGACGCATTTCAAACCCACCTATACCGTTAGGCTTGGCGGGGAGTATGTTTTCCTCCCCAAAGAACCCCAGGAAATCATGGATCAACTTTGGAGCCTGCGCGGCGGGCTCTTCTATGACCAGGAACCCGCTACCGGGAAAAACAACAAACGGCATGCCCGTATGCAGCATGGAACTGGAAAACCCGATAGTTTCTTCGGCGCAACCCTTGGCGTGGGGCTACTCCTCAAACAGCGCGTTAACATAGACTTGGCCTATCAGGCGCGTTTTGGCCTTGGCGTCAACCGCGATTTCATCCGCGGCGTCAAGGGCTTTAAGGAAGATGTCTACCAACACCGCCTCCTGCTCTCTACCGTTATATACTTCTGAACATCACCGTGCTATATCCCCAGATACCGTGACAGACCCGTTTTGTTTCCCCGGCTTTCCGAACCGGCAATTCGGCCAGCCATTCCCCAATTTGGACAGGATTAAATCGTAAAACATTGCTGGACATTGTGTTAGGTTGAAAACTCGAAAATCAATAGGGGGTTATATTTGTGTATACGGACGGGCTGCCATTTTCCTCAAACAGCCCATATTGTGAAATTTATCCCGAATAGCGTTAACGTAAGCCCGTCACACCTTGGCAGGCGAGAAGAAGAGACAGCCCTGTCTTGATCGCCCGTAACCAGGTTTCTGGAAATCGTGATGGTTTTAGACAGCCGGCCTTGTCTGGAACAATCCAATTCCAGCCGGTATTTCCGTTCTTTTGACGAATCAGCCGGTCCTGTCAGAACATCGGTCTTAGCCTTACCGCCTTGAAAGAATTGTACCCTTGAATTTCTCGGCTGGGTGAATGCGGCGTACAAGGTTTTTTGTTCGGCTATGAGATAGTCATCGAGAAAGAGTTGCTTGGCTGAACCAAGCAGTATGGCATGATCGGCGGGCTCCGCAGCGCCCATGCAACAGATGATTACCGTGAGTATCCACATTGTGCATGTCCTCGTTTACGTTGGTTAAACCGCCAACAACATGTTCTAATAATCCACGTCATATTCGCGGATAATTGTTTGAGCAGCATCGAGATCATTCGTTTCGATGGCTCTCAACTACACACGTGCGATGCGCGGGTATTGTAGCAACATTGAAGAAACCAGCCGAATTTCTGTGCTGGATATTCGGCCTTCGCCATTGCCCCCATTCCCAGCAAGGGCCGTGTCCACACTGAACATGTTTTCTGCCAAGCAAGTATCCGCCCATTCGGCAATGTATAGTAGATTGATCCATAAATCACTGACTTTTCCGGCGTCACGTTTGTATCGCACGCCCTCTTGGAAGCACGTAAATATGCCATGCTAATATCGTACAGATTGGAAGAGACGATACGTTCGTGTGCCCCGTGCATGAAAAATGAAGGGTAAGGATATGAAGAACCATATTGCAGTGATCGTATCGGCGGTGATAGTCTTGATAATGGTGATTGGCGATGCAATAGCGCAGGAGCCCAAGTTGCCGGATAAGATCAAGCGGGTGGATATCGTCCACATGTCGCATACGGACGTGGGGTTCACGGATCACCCGTCGGTGTGCCGTGAGCAGCAGATGCGGTATTTGGATATTGCCATTGACGGCGTTCTAGCCACGGAAAACGCGCCATGGGAAGCGCAGTTCAGTTGGACGACGGAAGCCAATCTGACGGTGGAGGATTGGTGGCAGAAGAATTCGCCGGAACGGCGCCAGGATTTGATTCGAGCAATTAGGACCGGGCGATTGGAAATCAGTGCGCTGGCCATGAATCAGACGCCGACGCTCAATGCCGATCAGTGGCAAACAACACTACATTGGCTGCCGGACGAAGTGTGGGATGCGGCGTCTCCGAAGACGGGCATCCAAAATGATGTGAACGGATTCCCCCGGGCGGGGGCGATGGCGTTGCTGGATCGAAATGTTGCCAATCTCTTCATGGGCATCAATCCGACCAATGGGCAGGCGCCGTTTCAAGTGCCGATGGCCTTTTGGTGGAAAATGCCCGACGGCAGGCGCCTGTTCGTGTGGCTCGGCGACACGTATCCCAATGGGTTTTATTACTTTTTTGCCGACTCTTGGCGGCGCGGCCCGGTGCCGGAGTCGACCGATACGCGGTATCGTCCGCCCAGACGCGGCGAATTTTATCCGACGGATGAAGCGTCGTTGAGAAAAGCTCAGGCGCGGCTGTGCGAACGGCTTGGGCAGTTGGAGGCGCGCGGATATGATTTCCCATCGCTTCCGCTTTCGGTAACGAATGAATGGCGTATGGACAATGATCCGCCGTTCCTCGGTTTAGCCGATTTTGTGGCCGCCTGGAATACGTTGAAACTACAGCCCGAACTTCGGCTCACCACGGTATCGCAGGCGATAGAAGACCTGAAACCTCATATTTCGGAACGTCTGCCGGAATACACGGGCGAGTTCACCGACTGGTGGGTTAACGGTTTCGCTTCGGGGCCGCGCGAAGTTGCAGCATCGCGTCAAGCAAAACGCAACCTTGCAGCCGCGCTGAGTCCGGTCTGGGGTGAAACGCTTGATAAAAACACGCATTCATCCGCCGATACAATTCTGCGGGAGTTGTGTCTGTTTGACGAACATACCTGGGGATCGGCGGACAGCATAGGGCAGCCGCATGAGATCGACACATGGGCGCAATACAACGAAAAAGCCCGGATGGCTTATCATCCACTCGCGATGTCCAAGGTGTTGTTGTCGCAACGCGCCCGCACGGCCATTTATCCACGGGAGGCTGGATATTATGCCGCCAACACGTCCCCCACTGCCTGGAGTGGCTGGGTCACATTGAAATCGTCTGCGCTACGAGAAGAGGTGAGTGCATTGGAGGATCCTAAAACGGGAGTGATTACACCCGTGGAATCGCGGCCGGGTTACGCGCAATTTACCGCACCGGAGAATCCGGACCAACTTACATTTGAGGCGGAACATGGCACTATGGCGGACAATGTGCCCGGCAAGAGCCTTCGATTCTGGATGGAGAACCTGGATGCGAATTCGGTGATTCGGCTACTCCCCAGCGACAAAGAGGTTTCTCCAGTGTCAATTGAACAACGGTGCACCATCGGGGTGGATGATGATGGATGGCCTATTTCGGCCCAGTGGCCCGGCATGACCAAACCGCTGTTCACGGAAAGTCCCGGCGTATTCACGTCCATTGCATTGACTGGATTTTGCGGGCGTTGGAAGTACAATGAAATGCTGCAGAATCCCAAGGAGGAGCGCCGCAATCAGTCGCTTAAAGAGACATCCGCGGAGCCAGCCGGCAAGGCCAGTATCGAAACCAATGCCCACACGACGGTATACAAGCAAATGATGAAGCATCCCCGGCTCAAGTGGCTGACGCGCACGCTTGAAATCTACCACAAAGAACCGCGCGCGGTATTGACCATTCGGCTCTATCGGATATCGTCAGAATCGCCGGAATGGTTCTATATCGGATGCGCGCTTCCCACGGGCGATACGCTTCCGACGGTGTCGTGTGGAGGAATTCCGTTCATACCATTTGAGGATCAGATTCCGCATACCTGCCGCGATTGGATGGCCATTGACAGTTGGACCGATTACAACACCAATGACGGTCACTGGCTGTGGATCACGCGTGACGCGCCGGTGGTCAGTTTCGGGGGTCTACAACCGCTCAAACATCTCAACGCTGCGCCTCCCAGTCCAAACCGCGTGTGTGCATTGGTGTTCGACAACACATGGATGACGAATTTCGTTGCCGACAGTCATGGAATCTTCGAGTTCCGCTTTGAGCTTGTCTGGAAGAGCGCCGACGCAATGAAGACCTTCAAAGATGCTGCTGACCTGGCCGAAACGCTGCTGTCAGAACCGCAATTGGTTATTCAACCCGATTTAAAAGAAGATCCTATCTTTATGGAGCGGTTGTATAGACCTTAAGACCAGGAAGTATCGTACACGGACGGACATGGACGTACACGGACAGGCACGGACGGGCACGGCGCGAACCAGCCACAAACAAACCTAATGGGAATTGCGGATTGCGAATTTCCGGATGGATAGCGACAGGAACGACTTATGCAACGATTGAAAGTAATTTTGTCGAAAAGAGGGGAACTGGCGCGCTGTTTTTGCAGGGATGAGGGAGCGGGCGGGAACACCGGGGTCAACGGTTAATCGACATGGTGAGGGTATATTCCTCGATGGAGTCGAATGGGAGGACGATCACGAGCTTGGCGGCTTCGAGGGAGGATGATCCGTCCTTCTTGTAAGGGTTGTGTTGGCGGGCGGGCCAGCGTAGGCGGGCTGTTGGGGGAATGGTGATCTTCAGGTCATCATAGATGATGAAATTGCCTAGTGCGTCCGATTCGAGAAGGAGATCCTCTTCGGTCAGGGGGATGCTCTTGCCAGGCGCGGTGGTGAATTCCGGCGCGCGGTACAGAAGCGGCACATGCGCTTCCACGCCACGTCCTTTGGGGGCATGGCAGGTGACGGAGAGGGATTGGTTGTCGTTGACAGAGAGGGATACCTGGCACTCGATGTCACCGTATTTCAGGGACAGCGAACTGCGTGTGTTTTCATGAGTGAGGCTGGCTTCATCGGGCATCCATTTTAGATCGATAGCGGGGACAAAGTTAGGGTCTGCGTCTCCGGGAACATGCTTGAGGAGCGCCGGATTTCCCACGGTAAAGGTTGACCAGTAGGGCTGCAATTTCGTGTTTCCGCCGCCAACCACGAGTCCGAGGGCGTCGTGATAGATGTCGAGGAAATTCTGACGGTCCTGAATCCAGCGGCTATCCGAAGGTTTACAGGCGTAGGCGGATAACGCCCATTGCCAGGGCTTTTTTCGTTGGATGAGCGCCTTGTTGTCGCCGATGATAACAGTGGCGACATCCTGGTCCGCCGGGGGAAACTTTGCATCACCGGACCCGCCGTACAACAACATGGAGGCTGCGTAATCGGCGTCGACTGTCTTTCCGGCGTCATGGCTAAAGGCGGCAACCTGTTTGAGAAGAAATCCGCGGCCTTCCGGTGTCCATGAAAATCCGACATTTCCGATATTGACTCCGTCGTGATAGATCTGGCGTTCATCAATGGCGGGGACGGAAGAGCCATTGGGCCACAGGACACTGGCGTGGAATTGGGCGGAACGGGTCAGGGCGCCGAGGACAAGGGGGTCCTTGGAAAAGTGATAATAGACGCCGAGCGCGTCGATATAGACAAGGTTGTATCCGACGACAGGCCCTGCGTGTTCCGTCCAGAATCCGGCAGGATCCTGTGCCGCGACAACTCTGGCCATGTAGGATTTTGCGGCCTGTTTCCAGTCATCGTTTTCGAAGCATATCCCCGCGATATACAAGGCCATGGCGTGGTGGGTGGGGATATTGTGGAGGTTTCCGCCGGCGCAGGCACGAATTCCAGAGAATCCGAGCATAAGTCCTTTTTCCCAGGATTCGCGCGCGGCTGTGGGGAGAGCATCACGAACAAGCTGATAGGCACGAATCCAGCGGCTGTACGTCCAGGGCATATGGATCTGGCCCCAAGTCGAATTGTCTTTTTTCCTGAACGTCCATTTCCCCTTTGAGTCCATTTCCTTGGTGAGGACTTCGCCGGCTTTTGCAATGACATCGAGGAGTTCCTGTTTGTGGAACCAGGGATTGCTGGGATCCTCAATCGCCCATGCAGCAGCCAAAGGGAAGATCACGTTTTGGTCCTGGCAAATCCAGGGCTCTGCGCCAAACCGGCCGGTATCCTGGTGGAAGGAATCCAAATAGTTTGGCACGGCAGCAACGAGGCTCTTGAGGAGAAACTCCCGCGGAGGCCAGTGGCCGAAGGATTGCTGGGCGATTGCAGGAGCCATAACGAGAAATAAGATGATTACACCGGCGTTGCGCACTTTCGACATGAGTTCACCTTTTATGCGGGCGGATTCGTGTTCTTGCCGCTCCTGATTCTATCACATTAACCAGAATATTCGTTTGAACACGCAGAAGCCGTTTCCGCCAGCGAATCAAATTCAGTACATATTTCGTCAGGGGGGGGGGGTGCTGGCCCGACTGACCAAGACGATAGCGATGGAGGAGAAGAGGAAGCCGGGGATCATTTCGTAGAGGGTGAAGATGCCTCCTTCAAATTGCCGCCAAACGAGGACGGTAAGACCACCTACAATAATACCGGCCAGCGCCCCTCCTCGGGTCATTCTTTTCCAAAACAGGGACAGGATAAACGCCGGACCGAATGCCGAGCCGAACCCCGCCCAGGCATACGCTACCAGGTCCAACACGGAACTTTCAGGTTCCAAGGCCAAGAAGAAGGCAATGCCTGCAACAGCGAGAACTGTGAAACGGCACACCCAAACAAGTTCGGCATCCGAAGCTTTTTTCCGGAGAAACGCCTTGTAAAAATCTTCCGATATGGCCGAGGACGTGACGAGAAGCTGGGAATCGGCCGTACTCATAATGGCCGCTAGAATCGCAGACAGTAACACCCCTGCTATCAGGGCCGGAAACAAATCGCTCACCATGAGGATATACACTTTTTCTGCGGCAACTCCTTCAAGAGGCATTTTTAGATAAGCGCGGCCGATGATGCCTATCGCCACTGCGGCGGCCAGAGACACCGTTACCCACACCATTGCGATATGGCGTGCTCCCTTGATGTCGTCCGCGGACCGAATGGCCATGAATCGGACCAGAATGTGGGGCTGTCCGAAATATCCAAGCCCCCATGCCATGGAAGAGGCAATTGCACCCCATAGCGCAATGCCAGCGCCCGCATTCTGAAGATGCAACAGGTTGAAGAATTGAGGATCACCGGACGTCAGAAGGAATGCCGCCTGGGCGGGTCCGCCCGTTAATGCCAGCCCTACTATGGGCACAAGTATGATACTGAAAAACATGAGAGAACCTTGAAGGAAATCCGTCCAGCAGACCGCACTGAATCCGCCGAGAAATGTGTAGATAACAACAGTGGCCGCTCCAATGCTTACCGCTACCGGATAGGATATGCCGAAGACACTGCTGAATAATTTTCCACCGGCCACAAAGCCGGATGCAGTATACAGGAGGAAGAATACCACGATGAACAGGGCGGAGATGCCGCGGAGCATTTTTGAGGTGTCCCGAAAGCGGTGTTCAAGGTAATCCGACAGGGTGACGATCTCTAACGAAACGGCGGTGTATTGCCTCAGGCGGCGCGCCACGAACCGCCAATTGATATATGTTCCTATGAGGAGGCCAAAAGCTATCCATGCCGCCGAGACGCCTCCCAGATAGGCCGCTCCGGGCAACCCCATGAGAAGCCATCCGCTCATGTCGGAGGCTTCCGCGCTGAGAGAGGTCACCCATTTGTTCAATTTGCGCCCTCCCAGCACGTAATCAGCCATATTGTTCGTACGCCGGTAGAAAAACGCTCCAATACTCAGCATCGCGATTAAATAGAGGAAAAACATAAGCGCGATATACATTTTCTGCATGTCCATACACTTCTCCTGCAAAAACCCCCTGTTGGAAATATTTGCCTCTCGCAAGACCGGCGAACCGTATTCTAATTCCCTAATTGCCTTGTGACAATTTTTTTATTGTGCGAGGGATGGGAATCCTGGGAGTTGAGGTGACAGACGGGGCAGAAATGTTAAAAGAGAAATGGCACGCGGCTGACTATTGCCGTGGCGTGCAGGATTTTGCCAGCCGTTATTCCAGTCCGTCAGGGTGCTATTTTGCCAGTTCATAAATAGCGCGGGCGTAGATTTTCGCGGAGAGGATCAAGTCCTCAATGTCTACATGCTCATCCACCTGGTGGAAGAGTTCGGCCTCATCCGGGAACAGGGCGCCATAGGCGACCATGTTAGGCAGTTCCTGGGCGTAGCTTTTTCCCCCGATGGAAAGGGGCTGGGTAGTAATGTCTCCGGTGAACTGCTGGTAGATGCCCATCAGGGTTTGAATGAACGGGGTGGCCGGATCGAAGTACAGCGGGGTGGAAGCGCCTTCCCATTCTTCGTAGGCAAGCCCCACACCCGTTTCGTCGAGACGCGCAAGCAAGGGTTGGCGTATCTGGGTATCGCCGTCAATACCTCCCGGGAAACGCAGATCCACGGAGAATTTGGCGGATGTTTCGTTGACGGTTACAAGGTCTACGCTCATGGACAGCGTTCCGGCATCCGTGGTGTAAACTTGTCCAAACATTGAATCACCATTTGTTTCCATTCCGAAGTAGGTATTCATGAAATCGAGTACCGCGGAAAGATCTGAGGGGGGCAGATCGAGGGAGCCGAGAAAGGCCAAAAGCTGCATGATGGCGTTTTTACCGCTTTCGGGACGCATCGAGTGGACCGAGAGGCCATGGGAGGTGATGGTGACGGTGTTTCCATCCACAGCAGCGGAGAGTTCATACTCTGTGGCTTGAGCGAAGTTGGCGCATGCGGCCGCAATGGCGTTCGCATCACTGGCGTGAACGACAGCAACAGCTTCCGCGGGAACGGCGTTGATGGCCGAACCGCCGGTAATGGAGGTAATAGCGAGGTCTCCGGTTTGCGGACCAATCGTACCAGAAAGATCAAAACGAATAAGTCCTTTTTCGGCGTTCACTACCGGGAAATAGGCGTCGGGGGTGAATCCCTGGATGGGCAGTTCCTCTTTAGATCGATAATAGCTGACGTCCGGCCCGGTTTCTTCTTCCATGGTGCCAAAGATCACGCGCACGCGCTTGGACAAGGGGAGGCCGGCATCCTTGATGGCTTTTAAACCGTATAGTGCAGCCAAGATCGGGCCTTTATCATCCTGCGTGCCGCGACCCCAGATCGCATTGTCGTGAATATCCCCGCTAAAAGGCGGATAGGTCCAATCGTCTGGATTGCCTGCGGATACAACATCGAGATGCCCAAGCACAGCAACATAATCGGCGCCGGTTCCATATTCGGTGTATCCGATATAGCCATCAAGATTGATAGTCTTGAATCCCATGCCCTCACACAAGGCCAATGCCGCATCGAGCGCTTGGGCCACCTCGTCACCGGCTGGCGCCCCATCGGCAGCCTCGCCTTGGACACTGGGAACACGGACCAAATCCTGTGTGGCCGCGACGAGCGCCGCACGGTCTTTCTCGATAAAAAAGGGCAAGTCATCTGGTGTCGGACAGCATCCAAAGAAGGCCGTCCCCAGAATCAGAATGAGAAAGAAATAGCAAGCGTGTTTATTATGCATGACCATCATCTCCCGAGTTGAATTGCACTACTATACACCAAGTTTGAGTCAACGCATTGGTCAGGGATTGAAGCGGAGGGCGACCTTGAAGTACGACTCATCTTGTTAAAGTTTACTCATCCTGGATGAGGGTATTCAACAATATAACAGATGGTACAATTTTGAAATAGCCGGGCGTTACTGCGGCGCATAACGTTGTCATTGCGAGCGAAGCGAAGCAATCTCGCCTGATTATCAACTGTGCATGGCTCCGAGATTGCTTCGTCGCTGGCGCTTCTCGCAATGACAAATTGGGATGTTTTGCCGCACGGCTCGGCGGGAGCCTCGCCCTCCCGGCATCGCATGTTGCTTTCTAGTGCGAATCGCCGCCATAGGCGGTCGGCGGCTCGCAATGACAAGCATAATTAAGGGTTGGGTAGAGAAATCGGGGTTAGAGACAATACTTCAGAAGACGACATACTCATTTTGTAACTATTAGATATAACCAGTGCCCGGCAGTGCATCAGCGAAAATGATTCATCACGCATCCAGTTCCTGCAGCACCTTTGTCAGGTGTGCGAGGGAGCGGACCGATTCCTCTTCCGTGCCGCACTCGACGGAAAGCACTCCTTTGAATCCCGCCTTCTTCAGCCGCCCCACGAGGCGTTTCCAGTCGATCACACCGTCGCCGCAGGCGCAGCCGACGGCGGTGCCGGTAACCTTGCCACGCTCCGCCTCTGCCTGTTTCACGGAGATGTCCTTCGCATGGACGTGGACTACCTTGTCAATCACTGCTTCGAGCATTTCGCAGGGGTCTGAACCGGAGAGAAAGGTATTCCCGCAGTCGTAGTTGCATTTGATCCACGGTGAGTCCACCAGCGACAGGACGCGCTTCATACGCTCAATGTTGGCGGTGTATGGCCCATGTTGTTCGATGGCGATGTATACGCCGTTTTCGTTGCAGGTTTCCGAGATTGCGCGGAGGTTGATCCGCATAAGATTGTACGCCTCAGTCTCGTCAATCCACTTGGGCGGATGCATGTCTTCGGTGATCTGGACGATCTTTACGCCGAGCGCCTTGGCATAGCGGATGCCCCGGCGGGCATATTGGACGCCATATTCAGGGTTAAGCAGGTCCGAGTGCGATGACAGCCCGCTGATTTGCACGCCGGCCTCCTCGCACATGTCTGTGATGACCTTGGGATCCGTGTCGAAACTTGTTACGTGGCAATAGCCGGCGTTGGCGAGCAGGCAGCGTCCGTCGTAAAAGCAGGGTTCGACCCATTTGTAGCCAAGCTCACCGGCGCGCTTGACACCGTAGGCAAGGCTCTTGTCGGCATGCCGGACATATTCCAGGTTGATGCCGATGCCCATGCGCCCGTTAGGATCCCAAGGTGCGCCAAGCTGATCAGCAGGTGCAGCTTGGGCAGTCTGGGTGGCAATTGAGACGGCCGCGCCCCCCAGCATTGCATGGCTCATGAACTCGCGCCGGGTCGACCCAGACGCCTCAACTGAATGCCCTGTATTCTTCGACATGATGAACACCTCCTGGGTTGGTTTTTCTGTGTCTTTACGCGAATCTATTGTGCAGACGTTAGTTTACTCTGCACAACAACTGCACATAAAGCATTTTATCTTGGCAATAGCAGGTTTTTCATGTGATTGAGATAACTATAGCGTGAATCCATGAAACCAAGGCGCTATTCACCCTTCTCTGTTTGGATCCAAACCATGAATTGCCCTTCGCAACGCGTGCGGTCTGAAATACTCCCCCAACGCGGGTCTACTATGAAAATTCCGATCTCCACCCCTTCCGCGAACCAGCCAGTGGCTTCTGGATGTGGCTGGCGGAGATCACGGAACTCGGCGATAGGCGCAATATCTCCTAACTGGAACGCATACACCACAGCATCTAACGGCGTCTCTCCAGTCACTAACTCAAATGCCATATGCACTGTGCCCGAGAGAGCGGAGTCAGGACCGGTTTTAAGCAGAAACCAGTCCGCAGAAAGTGCGGGTTGCACCTCATAGTGGATCGTCAACGGATTTTCAGCACTGTCACCTGGATATCCCGGATGCAACACATAGGTATCTTCGGGGTTCGCAGGACAAACGCCGTACGCGCCCAACGCGTCATCCGCCCACAGGTCACCCGCCTGTATCTCATCATTCTCAAAATGTTTTCGGAAAAGCGCGGTGCAGGCAAACGCGGTGAAATCGGCTTCGGGCCACAGTTCGACAAATGTATCCTTGAACAGCTTGGGCGCTGTGTTTTCGCGCAAGACCCCTCCGAAATCAAGATCATGCGTGACGCCGCAATGCGCGTTTAGCGCGGCGCGAATCATCCCTGGATTTTCCGCTTCCACCCATTTCCAGAAAGCCACCGTCTGGTATTCGGTTTGCCCGTTATAATCCGCCGTATCGAGCGGAGCGTGAAAACGGCCGGGCTGCGTGGCGTGGTAGCCCCCTGGTTGTGCGTCGAATACTTCATCCGCCGCCCAACATGCCGTGCCTTCTACAAACCATTGGTTTTGAACGAAATTGTCTATCTTCGACCGGCAGTTGTTGGCTGTATTTTGGAGGGTATGAAAGTATAAATGTGCAAAGGTCTTCATCATTTCACCGGCATTCAGCCAATTCCGGTTCAGGCAGATGGTGGCATCGTCCGTTAAATACAGAAGCCCGGGCGCCGTTTCACCCAGATCGCGCACGATAACCCGCAAAGGCGCCGCCGAGTTTCGAAAACCTCGTTCGGAAACCAGCACTTGCCACGCCTGGGGCAGGCTGTCTTCCAGCACTGAAAGAAACCATTCCGGATTATCCGGCGGGTCTTCAAACAGCACGCGCATCGAAGGACAGTATTCCGTTCCTCCTTGTTTGGCTCCAAAATCAAATTGGGCCGTTTCAAACGGCTCCTCCATCACCGCGAGTTGCACCAGTGCGCCGGCATACAAATCGAACTGGATTGTGCGCGCCTCGGTGTCTATCGCTGCCGCCATGGGCACATTGTCCGCCAGCAGGGCGCGATCCCCCGCCGCCTCTGCGCTATCGGCACATTCTTCCAATGCGATAAGCCGTTGCATCACAATAAGATTCTGGGGCAAAAAACCTTGCGGGATAAGGGCGTCGTCATAGCCAATCACCACAGAAATGGGCAAAGACGTTTTCAATGGAAAATCCACGCGGTACGCGGAACCCACCCACTGGAACCGTTCGGAGTTGGCTTGTTTCGCATCCAGTGCCGCCAGCGAAGGCCATTCGGACAGTCTGAACACCGTCGGTGCAGGCGCACCCCCAGGCGGCACAATCATTGTGGCGAATCGGCAGCTAAAAATGCCCTCTTCTCCAACACTTCCTCCACCTGGGCCGATTTCCCCTGATTGGCTCGGATAATTATTCACCCATACTCTTCGTTCATCAGTCACGGTATATGTGCCGTCGGAAACAGTTACGCGGACGCTATACCGCCCAAGTTGCGTGTAGGTATGCAACATCGTCGACTTTCCAGCGCAAACCGTGCCATCTCCAAAATCCCAAGAATACGTTAGTTTATAACCATCTGGGTCATATGCGTGAGCGGTACAGACAACGTCCAGCGGTGCTTCCCCGTAGTTGGGATCCAGTCTCAAAGAGACATAGGGCGGATTATCAAAATACGTTTCTGGCGGACATCCTGCAAAAAGGGCAAGGAGAAGAATTCCAAATGCCCATATTCCAATGCGGCAGATCATTAACCCCGCTCCCGCTTGTGTAATCCCCGCACCATTTACACAGTGTGTGCCGTAGCCGATTATTTGAGCACATGGTTGCGGGACCATCCTATAGATTTCCGGATATGTCTTTTGTTTCATAACAGGTCTCTCATCCGATTAGGATTCGTTAAACAGGGCCTCGTATATGATGCATGGCCTGCTTATTATCTGATGCGCCAGGCCGATGTATCCCTTTGCAGGTTTCTTGCCATCAAAAACGGTCTCCATTTGGGTTGTTGAAATTAGTTTATAATACCAACTTGTGGAACACAAGGCCGTTTGTGATAAAACTTCTGCATTGAAATGCGTGTAAACTGTCGCACGTGGCCTGAACGGTCATCCGTCGAAGATGGAGGCATCTATGTTTAAGAAAGCAGTTTTTCCCGGGAAATATATACAAGGGTCGGGCGCAATTAAAGAGTTGCCGGTACTGATCGAATTATTGGGCAACCAGGGGCTGATATTGGCCTCGCCCACGGTGAAGAACAGGGTGCTTCCCGGATGCGGCATTGATTTGGATGCACTGGGCATCTCACTTGAAGCATTTGGCGGGGAGTGTTGTGAGAAAGAACTGGGGCGGCTGTCCGCTGTTATTGGGGAAAAGCATGTGGATGTTCTTGTGGGGATGGGGGGCGGAAAGACGATTGACACGGCGAAAATCGCGGCTGACCGGGCAGGCATCCCCGTGATCATTGTCCCCACTATTGCCTCGACGGACGCGCCGTGCAGCGGATGCGCGGTGTTGTACACGGAGGATGGGATTTTCGATACGGTGTATTATCAAAAGCTGAATCCTTCGGCGGTTCTTGTTGATGTGGATATCATTGCGGCGTCACCGGCGCGATTTCTGGTGGCAGGGATGGGTGATGCGCTGGCGACGTGGTTCGAGGCGCGGTCCTGCGAGCGCACCCAGTCGGTGAATGAGTGCGGGGGACTCTGCACCACGGCCGGACTGAACATCGCCAAGCTGTGTTATGAAACCGTACTGGCCTATGGCGTGGCAGCGAAAGCCGCCAGTGAGCAGCATATCGTCACCCCGGCATTCGAACACATTGTGGAAGCGAATATTCTGTTGAGCGGAATTGGGTTTGAGAGCGCAGGCTTGGCGGCAGCGCACGCCATTCACAATGGTCTCACGGCGTTGGCGGAAACCCATTCATTCTATCATGGCGAAAAAGTGGCTTTCGGCGTTCTCGCCGGACTCCAACTCACCGATACCTCCCCGGATGAGTCGTCAACCGTTTTCTTGTTCTGCGAGGAGGTTGGTTTGCCGACTACTCTGGCGGATATTGGTTTGGAAAACGCCGGACGGGAAAAACTGATGAAGGCCGCGGAAAAGACCTGCGAGCCTGGTCAGTCCATCCATCACGAGGCGGGCGTGATGACGCCTGAAAAAGTTCTTCATGCCATGATAGCGGCAGACGCGATTGGTCAAGCAAGAAAACGCGACGGGAGGAGCTAAAACCGATGTCACCATTGAGCCGGCGTGCATTTCTGGGCGTGGCGGCGGTTAGTGCCGCAAAGGCAGGACTTCCTGGTGCTCAACGATATCAGAATGCTCAAGCGGCTCAAAATGAGCCTCTTTTGCCTATGCATGCCGCTGCGGCGCCCTCGTTAGCCCAAGACAGGGGCGGCATGGACTTGTCCGAGGTCAGAAGAGAGGTGATGGCCTATATAACGGTCTTGCAGGTTCCTGGCAAACCGTATGGATGTTATAGACTGAAACCCTCCGGCGAAGCTGAACTCTATGCCACCTGCGATGTGGCCATCCTTCGGACCGTCATGGGGGAAAGCCTGAAGCAAACCTTGAGTGATCAACAGCGCCAGGAATGGATTGCCCATATCAACTCATTTGCTCAGGAAGACGGGGAATACAAAGGGGGACGGCATTCGAAGCAGCATCGAAACGGGATGGTGATTGGCGCGTTGGGCGTTCTCGGCGGGAAACAGAAATATCCCATCCGATTTTATGGAGACTTTAATACGATTGAAAAAGTGGAGCCTTGGCTTGAACAGATTGCCTGGAGCCGGCTGTGGGAATCTTCTCACCTTTTCTGGGGCGGAATGCACTGCTACAGCATGAGCAGTGCGTGCACCGATGCCTGGCGCGATGCTGTTTTCACGTGGCTGGACGCCAATCTCGATCCTGAAACGGGGTGGTGGCGCAAGGGGGAAAAGCACTCCGATACGAACCAGCCTTTGGGCGGCGGCGCTCACCTCTGGCCCATATATCAACATCACACGCGCCCATTTCCCTATCCGGAGAAGGTAATCGACAGCATCCTGGCTTTACAGCGGGCGGATGGGAGTTGGCTTAGTTTTGGCAGCTACCTGGATCTCGACGCCTTATATGGGTTGTCCTTTATGCACTCTCTGGCGCCGGATCACCGCGCCAACGACGTACGCGGGGCCGTCCGCAGATACGGCGATCTTGCCTTAGCAAGGTATGCGCCCTACCTTGCCGGCACACCGGACACGCATCACGTGCTTGGCACCATCGGCGGGCTCGGGCTTCTCCACCAACTGGATCCGGAGCGGTTCCACGACACCGTAAAATGGTCGGACATCTTCAGCGACGCGCGGTTTTACGACACCCAGTCGGTTGAGTGCCTGAAAGAGTGAACTTGTCTCTTCACCAGCGAACCCCGGAATCGTTCAGGGAAATCGGATTTTCTGCTGCGTTTTATGGGCAACTATTTGTTCTCAAAAACATTCGCCCGAAGTATTCCGCGCATATGTGTGAGGATAAAGCTGAATCAGATTGAAATATACAAACACCGGACGTAAGATGATGGAGAGCAGGCATCAATGCCATGGTGCAGGAGAGTGCGTATTATCGGTGGCAGCGACATTAGATAGAATGTAGCGGGATAGTGATACTAAGCAAGACCAGATAGCGGTGCGCTGATATTCCTGGAGGAGAAAAATGAGGCAGAAAGGATTCACACTCATTGAATTGCTGGTGGTGATTGCCATCATCGGCATATTGGCCGCGATTTTATTGCCGGCGCTGGGACGTGCACGCGAAGCGTCACGACGTTCAAGTTGCGCCAACAATCTTAAACAGTTGGGGCTTATCTGCAAGATGTATTCCGGCGAGTCCCGCGGGAGCCTGTATCCATCTAATGCACTGACCTTCAATGCCCAGCATCAGCTTCAGCCGGGGTTTCAGAAATGCCTTTGGTATCCGAAACAGTTGTATCCGGAATATCTGACGGATTTTAACATTCTCTTTTGTCCATCCTCCGCTACAGCGGATGGCCCGAAGGAGGCCTTAGTGTTGCTGCAAAAGGGGTATGTGCTGAGTGTGGATTACCCACAGGGCGGTAACACGCTCACGCGCACACTGAGTTCGGTGCAGGAGTTTCTAGATTGGAATGTTATGGGCAAGTTTCTTTCGTACGCATATCTGGGTTGGGTGACAACACAAGATTCGGACTTTTTCGGGATGCTGGTGGGACAAAAGTATGGCGGGGCCGACAACACGCCTCCCGTCGAACCGGAAGACATGACCTTTGAACCTTCTCCTTCAACTATTGCGGCAGCCGATTCGATGGGCCTTGCGAATATCTTCCAGAACGTAGGCGTCACGGGTTCCGGGGGGCAAACGGGAGAACAAGTGACGATCTATCGCGTCCGGGAGGGCGTGGAGAGATTTTTGATCACCGATATCAATACTCCTGGCGGCAGCGCCATGGTGCAGAGCAGGCTGCCGATTGCTTTTGACACCATCACCAGCGGTGGAGCGCAAACAGGGGTTTTGGGCGTGGGCACAGCCGCGTACAATCATATTCCTGGCGGCGCCAACGTACTTTATATGGACGGTCATGTACAGTTTTCCCTCTACCCCTTTGGTTTGCCGGATGGCGAAAGCGCGGGTGATTATCCCATCACGCCGTTTGTGGCGGCTGCTATCGATCGGCCGAAGCCGGGTCATCCGATGACTCCCACCGTTATCCAACCTTGAGTGTTGGACAGAGAATTATCAGAGAATTTTGTCATCTGTGTGCATGTTTAGTATGGTGTAGCGAAAGAGCAGAACGCGGTAAAGGACATTGGGATGCAAATATCGGCCCTGAAACATGCGGGAGTGGTTCTGATGCTGGGCGCACTTGCCGCGTGCGGCAATGGTTCCCCTGCGAAGGATCAAAGGGGCGGGCAAAGTGAAACAGGCAAAGCTTCCGTGGTGACATTGTTTTGCGGCGCGGGGATTCGTCCGGCCGCGGAATCCATTATCAGCGCCTTTAAAAGTCAGTCGAACGTGGACGTGCGGCCCACTTATGCGGGAAGCGAAGTTCTCTTGACTCAGATCAATGCGGGCGCGCCGGGGGATTGTTTTATGCCCGGTGCGGAAGAATATGTGGATCGCGCCGTGGAATTGGGACTCGCCGATCCAAGCACGAAGCGTATTGCCGCGTACTTTATTCCGGTGATATTCGTTCAAAAGAGCAATCCCAAGAAGATCCAGACGCTAAGTGATCTCGCCCAGGAGGGGTTGCGTCTCGGCCTGGGGGATGAACGGGCCTGCGCCATTGGCGAGGAGACCGTCAAGCTATTGAAGAAAAATCAAATTCCGTATGAAACCATTGAAAAAAACCTGCGGTACAAGAGCGCAACGGTCAATGAATTGCCCATGCAGATACAACTTGGCGCACTAGACGCCGTGGTGTGCTGGGATGCGACCGCCCGGCAATTTGAAGCGTTTGGCGACATTATTGCCATCCCCTTGGAAAAAAATGTGATATCCGCGGTTCCTCTTGTACGGCTTAAACGCTCTACAAATCCGGAAGCCACCATGGCGTTCATAGAGTTTGTTACCTCGGAAGCTGGAAAAGCGCTGCTGGGTCAGCAGCATTATTCGGTTGAGTTGCCCAAATAACCTGAACCACCAAGGAGGTCCATACACGTGAATTTCCTGCGTTCGCTCCGTGTTACGTTGATGCTGATAGCAGGGGTGATAGTGATAGGGGGTGCGTTTGTGCTCTTAAAACCCCCGGCGCATGATTCGGGGGGCGGCTCGATTATTGTATTGTGCGGGGGCTCCATGCGGGGGCCGATGGAAGAGATAGTCGAACGGTATAAAACGGTTTCCCGCGGCACCGTCTTGACCACCTATGGCGATTCCGGTGAATTGTGCGCCCAGATTAAGGACACTGGCCGGTGCGATGTGTTTGTATGTCATGATCCTTTCATGGAATGGGCGGCCAAACAAAAACTCATCGCGACATGGAGCGCGGTGGGGGAATTGGAGCTTGCCACGGCGGTGCCCAAGGGAAATCCGCAACAAATCCACACCCTTGAAGATCTGACGAAACCCGGTCTTCGGCTGGGTGTGGGCAATCTGCAGTATTCAACCAGCGGTGTAATCATCAAACATCTGCTGAACAAGCTGCCCTTCGGGGAGGCCATCCGTAACAATATCCGAAATGAAACCAAGGGCCATACGGAACGCTGTGTTGATGTTGCGGAAGGACATTTGGATGCCGCGTTAACGTGGTCCGCCGTGGCCAAGAAGTTTCAGGACAAGCTGGATATTATTCCGGTGCCCAAGGAACAGATAGACGCTATCAGTTCCGCTACGTACGGGATAAGTGATCTCAAGCATGTCAAGGTTACCGTGGGTGTCACGACGGTGTCGCGAGGCAAAGAAGCGGTGCAGCGATTTTACGCCTATGCCACGGAATCCTGCGGCGATATTTGGAAAAAGCATGGATTCGCGGGAGGGGCGATATAACTCATGAAACCGCGCGGTCCCGCTTATGGCCTGTGGTTCGATGCCCTGATGGCGTTGCCCCTCGCCTTGTATGGGGGGCTGCTCCTGTTGCTGGTGGGAAGCCTCTTTCTTCGGATTACCCCGGAATCCCTTCGAATTGCATTCCAGGATCGCGCCTTGTTGAATGCCATCTGGCTCTCGATGTGGTCCACCATGCTCAGCACGCTGCTCAGTGTCCTGGTGGCGGTGCCCGCCGGTTATTTTCTATCGCGCAAGCACTTCCGCGGATATTTCCTGGTGGATACGATAATCGACATGCCTATTGTCTTGCCGCCGCTGGTGCTCGGATTATGTGTCCTGATTTTTTTTCGCACCGCGCTTGGCCATTATGTGGACCGGCAGTTGATTATTGATCTGGGCCATTTGTTCAATACACAACTTGTTGAGCCGGGCCGCGGGTTATTTATTTTCGAGCGTCCCGGCATCATTCTTGTTCAATTTGTTGTAGGGGGCGCGTTTGCGGTGCGGGTGATAAAGGCGGGCTTCGATGAATTCGAGCCGCGTTACGAAGAGATTGCCTTGACGCTTGGCGCGACGCGCACACAGGCGCTGTTTCTGGTGGTGCTGCCGAATGTCATGCCCAGTCTTGTGGCCGGCGCGGTCATCAGTTGGGCGCGCATCTTTGGATTATTCGGTCCTATCATCCTGGTGGCGGGGACCATGCGGAATCACACGGAAATCATGCCCACGACGATTTTCCTTGAAACCAGTATCGGCCGCCTCGATGTCGCCCTCGTCATCGGCGCGGGCATGATTCTAATATCGGTGGTCATGCTGACGATTTTCAAACGGTTGGGCGGAAAGGGCTATTTGTGGTAGCGCCTGCGGGAATTTCCATAGCAAAGCTGAATTTCAGCATTGGGCAATTTTCCCTGAAGGATGTGTCGCTTGATATTTCCCGCGGAGAATATTTTGTGCTGACAGGGCCCAATGGTTCGGGAAAAACCATTCTTATTAAACTCCTTGCCGGTTTGCTCCGTCCGGTGAGCGGTGAATTATGGATCGAAGGCCGCCGCATTACTGAACTGCCCCCCTGGAAACGAAATGTGGGATATGTGCCTCAGGACGGCCTTCTGTTTCCAAACTACACCGTGGCGCAAAATATAGAATTCGGATTACGGGTTCGTCATCTCACGCGCCAGGAGCGGCGGCGCCAGGTGGACCAAATGGCTGAGATGTTGCATATCACGCCCCTGCTGGACCGGAACATACGTGATCTCAGCGGCGGTGAGCAACAGAAAACGGCCTTGGCGCGGGCGCTGGTGCTACGCCCCTCTATATTGCTTTTCGATGAACCGGTCAGCGCCATTGACGAGCAAACGCGGGATCCACTATGCCTGGAACTGAAACGTGTCCAGCGGCAACTGGGTATTACCACCATTCACGTGTCGCACAACAGCCGTGAAACCGCACTTGTTGCGGATCGGGTGGGTTTTATTAAGAGTGGCGTGCTTCAGAATGAATTTCAGTCTTTTACGGGTGCGGCGCCCGGCGCTTGATGCGATCACACAGAAGGTCCGATATCCTGGATTCAAAGGTTAACTGCACCGTGCTATTGCTTCTGTGTTCCTTGGAAGATTCCATTGCATGGGGGATTATTCCCCGGCTGTCATGAGCGTCGCTTGGCTGCTATTGCCGAAATAGTACATCATCACATTGCGGTCGAGGGGTGGGGTACGGGCGTCGGCACAGGACCACAACACGCGGAAACGGCCGTCGCCGGCATCGTGGTTGAACACGGTTTTGACGTGGTTATGGGCCAATGCGGAGCCGTTGGTCAGGGCGCGCGTTCTGGTCCACGTTTTGCCTTGGTCGCTTGATTGCCATTCCTCGATCTCTCCGCCGTCAACTCCCGGTTGAGAGGGTGCGGTCGGACCATAGAGGCGGATGTCGTCCTTTCCCAGGATGACAAGCGCCCCATCATCGTACATATGATCGCTCTCGGTCACGTTGGCAAGCGTCCAAACTCCATCCGCACAACGTCCCACTTTCCATGTGCTCGCATAGGTGGCTGTATTCGCATCGAGGAACAGCACATAGGGGCGCCCATCCCCGTCTATTTGCATGTCCTTTAGCCACACACCATGCTCGCCCGAATCATAGATCTTCTCGGCTGTTTTCTCGGTGATGGGCAGACTGTAACGGGTACCGTCACTTTTATGCCAAGTTTTTCCTCCATCGCCGGAAGCGGCGTAATACACATTAAATCGCCGTGCCCAGAGAGGCATCTTGCGTTGGGCTTCGATACTTCCTCCACCGAGTTTGGACCACACGAAATGGATACGCCTTGGATATGCGCCCGTTGCGGCCATCGTAAATCCATAGACCGTGGAGGCGCCTTCGAAGTCACTGAATTCGGTCAAGCTCACGGTGGGTTGCCATGTGGCGCCGCCGTCCGCCGAAATGCGATAGGCCCACCCCGACGGCAACCGGTGCGTGACAAGGATCTCGCCCGGCGCCACTTGCCACGGTTGTGGATATGATCCGGCGCCATCTGTCAAGTCAGCGCGGCGCTCCCAACCGGTAATGTCGTAAGGCTTTTTTGATCGGAGCACGATAATGGGCTGCCGTCCGCTGGCATACCCATAAAACACATAGAGGTAACCGTCCTCGTCGATGAGAAGTGTTGGATTTCGGTGGGCGTTGCCGTCGGGATTTTTACCGAGGGCGAGAGGCCCGGCGAACCGGCCTGTGCCGTGGTCGAAGAAGCATATCGCTGGACGATTCTCGGCATCGCCGAACACGAAAAAAGTTTTCTTAACCGCGGGTGCATATACAGCCATGGGCCGGTGCCAGGCCGAGTATGTCGCACTGCCACCCGCATAGACAAAGCTGCGGCCGGGCAGCGTGTTTTCCGTTCCACAACCATACCATATGCCGCGCAGACTTGTGGCCACCGGGACAATGCTTTCTCCGGCAATGATTTCTTTCATGCCGAACATAGCCCACAAGAGGATTAGCACGATGCACGGTTGTGAGAGCCTGATGCGGTGCTTCATGATTTCCGGTTCCTATTTTGCTTCCCGGGCCTGTGTGAACGCCCAAACGCATAGGACCAGTGCAATGGGGCATCCCACCCATGAGATCCACATCGGAACTTCCCAAGCTCCCACAACGATTGACACGCTCAACAGTGCGCGCATCAAGTGCCCAATACTCACGAGGCCAAAGATGCCCCCCGAGAGACACAAGTAATAAGTCACTTTCATAGCCGGTTCCTTTCATTGTCTACTACAAGCCCGGATTCACTATGTTGCCCCTGCCGTGTCTCAGTATACACTATGTTTTCGCAATGTTGGTTCCATCACTCTCAAAGGTTCATGGGCGCTAGGTTGGCCTTGACGGGCCAGGAATAAATTTTTTACCATAGGGGTGCTTCACGTTCGGGGTGAGGGGGCGCATACGGGAGTTGGAGGGAGAAATTATTTAATGACAACGTGCCGATATAGTTCTGTTCTGTCAGGAATACTGGGATTGTATCTTGTATTGTTGCCTGGCTGCACGCCACCTGTCACGCCGGGCTTTTATGGCGAATATCAAACCGCTTCGTGCAAGCTTTGGGATTTTCCAGCCGCAAAGACAACCTGCAATGGCGTGCTGTACTTTCCCACGGAGGATGGGGTAACGTTGGCGCCCAGCGCCACGCCATGCCCAGTCCTCTTGTTTTTTCCGGGATACTTGGAACCCCCAGTTTTCTACCGGTCCTATGGCCAGCAGGCCGCAAGCTGGGGATATGTAATGTTGATTGCTCATTTTACGGGATTGTTTGACCGCGATGCCGAAGAAGATATGGAAGATCTGTTCCAGTGGTTGCGCACACATAATGCTGCGAGGGGTGTGCTTGCGGGCAAGCTGGACCTGACGCGCGTGGGCGTGGCAGGCCAATCGATCGGGGGCAAGTATGCGCTTATGGCCTCGCTCAAAGAACCCTCGATTGGCGCGGTGGTGGGGTTTGATCCCGTTGATGGTTCTGCAGGATTTTTGCCGCCGACTTCCTTATTTTGCTCATTCACGCCCGAATTGATGCCGCAGGTTCTGGCGCCCGCATGCTTTTTAGGTTCTGAAACCGCAGGACCTCTTAATCCAGCAGAAGAAAACTATCATGAGTTCTTCCGGTATGCGACATCCTGTTTGGCCGAAGAGGTGTTAGTTCATGACACGGACCATGCAAGTTTTGTAGATGACTATGCAGGCCTTGCACAGGAGGTTTACGATCTGCTCTTTGGCGGCCACCCCACGGACGACAACCTCGCCAAGAACGTTGCCGCCCGCTACATGATTGCGTGGTTTAATGTCTTTCTTCTGGACAAGACCGAATTTTGGACCTATCTTACAGGGGATAAGGCCATGGAAGATGTAGCTTCAGGTTCGGTCAGTATTAAGACCAATTTCTGAGACGCGGCTTTTTGCCAGAGCAATTTGGCGGGTTGAAAACTCCTCACTCCAGTCTATACAGTGAAACAGCATAACAGACGGAAGGCGGGTAAGTATGCATGTGACCGGCGAAGGGATTGTATTTTCCGGCGCTGACGATGCATCGAGCGCAACATTTCCCATGGTATGCGTCACCTCGACAGGACGTTGGCTCTGTGCGTTTCGCGCCGCGCCGGGCAAACTTCGTAATGCGGGGGAACGTGTCCTGTTGATATGGTCAGATGATCGGGGCCGAACGTGGCATGACCCTATTGAGCCATTTTACCCTCCCCGCATCGATGATAAACCCGGCACCTTGCGAATATGTTGCATAACAGCACTTCCTGATGGTTCTCTGCTTGCCGCGGTGAACTGGGTGGATGCCTCAAACCCCGCTTTGCCCTATTTCAATGAAACCACCGAAGGTCTGCTGGATACCCGCATTCTCATTTCACGTTCGCACGACGATGGCGGCACGTGGTCGCCGTTGCAAATCGTTGATACTACGCCATTCAATGTGCCAACGCCCCTGACGGGACCCATATTGCGCTTATCGAATGGCGATCTTGTCTGTCAGTTTGAACTAAACAAACCGTATACTGATCTTGCGCCATGGAAACATGCTTCTGTGATGATCTTCTCTCGTGATGGAGGAAAAACATGGCCCCGGTGCGCCGTGACCGCACAGGATCCTGCTGCAAGCATCTTCTACTGGGACCAGCGGCCAGCGGTCTTGCCTGATGGGCGGATTCTGGATCTTTTCTGGACCTTTGACCGCCGGAACTCGGTATATCTGGATATTCACGCTTCCTGCGCTGAACCAAGCGGTCTCACATGGCCGCCGCCGCAGTCCACCGGTGTATCTGGGCAACCTGGCCCGGTGTTTTCATTGTCCGATGACTCGATTGCGATGCCGTATGTCGATCGTGCAGGCCCCCCGGTTATCAAGGTTTGCCGCAGTATCGATGGCGGACGCAACTGGAACACTTCAGATTCACTGGTGGTATATGAATCATCCGGCAGAGTACAGACTATTCAGAAGAGTTCCATGCAGGACGCGTGGTCAGAGATGTATGCATTCTCAGTTGGCCTGCCAAATGTTGCGCCATTGCCAGAAGGCGGGAGCGTGCTGGTCTATTATGCAGGCCTGAAGACCGATGAGACCGGCATACGGTGGGCGTTGATACAGTAATATCGGGATTAGTGGAATTATGTCAGTCAGTACAATTCGACACAGGCTTTGGGTCCTTGGGGCAGCCCTAGTGCTTTTTTGCAATTCCGGATTTTCGGAAGAAACCAGTAGCGTGATTGCACAAGATCTCCGCGGCGGTCTTAGTGTGGCTGACTGGGTTGTTGTCTTTTTGTACATGGCCGGGATGATCGGCATCGGGGTGTATTACGCCCGCCGGAACAAAACTGCAGACGACTATTATTTTGGCGGACGAAAAATGAAGCCATTTATGGTTGGCATTTCATTGTTTGCCACACTCATCAGCACAATTTCATATTTGTCGGTCCCGGGAGAAATTATGAAGCATGGTCCGGTGGCGATTCTAGATGCTTTGGCGCTGCCGCTGATCTTTGTGATAGTCGGATTTTTCATCATTCCCAATATCATGAAATTGCGCATCACAAGCGCCTATGAAATTCTTGAGACGAGGCTTGGGCGGGGCGTTCGCCTGTTTGGCTCAACACTATTCCTTTCCATAAGGATGATCTGGATGGCGCTGGTCATTTTCAGCGCCTCAAAAATTGTCATTCCCTGCCTGGGTTGGGGCCCTGATGCCTTGCCCTATGTGGTGATTATATTGGGTACAACCACGGTTGTTTACGCATCCATGGGGGGGTTGCAAGCCGTGGTTCTCACGGATGTAGTCCAGACATTTGTGATGTTCGGCGGGGCTTTCCTCTGCATTGGCATAGTGACGGTACGGATGGGCGGTTTTGGCTGGATTCCGACAGAGTGGTCGCCCACGTGGGATGTACAGCCGGTGTTCAGCCTGGATCCGGCGGTTCGCGTGACGCTTTTGGGCACGCTGATACACTCAACGGTCTGGTGGATCAGCACGTGCGGTTCCGATCAACTTGCGATTCAGCGTTACCTTGCGACACGCGATGCCAACGCGGCGCGACGAGCATTTCTTTATAATAGTGCCGCCATGGTTGCCGTATCGGCAATCCTGGCCGCGCTTGGTTTTGCACTTCTTTCCTTCTACGCCGCCCATCCGCAATATCAGGCCGGGCGATTCACTATTGAGCAGGAGGCAGACTATTTATTCCCCCACTTCGTCGTCAATTTTTCCGGGTATGGCGCTGCCGGGCTGGTGATATCCGGAATGCTGGCCGCCGCAATGTCTTCTCTCTCCAGCGGAGTGACATCCACCGCGACAGTCCTCAACACCGACCTTGTCCAAAACCTTATTCGCCGAGATCTCTCGGAGACGGACAAGGTGAAACTGGGCAAATGGGCAACAGCGGTCATCGGCGTCATTGTAATCCTTCTGGCACTGCTGATTGGAATTGTACCGGGCAATTTGTATGAGGTGACAACAAAAACAAACGGGCTTTTTGTCGCACCCATGTTCGGTCTTTTTTTTATGGCGATGTATGTCCCATGGGCCACGCCCGCGGGGGCCACGCTTGGTTCTCTTTATGGCATATTCGCTGCTTTTGTTGTGGCGTTCTGGGATCTTACCGGGGGCGCCGCGCTCAGCTTTCAGTGGATACTGGCCTCCGCGCTCGTCGTGAATATCGTATCAGGCTGTGTATTCAGCCTTGTGCCGATGCAGGGGAAAACGCGTTCCTACAAGACCTTCATGATTGCGGCCATGGCGATGCCGCTCATTCTTTGTGTATGCTGGTTCGCCTCCGCCTGTTATTGGAAAGGATAATATGCCTATGACCTTTCGGGATCGCATTCTGGCGGTATACCGGCATGAAACCCCGGATGCCGTGCCGTTTATGCTCGACCTTTCACACTGGTTTTATCACAAGCATCAGCTTCCATGGGATCTCAGTAAGGCGTATGACCAGCCGGAGTTCGAATTGATTGATTTTCATAAGCAACACGGCATTGGTTTCTATCTTCCTAATCTCGCTTCGTTTTATGAACTCTTTTATGCTGACGACGTCCAGTGTACTGTAGTCAAAAGCCCGGAAGGCAATGAGATCACGTGGGAATATGTGACGCCCCTTGGTTCCATTCGCCGGACGCGGCGGTGGGATGAGCATACGTACTCGTGGGGCATACCGGCCTGGGGCATTCATACCGAGCAGGAACTGCGTGCGCTCGGTTATGCCCTTGCACGACGCAGCTATCGGCCCCGCTGGGATCACTACCTCGCCTGGAAAGATCATATTGGCGATGCCGGGGTGGCGTATGCGGTGTTCGCGTACAGCGGCATGGGGCATCTGCTCAATTACTGGCTCGGGATCCAGGGGACCATCAACGCCATGATGGACTGGCCGGATGCTACGCGCGAGGTGATCGATCGGATTAATCAGAACAATCTTCTATGCATCGACTTACTTGCACAATCTCCCGCGGAAGTCGTTATTGTGGGTGACAATTTCTCCAGCGATATTCAACCGCCTGCTTTCTTCAATGAATGGTCCCGGGCGTACTACGAGCAAGTCATTCAGAGGCTCCATGATGCCGGCAAATACGTTGCTGTCCATGTCGACGGCCGGCTGCGCGGTCTCCTTTCCGTCTTCCGAGAACTCGGTGTTGACTGCATCGACGCTGTCACCCCAGCGCCCATGGGAGACCTTGATCCAGCGCAATGCCGGGCTGAAGCCGGTGTTGATATGATCCTCTCCGGCGGCGTTCCGCCAAACCTGTGGATAGAGGAATCCGATGTTGAGACTTTCCGGGAAGCCGTGCTGCGCTGGCTGGATCTCAAGCATCAAAGCCCCCGGCTCATCGCAAATGCGGGCGATCAAGTACCGCCTCATGCTCCGGAAGATCGAATATTCATCATGCGCGACCTTGTCGAACGATACGGACGGTTTTAAGCGAGTTGTTTTTCGAGCCATTGGCGATTGCGAACCGCGGAATCGAACGGATTTCGGTCTTCCGGTTCGTCTTCCCATGAATACCAGCCGGAGTAGCCAATTTTTTTCAACGCAGCGATGCAGTCTGCCACTTGGGCGACGCCCTCGCCCAAGAGACATGTCTGGTGAGCACCGGCGGCCTTGACGTCTTTGATATGGGTGTGGCGTAGCAGTGTGCCGCAGGCGCGGATAATATCAGGCCCGGAAACGCCTTGGGTTCCAAGCCAGCCGGTGTCAATACAGATCCCCAGCCACTCGTTGCCCCCGCCAATCACGTCGAGCAGCTCCTGGGCCGTTTTCTGCGGATGGTTTTCGATGTTATACCGCACGCCCATTTCCCGGCATAGAGCGGTTGCCTGCTCCGGCGTGTTGTCGCCGATCCATCCATTGATTTGCGGAATATCCATCCATTGACAGATTTCAAGGGTTTTGCGGCTCAAGGTGCCTCCATACCCGATGGCCTTAAGCCCGCAATCCGCTAAAATAGATTTCCACGTGCCGCCGCGCTCACGGTTCATCACTTCCGGCGCCGCATGGGCCTCCCAAATTTCCACCGCGTTGAATCCATGGGCGGCGATTTCACGGCAAATGGATCGCCAGGCTGTTTCGTTGGTGGCTGCAACCGTTTTCTTGTGCTGTTCGCCCCACTGAGCCAATTCAAAGCGGTAGCCGGAAACCTGAGCGACCAAATTTGCTGTAACGAAAGCAATATGTGTATCAGTGGCTGCATGAATCTTCATAGATGAACTCCTCAGTGTACCTGCTGTTAGCGCCGCGCCGGATGAAAGGGTCATAGTGAGAAATCGCCGCCGGGAAACCTTTTTTTTGTTCATGATCATATCCTTTCCATAGAGAGGCTTAAATAGCCTGAATCGATCGATATTATAAAGTTAACCGGATATATTGCCGTGCGCACATTCCGGAGGCCAGTTCCCGTATCTCGATGGTCCAGACGCCTGTGGTGTCGTTGCGGGCGAAAGTGAATGGAATGGCGAGATTTCCGTCCACCGCTCCGTAGTAACCGCTGAACTCCGAGAGACGTCCATCAGGATCCAGTATCCGGACCTCAAGAGGGATGATCGCATTGATTATGTTGCCGTCGTTATCAGTAACGGCCGCATGCACGGATATTTCATCGGAGCATATCGCTTCTTGGGGTGTTTGAAGCGTGATTTTTTCGATGGGCGTTTCCGTGATAAGCCATAAGCGCCCGCCGCCTGGTTCCAATTCAACGGGAATACGAAGGATTTTCCCGTCTTTTTCCATGGAAACTTCTCTGTGCTCCACGAGATCATAAACGAAGCCATCTTGCCGTTGCAGGGTGAAATCGGCTTTTGCAGGCAACCCCTGTTCCATGACCAAATGATGATGCCCGACATAGTTTCCGAATTCGCGTTGGTCATTGATGGCGAAAAGATAGTCGGAGGTTCCGTAACGGCGCACATAGGGCAACACATCGGCGGCGGCGGAGGTTGCATAGGCTTGGTACCGTCCGCCAAGTTGCGATACCAACGCCGCGGCGCGTTCCATCAGGGCGTTTTTGTCAACATCCGCCTTTTTGGCGCGTGTATAGGAATTAAGCAGGATATCCGGAGTTATTGCGGGGCAAAGCCGTTCATCGCCGACAATAATTCCGCCGGATGCTCTAAAGGCATGGATCTTTTCCACGACGGGCTGGGGCAGCACATCGCAATCCGCAAGGACGAGGACTTTATATGCTTCGAGGCCTGTTTTCAGGATGGTTTCTTCGTAGACAATCTCAGGTTGAAGATGGGCGTACATCAAGATGTGATAGGCGTCCCCCGCCCAGGACCTTCCCCATCCATACGTGCCGCGTCCGGCAAACATGGCAGAGGCAAAACTTTCGAGAAAGGCAACGTCTGATTGAACCGCAGGCACCTGAAGCAATGTGGGTCCCAGTGGCTTGACGACGTTCGCCACCAATTCTTTCAGGGCGTTCCGGGTTTCAGGGTGTGTATAGCGATAGGCGGAAGTTCCTTCGTTAGGCACAAGCGATTGCCAACCATGATACATGATGCCCTTGATGGGACGCGCTATCTTGGTCCAGAACGCTTCCCGCAGATGCATGGGGGCGATGGTGATATAGTCCGCCCCCGGATCAGCGTCTTCCCAAGGCGATTTGGCAGCGGAGTTGTCCGGCGATGTTTCCTGTGGCGCGGTCTGGGAGCGATACCAGATGATTTGCGTCATCTTCATGACCCCTTGCCCTTCCGGGTTGCCTTTCGCCATGGCGAAAAGTTCGTCAGTGGCAAGGCCGATGCGAATGGGATCCGGATAACTGTAGGTCCAATGGGAAAGGAAATCGACATTGCCGCCGCTGCCCCACAATGGGGGAACGCGCACGGCAGGATCGAAAAACGACCATAAATTTTTCCGTGCGGTGGATTTGAGCCCCTGATTCACCGCGGAATGCAGGCCGTTCCATCCATCACCTTCGCGCCAGAACCAGCGATAGAATTGGAGCAGATCGTAGTCATCCGGCAAAACGCGAGTTTCCGGAAAACCGTTTAGTTTACTGTATGAAACGCCATTTTTGGTTCCGAGATTTTCTGGGAACGGCTTGCCTGACGCCGCTTGATATTTTGCCCGGTCGTGATCATGAAAACAGATCTGGGAATCGTCCCGGACCTCGGTATGGATCAGCGCCGCGCTGAACGCGGGGAATTCTCCATAGGTTTGCGCAACCGAAGCGCCGACGTTTTGGGCGAATAGCTGGACTTCGGGAAAATTACCGCAGATATTCTGTCTTTCATAGGAATTTCCCGACGAGTTTATCCGCAGAAACTCTTGTTTATGTTCGAGCCATGCACCCGGACTAATGCTGATGATAATGCCGAGATCATGGGTCAAGGCCTGATCAAGCATCTTGTAACTCTTGATAAGTTCGTCGCCGCTTGCCGCCGATGCGGGGGCGCCCGCATCCCAGATCTTTTGAAAATCACAGCCCAGGCCCAAGCAATGCGTAAAGCCGATTTCCTTCAGGGTGGACATGTTTTCGAGCACGCCATTTGTCCCCCCGATCCCCCACATCACCACAGGCATCCTGAAAGGCGGCTTGCGGCCCACCAGATCCGCTTTGAAGTGTTCGGTATTGCTATAGGTTCGATCTCCGTCGTGAAATTGGAAGGCCACAGTGATTGGGTAGGCATCAGGACGCAACTGGGTATCGAACGAGTATTCAAGCACCTGAGAGGCGCCCGGCGCTATTTCGGCAATGGGGCAGGTTTGATTGGATAACCCCGTAATGCCCATTGTGGCCTCTATACCGGTAATCGGCTCCCGGCGGTTATTCGTCAACCGGAATCTTAATATAGTATCCGGTTCCATGCGCTCATAGGCCGTTCGGATGTGCTCTTGTGAGACGGTGATGGGGCGGAATTCCCGCGCGCCTGTGGTGATGCGGACTTCATCCATTAATCCGGGAAAGCCGTGGTAATAGCTGCCGATACGGTCGCCCAGGGACAAACCATGCGTTCCTGGACAAATGCTTCCCCGTCCTGCCTTGGTGGCACCGCCAAGAGAATGCCCATCCTGGAAGAATGTCACTTTCCCTGCGCCGTCATACGTTATCGCAATATGGGACCACGTGCCTTTCGTCAATACCACCGGCTCTGAAGAATACCAGGTATCCGAGTCTTCGCCAAAGCCGAGCACCACCTTCATGCGTTGCCTTCCTTGTTTGTCCGGCTTTTCCAAAACCCACTGATAGTCGGCATGGGCAACATATTTTTTGTCCAACAGAAACGATTCGCCGTAATTGGCGGGCATTTCGCCCGGGCAGATCCACATTTCTATGCTAAAAGCGCGTTGGGGCGAAAGGTCCGGCGCATTGGGAACAACAACGGCATGGCGGACGTCTTCCACTGGCCAACCTGGGAAAGACTGGATACATTTCCCGAAGCGCCCTTCGGCATTTCGTGAAACACCGCTTAACGCGCCGTGGCGCCCTTTCCCGGATACATCCGAAACTGTTCCGCCTTCTTCTTCAAAGTTCCAATAGGCGATCACATGGCTGCCCGATGCATCTTCTCCGGCATATACGCCTTGCCAGGGTTCCGCCATCTGCGCGGCAAGAGGATTGCAGCAAGCCCAAGAAAACGCAAACGCCAGCATAGAAGTGCTCACGCGCATAAGAGTGCCTTTCAAGCTTCAGTATTACCTGGATATGCATGATTTTCTTCAGAATGAATTGTACGTATTACGGAACACAGCCTTCAATAGGGGTTTACAATGATTTGTCTATTCTTGTTTTAGGATGGCTGCGGGGAAACAGTTTCCATGTTTTTGGCAAAAAGGAGGAGAGAAGACGCTTGAAACGGCGATCATTCGGGGCTAAAATGAAATCCATCGCGAGACAATCCAGGGCGACTTGGGGCGCGAAAACGGACACCGTTTATACAATGGGACATGGTGGAAGACACGTATGAATCGAAGATTCCTTATCCTCTGTGCCACGGTCCTCTGTGTCAAGGGCGGGTATGCCGCCAACGAAAGCGGGACACCGGTTGTGACGGCAGACGCGCCGGCGGTGGTTACCGAGTGCAATGATAATTCTCCGGCTCCCAAAATGAAGGGACCCGAAGAAGACGCCATCGAGGCATCAATCCCAGAGCCGACCGGACCTCTTACGCTGGAGCAGGTAGTGGCGTTGGTCTTGATTGGAAATCCGGTGCTTACGGCCTTCTCCTGGGAAATCCAGGCCGCCGAGGCGCGGACGCTTCAGGAGGGCAAATATCCGAACCCGCGGCTTTCGGTGACGGCTGACGAGATGCGATGGCGCCGGGGGCCGAAAACAATCACGAACATCTCGCGATACGGGAATGGTCTGGAGACCGAGAGGCGCGTGGAGCAGGGAGCCCCGGCCGGTTTTGAGGATACCGAGCTCACCGTGGAACTTTCCCAGGATTTTGAACTATGGGCCCAACGCGCCAAGCGGGTGCGTGCCGCCAAAAGAGAGCGGGATGTGGTGGCGCAAGAGTATGAAGTGCTTAAATCTGAAGTGCTGTATGAGGTTGCCGTGACTTTCTATACGGCGCTTGCGCTGCAGGAGTATGTGCAGGCCTGCGCGGCGCCTCTTGCTGAGTCGGCGTTGCTGGTCGAGAATCTTAAGAAGCTTGAATTCCCCACGGCGCTCGCTCAGCAGAACTATCTTCAAGCCGGCGAGGATCCTCTCCGCGAAGCGACACTGCTGATTGAGAATCTCAGGAAATCTGAATTCCCTATTCTTGAGGTGAAAGAAGCAGAAGCCGAACTCTCCAAGTTCAAAATGCGGCAAGAACGGTCGAAACGGCAACTGGAGGCGGCCCGCATGCGGCTGGCGGGAGCCTGGGGTTCTATCCACCCCGAGTTTGAGTGTGTTGTTGGGACGTTGGATCCCGCCGCTCCCGTGCCGCCGCAAAGTGAGTTATTGCAGCACCTCACTGAAAATCCGGACATTGCCCGATGCGCCACGGAGATCGAATTCCGGGAGGCGGTCATAGCCCTGGAGAAGGCGAACGCCGTTCCGGACCTGGAATTGCGGTGCGCTTTCAGGAGCGACAGGATACCGAAGCGCCGTTCATCCGGATCGACTCTGGGCAATACGGTGGAGTTTGAAAACCGGGAGATCTATTCGAAGAGCAACAGGGATAATACGTTCTTGCTTGGATTCGCGATAGACCTTCCATTGTTCGATCGGAATCAGGGTGCGATCTTGGAAGCGCGGCATCTCTTATCAAGGGCCTGTGCCGACAAAAGAGCCGCTTTGCTCCGGGCGCAAACGGAGGTATTGAGTCTGCGGGAGGAGTTATCTGCTTTTTATGGGGAAATCGAAACGCTCAAGGGTGAGACGATCCCGGCGGCGCAAAAGACCGTGGAGGCGGTCAAGAAGGGGATTTCTCTGGGCGCCATACCACTCTCCGACCTGATGAAGGCTTTAAAGGAGGCGCATGACACCCGGAGCCGGCTCTTGGAGGCCCATATCGGGTATCATAAAACACTCGCCGGGATGGAGCGGCTGCTCGGCGCGCCGCTTATGGAAGCTGAAAAAGGTCCTGAAAACAACGCTCCCTGAACGTTTCCCTGGAGCGATGAATGCCCCCGCCTTGCATATCATAATAAATAAGGAGAGGTATGTATATGAATTTTATTGACTTTCCTCGAAATCCCACTTATGCTGTTTGATATGGGAGAGAAGTGGTGTAATCGATCGCAAACAAAATAAGCAGTTACGTTGCCCAAGGGTCAACGCAAAAAGAAGGGAATGCAGTATGTTCACGCGCACATTCATTTGGAGTCTCGCTGTTACAGCAGTGATTATGATTTCAGCGCTACCCGCTGCGACGGCGCAATATCATTCCGCGGATACCGCACCAGACCAACATATAAATCTGTCAGAATTGCTGCGGGTGATTCAGTTCTTCAATTCGAATGGCTTCCACTGTGAAGCGGGCACGGAAGACGGTTATGCCCCCGGGCCAGGCGACCAGACATGCACGCCTCATGATAGTGATTACAACACACAGGACTGGCACGTGAATCTGTCCGAACTCCTGCGCGTGATCCAGTTCTTTAATTCAGACGGCTATCATACCGACTGCGGTTCGGAAGACAATTTTGCGCCTGGTCCCGGCAGTCTCTTTGAATGCGGGACCGAAGGCGAGGGCGGAGGCGAAGGCGCCATCGAAGGTGAAGGTGCGCTTGAAGGCGAAGGCGGAGGGGAAGGCGCCATGGAAGGAGAAGGTGTGCTCGAAGGCGAGGGCGGTGCAGAAGGGGAAGGCGAAGGAGTTGAAGAAGGCGAAGGCGGTGTAGAAGGCGAGGGGGAAGGAGTAACAGAAGGGGAAGGCGGCGCGGAAGGCGAGGGCGGAGGCGAAGGGGAAGGGGAAGAACAACCTCCTGTGGCGGATTTCTGGACTACCGCGACGGTGGGTTCAGTGCCCTTTGATGTGTATTTTACGGATGCTTCGATCCCGGGGTCAGCGCCCATCGATTCATGGACATGGGATTTCGGCGACGGCGGGACAAGCACGGAGCAGAATGTCGTTCATCAATACACCACCTCCGGGATATTTACCGTAACCCTGACCGTAACCGCTCATGGCCTGTCGAATTCAATTACCCAAGCGGATCTCATTTGGGCCTGGAACGGCATTCACAATGTGGATGAACTTCAGGGCATGAGAAATGATCTGACGGCGATGTACCGCTTGGAAAACGATATTGACGCTTCCGCCACAGCGGTGTGGAAAGGCGGTTTCGAGCCGATTGGCACCGTAGATACGTTCAATGGAATTTTCGATGGTCAGGGCTTGACCATTTCAAACCTTTACATTAACCGGCCCGATGAGAATTACATTGGCTTGTTCGGGATGGCGAATGGCGCCGCAATCAGTAATGTGAGGCTTGATAATGCTTCCATTACCGGCCATACGGGTGTGGGATGCCTTGTGGGAACACTATGGAATGGTTCCATATCTGGTTGCACCAGCAGCGGGGCCGTGTCCAGCGCAGAGAATGCCGGCGGGTTGATTGGCGAGGTTGGTTACGCCTCTGTGACGTGGTGTAACTCCGCCTGCAACACAACCGGCAGCGCCAATAATGCGGGTGGTTTCGCGGGCAGAGCAGGCGAAGGGAGCACGATAAGCCAGTGTTTCGCGACGGGCACGGCACATGCCGGGTCTTATAACGCGGGTGGATTTGCAGGGGGCGTGGAGATGGGGGCTGCCATCAACCAATGCTACGCGACAGGCGCTGCAAGCACGGTCACCAATGCAGGGGGATTTGCGGGATACTGTGTTCAAAGTACAATCTCCGACTGTTTCGCCATGGGTGCCGCGTCCGGCAATCAGGCGGGCGGTCTGGTTGGCTACACTTATAGTGCCACCATTACGAATTGTTTCTCGACCGGCCACCCGGATTTCCCGGTGACAGGCGGCGGGCTGATTGGACTTAATGATGAATCCAAGGGAACAGTTGTAACCAACAGCTATTGGGACGCCGAGCGTTCAGGCATAGGGTCGTCGCCCTTTGGCACAGGCAAAACCACGGCCGAAATGGTTCAGCAGGCCACGTTTGCGGGGTGGGATTTTGCGAATGTGTGGGCCATCACTGAAAACGAAAGCTATCCGTGGCTGCAAGCGCTCGGAGGGGTGCCGCCCGTGGCCGATTTTAGTGTCGATGTTGATGATGGCATGGCGCCGTTGACCGTTCAGTTTACAGATGCCTCGGATGGCAAAACCGATGTGAACATTGACTCCTGGTCCTGGGATTTCGGCGACGGTTCGACCAGCACGGATCAGAATCCAAGCCATGAATACACCACCAGCGGGGTGTATACCGTGAGCTTGTCGATCACCACGTTGTTTGGCTGGGATCAGGAAACAAAAACAGAACTCATTTCGGTATGGACGGAGATTCACGATGTAAACGAACTTCAGGCCATGAATGACAACCTTTCAGGCAGTTATCGCCTGGCGAATGATATTGACGCCTCGGCGACCGAGTCCTGGAAAGGCGGTTTTGTGCCAATCGGCGGCGGCGCAAACCCGGCGTTTAGCGGGCTCTTTGACGGTCAGGGATTCACTATTTCAGGCCTGACCATGAATTGGCCAAGTGATGATAACGTTGGTCTGTTTGGAACGGTGAATGGCGCTGAAATCAGCAATGTGAATCTTGTTAACGGACACGTTACCGGCAACAGCAATGTGGGCGGCCTTGTGGGCTCCATCACGCAGGGTTCCGTGAATGGGTGCACCAGCAGTGGAAGCGTGTCAGGCGCAGCGAAGACCGGGGGGTTGATTGGCGAAATGAGCTGGACGTCGGTGACCGGGTGCAGCGCTGACTGTTCCGTCACCAGCAGTTCGTATACCGCGGGCGGTTTGGCGGGCTATGCAACCGTGGGTTGTACCATCAATCAGTGTTTTGCGACCGGCGCGGTGTCTTCACAGATCAGTAACGCAGGAGGGCTTGTAGGCGCGATGGACTCGGGGGCCGTCATCAGCCAATGTTTTGCATCAGGCCCGGCAAGCACGGAAACTGGCGTGGGTGGGCTTGCAGGCACTTTTTCTCAAAGCACAATGACCGATTGTTTCGCCATGGGAACTGTTTCCGGCAATTGGGCGGGCGGTTTAATCGGCCTTTCCACCGACGCCGACATTGCCAATTGTTTTTCGACCGGCCGGGTGTATGTAACCTGGAATGGCGGCGGGTTGATTGGCGTGGACGACTACACGTATCACAGCAGGGTAAACAATTGTTACTGGGACACGGACCGTTCGGGGATGTGGTCCTCGCCCAGGGGGGAAGGCAAGACAACGGCTGAAATGCTTATAATGCCTACTTTTGTGGATTGGGATTTCGCGAATGTGTGGACGAATATTGCCGGCGAAACCTATCCCTGGCTGCAAGCGCTTCCCACCGTGCCGCCCAAAGCTGCTTTTAGCGTTGATGTTACGGAAGGCCCGACGCCTTTAGCCGTTCAGTTTACCGATATATCGAGCACTGGAACCGACGGGTATTGTGACTCCTGGTATTGGGATTTTGGCGATGGATCAAGCAGTACGGATCAGAATCCGGTCCATTCCTATACCACCGGCGGTACGTTTACGGTGAGCCTGAGCATCACCACCTTATACGGCGCGGATATGATTACAAAAACAGCGCTGATTTCGACGTGGCATGAAATTAACGATGTGAACGATCTCCAAGACATGAATCTCGACCCGGCGGGCCGCTATTTTCTGAGTAGCGATATTGACGCCTCTGCAACGGCTTCATGGAAAGGCGGCTTCGTGCCGATCGGCGGCGGCGCATACCCTGCGTTTAGCGGGACCTTTGACGGTCAGGGGCATACCATTACGGGCCTGACCATCGATTGGGCGGGTCTAGACAGCATTGGCCTGTTTGGGGTAGTCGATGGCGCGCAAATCTCTTCGCTGAACCTGGCTGACGTACACGTTACGGGCGGCAATTATGTGGGCAGTCTTGCGGGGTCAATCGCAAATGCTTCTATTAGTAATTGCACCAGCACTGGCAGCGTGGCGGGGGCATCACAGGTTGGCGGTTTGTGCGGCGAGGCAAGTGACAGCGAAATAACCATGTGCAGCGCCGCTTGTCCGGTCACCGGCAGCGCGGATAATGCGGGTGGTTTGGTTGGAAAGGAGACAGGGGAGTCCAGCATTAGTCTATGTTATGCAACCGGCTCCGTGGAAGCGCAGACCTCTAATGCCGGAGGGCTTGTGGGCGTAATGGATGCAGGGGCTTCCGCCGGCAGATCCTA
>JAKQOG010000257.1 GCA_029565395.1 Candidatus Hydrogenedentota bacterium | reverse complement strand
TGACGGCGCCCCCGGCACAGGAGGCTATGGTGGCTTTGGGGGCGGGGGCGGGGGCGGGGGCGGAGATTTTATTGCCGGTAGCCCTGGAGGGCGCTTCGCAGGGGCGGGGGGGACTAGTAGTCTCGGTTACGGAGGCGGTGGCGGCGGTGGTGCAGGCCTTGGCGGGGCGGTGTTTGTTCGGGCAGGCGCCTTGTTGAGTTCAAGCGGCTGTCAGTTCCTCTATTGCGCGGCTACGGGGGGAACTCGCGGCATGGGTATCGATATAGAGTGTAATGGTACCGATGGACGCGGCAAGGGAGGCGCTCTTTTTATCATGGAGGGAGGCCGCCTTGCCGGTACGGGCTTTACGTTTACGGATAATACGGCAGCCGATGCTTCCGGTGAGCCCGGTGATGATAATGATATCTGCTGGGATGGAGCGCAGGCGCCGTATGTTTCCACAATAGGCCGCTTGGATACCAATCCAAACACCGGCCCGTCCGTCCGCTTCTCGGTTGCATTCAGTTCGGCCGTGCTTGGCGTAGATGCCACGGATTTTGTGTTGACGACGGACGGAGATGTACAGGCTTCCATCAGTAACGTTGTTGCCGGTACTGTCTTGGGCACTCCCGTGACCACCATGTTCGATACGGAGCTTGAGGGCTGGACAGTGACGGGCAACGATGTTACCCCCCCCACGTGGGATGGCGTGGAAGGCAATCCGCCCGGTTCCGCGGCGTGTACGGACGTAATTGCGGGTGTCTTCTACTGGAAGGCCCCGGCGGCGTATCTGGGCGATAGGTCGTTGCTCTACGGATCGTGCCTGCTTGCGGATCTTCGGGTCGATATAACGCCAAATTATGCCGACAGTGATGTCAAACTGGAAGGGGCAGGCACTACGTTGGCGGCCCGGTGGCCAAGGCAACCCAGTACCTTCTGGGAAACCTTCTCCGTGCCGCTTGTGGCCAGCGGCAACTGGACGAACACCGGCACCGGCCTGGCGCCCACGGAATCCGAATTCCTCGGGGTGTTGGCCGACCTGACAGGACTCTATATTCGTGGAGAATACAGCAGCGTGAGCGGCGACCGGAGCTGGATCGACAATGTCCGCTTCGGGGATGCCTGTGGTGAAGGCACGTCTATCCAGTGGACCATCACGGTAGGCGTGCAGGGCACCGGCACGCTGCGGCTGGACCTTGTCGATGATGACTCGATTGTAACCTCCATCGGTGTGCCGCTCGCATTTATGGGGGTAACGGGAGAAACGGATGGAAGCTATTCGAATGGCGAGGTATACGACATCGACACGGAGGCGCCTGGCGTTGTGCTCTCCACCACAGCCGGCGATCCTAATAACCTGGTCCCCTGCCCGCTTACGGTTACGTTCGATGAACCCGTATTTGGTTTTGAAGATGACGACCTGATCCTGACGAACGCTACGGCCGTGCGTACCAGCGGTGTTGATGGTGATTCCGAATATAGCTTTGACCTCACGCCCGTATCCGATGGACTGGTCTCGGTAGAACTTCCTGTTGGAGCGGCGCAAGACGCCATGGGCAATCCCTCCGAAGCGGCAATCCCATTGAGTTACACTTTCGATGGGACCGGCCCTGTTCCGGTAGTCAATTCAACGGCATCCGACCCGACAGACACCGCCCCAATTCCGTATGAGGTTAGTTTCGATGAGGCGGTGTATGGTTTTACCACGGGCGGTCTGACGGTCAGCAACGGCACTGCGGCGAATTTCATGGGCGTTGATGGAGACAGTATCTTCACCTTCGATGTATTCCCCGCTGGCGACGGAACCGTGTCTGTAACGGTTCCCGCAGGGGCTGCGCAAGACGTGGCAGGGAATCCAAACACCGAATCGAATGCCTTTTCCGTGGTCTATGACACCGAAGCGCCGTATGTACTGTCCGTGGTGCGCGTCGGCCCGGCGCTGACCAACGCAGCAGTGGTGGACTTCCAGGTTACGTTCAGCGAACCCGTGACGGGTATTGCAAGCAGTGACTTCACCGTGGATAGTGGTGCGAAGGCGCTTATCGGTGCGGCTGTTTCGGGGGTGAACGGTTCCGGAGCCGTCTACACGGTCATGGTGAACACAGGGGAAGGCGAAGGATCGCTCAGTATCGATGTGCTTTCCATAGGCGCCATCTTGGATGCCGCCGGACGTCTTATGGACACACCTTTTACTGCCGGGGAATCCTATGACGTGGACCGCGTGCCGCCCAGTGTCGTGATCACCTCGACGGCCAGCGATCCCACGGATGACAACCCGATTGCCGTAACAATACTGTTTTCGGAAAGCGTGACGGGATTCGAGGAAGGCGACCTGGCCGCCACCAATGCGGCGGTGACGAATCTTACGGGCGCCGGCGGTTCGTACTCGCTCGATCTGTCGCCGCTTTCTGAAGGCCAAGTGCGGTTGGATATCCCTGAAGGAGCAGCTTTTGACGCCGCGGGAAATGGCAACCTGGCTGCGGCGTCTTTTACACGCACCTATACGGAAGAACAGGTTTGTGACAGAACCATTCACAGTGCCGATACCAACGCCGACTACCTGATCAATCTGAGTGAACTGCTCCGGGTGATTCAGTTTTTCAATTCGGAAACGTTCAGTTGCCAGGAAGGCACCGAGGATGGCTACATACCAGGGCTGGGCGATACGGATTGCTGTCCGCATGCCAGTGATTATTTGCCTCAAAACTGGGATATCGGATTAAGCGAGTTGCTCCGGCTGGTCCAGTTCTACAACTCTGGCGGATACCACCAGTGCGAAGGGAGTGAAGACGGGTATTGCCCGGGCCCTTCGAGGTAATGGCACGTCCCATGTGAATAGCAGGCGAATAACCTAGGTCTCCGAAACGCATCCCCGTCTTTTCCTTGTTTTTGCCATGTATTTATAGGGAGACCTTGTGCTCCTTGAAGAGATATAGTTGACATATTTAAAGTTATACTTTAGAATTGTCCTATATGAAATACATCGAAAGACATATCGAGCAAAGCATAGTAAAGGCCAGCCGGCACTTCCCCGCCCTCATCCTGACAGGACCGCGCCGCGCCGGAAAAACCACCTTGCTTCGCCATCTCTTTCCCAAGGCAGCCTACGTGCTTATGGAAGATCCTGATATCATCGCGCGGGTGCGCTCAGATCCCAATGCCTTCCTGGACGAATTGAAAACCCCGGCGATTCTCGATGAGATCCAAAACGTTCCGGAATTGTTTCGTTATATCCGGACGAGGATCGACCGGATGCCGAACAAAGACGGTGAATGGCTCCTGACAGGGTCTCAGGAGGCGCCGCTTATGAAAGGGGTGACGGAGTCCATGGCCGGCCGGGCGGCCGTATTTCAGCTTTTGCCTTTTTCCTTGGACGAAACATCCAAAGCAGGACTGTTGCACGGCGGATTTCCGGAGATTCTTGAGAAACCCGGCGTGGAAATGATTTGGTTCCGTTCCTATATTCAAACATACCTGGAACGCGACGTGCGGGCCATCAGTACAATCCGGGACTTGGCCACTTTTCGGCGGTTTCTGTCGCTAGTGGCAAGCCGTTGCGGCCAAATCCTCAATAAAACAGAGTTAGCCGCGCCTTTGGGGGTCTCTGTTCCCACCATCACGCAATGGCTGAGCATCCTCGAAGTTACGGGACAAATTATTCTTGTACCGCCATTCTTTGAGAACTTCGGAAAGCGCCTTGTCAAATCACCCAAACTCTATTTTGTAGACTCGGGGCTGGCGTGCCATTTACTCGGTATTGACTCCGAAAAAGCGTTGGGGGCCTCGGTGTTCCTCGGACCTGTTTTCGAGGGATTTGCCGCCTCCGAAATTGTAAAGGCCCAACTGAATACAGGCAAGAGCCGCGCTCTTTACTATTTCCGCGATAAGCAAGGTCTCGAAGTAGATTTCATTGTTCCATTGGGCGAAAAAAAACTCGCTTTGATCGAAGCAAAGGCCACCAAAACCCCAACGCCGGAGATGGGACGCAGCTTGCTGAAACTGGCGGGTAACATTGTCCGGTACAAAACACAAGCCTATGTTTTGCATCGGACTCGTGCAAATGATCATCCATTTACCGCACTGTGCCCGGATGTACAAGCCATCCCTGTGGACCGGATAAGATCGATTTTCGAGGGCAAGACCTGAATTAGGCTGTATCGTACAGGCACGGCGCCACCGTGCGCTCAATTGCGTCCAATATCCGCCCGCATTATAATTCCATACTGCTTTGTCTTTGCATGGGGTGGCGTCAAAGCGCTGCCATTACCGGCGTGAAAAACCGGAGGAAGGGTTGCGAAATGGAACGGCGGAAGGATTGTTCAGACATCGTAGAATCGATAGAACGCTCCGGCGCAAGCCAGGTAAAACTGGCGGTCAGCGATATTGACGGCATTCTGCGCGGGAAGTTCATCCATCGCGACAAATTCCTGTCGGCGGTGAGGGACGGGTTTGGATTCTGTGAAGTCGTGTTCGGGTGGGATTGCGGCGATGTCTGTTACGACAACGTGAACTATACCGGCTGGCACAATGGATATCCCGATGCACTCGCGCGCATTGATCTTTCCACGCATCGAAACATCCCGTGGGAAAGCGGCGTCGATTTCTTCCTTTGCGATTTCGAGGATAACAACGGCAAGCCCCTGTCCATTGCCCCTCGGCAGGTTCTGAAACGGGTTGTGGATCAACTGCGCGATGCGGGATACATAGCCAAGGCCGGTTTTGAGTATGAATGGTTCAATTTCCGGGAAACGCCCCAGTCCCTGGCGGAAAAACAATTCATGAATCCCGAACCCATCACACCGGGCATGTTCGGTTATTCCATTTTACGCTCAGGGCTGAACCATGCTTTTTTCAAGGCGCTTATGGAACAGTTGGAGGCGTTTAACGTTCCACTAGAGGGTCTGCACACCGAAACCGGGCCGGGCACCTATGAGGCGGCCATCTGCCCCGCCGAAAGTGTCGAGGCGGCGGACCGCGCGATTTTGTTCAAGTCGGGGGTGAAGCAGATTGCCTACGCGCACGGAATGATAGCCACCTTTATGGCGCGTTGGAATGCTTCGTTGCCGGGGTGTGGCGGCCATATCCATCACAGCCTGGTGGATGCCAAGACCGGCCAACCCTGTTTTTTCAATCCCAAACGCCCCAAAGAAATGACGCCTGCGTTGAGGCATTTTCTGGCCGGACAAATGCACTGCCTGCCGGATTTCCTGCCGCTCTACGCGCCCACGATAAACAGCTATAAGCGGCTGGTCGAGGGCTATTGGGCGCCCACCACGGTTACCTGGGGCCTTGACAATCGCACGGTGTGTTACCGGGTTATCATGGGCAGCGCCAAATCCGCCCGCATCGAATGCCGCGTGCCCGGCGCGGACATCAACCCTTACCTCGCCCTCGCTGCACTCTTGGCCAGCGGCCTGTACGGCCTTGAAAACAAGCTCGAATTGCCGGAACCTGTTTCGGGCAATGCCTATACACAGAACGCGCCCAAGCTGTCGAAAAACCTGAGCGAAGCTACCCAGCGCTTTGCGCAATCTGAATTGGCGCGGAAACTCCTGGGCGAAGAGTTTGTGGAACATTTTGTCAGTACACGCGTTTGGGAATGGCGGCAGTTCGAGCATGCCGTGACCGACTGGGAACTCAAACGCTATTTCGAACTTGTCTGATCGCAGTCCCGTTATTTGCTGGTTTCCGCGGCGGGGAAACACTGGGGTGCATCCCCATGGAAGGTGTTATTCATTATGGCGGTATTCTCAATGCCCTTACTGGTGTAAATGGCGGCGGTCTGGCGGGGGCTTGTGTAAAAGACGTTCCCTTCGATGCGCACGTCCTGCGTCACGGTTGCGTATTCCTTGGTTTCATCCAGCCGTATCTCACAGTCTTTGTCTTCGTCGTCTTTCCGTCCGTTCTCACTAAAGAGATTCGCGGAAACAATGATGGCGCATACGTCGGGCATCCACAGGCCTTCCCGGCCGCTTTGTGAGACGAGATTGCCGGTGAGCGTGCAAAACTGGCTATCGCGCTCAATCGTAACGCCACGGGATCCATTGCCCTGGAAACGATTGCCGCTGGCCAGCACACGCTGACATCCCTCGAGGAAGTAACCGCCCATTTTGCTGCCGATCACGGTGGAGTTCATGAATTGCCCGTTCTTGCAATGGAAAAAGTGCGTGCCGTCCGACTGCGAGTTCTCAAAGCGGCAGGCATCCACAGCCCAACCATCGACGTAATACAAGGCAACAGTTCCCTGGTCGCGCCTGTCGCTTCCTGGAACAGGCCCCTTGTTTGGTTGAAGATAATCAATGTACATGTTGCAGCAATTAATGCCTGTTACACTTTTCAATACGACGTTTCGGATAGGGGCGTCATCACTCGTTCCAAAAACACCCACGGCGTTGCTCGATACATCATGGCAGACAAGACCCTCGACGGTGATATTCGCGCCGCTTCCACAAACACGGATGCCGGCCACATTGACGCTGGGCGCCCACACCTCTCTCCGCCCGATGATCTCGCCGCCGCGCAACACGACATCCGAGGCATTGTCCAGCAGAAACGCCTGACCGTCCGCCTGGAGGGTCTCGGCCAAGAGAAACCGTGCACCCTCCATCAACAATGTTACATGAGAAGGCACATGCAGGCCGCCGGTATCGGTCAAGCAATACGCTCCCGGGGCGAATTGAAAAATCGCCGGTTGGCCGCCGGTCTTGTCCAGCATCCGCTGAATGCGCTCCTGGTGGTGTTCGGCATCATGACTACAAAAAGGACCTATGATGATGGGCATTGTTTCCGTTTGCCGCGGATGCCCTATCGTGCCGCAACCAACCGCCACGGGTACTAAACAGAGAGCAATATATTGCCAATAACGCATTGTCACATCCTATTCGTTGATCAGCCGCCAATGAGTTGACCAAAGGCACGTGTCCTTGTCGTTACCGGGATCTTGATAATAGACCGTAAGAATCGAGCCATCGCCAAGCTGTACCGACGATGGATATCCAAGATCGGAATTGACCGCTTCACATAACGTAAGTTCATGGGCTGTGTCCCATGTGACACCGCCATCCGTGCTCACGCAGGCACGTTCGCTGAAGGGTTCTTTGCGCCGCCCGTAGGTCACCAATAGCCGCCTATCCTGCAACGTCAGCAAATGCGGCGGATAGCCCCAGATGCCCGTGGAATGCGTCCGCGTCCAGGTTCGTCCGCCATCGGTGCTTTCGGATTGCCGCAGGAAATGCTGCTCCTTGTCTTCGGGTTGATATCGGAACATGCCCACAAGCGTGCCGTCCTTGCGCTGGGCCAAGTGCGGCTCATGATAATGCTTGTATTGCTCATCAGGTGGAATCGGCACGGCGCCGATTACCTGCCAGGACTGCGCATCGTCAATGGAGGTCTCAACCACCAACCCCAGTTCCCCCGTATTCACTTTTCCGATCTGTATCAGGCGGCCGTCTTGCAGCACAATGCTCCCATGCGGCGCGCTCCCTGCCATGCGCACCGGGTCTTGCCAGGTAACGCCTCCGTCTGTCGAACGGCGTGTCCAATATCCCAGCCACTGCTGACGCAATTCCGGCGTCGCTTTTTCAGAATGCCGCGCATATTCCGGGCGCTTGTCGAAGGCTACCGACGTAAACCATGTCAACACCAGCGTTCCTTGCGGCGTCTCCACCAACCCCGTGTCGCGGTCGTCCAGAGGCGAATTATTGACGGTTACAGGCGCTGACCACGTTTTTCCCTCATCCTCGCTGCTCACGATCTGGCTCTTGCCCCAGGGGCAGATATGCTGATCGCGATCGCCGGAAAATGCCACCATCAATTTCCCCGTTTGGGTCCGGCATATCGTCGGCCATCCGATATACCGCCCTTTTTCCTCGCAAATGACTTTCGTCTCGACGATTTCGGCCCGTACACCCTGCGCAAGCGCCGCCACAGGAAGTATCGCCAAAAACAGCACGACGCACATGCGTTTCAACATGGTTTACCTTTCGTTTTAGCCGAGGCCTTTGCAAAAGGCACTCACTGCGTTTTTACGGGATGCCCCACAGGCATCTTAAAGTTCTACAAGCTTCATAAATTTCTGGGAAAGCCGTTCTATGCCCGTTTTCGCGACACGGACGCCGTTTTCCCAGCGCAGCCCAAAATCTTTGTCCTGGAAGAATGTGTCGATCTGGAATGTCATGTTTTCCTGAAGTGTATAGGTCGAAGTGGACTCAATCCAGGGCCGCTCCACTTCCATCATGCCAATCCCATGACAAGGACCGTACAACATGTATTTTTTAAACCCGCGCTTCTCGACGAACGCCTCGTACTCGCGCACCACTTCCGCGGCGGGCTTGCCGCCCCGCATCAGTTCGCCCGTCTTCAGGTGCGCTTCAAGGCCAAACTCGACCAGCTTCTTCTTGCGCGCGGGCAGCTTGCCAATCGAACACGGCAAACCAACGCTGGAGGAGTATCCGCCCACGCGTGCGCCGATATTCAATTGGATGACTTCGTTCCGCTTGATCGTGTTGTGGGTGGGCCGCGATATAGCATGTTTGGTGCCCGGCCCGCAAAAACAGTAAAGCGCGTGCCCTTCATATTCGCCGCCATGCTTGTAGATCTCACGTTGGGCGATGCCAATCACCTGCAATTCCGTCATGCCGGGCTTCATTTCGCTCAATATGGCGTCGATGGCCTTCTCACTGATTTCGTACGCCTTTTTCATGCATTTTATTTCATTCGGACTCTTGACCGAGCGGAGATTCGTTAATGTGTTGTCGGCTTTCACCAACTCAACGTCCCGCAATTCCCGCCGGAGACTGAAATACACCGGCAGCGGCATAATCGAAAAACCGGCAAGTCCAAGTTTCTTTAGCGGACGCCCCTCCATGGCCTTTTTCACCACATCCGGATAATGCGCGACAGGGATGCCCGGATATTCCGGATCGGCGGACTCGCGGTATTCCACCATCATCGCAATATTCTGCACCACGCTTCGCCCTTGCGCGTACGCCTCGCTTTCCGGCCCGATGATCAACACCGGCTTTCCTTTCGCAGGAACAAACACACCCGCCGACTCAAAGGTCGGCCAATACTCCGTAAGATACCGCACATTTGCGAAATCGGCTTCATTGGAATGCACCAGCACCGCATCCAGCCCCGCCTTGCCGATGTTTTGCTGGAATTTCTTCATCCGCTCTTTGTATTCCGCCGTAGGAATCGACTGCATGTCATATCTCCTTTGTTGCTTGCTGGGCCTGAATAAATTCAGCGCCGCGTTCGAGAAGCGTTTGTATCAATACGTCCAGTTGCTCCGCGGCAACCGGACCGCAATTCTTCACAATAAAAGGATCCGGATGCACCCCGCCCTCGCCATAATGAATTTCCCCCTCCGGCATCGGATGAAACTCCCAGGGATGAAAGTAAAAGCACAGGAACGGGTCGATGCCTCTAGCCTCACAATACCCTGCAAACCCATCGATATGCTTCATGAGCGCATCCGCGCCTTCCGTGCGAAACAACGGCCACTGATCCATGTCGCGGCCATAGGGATCCTTCGAGTTCATCGAAAGATCCGCGAACGCGGGCAGTTCAACAATGTTCAGATCCCCCTCTTTGGTCCAATCCTCCCGGCTCGGATGATACGGGCGCAACCGATCGCGAAAGTAATACATCGGATACGTTGCATCCGCTACATAGCCCAGCGCATCCAGCGTGTTGACCACTGTGGTGGACCCAAAAAGGCGCGGACACCGGAACGACACCGGCCGCACCCCGGCCACTTCTTCGATCCATTGTGTGCACAGTTCCAAGCGCCTCGGCACCTCTTCCTCCAAAATCGGCATCATCCCCGGAATATCAAACAGTGAATCGCCAATCGTCTCGTGAAACAGCGTGTGTGCGCCAATTTCATGCCCCGCGGCCTTGACTTTGCCCACTGTTTCCGGATGTTTCCGCGCGGCGTCTCCCGTGAAGAAAAATGTCGCCGTGATCCCGTGTTTGGCCAGAATAGAGAGAATGACCGGTGTCCCATGCTTCACCCCCTCATAAAACGGCGTCCAGCTCCCGATATCCGTCTCCATGTCAAACCCGAGAACAACCTGCATCCGGATCATGGTTTCTCCCTTCGGCGTGTCATGTGCATGTCATCATATGAGAATAATCCCCCGCGAGGATGCAGTCAAATTGCGGGATTGTGTCAGGCAATTGCCTCTGGCATGCGCATGGCGTGGGGTGATGGCCCTGGTCATGAAAAAACGCGAAAAAACCAACAGAAAAAACTACTCCTTAAATCAGTCCGAGCCGCCGATCCATTTGATTTTAATTTTATTTTCGAGCGGCTTGAATTCAGGATCGCCGGTGACGAGCTCAGCTTTCTTCTCATTGGCCAATGCAGCGGCGAAGGCATCGGCAAGACTGATTCTATATTCCGCTTTGAAATCCGCTGCCAGGTCTGCAAGAACGCGCGTGATGGGGTGAAACTCCAGGGGCAGTACAACCAAACCGGCGGCGATGGAAACCCAGCGTGCACGTCCTTCTTTGCGCAAGATGATGTATTTTACTTCCGAATAACTGATTTCTGTCATATGCAATGGCTGGTTTCGATCACTTGCCCTTTCAAGCAGCTTTCTGACTTCCCCGTCTGCATCCTCTCCGCGCAGGAATGCAAGCAGGGCGTAGCTGTCAAGAACCGTGGCGGCCATGTCCCCTATCCTCCAATTCTTTTTCTTCACGCGTATGTTCCGGCCATTCTTCCGACAGCGGTTTATCCCCCGGCTTCCGCTTGAGAATACCATGAAGCTTGGCAATGGTATGGCGCGTAACGGGCTTCAGCAGGATGCCATCATTCGTCGCTTCCACAATGGCCTTGGTTCCCGCCGAAATCTCAAATTCTTTCCGGAGCCATGCGGGAATCACCACCTGCCCCTTGACGGTAAACAATACAGTATCGGTCTTCTTCTTCGTACTCATGAGTATAAGTGTAACAACAATTTAAAAGTAAGTCAAAGAAAAAATGTAGGAATATATTCAAAATGTTGTATTTCCAATTCCAACCTTACTTGAATACTATCTTTCCGCATCCCTTTCGCTATCGGACTTCCACATTACCCATTTCCCGTTCCGCTGGCGGCTGATAGCACTCTTCCTGCCTCCCCGCTTCCTGCCTCCTTGCGTCACGCCCCCCGGGATGCATATTCTAGTGAGGAATTCATTCCGCGGAGGGACGGACGTTTCTCAACGGCGCGTGGTGGCAACCTTTACTAGAGAAGGACGCAGGAACGGGCTATGACGCATTTTTCTTGGATCGACGGGAGCATTGTGGGGCTCTATATCCTCGCCACGATGGTGGCGGGCATTGCGGTGCGCAAGTACGTGGGCAAGGTCGAGCATTTCCTGATCGCGGGACGCGAGATGAAGCTGTATCTCGGCATTGCATCGCTCGCGGCCACTGAATTCGGCGTGGTTACGTGCATGTATACCTCGCAAAGCGGCTACCTGAACGGCTTTGCGGGCGCCACGCCGGGCGTGCTGGCGGCAATAGCGATGTTCTTCGTCGGCTACACCGGGTTCTGCGTAAAAAAATTGCGCGATGCAAATGTGATGACGATTCCGGAGCTGTTCGAGTTGCGCTATGGGTCGCGTATCCGTTGGCTGAGCGGGGTGGTCATCGTGCTGGGCGGATTGCTCAACATGGGGGTCTTCTTGCGGATGGGCGGCGATTTTCTGGTGGTGGTCTGCGGGTTTGATCTGAGATATCTTGAGATCACGATGACCGCGCTGCTGGTGGCGGTGGCTATTTACACGATCCTGGGCGGAATGCTGTCCGTCCTCGTCACGGACTTCCTCCAGTTCATTGTAATGAGCGCGGGACTCCTTGCAGTCACCATTCTAATTCTGATGAAGGTGGGATGGAGCGGGCTGACAGCGGCGGTCGAGCAGCATTACGGCGCGGGCGGCTTCAATCCCTTTGTTCATCCGAAGATGGGCTGGGAATACGTGGTGGCCAACGGGATGTTGAGTCTCGCGATGGTCTTAACCTGGCAGACTACCATCCAACGGCTTTTGGCGGCCAAAGACACCAAGACCGGCCGTCAGGTCTACACGCGCACCAGTTTCTTCTTTCTGTGCCGATGGCTCATCCCCGTGATCTGGGGTGTTGCGGCGCTTGCGGTACTCACGCCCCAACAGGTCTTTGGCACGACAACGCCGGAATTGCTCGCAAGTGATGAATTTGCCCGGAAAACAATGCTCGCCATGCCCATGCTCCTGAGCCAAATCGTGCCGGTTGGCCTGATCGGCATTCTCATCGCGGCCATGCTTGCAGCCGACATGTCTACCGATTCCTCCTACATGCTCACATGGTCCAGTGTTATCTACAACGACATTCTAGCGCCTTTCCACAAGCACCAGTGGTCTGAGAAGCGCGGCTTGCTCGTCAGCCGTTCAATAGTTGCCGTTATTGGTGTCTTCCTGTTGATGTATGGACTCTGGTATCCCCTCCAAGGCAGTATTTGGGACTACCTGACCGTCACGGCGAACATTTACATGTCGAGCATGTCGGTGCTGCTCATCGCATGCTGCTACTGGAAACGCGCCAACAACTGGGGCGCCGCCGGCGCCATCATCTTCGGCGGGATTGTCCCGATTACCTTCCTGATTATGGAACAACTCCCGGCCACCCAGCATTTCGCCAAAGATATCGTTGGCCCGCATTTCTCCAACATCGCCACCTATCTGATTGCAGGCATCGCCATGGTGGTGGGTTCATTGCTGAAACCAAATAAATAGTAACCCTTTATTTAGGCGGAATGCCTAGATGAAGGAATATGGTTTTGATGATAAATAAAGCGTTGCAGTCCCTATTTATCCAATTATTCCGGCGCGAATGCCGAAATGGAGGAAGAGGGCTTTGAGGACAAATAAAGGGTTACTGTCCCTATTTATTGTGTGTTTTTCGGTGCATGCCGGGGCTGAGGTGAGCACGCAGGAATTTGCCCGGGAAATAGAGCGCACCCTTCCCCCGGAAGAAGCCTATGATTACCACAAGCGGCTATCTGAGAATCCCGTGCATGTACCGAGGCGGAATCCCGAAGTCAAACCCCGGACCGGCGAATTGGCCCTGCCGGAACAGGGCTGGAAACTGGTCTGGAACCAGCACAGTTCCGTGGTGCTTCAAAACGCGGTGCGGGATTTTCAGGACTACCTCAACACATCCATGAAAGTTCGCGTGGAAATTGAGAACCGGGATTTACTGAACGATTGGCAGGGCCTGAATAAGTGTATTGTCGTGGGGACGCGTGAGCAGCTTCCCGGATGTGGATTGACGCTAAAGGGCCCCAAGGACTATGAGATTACCGTGACGCCGGAGCGCGTGACAGTGTGCGGGTATGATGAGCAGGGCGCGATGTATGGGCTGTATAACCTGGAGGCCCGGATGAATTTGCGCGAAGCGCCTTTTCTGCCCGCCAATCTGAACACGGTGCGCCATAGCCTCTATAACACGCGCATGGTGCAGTCCTGGATGGGGTGGATGGAATTTCCGGACCGGCTGCTCGCGCATCTGGCGCATAACGGTTTTGATGGCATATTTGCTTCCGCACTGGCAAATCCGAACGGTGATCGCACGACTGCGGAAAGATCGACCGATTTCTACGCACGCATCCTGTTCCGGATACGCCCGCAGGATCCGGCCCGAGTGCGCGACCTGATCAACCGTGCCGCAGGTTTCGGCATCAAGGTCTACACGCCCATCATTTACCAATATCTGGGAACTCCGGAAAGTGAAACTGGGCTGCGGCAATTGGTGCAGAACATTTTGAAAGAATTTCCCGACATCCAGGGCTATGTCCTCCTCACCGAAGGCTTTTGGTACAAACAATGGGGAGGCGGCCACGGCGCCAGCGCGGAGTACATACAGGATTGGGCGCGGAACTGGAGCCGTGCCGTGGGCATCGTGGCGTTGGAATGCCACCGGGTGAATCCCGCCATCGAAGTCCTCCCGTGGGAATACAACATCGATTTTCGTCCGCAGAATGTCGACACAAAGCGGTATTTCATCCAACAGCTTCCTGCTGACACGATCCCGCTGCTCACGTGGGAAAACGGCAAGAGTTTTGAGATGGACGGCCTGCAGGGATACCTGCGCGATTATGCAATAAGCCAGATTGGACCGGCGGAAGTCACCCAGGCCCAAATTGAGGAAGCCCGGAAACGGGGCATGAAAGTCTATACCAATGCGGACACCTTCGTCTGCGGCGCGCAATTACAGACCGTCCCCTATCATCCATTTCCATACCAATGGCATGACCGCTACAAGGCTTTGGAAACCTATGGGGTGAATGGCGCGATGGAAAGCTGGAGCACGGGCTTTACGCCAAGTTTCATGACCGAACTGCGCGCATGGTATTGCTGGAGCGATGCACCGCCCATCGATGAATTGCTTGGCGCGATTGCCACCTGTAATTTCGGAACCGGAGGGAAGGAGATGGTTCTGAACGCCTGGGATCTCTTCAGCCAGGCGATACGTCTCGTCCCTGACACCGGCCCGACCATGGGAACCAGCAGCGCCATCGGGAATCCGCTGTTTTTCGAGGAACCGCTCCCGCGCACCGCCCGATTCACGCGTTCGTGGACGGATGAAGCGGCCTGGATGGGCTATATGGGCGGCGAACTCAATCCCCTTTGGCCATTCACCGTTTCACGGCTGGTATTCTGCCCGGATTTCACGAATCAAACGAACAAGGCGGAGCTGTACGCGCGCGCCGTATCGGGCATCGAGCCAAGCGCTGAAAAACAAATCCTCCCAACATTTCTCAAATCCCTCAATCTCGCGGCGGAGCGGATGGAAGAAGGATTGCGGCTCTATCGCGCGGCGGCATTAGGCGCGCCGGAATCCAAACGAACGGAAACCCTGCGTGAAGTTATCGTAGCTGAACAGATCGAGCGCATGCTGCTGAGTAATCATGCGATCCTCGAATTCGAGGATTACCGCCTGCAACTGGCTACAGAGCAGGATGCTCAAAAGACCGGTGCGATCCTTGATCGCATGGAAACCATCGTGCGCGAGGAAATCGACCGCACGGAACTTTCTCTGCTTGCCGCCACCCGAGATTCGCGCCTTGGTTTCCAAAATGAGTGTGATTATGTCTATACGCCTTTTTCGCTGCGAGAGAAGCTGAAAATATTGCGTGATACGCTTGATCGTCAATTGCCAGCACACCGCGGAAAAACGGACATTGCTCCAGTTCAGGCAGAAATAGTACCGGACGGATTTGCTCAGGAAGTGGCGGGGGTATTGCCACCGGAGAACCTCTACGACTATCACCAGCGGTTGTCTGAGGGTCCCGTGCACGTCCCCCGCCGAAATACTGAATCCAAGCCAAATCCCGGCGAATTCGCACTGCCGGAACAGGGTTGGAAGTTGATCTGGAATACACAAGATTCCCCCGTGCTTCAAAATGCGGTGGAGGATTTTCAGGACTATCTGTCGGTGTCCATGGGCGTCCAAGTGGAATTGGAAGGCCGGGATTCGCTACAGGGGTGGCAAGCCCTGACGCACCGCATTGTTGTTGGGACGCGTGAGCAGCTTCCCGGATGTGGATTGACGCTGACGGGTCCCAAGGATTACGAGATTACCGTGACGCCGGAGCGTGTGACGGTCTGTGGTTACGATGAGCGGGGGGCAATGTTCGGGCTGTACAATCTCGAAGCGCGGATGAATCTGAGGGAAGCGCCCTTTCTCCCGGCTACACTGAACACCGTGCGCCACAGCTTGTACGACATGCGCATGATTGAGTCCTGGATGGGGTGGATGGAATGGCCGGACGCCTTGCTCGCCCATCTGGTGCATGATGGGTTTGACGGCATTTTTGCTTCGTGTTACGCCAATCCGAACGGAGACCGCAGCACCGCGGACAATTCGACCGAATTTTATGCACGCCTGCTATTCATGGTGCGCCGCCAGGATCCTGCCCGGATGCATGACCTCATTGATCGGGCTTCTCGTTTTGGCATCAAGGTCTACACGCCAATTATCTATCAGTCTCTTGGCACGCCGGAAAGCGAGGAAGGTCTGCGTACGCTGGTGCGCGATATCCTCAAGGAATTTCCAGATATCCATGGTTATGTTCTTTTGACGGAAGGTTTCTGGTACAAGCAATGGGGAGGCGGCCACGGCGCGAGCAAGGAATATGTGCAGGATTGGGCGAGGAACTGGTGCAAGGCGGTGGGCATCGTGACGGAAGAATGCCACCGCGTGAATCCCACCATCGAGATTCTCCCCTGGGAATACAACATTGATTTCCGTCCGGAAAATGTCGAGATGAAGCTCTACTTTATCCAGCAGCTTCCCGACAACACCATCCCCTTCCTCACCTGGGAAAACGGGAAACGGTTCGAGCTTGACGGCATGAAAGGGTATTTGCGCGATTATTCGCTGAACCAAATCGGTCCCGCCGAAGTGACCGAAGCCCAAATCGCCGAGGCGCGCCTGCGAAATATGAAGGTCTACTCAAAAGCCGACACCTTCGCCGCCTGGCAGTTCGGCACCATTCCCTATCTCCCTTTTCCGTATCAATGGTATAAGCGCTATCAGGCGTTGGAGAAATTCGGCGTCAACGGTACGATGGAAAGCCACAGCAGCGGCTACACGCCGAATTTTATGACTGAATTCCGCGCCTGGACCTGCTGGAGCGATGCGCCGTCCGCGGATGAATTGCTCGGCGCGATTGCCGCACGGATTTTTGGATTTGAACAAAAAGAATTGGTGCTCAAGGCATGGGACCACTTCAGCCAGGCGATTCGCCTCGTGCCGGACACCGGTCCGAATATGGGGACCAACAACGCCATCGGAAATCCCCTGTTTTTCCAGCAACCATCTCTACGGACCACGACTTTCAAGCATTCATGGGTGGATTATGACAAGTGGCTGGGCTATTTCGGCGGGCAAGTAAACCCCTACTGGCCGTTTACGGTCGAGCGCATGGTTTTCTACCCCGATTTCTCCAATCAAACCAACCGCGCGGAACTCTATGCGCGCAGCGCGACGGGGGTGGAGGTTACACCGGAAACAAAGGTCCTGCCAGTGTTCTTGAAATACCTGCGGCAGGCCTCTGACCAAATGGAAGAAGGCCTGAAGCCGTATCGGGCTGCGGCACTGGCAAGCCCTGAATCCAAACGTCAACAGGCCGTCCGCGAAGTGGTGGTCGCCGAGCAACTCCAGCGGATGATGCAGAGCGATGCGGCGGTCCTTGCATTCGAGGATCTCCGCTTGCAACACGCCGCGGAACAGGACGCGCAGAAAGCAGGCGCGATTCTTGACCGGATGGAAACTATCGCGCGCGAAGAAATCGCCCGCACCGAACGTTCCTTGCTGGCCGCTACCCGTGATTCCCGCCTCGGCTTCCAATTCGAGCAAGACTATGTCTATACGCCGTATTCCTTGCGCGAGAAGCTGGAGAACCTGCATGAGACCTTGGAAAAGCAACTGCCGGAATTCCGAAAGAAAATGAGCGCCCAATAGAGTTTGGAATAGATAGTAACATTGACGCATACTCGTCAATGTTAGGCGTAAAGCTTAAACATGTCTTGAGAAGTGACTGCACAATGGAACGGGAGAACTGCACCATGGAACGACGTACATTTCTGCAATGCGGGGGACTCTGCGGAGTTGGATTGTCAAGCCTCGGCGCCACCATGCTGGCGCAAGCCGCTTCTGACAAGACCACGGCCAAACCGGCAACAGGGCCAACATCGCCCGCCACGCCTATCACAATTCGCCCCTATCAACTGCTGTGCACGGTGTGCTCGCTTGGTGAAGAGGGCGGCAACACTGCAGAACAGTACACGAAATGCAAGCAAATCCGGGAAATCATCCGTAAAAATCCCGACACGCCTATCACGCTCGCGTGCAGCGCGGGTCCGTTGTATGCCTACCAGGAATCGGGCACCGCTGAAGACACCCCGGAGAGCGAAGAGTTTAACCGGAAGCGCGATTTGGACGTTCTCCAAATCCTTGGCCTTGCCCCTGGCTGCACCCTGACCGCGCGCGCACTGTTTAAAACCTTGCTCATGGGTGTTTCCACGGTGGCCGGTTTGTGCGCCTATCAGACCGTGACCGGTCCGGCCTGGAAAGGCTGCCCAAAAGCAAACAGCGGGAATTACGAACGAGGTTATGAAAAGGGAATCACCGCCCTCATATCGCCCCGTTCCGAAGAAGAAATGGCACAGGAGAAAAAGAAATCCCTCGAGGCGCTCTATGCCGCGGACGAAGTGACGGTTCGCCCTCACATCATGATGTGTTCCGTATGCCAATATGGAGAGGGCCTGCGGCCTCCCTACAAAGAAGACAACCTGCCCGAACTCGTCGACCTCATCATCACCAAAAAACCTGATCTCCCAATCAAACTGTTGCGGGGCGCTGATTGGATGATGTGCGCCCCTTGCCCCGGCCGCATCCCCGAACTTAATTCCTGTTCGCATGTGTGGGGAAATGGCGAGCTGGACAGTCAAAAGCGGGATTTGGACATGCTTCAGAAACTCGGGCTGCAATTCGGAAGCACGATAAAGGCCCGGGAACTCTACCGGCTCATCTTCGAGCGGATCACCACCACGAACGGCATCCCCGACATCTGCCTCAAGTACAACAGCATGCCCTCTGTCTGGTGGGACGAGTGCGCCGGACACCTTTACCAGGCCAATCCAAGGGTACGATATGAGAAAGGCAAGCGCGAGTTGATGGCGAAACTCAAGCTCACAAGCAACACATAGGAACATCAACTATTTGTTATGCGCCATGGACGGCAAAGAGCCGGTTTCTTGCGGGGAGGCTGAAGGGATTTGAGTAGTGGTAGAGTTGGTGGGATGCGCCATTGTCCTCGGTGATGGTGGTGAGTTGCTCGACTACGAAATCGGCGAAATTCGGGGCGTTGAAGGCAATAAACGCGAGGCTGAAGGCGTCTATGAGCGGATCGTTGCGCTTAGTCAGATCAGGAAAGGCGATGGGACCGGTATCCACCTGATACTGTTTTTTCTCCGGATGGATATTCATGGTCTTGATGGGGCATTCAATGATCGCGCGCAGTTTGGTATCCGCGTTTGTGATTTCTGTTTGCGACACGAGGGGAATGGCATCGTGCGTGGCGCGCGCGATGGCATCCCATGAGATCAAATCTTCGACGCGCCCGCCCTCCTTCAATTTCAAGGAGGGTTCGCCCCACATTTCGGTTGCTTTTTTGATCGTGCGGTATGTCGCATGAACATGAGCGGGCCGGCGGAACACCAGCACATCGCCATTGCCGAAAATGGGTGTGAAATCGTAGTTGTCCTTCATGAAAAGGTCCCGCTCCGCGAAGGTATTCTCACTTTTGCAGGCGCCGCATTGATAGAAATCCGTCCAGGTTCCGGTATTGTCATCGAAAAGCCGTGTTCGGCTTTCAATCCAGAAACGCACGGAATTGCGCGGTGAGCTGTGGCAGATAAAGGAAAGGCCATAGTCCAGCGGTGTCATCTCCTCAGATGTTTTGGGTTTTTCCTGTGAGATTGCATGCGTGGGCAGTGCACATACGGAAAGTGCACCCATTTTCATGAAAGCGCGCCGCGTCGCTTTCATTTCGCTGATTCCAGAACCGTGATCATTCATGGTATGTTCCTTTCTGTTTACATAGGGACAGCAACCATTTATTTGCCGTCATCGCTATGTGTATATGCCTCATTCTTTATAAATAAATGGATGTCCCTACTTATTTTATTTTGCAGGGCCGGGGCCCCAATAGCCTGGCTTTTTAAAGGGATTTTCGGCAGGTTCGTCGCAGGGCCGGAACGGCACCATGGCGGCGATCTCGTCGAGGCGTTTATTGACGTCTTTAGGCAATGGGCCTTGTTCCACGGCTTGGATATTCTGTTCGAGCTGGGCCAAGGTGCGTGGGCCGGTCAGCACGCTGGAAACGCCCGGCACCCCCAACGCCCAGCGCAGACAGAAGACAGGCGTCTCGATGCGGCAATCGTCAATCAGTTCGTAGAGCGCCTTGAATTGGGCCCGGCGCGGCGGACTCAAAAACAGCGCGCCCCGCTCGATTTCCGTATCGTACCGCCGCGACAGCCATCCCTGTTGTGTCGGCGATCCAAGCAAGACGCCCATATTCTGTTTTTTTGCTTCCGGCAGTATGGAAATCATCGCTTCGCGCCACAAGGGGCTGCTGTTAAAAGCGGTCAGGACAACGTCATACTGTCCCGTGGCCATAATGCGCGCAAGCGCATACGCAGTCGTTCCGCCGAGACCGGTGTATTTGATCAAACCCTCCTGTTTAAGTTCCTGTAACAGGTCCACTACCGGGCCTTTAAAGCTGACGCCGTCGTTATACCAGTCGAATTCCCCCGGACGATCCGGTTCGTGGATCATCAGAATGTCGATAACGTCCCGATGAAGCAGTTCGAGGCTCTCTTCGAAAATACGGCGGAGACAGGCCTTGTCTTTCGGGCCGAAAGGCTTTCCAGCGCGCGGACCGAGTTTTGTGGAGACAATGCACGGCGCGCCAAGCTCACGCAGCGCATATCCGAGAGCCTTTTCACTGTCCCCATAATCCGCAGAAGTATCGGCGAGGTTCATGCCGGATTCGAAGGCGAGCTTAACAATAGGAAGCGCGCCATTAAACCCTTGTTCGCTGCCGGTGATGAACGCCGCGCCCAGCGAAAGCTCACTTACCTCCAGGCCGGTTTTTCCAAGGATTCGTCTTTTCATGTGTATCGCCCTTTCTCACTATTGCACGCAAGGAATCGAATAAATGAACGTCCCTAGTTATTAATATTGGTTAAGATGTAGGTCATGCCGGGTTGCGTGGGAAACTCAAGCACTTCGCCTTTAATCACGCGGGTCTTTTCGCCTTTCATATTCAACATTACCTCACGCCCGCTCCAGGGATTCAAGAGGCGGCAGTGTGTTCCGCGGCGGCTGGTAATTTTGACTTCGGTCACACGTCCCTGTCGCCGTTCCGCCGAAACTTCAAAGGCTCCTTCGCCCACCAATCCGGTAAATCGGGCGTCCATGTCAGCCGGTAGTGCCGGGAAAACCCGCAACAATGGTTTGCGCGTGGCGTCCGGATGCGATTGCAGCAGGTGTTCAGCAATCACGCCGGCGGCGGCAAAATTCTCGGTATAAATGCCAAGTTTCAGAAACCGCGGGCACTTCTCTGCGAGCGCCAGTTCGATTACTCCGTTGGGATACAATCGTTTCCGCACATCGGCAAGAAATTGACCCAGGCCGTCCGCAATGCCCAATCGCGCCCGGACAACTCCCAATGTCACTAGGCTGTTGTTGCCATTGGTTTGTATCGCCTGGGCAGTGCGGCGGGCAGTCTCAACCTGCCCCGGATTAGACCAGAATGTTGGGTCTTCGGCTGGAAAAACAGGGAGCAGGGGTACGGGAAGGTTGTACTCGATGGGGGGAGCGCCGGCCACGTCGACAAAAATCTTGCCCTGCGGCGTTTCATACGTGGGATAATCGGGTAATTGCTGCGACAGGTGCCGCCAACGTGCCGCCTCTTCTGCGTCACGGTTCAAAATGCCCGCTGCCTCTGCTGTCGCGAGCAAGTGGTAGCGAATGAAGGCAATGGATGAAGCGCTGTCGCGATTACGCTCGAATTTCGGCGTCACCAGCCCCCAGTGTTCCGGGGAAAACGTTGGGAAAATGTGCAGCCGGCCATCTTTGGGCACATACGGCGCGCAATCTTCCCGCTGACTGCGATGCAGAAACCATTCATAGAACCGGGCCACTTCCACCATCATTGGATACGCGCGTTTCTCGAGGAACTCGCGGTCTCCCACATACTGCCAATGCCGCCAGAAATGCTGCAAGACCCAGGCCGAAATCTCCATGGTATCGTCGTATACAAAGCTGGGAAACCTCAGTGTGTCACTGCGAATGGGGTAATCGGTGGCGTTAAAAACGGCGCCAGGCGCATCTTTGCCGTAAGCAAACTGCGTGTTTTTCATGGCAATTGGAAAGATCTCGCAAAACCTGTCAAAATACGGCTGGACCAGTTCAGCATGATTGCAGATAAAAGCAGGCCAGAACGTCTGCTGGAAGTTGTAATTGAGCATGTAGATGCCATGCCAGGGGGCCAAATCCATCCAGATCCAATTGCCCACCAGGCTCGGGGCAACAGCGCCAGGCCGGGCGCAACACGCTAACAAATAAAGGTTGTGGTAAAACAACTCCTCAGCCAGGGATGCATCCTGGGTTGAAGGCGGGTCCGCGCCGTGGCTTGTGCTGATTTCAATGGAGCTGTGCGACCAAAACTGCGCCCATTGACTCGCATGCCGCAGGTGGACGTTCTCCCAATTCTCATTAACAGCAAGATCGGCGAGCTGGCAGGCGCCCTCGGCCGGGTTTGTTTCCCCGTCACCCATAGTGCTCACGGCAACCGCCAAGGTCACCCACTCCCCTTGAGTCGAATTGACCTGGCATGTCACTCGATCGGTTTCCTGCACTATCTTTCCTTCGGCGTTCCTTACCACGGCGGCAGCGGCCACAGAAAACCCGTTGGGAAACGTCGGTTCGGCTGGAATCCGTTGCAGCACCCAAAACGTTTTTCCGGAGATACCCGTCTCCGGCGGAACAAGTGGTGTATTGGCCGGATCACTTGCGCTCTCCGGGGCCGGGGTGCTCATGAATCCATTGGGCGGCGGCTTGGTCCAGTCGAGCGTCTCGCGAGGCCGGAATACTTCGGCCCGCAGACTTTCGGCCGCTTCCGCAGGCAAACGAATGAACACTACATTGCGCGTGTGTTCGATGAATGCAGTTCCTTGACCGTGAGGCGTATCGAACGACAGTGTGGCGTCAGCCAACCGCAAATGGAGGTTTGAGATCGCGCCCAGACAAGAAAGCCGTATCTGGCCAACCGGTTTGGGAGTTGGCGAGAAATTGTATTCAACGGGTTGCGAGCAGTAGAAATTTCCAAAGTCCCATGTTCCGTTCGTCACCTGCTCAATTAATTGATCATACGTTATTATGGGACGATCGTGGCTCGTGTTGTACCGCCGGTCCCAAACGTCATTCTTGCCCAGGGTAAAGACCAGCGTTTCTCCGTCGGCCCAAACCGAAGCGCCCAGATCGCCGTTGCCAAGGAGCAGTCCCAAGAGTGGCTCCTTTGCGGGGCTCGCCAGCACAAAGTCATGTTTTGTTACAAGCGCGGCATCATCGGCCCGTTCATCAGCGTGAAGCGGGGTGTCGGCGAATAGTAAGCAGAGCACGGCAATGCCGATGATCCGGAAATAGGCTTGGTGGCTTGCGGGTAATTCTGTCATGTTACGTTAACACCTTTCTTATTCAGACTAACGGGGCGGGTGGGATGATTGTATGTGCCTTGGCCGGGGAATGCGGAGGGTGTCTCCTGGCGCAATATCACGGTAGAAAAAGCGTTGGCCGGGCTGAAATGAACCGGTGTCATCGAGGGTAAGAGTAAGAGGAGCGCCAGGTTTGGTTGCCAGGATTTGCGCGGCGCCGCCGTGTTCGCCCTGGATGCGTTTTCCATCGAAGAAACGCGTTGAATGCCGTTTCACGGAGCGGGCATATTCGTGGGGGATGCCGCTCGTGATGGTTTTGGCATCGACTATCGCCTCCACACGGCCCACGCCGAGATTTAATGAACTGGCCTGCAACGTGATGTTGTTTCCTTCCACGGCGCGGATGTGATACGCGGTAGTGCGCGAGTAGGCGGGATTGGAGAACACGGCCACGAGATTACACAGATCTGGAGGAACGTCCCGGTCGAGCGTGATGACACAGGTGTCGTAATCGACGGCGGTGATGGTGGCCGCAAACTCAGCCGGGCCTGTATCGAGAGTTTGATCATTGTGGCGTAAAGAGACACACCCGGCGGTCTGGATATCGCGGATCCTGCTGTCTTCTCCGGTGATATAAGCGAAATCGCCTTGGAAAATGATATGGCCGAGGGCGGAATCCACTTCGCAGGACCCTGCGGAGATCACATCGATGTGTCCCTCCTTCCGATGGACCTCAAGCGCACACGGACCGAGGCGGCGGATGCTGTCAATACTCGATGGTCTTTCTTCGGGAATGGATTCGTAGATTGCGAGAAAAATGCTGTGCAGATTCTCGCCTTGACGCCTCGCCATGAGACAATGTGCAGTGGGATAATGGGGGTAAAGGCCGGGGCCTGTAGCGACTATTGCTTCGGCGGTATCGCCGGCGAGGTGTGCGCGAAACAATGCAGGATGCGTTCCCGCCATCGACCATTGTCCGCCCCACACCGGCTCGTGCGCCCCCCGGCGAATGTCATAGAAGAATCCATAGCCATTGCCCGGCGGCGGGTTCCAGTAGGGCTTGTTTGGATAGCCTTTAACATCGCCGTCGGCGCCGATGCGTTGTCCCCAGGCCACACCTTCCGCGAGGCTCCCTTCCTGCGGCTTCAGATCCGCTGCGCCGAAGGGGATGAAGGCCTCGCCGAGGCCACAAAATCCAAAGTCATGTTGTTTCCCGCCCGTCACCTCGAATACATCCATGAGATATGTGCCATCAATGAGGGCCACCGTGCGCTGATAGTGCGTCACCCCTTGTTCCGCATAACTCAACTCGCTTGTTGCCTGAACCACTTTTGCCGCGGGCAAGTCCGCGAAAAATTTTAAACTCCCGCCGGAGCCATCCGTACCCAATTGGTTCTTCTCATCCACGGTAACCAGGCAGTGGCTGACCGTGCTCGAAGCCCAGCCGACATGACAATGCGTGCTGCCAAGTCCATAGCCGAGATCATAGGTCCATTCATAGCCGTCTGCATAGTATTGCAGCGCGAGATCATCAGGATCGCCATGATTCAGGGAAGGCCCGAAACGCAGCAAGGCCGTCTGGCGTCCATCGCGTAAGATTGCGAGACCTTTCATGCCCGCGGCCCACGAGCCGGTGATGCGCTGGCCGAGAGAGGGGGGGAGTTCCGGTGGAGAATCAGGCGGTTCGCACGCATGCCAAAGGAGCCAGTTGCGGTATGGTGCGTCTTCACGTTGTGCATCGAGGCCGCCCTTTGCCAGCCATAGCAGCGTGGCGCCATACTCCGCACGCGCCTTGGGATTTGAACTCATTGCGCAGAGGCGTTCGAGAAAACCAGCATCCACGGTTGAAAAGGGGCGCTCCGGAGGCGCGTTATAGTTCACGTTCGGGGCCGCATCGCCGAAGTTGGGGAGACGTCCGGCGCATTGAATCTGCATTTCCGGGAGTAACAGGCACGCGGCAAACTGGGGATCATCATAGAGGTTGATCCCGGATGGATATTCGGCATTTCGCAGATTATGCAAGGGATCCGCAAAGGTTTCATACAGTGCCCGTGCGTGAATGGCATACCCCGGCGAGGTTTCATAGTAGCGTCCGTCGCGATCGATGTTGTTCGCCAGCATGCTGCGGATCGAATAGGGTCCTTCGATGCTGATGCGGATGTATTCGGGAATGTCGAGCAAACACCCCACGGCCAGCGCGCCGCGCATATAGTCCGCATGCCCATTATGGAGTACGCCGTCGAAGGAATGGCCGTAACAATAGTAGGCGCCATCTTCAAGGAGATAGCGTTGGATGTTTTCGCGGCGGGTGAGCTTGGGCCGGAGGGATGGTTCATCCAGCGCAGGACTGCGGTGTATCAAGTCAAACTGATCCACATAATAAACGAGCGTACGTGCCACCTGATACCAAGGCCGCGCGAAACGGCCGCTGGGCGGGTTGCTGGGGTAGTCCCAGGAGCCGGAGGTGGATTCCGCGTAGATGGAGGCCAGGGCATCAAGAAGCAAGGCCGCGCGCGCGGCATATTTCTCCTCGCCCGTGAGCGCATAGGCTTGTGTGAGATTGGGCAGCGCATTCAATGTCCACTGTTCCGTTACCCACGCATTGAATTGCCCTGCAAAATAATGGATGCGCCCATCGGGTGCTTTAAATCCTTCGCCAGTGTCCGGGTGTTCCGCATCCGGCAAGACATGGCCGTTGCCGCATTTCACATGACCCGGATTATCCCAGGTGCAGTTGGCCTTGGCCCATGTGCCTGTTTTCCCGTCGCAGATGGGGCAGCCCGTGAAACCGTAGGCATAGCACGCGCCGGGTTTCGGCAGGAATTGAAGCCAATACGCGCCGGATTCACGCAGCCAGGAGTCAGCCTGGGTCACGATCTCATCACGCTCATGCTGCGCCCAGGCATACGTTGCGGCACGCGCTTTGGCGCGCTCGATGTCCGCCGCCGTGATGTTTACGCAGGGATGATCCGCGCGCCCGCGGATAACCAGGGCATCGCGCGCGAGCGGTTTATCCGGCGCCGCCAATAGCATGAAAACAGCAAGTGTTGTAAGCATAATTACCTCCGTACACACCCTAGCGGATATAAAGCGCAGGCTATCTTAGCATAAATTATGCGGCAGCCTCTTGTCCCCCATTCCGTTTATTAACGCAGCAATAATGCCACTCCACATTAAAGTTGGAATTCATGTGAATTGTTCAACCCGAACCCGCAGAACACTTGTTCATTTCAGAGAAGTCATGGTACGATTACATCAACCCGTGGAGGTTGCCAAGAAAATGAATATAGCTGAGCAACAGCTCGTACAAACATGCAAAGAGCGGCTTACCGCACATTATGGCGCGCGATTCAAAGGGCTCATAATGTATGGTTCCATGGCGCGCGGGACTATGGATCCGGAAAGCGATATCGACCTACTGGTCTCGCTTGGGGAACCCTTTGATTATTTTAAAGAACTGGAAGTGTTGATCGATTTGCTCTATGACTTGCAACTAAATAGTAATCGTTATCTTTCCGTGCGTCCCGCCCGCGCCGAGGATTTTGAAAGGGGACGCATCCAACTTTACCGGAATGCACGGGAAGAAGGAATCGCGGTGTGACGTGTGACTTTACAGAAGAAATTGCTTCACACTGGACACGTGCACAACAGTCCATAGAGGCTGCACGTTCCCTTTGCGGAGCAGGGCTTTTCGATGATGCTGCCTCACGCGCCTATTATGCAGCATTTCATGCTGCTTCCGCGGCGCTCCTTGCACACGGTTTGACCTTCAAGAAACACGGGGCAATCATAGGCGCAGTAAACAAACAATTCGTTCATCCCGGCAGAGTGACTATTGAAACTGGAAAGTGGCTATCCTGGCTTTTTGAACTCCGTTCCGTGGGTGACTACGGAGAGATTATTCACGTCAGCGAAGATCAGGCGCGTTTGGCCTTAAGCCGGGCGCAAAAGCTTATAGAAACCTTTAGGAAACTCTTTAATCCAGGCAGCGATATATCAGAATAATGTGTTAGAATACGTGGCATTCGGGGGGTTGAAGCGTAACCCGGAGGCGCAGGGAAGCGGTGAGGGATCCACTGTGGCCAAAGTGGACAGAATATTCTCCCTCGGGAAGAGTGAATAAGGGCGTACTGACCAGTCCTGTGAGAGGCTCGTGAAAGGCGGGTCCGTAGACTTTCGGCGATTCCTCCGGCCACAAGAAAAGATATTGTCCGGCGGTGAGCGTGCCTGGCCAATTCAATCGTTGCCCCGCGATTTCGATCCACGGATCGGCGAGCGCCGGTTGGTCCACATTGGGCAGTGCTTTCACATCATCAATGGCGCAGGTGACTGCGGTGTGCGCGGGCAATCCGTTGTAATAGAAGTTCAAGGTGCAGACCTTGCTGTAATCGATGGGATCCGTTTCCGGACGCGGAAGCTGCTGATAGCGCCAGCCGGTGTAATCGTTGGAGATGTAAAAATCCGCCGCCTTTGTTCCGTCCAGGAGTTGCAGTTTGAATGCGCCGCCCTTGCCGTCGCCCCGCATCCAGAAACCAATGGCCTTGTGCTGCGAAAGATCCAGCGGCGGGTCGAAGGTCTTGCCGAACACCGACCAGCCGCTATTGGTGTCGAGCGTGCTTTCGGCGGAATACAACGCGCACCGGCCTCCTTCTTTTGTGTCCTGTTCGGATATCGTGATGTGTTGTGTGACTCCCGCAAGTGTGGCGCCGGCTTCCCCATTGGTTATTTCCTTGACGCCCGTGCGATTCGCCCGGTCGCGGAGATAGGACACCAGATCATCAAAGGATTCCAACGTGATTGCTTCCGGAGTGTGATAAGCAGTGCCGGCCTCAAGCCACGGCCCGGGCATAACGTGGAGTTGCACGCCAATACGCGCCGGGCCTTCGGCGATGTGGGCCGGCCATGTCTCTGATTGTGGATCATGTGCGGTTATTTCATGCCATGGCAAATACTCAACACGCTGGAATGCATCGTTTCCGCCTTTTTTCATCAACCGGTATTCTCGGCGGAGATTGCTCAGTTTCTCCCGCTCTTCCGGTTCCTTCGTTCCACCCAACCGGGGGTTGATCCGGAGGCGATCGCGCATTTCGGCAGGAACGCGTCCGGAGAGCCGCACTTGTTCATAACGGGAAATAAGATCGAGAATTTCGCCTGTGAAGGGGTGTTTGGAGGCGGCGTCCAGCGAGACCTGGAACGACATTGACGAATCGTAACCTATGCTCGCGCCGAGAATGTATTCGTACATGTCAGGCGTACAACTCGCATCATAACCATAATACCAGCCGATATCCAGCGGCATACCGTCCCGTTTGAATGCATCAAATGCGGGGGAGCGCTCGTCCAGATAGCCTTTGAGGTCGCCGTGGCCGTCGGCGGAGGCGCTCCGTGCGAGGATATGCCAGGAGTAGTGACTGAAACTGCTAGCCTGAAGCAGGATATCCTTCCGCGCCAGTTTATCGAAATAGGCCTTGTGGAGGCGCGGGTTGTAGTACCAGTGATCCCCTTGGAGACGTTCCGAGCCGTCGAAATAGATCATGTCGATATCGCATGCATTTGCGATTTTTGCGAAGTTCGAAGAGACTTCATCGATAAGCGTGGTGTCCATATCGAACATGAAATACCCATAGGAGCGTTGGAGGTGGCGCACGGGCTGCCCCTTCACGTGGGGCGCAGGGAGGGTTCCAAGCATACCCCGGGTGCAGCCTGCAAAACCAAAGGGCGCCTCCATCGCACGCATACCATAGGAAATAAGTTCATTGTCGATCTGCACGATAGCGCCGTCACCCATATATCCGCCGTCTTCCTTCGGAAACCCGCTTGGCGCAGACTCCGTGGGCAGTGTCGTGGCGGTTTGATCGATATCAGCGGCCAAGGGCACGGATGCACCTTGAACCAGGCGGGGATCAGGCACCGGGGTCAGATAGGGATCGGGAGGATAAATGGAGGCGCCGAGAAAATGCAGGCCGGCATGAAATCCTTCTTGGCGGAATCGCTGGAACGTCCGCCGAAGTCCCTCCAACCCGTCCGGGAAGTGTTCCGTATTGACTTCATAGTGGCCGGTGCTCTTTGTCCACGATTCCTGTCCCATAAGGATCATATCGAAACCGCCGCGCCGCGCGAGCGCCAACACCTCATCAAATTGCGATTCATAGAAGTTCGTAATGAAGAGGTAGGAACGTTTGATCCATGGGGACTGTTTGTTCCAGACGCCACCCGGCTTAGGGCTGGGCATGCCTGCGGCCTCCTCAAATCGCTGCATCGCTTCCATGAACGTTTCTCGCGGGGCGGCGATGACGCCAAACCGCGCGGGCTGCAACCCGTGGCGCGACAGGGTCTCTACATTCAGCGTGACGGATGGTTCCAGCCAAAACGCGGAGTCCGGTTCGAATCCTTCGAGGAGCACCACTTCATCTTTTCCGCCGCGATCCAGGACCGCTTCAATCTGGTCGATGTCACACGCCACCGTCTGCCCGGCGGGCATGCCGTTGTAATAAATGTTCAGGGTGGTGACATGATCAAAGTGAAGCGTATTGACGTGACTCTCGGCAATGGAAACTTGACGCCACTCATTGAAATCGATGGGAATATACGTGTCACGATAGCCGCCAAGGCCGTCGTATAGCTGAATTTTGAGTAATTCTCCCTTGCCATCGCCCTTGACCCACGCGCGAATCGCTTTGAGGCCCGTCAGGTCGATGGGCTGCCGCAGGTCATGGCCAAACATCGCCCAGCCGGCATTTTTCGCGTCACACGTGGCCGCGAATCGCATGGCTCCCGTGCCGCTCCGAGCCTGCTCCGCCGGAGTGAGCGCATGCATGCATCCCGCGCGATCCGCATCATATCGTCCACTATTCTGATTATATGCGTGCACATTGGGCTCTGCCGCGGACACCGCAACCGTGTGGGTTGGCGTACAGCCTGCGTTAAGGGTCTGTTGAAATTCCACACCCTTGGGCAGGGCCAGTGAAAACAAGCACAGTTGATCGATATTTTGCGGGAGTTGGCATCGAGCCATGTCAAACACGGCAAAACCATTGCCTGCCCGGACAGAGAACTCGCAAAGGCCGCCACCGGAAAAATTCACTCTCAGACGATCTCCTTCGACGACGACCGATTCCGGCAGGAGCCGCATTTCTTTTCCGGTTGCCTGGAGAATCGGTTGAATCCCCGCGGGCCATGGCGGAATAGCGTCTTTCACCTCAAGTTGCGCATACCCCTTTGAATCGATGGTTAATATTGCCGTTTGCAGGTCAAAGCTCGCGGCCTTTGCTGCTTCGATCCCTGAAAAACAACTCATTGCAAGCAATAACGCCTTTACTGTCCGCATCATAATGAATTCTCCTGAAAATACTATTTTGACATCCATACTCTTTTGCTCGCGGCAGAATAATTTATACGTGCGATGCTGGATAACGGCATAACAACCTTTTGCATCCCCTCTCCTTCACAGATCGCGGTGATGCAAGAAGGGACGAGGTTCAGGCTTATCGATAGCGGATGTACGCCACTTTGTGTTCGGTGAAGAATTCGATGCCGGTGTGCCCGGCTTCGGGGAGGCCGCACCCGGAACATTTCACACCGCCAAAACTTAACTGCGGTTCCTTCAGCGCCGTGGGCAGGTTCACATGGGTAAGCCCTACATCCGTCCGCTCAACAAATGTCAGGGCTTTCTGGAGATCGCGGGTGTAAATGGAGCTGGCCAAACCGAACCGGACGTGGTTGGCGACTTCGATAGCTTCTTCAAAATTATTCACCGCCATCACGGACAACACCGGCCCAAAAATCTCTTCCTGGGCAAGAAACATATCGGGCGTCACGTTGTCGAAAATGGTGGGTTCGATAAAACATCCTTTATCGAGACCGTCCGATACAATACGTTGCCCTCCGATCCGCAACCGTCCGCCCTCGGCACGACCCCGCTCAATTCCATCCAGTATGCTCTTAAGCTGTGCCTCACCGCACACCGGTCCCATTGTCACGCGCGGGTCGTTGCCGCGTCCCACCACGAACTTCTTCACGCGTTCCAGGAGCATATCCACAAAATCGTCTAAAACACTCCGCTCAACCACAACCCGGCTTGTCGACGTGCACCACTGTCCCGCGCAGGCGTACGCCGCGAGCGCAGCCGAATCCGCCGCTTCCGTCAGATTGGCATCCGACAATACGACAAGCGGATTTTTGCCGCCCATCTCGAGTTGTGTTCTGGTGAGATTGCGGGACGCTTTAACATGAATTCCCATGCCCACTTCTGTGGAGCCGGTGAAACTTATGGCTTTGATAACAGGGTTGGAGACGAGTTCCTCGCCTGCTTCTGATCCCGAACCGGTGATGAAATTGAGCACACCCGGAGGTATTCCCGCTTCGTCGTATGCCTGCACGAATGCCGCGCCCACGCCAGGGGTCAGACCGGCCGGTTTGAGCACACAGGTGTTTCCCGCCATAAGCGCCGGGGTAATTTTTCGGCATGGCACATTGAAGGGAAAATTCCAGGGCGTAATTATGGCAACAACGCCCAGAGGACGCCGCATGCTGTACGCCAGCACGCCGTCGCGTTCACACGGCATGACTTCGCCCACCAAGCGGAGGCCTTCGTTGATTTGAAAGTCCATTTCCTTGATCGCCGAGGCAATTTCCGCTTTCGATTCGGCGAGGGTCTTCCCATTTTCGAGTGTCAACACGTCCGCGATCGCATCTATCCGTTCCCGAATCGAACCCAGGGCGCGTTTCAGGTACTCCGCCCGCTGATAGACCGTCAGACGGCCCCACGCCGGCTGGGCGCTCTGCGCCGCCTCAATGGCTGTGCGGGTGTCCTGCACGGACGCCTTGGGCCAGACACCGGTCACTTCGGAGAGATCCGCGGGGTTGCGCTGTTCGCTGGTGGCGCCATTACCTGTTTGGGTCCACGCGCCGTTAATGTAATTGCGTTTCAGGTTCACCATATGGTGTTGCCTCCGTCTATCACAAGAATGCTGCCGGTCATGAATGATGATGCCTGGGACGCCAGAAACACCACGGCGCCCTTAAGCTCCCACGGCTCTCCGTAGCGTTTCATCGGCGTCATCTCGGTCAATCGCTCAACAATCTCCGGAAATTTCCGGCTCGTCTGCGTGCTGGCCGTCAGCATGTATCCCGGTGCGAGGGCATTGACGCGGATATTATGCTGCGCCCATTCCGAGGCCAAGCCCCGGGTTAAGTGTGCAACACCAGCCTTGCTCACGCCATACGTGACATTGTGCCGTGGAAAAATTTTACTGATGATCATCCCGGAAATGGAACTCATGTTAATGATGCTTCCCCCCTTGCCCCGCGCTATCATGTGTTTCCCGGCCGCGCGGGCCATATAAAACATGCTGGACAGGTTCGCATCCATAATCCGGTGCCACACCTCGTCACTTACTTCTTCTATGGGACATCCCTCGGATTCGATGCCCACGTTGTTCACGAGAATATCGATGCCGCCGAACTGATCGATAGCCGACTGGACGAAACGATCCACTTCGCCGGGTTTTGTCACGTTTACCACGCTGAAACAGGCGCGCCGTCCGCAGGCTTCGATGTCGCTGCACGTATTCATGCCTTCCTGTTCGAGAAGATCACAAAAACAGATATCCGCGCCGGCCTCCGCAAGCCCCAAGGCAATTTCGCGCCCCAATCCCCGCGCTGCGCCGGTGACAAGAGCGGTTTTGCCGGTTAGATCAAAGAGTTCCAATGATTTCATCGTAAAAGGCCTCCTTTTAGGGTCACACTTTGGCGGGCCCGTCCAGCGAAGGCCATTTCTGGTCGCCAAAGGCCTTGTGCCAATCTTCCATGAATCCCATCATCCGCTGATAGGTATAGGGATGCTCGAACAGCATCCGCCAGTACTCGATCCCGACCGTGCACAGGTCCGATCCGGCCACGGCGAACTCCGCCGCGCCCCGTGGAAAGCGCGCACAGGAAAGAATACGTGTTTTATAGCCGTAGTTCGTATAAATTTGCCGCACCGGCTCGACAATGTGCACGGGCGTGTCGCTGACGGTATCGAGCGCGCCGTTGAACAGCGCAACGATATCTGCGCCAGCCTTTCCGCACATCAACGCTTGCCATACCGCCGCAACGGCGGTGATGGCGATGGTCATTTCGGGGTTTTCCTTCTTCAAAATCTGACATGCCCGGAGTCCTGCCTCGCTCATGGGCAGCTTGACCACTATTTTTGGAGATTTCTTTGCGAGCCATCGCGCCTGGCCAAGCAATTCCTCGACGTCATGCCATCCAATGACCTGCGTGAACACATACCCCGGTGAAGCCTCCACGATGGCATCGAGGCGTTTCAAAAAATCCGTGCCCAGTTTCCCGTAGATCTTCGGATTCGTCGTAACGCCCGATAGCAATCCCGTTGCCCGGGCTTCTAAAATCTCTTTGGGTTCTCCACTATCCAGTAGAAGTTCCATGTTCGTGCTCCTTACTACAGCATTTTTCTGCGGAGGGAATGCACCCTCATCAATGTTTAGAACAATTCTTCAGCAAGTTGGACAAGATACGTTATCAAACACTGTTCATAGGCCTGATAAAATTCCTGCGACAGATCGTAAAACCGATCACGATGCAGGAATTGGCCGTTCTTGTCCCGTCTGCCGACAAATGCAAAGCTGAAATGATGAAATACCTTGTGGCGGTGCGAGGGCTTCTGCTTTCCATCGCGATCGTCTTCCTCTATGCACGCACGGGCGAAGGGTGAACCGGCCGCCGCTTCCCTTTCTGCATAGGCCCGTGCATCTTCCCACCATTGCCTGAAAAGATCCGGATGATGATCTTCAAGTACTTTGGCAAACAGAATCTGCAGCATCGGCGAAATTTTATAATGATGTTTGCCGCCGGTGGCCCTCCGAATAACCTCGCGCACGGGTGACGTCAGATCGTCCGCACTATGAAAATCCAACAGGACGCCGAACGCTTCGGCAATCGGAAATTGCGCGCGGATGCGGCGTTCCAAACCTTCTAACCCATCCGGACAGCGATAATCGAATCCTTTTTCCACCCCGAAATTCGGCGCAATGTGCGATACCGGCAGAGTACGGCGCTTAATCTCGTTCAGAACAAACACGACTTCTTCTTCGCTCGTGAGACAGTCAAAAGCAGCCACTTCCGGCGAGTGTTCGTCAATTGTAAACTCGAGATCAAAGGCCTGCCCGTTCTTTTTAGCGTGTATATGGGCCGATAGCTCTTCCAGCGCCAGCATGGCATTCCAGTACTTGCCGATCATCTTGTGGATTAGTTTCTGGTTCAGTACATACTGACGCCCCTCAATCCGGACCGGATCGCGGTGATACGCGAGCACTTCATGAAACTTTTTACTATCGCCAACCCGGTTCACAGCGCATTCTTCCGCGGCGGCATCCGAAGATTCCGTCAATGCGGCATAGTCCAGAATGTCCGCCATATCCATCGTATAAAAACTGTAGTGGCGGCAACTGTCCACATAGCGTTTCGCCTTCGCCATGCCTTCCGCGCCCCGCTTAACCTGAAGATGATCCGCATCCGCGCCGTACTCCAGGATCTTCGGATATTTCAGCGCTTCGAGCACGCCGGCCACCCACAACCCTTCAAAGCTGCTGCCCGTATAGCCGGTTTCAATCGTTCCGAATCCGCAGGCATAGTTGGTTTCCGCGGGCGTAGCCTCCAGAAGCGTGGACATAAAGTTCAATTCACGAACCGAATTCTGAATGAGATTTGCACAAAATCCTTTCTGTTCCATCGCTTTCAAAATGGCAGGCCAGCAGGCCGTCGTCATGCGGACGCCGATGCCTAATCGCGGCGTCGAACCCAGTGCGCGCGGGCCTTTCAACGGAGCCATCCGGCGTATAAACAAGACAATAGTATCCGCGTCTGTCGGATGTACAGACAGGCGCTCTCCCGTCTTAATCTGGAGAATAGTTAATGGATCCCCCAACACCGGATTCTGATCGCGAGATAATACTTCTAAAAAGACTGCTTGTCCATCCGGAAGTCCCGCAAGAAATAGTGTTGCATCACCCGTACACGTCAATGAGCCGGTATAGGGGGTCAATCCGGCGCAACGGGGCAACGGCTGCCGCGATTGTACACACAAAACCAGATTATCCAGGTACTGCTCCGGTAACTCCCGAATGCTGTGCAAAGCCGCCGCCGCATCCCAGGTACACGTATCGAGGACGGCCGGATTTTTGCCCGGATCAAACGTTAAATTCACAAAGCATGCGTTTGCCAAGATCGAACGATTTCCTCTCCGTGGTTAAAAAAACAGGAGATGGCGCCAAGCGCTTTTCTAACAGATTCTCCGTTACAACCCGCCTGGGCAGTCCTCAATCGATTCTAGCGCCCTTTCCGGCCGCAGTCAAAGCAGGTGACTCCGGATCAACGATTGGGGCATTGTCATTTGTGCATGCTGCGCAGGGCACGTACAATGGAAGACCTGCGCTTAGCCGATCAGATTATTTTTGCTTTTCCGGCAGGCGCACCTGTCGGGTAAAATAGAAGGTGTTGTAACAATATATTCGAGCCGCGTTTGCCCTCAAAATTAGCGTACCAACGGGGATTAACAGGGCTGTGGGTTCCCGTGGAGGATAGATTATGTTACTGGAATCCATAGTGGCCGGCGTAATTGCTGTTGTGACCCTTGGGGGGTCTTTTGAGACCGGCACAGACCGGGTAGGCGAATCGCTCCGTAACGTGACGCTGGAGATGAGCCTGAAACCGTTCAAGCAATTGGATGAGGCCTACGTGGAGGGGGTCTGTGGGCATCTTTTTGAACAATGGCGTCCGCTTTTAAATGAAACGGATCAAATCTCCGTATTGCTATGGACTGCGGATGGTTCGGAAATCCTGGATTATGCGGGCCGGCTCGACGATCCGATTGAATGGGCGCGCTATATCGGAACTGCCAATTCAAAATATGCGCCCGGGACAGGACCGGAATCGCTGACGCTCCATGAACGCCCCTATTTATATATGGACAATCCCCCCGAGATCACCTATTCAGCCCTGCGCGGCATTGTTGCGGCGATCAAACGGGTGGGCAGGGAACGCACGGGGAAAACCATCCGTGTGGGCGCCACCTTCGATCCGGGGCCTGAGTTCGCCAAGTCGCCCTTCAAGTACGAGCGCCATCCTGAAATTTGCCTGGGAAGCACGATGGGGAAAGGGACGTTTGTCTGCTGTTATGGCACGTTACATGGCGACACCCGCGTCTATGCGGGATATCCGGAAGGCATTCGCGAAGGCACACCGTTCGGGGCGTTTTTTGGCCGTCAGACATTCCATTTTCTGAAGGATCTTGATTTTGACTACATTTGGTTTTCGAATGGTTTCGGGTTTGGATTGGAAACCTGGAGCGCAACCGGCGCTGTTTTCGACGGCGAACGGTTTGATACAGAGGGACTCCTGGAAGTTCGCGACAAGATCCTTGAATTCTGGAGGCTTTTTCGCGAAGAATGCCCTGATTTCCCCATTGAAACCCGGGGAAGCAACCTCATGACTGGGTCCGACCTTGCCGCGAACGGTGTCCCGCTGCGCGATATTTATCGGGGGGGATTCGGCCTTGAACCACCGCCCAATTCACCGTGGGCCGCACTGGACGGGGACTTTGGCCTCGAAATGGCGGGGTATATGTCGCGGATTGCCGAATTGCCAGGCAATACGTTTCCTTTCCGCTATTATATCCATGATCCATGGTGGCTCAATAGCCCATGGCTCGATCGTTATGGCCGGGAACCCCATGACATCTATCTGCCCATGTCGGTTGCCCGGATCGATGAGAAGGGTCAGATCCGTACACCAACATCGTTTTTATTTCTGACGGTGGACAATTCATTCGGTGAAATGCCGGATCAGGTGCCCATCGAGGTTCTGCCTCATTTGTTGAGCGCCCGGCGAGATGCTCCCGATGCGCCAGGACCGTGCGTATGGATATATCCCTTCGATGAGTGTCACGACTGGACGTTCGCAAAACCGTCGCGCGCGGCAGAAGCCTATTTCGGCGACTGGTTCATGCGTCAAGCCATCAATCACGGGTTTCCCCTGAACACCGTGGTCTCAACGGGGAATTTCGTGCGTGCGCGCAAGGTGCAACCCGGTCTATTTGCGGAATCGGTGCTAATCTGTCCGGTTCCGGACGCGGACACGGCACTTGAAACGGCCCTGCTCGAACATGTGCGCACGGGGGGGCGTGCGCTGCTCTATGGCCCCATTGGCCATGCCGGGGCGGGGCTGCTCGACACGCTGGACCTGCGTGCGGAGAAACCCATCGAAGGCGAGGTAATGATGGTGATCGGGGAACATCCGGACCGATTCGCCGGACAGGGGCATGCCACGCGGACCAACGTGAGACCGCTTTTGTGCGGTGGCGGAGCCGAGGCAATGTTGGCGGGTGTGCACCGCGAGACAACAAAGGTGCTTGCGGAATGCACTCAAGAAAGCGAGCGGCGCGTGCTGGCTTTGTGGCGGCAAGATCCTGCCTGGAACGGTGGAATGCTTGCCTGGCTGCGCGGGGTGAATTCCAACAAGAGCCCCAAAGGGGTGCGTTTGCCTCCGCAAGATTCCCCTGTAGAGTTTTTCCCTGGCGAGGTGTTGGCACGCTACCTCCTTTCGACATTCGGCTATAGCATAGGGACGGATCGTCAAACTCCCGCGCAACGTGTTCCGCTGATAAGCGTGGCCCGCCACGACAACGGCTTCTACTTTTCCGGATACACGCCAGATACAACCGTGCGCTTGCGCTTACGATTTCCTCAAGGTGCACCCATATTGCTCGGTTACGAAACGGCACTCGATGACAACCAGACCACGTACTCTATGCCGCGCGCATGGCATCGTGAGTGCAGGATGTTTGTTGACGGACAAACCACGGGAACCCTTTCCCTCACGGAACAACCTTCAGGCCAGTACGGTGTGGTTCGGCGCTGGCGTCTGTCTGGTCTCACGGGTGCAACAGTTCGATTCTATCCCCCAACAGGCACGCCAGACACGAAAGTCCGTGCATATACGAGTGCACCCACAGGTGAGATTAAATCCGCCTCGGAAAATGGCGTGTATGGACGTTGCATCAAGTATGACAACATCCGCGGAACGCTGACGCTTACATGGTAAATACAAGGGAAGCCTATTCAGGTGTTCCAACATTGAATCTGCCGCCAAGCCAGCAAAGTATGGATTATATTGCTTTTCAAATGGGTTTTGGCGTAGCGTTTAATCGGTTCTCATGTTTTCCAGGAATATTTAATCATGTATTCCTTATTTCGAGATATCGGTTGCGATCAAGGAGGCCGTGTGATGAAAAAAATAATGGTGCTCGGATGTCTTGCCCTATTCTTTCTGGTGGGAAATTTCGGATGCGTGAGTAATCAACCGCTCGGTCACCCAATACAACCCGTGGTACAAATTGATCTGGGCAAGCTCGAAGGACAACCGGTGGATATCGCGCCGTGGGCTTATGCGTGGCGCGCCGATCGGACAGTGCAGGAAAAACCGGAAGCCTGTTTTATTCCCCATCGCCTGGAGCGAATCGATAAGGTCTATCGCACGGCATTTTCTGCACTCCCGCCGGACCAATTGAAAAGCATTTATTACGATATGCCGGATTTGCTGAAACAATTGCCTCCACAACCCAAGTATCCGTTGCAGGCGGGCCTGCTCTGGACCGGCGGCATAAACGACTATCAAGTGGAACTCCAGTGGCCGCCCGATATACAGCAGATCCCCTCGCCGGACGCCGTCGAAGTCCGGGTGTATCCCACTTCGTTCGGATGGTTCGGATGGACCGTAGATGTGATTCTCAACAACCCGGTGATATCCGACGATCGGCACACATGGACATACAAGAGCGATCCAACGGCGAAAATGGACAGCGCCTACAGCGCACATGTTCCCGCGGCCACGGAAATGGCCGCCGTCTTCTACGATAAAGGGATAATCAATTCCATACCTGATATCCGGGTAACCGGACCGGATATAGGAACATGGAAACGGATGGACGTGGAAATCGAATGGGGTTTCCAGACAGGCACGGAAAAATCGAACTTTGACGGTTGGCTGGAGCCGTCGGTCGCAATACTTGGTTCGGCTGTTCCCTTGGCCGAAGGCAATGGTGTGAAGGTGAAAAATGAGATCAAATGGACCTCGCACGCTACGGGAGATGCCACACGGCGGGGTATTGTCGTACCGGTGCTCTATGCCTCCGCGAACCGCCCGGGGTTGGACAGCCGCATCACCGTTTGGACACAAAACGATGGATTCACCTTTCGCGTGAGCGACCTGGAAAACGGACCGATCCTGATCCCGGAATGCGGCATTTTTATCACGAAAGTGGGCAGCGGACAAACCGCGCGGCAATTTGCCACCGAATTAGCGGCAAAAAATCTCAAAAGTGTCCGGCAGATGACCGATGCGCATCGCGAAGCCGCCTCCTGGAAAGAAATGATGCAGGAGGTCAGGCTATGGACCTGTCCGGACGGGACCACGCTTTCGCCGTTCCCCCAAGTCGAAGATCCCCCCATGCAGGTGGAACTGCCCGATCCTGATTGGACCGCTGCATGGCGCGCGGCCTCGTTCCAATTGCAGGGAAAACACATGTGGGGCGGGCTGGCCTTTGAGGTGGGCCGCGTCGCCCATGAAATGGATATGATCGGCCTGCACCCCGAAGCCGATAAGGTCTACGAGCACTTCTTAAAATCGCCGGGCGTGAAACCGGACGGCGATTATTCAGACGGTGGCGGCGCGCTCGAGTGGGCAACGGCCATGCGCCATGACATGGGCTATAGTCATGATGGCACGCACGCCTCGACGGGCAGGCTTTTGTTTGCCATGGCGGAACGCTATTTCATGACCGGCGACAAGGAGTGGTTCCAACATAAGCTCGAACGATTGCAGGCAGCCGCTGATTGGATTATCCGTCAGCGGACGCAATACATGAAAAATGTGCCCAACCGGAAAGACTTACATGTTGCCGGGCTGATGCCCCCCTCCATGCTGGGCGATTATGCGATCCCCAGTTGCGACTGGCACTGGTACTATGTGGATGATGCCTTGTCGCTGCAAGGGCTCCAGCGTTTTGCCGACGCATTATTGGAATTCGATCCAAAAGCGGGCCGGAAATACCGCGGCGAAGCCGAAGCGTTCCGCAACGACTTGCGAAAGGCGGTCGAGCGGGAAGCCGCGCTTGCACCGGTGCGGCCTGGACGTGATGGCGCATACCACCGGTTCATTCCACGCATGGCCTATTCCAGAGGTCTCACCGGACCGGAATTAGGCGCACCCCAGTTTCCTGAGTGTGATCGTTTCATGGGAGCACTGCCGCTGGCCGAACCTTACGCCGCTTTGGATGCCGGTGATATCCGCATGCGCGATACCCTGGACATGATGGAGGAAATGGGAACGTCAGTGGCGGCGGTGCAGGAAAAGGAAGCGGCGCGAAAAGCCAAAGGCCTTCCCACGGAGGATACATGGTTCTGGAATCCCTATGTCATTCTCCCGAAGGCCTCGCACAACGCCAATATCTATCTGCTGCAGGATGATATCTCCAGCTTTTTACGCTTCTGGATGAACTCCTATGCTTCCATCGTGGCCGCCGACGGCAAACTGTGGGAACCCTGGCATCTGGGCAACTACGAACCATGCACCGCGCCCGACAACGGCACCGCCGGATGGTTCATGGAAAACTTCCGCGACCTGCTCGTGATGGAGGAAGGCCAAGATTTGTGGGTGGCCCGCGCCACGCCCCGCGTCTGGCTCGAACAAGGCAAAAAAATCTCCATCAAGAACGCCCCAACGTATTTCGGGCCGCTGGTTTACGAGATCGTCTCTGACGCAGACAATGGCAAGATCACAGCCACCGTCGAGATGCCCTCCCGCAAACCACCGCGCAACGTGCTTCTGAGATTGCGTCATCCAAAAGGAACGCCCATCAAGAAAGTAACCATCAACGGTAAATCCTGGAACGATTTCGACCCAGCGAAGGAAATTATTCGCTTGCACAGCATGCAAGGTTCTGTCAATGTAGTGTCAACCTATTGACATTTCACGGGAGGGCGAGGCTCCCGCCGAGCCGTAAAACAAGATCTATATCAACATGTGATAACAACGTATTTGGATGTTTTTTTCTTACGGCTCGGCGGGAGCCTCGCCCTCCCAGCCCTAATTTTTTTTGTTTCCAGAGATTATTTTGGCGCTTTTTCGTTGATGAGTTTTGATCTCAAGTACTTGATGACGGGGGTTTCGTTTTCGGAAGGATATTGCAGGACATTTTGTAACAACTCATCTTTTCGCCAATCAGAGCGTATTTTGAGAGGTGAACGTATGTTCTGCCCGTCTTTCTCATAACAACCATCAAAAATCGAAATCGCCTATTTGTTGATGGATAGTCATAAGACCATCGGCAGGTTGAAGTCCCACGAGGAATCGTGCTCCAATGCTTATTAATCAAAAGGAGGAATAGGTCATGTGTACACATTGCACACGCCGGGATTTTCTGGGGGCAAGCATGGCAGGCGGGATCGCACTGGCGGCAGGTCATCTGACGGCCGCGGCCAATACGCCGAATTCCCCTTCCGCTACGGAGTCAAAGGTCCGGATTTGCGCTATTATCGCGGGCAAGCCGGGCGAGCGCAGTTGGGCCCCGTCAGAAGGGGAGATCAACGCCGCGCGGGACCGCTTGACTGAAGCGGAAAAAAACCTTGGCAATGTGGAGTTCGTCACCGGTCAGGCCACGACGGCAGAACAAGCCGCTCAGCTATTGGCTCAGGCCGGTCCTGACGCTCCCGTGCTGGCCATCAGTGCGGACATCTTCGGCCCGACAAAAATCATGCCGTTGATCTTCGAGCAGCGCCGCCCGGTGGCGTTGTTCCATCTTCCCATAATTGGCGGGCATGACTGGTGCCTGGTGAAGCCGTGGCGCGATGAAGGAAACCGGATCACGCTCTTTAACAGCACCGATTACAATGAACTGGAACATGCCGCGGCCTTGCTGCGGGTGTCTCCGCTATTACGGCAGAGCCGCGTACTCGTCTCTCCGCCGTTCAAGGGCACCCCCGAATCATACATACCGGAAAAAGTGAAAGAGCGGCTGGGTGTTGAACTCCTGCAAATCCCCGACGGACGCTATGACGAAGTTATGGCCAAAGTGGATCCTGCCGCCGCGGAGGCCGAGGCAAAGACATGGCTTGAAGAAGCAAAGAAAATCGTTGAACCGACACGGGAGGATGTCGTCAAAGCAGCAAAGGCAAGCCTGACCCTGAACCAATTGATGGCTGAGAACCGCGCAAACGGATTGTGCGTTGGAACCTGCATGCGCTGGCTCGAACGCGGTTTTCCCTGCCTGGGATTTTCGCGCCTCAACGACCGTGGAATCCCCGCCGCCTGCGATGGCGACATGGACTGCCTTCTGACCATGCTGATCTTCCAGCATGCGCTGAACCGCGCCGGGTTTTTGGGCAACGCCGGGGGCGTGGACCTGTCGAAAAATGCATTTCATCTATCCCATTGCTCCGCCCCGTTACGAATGGAAGGTCCTGAAAGCGCCAGGTCACCGTATTTGCTTCGCCGCCATGCCGAGGTACGCGGAGGCGCCGTGACCGAGGTCCATTACCGCATCGGGCAGAAAGTCACTTTTACCAAGCTAATCCACCTCGATACTTTGTTAATGTTTACTGGGAAAATCATCGAGGTGCCAAAGGTCCCCAAAGGTGAAGAACGCGGTTGCCGCACGGAAATTGTCGCCGAAATAAAGGATGCAGAAAAACTGCTGGACAATTGGGGTGGAGGCGCGCTGGGCGCAAGCGCCAAGGATTACTATGCCTCGTTACACCGCGTCGCCTATTATGGCGACCACACCCGGACGATTCGCCATTTGGCCCACCTGACGGGAATGAAGGTTGTGGAGGAGGTCTGACCAAAACAGCTTCAACTTCGATTAGTTGACACCGTGTGCCATGGCATGGGGAGGGGTTGTCGTTCCCTGCGATGCACCCGCGGATGGGCCACACACCATGCCCCAATGAATCCTTTCATGTGTACTGAGGGTCTGTTACCTATAATTAAATGAAAAAGGTATCTAGATGAATTGCAAAGTAGTGTTAGCCCATGCCATCTGTTTGCTGGCGTGTGGCATCGTGGCGCCAATCCACGCCGAGGACTGGCCGATGTGGCGTTATGACTCCGGTCATACGGGGGCGTCGCCCCAAAAGATGCCCGGCGCCCTGTCCCTCCAATGGACCCTTGAACTGCCGCCCCTTGAACGGGCATGGCCCGATGAAGATCGCTTGGAATTTGATGTCGCGTATGAACCAATCGCCGCCGCGAACACCCTTTTTCTTAGCTCGGCGCATTCTGACGCGATCATGGCATTTGATGCTGAATCCGGCTCGGAGAAATGGCGTTTTTATACGGATGGTCCGGTACGGTTTGCCCCAGCCGTGGATGGGGGATTGCTGTATGCGGGTTCCGACGATGGATTCCTGTATTGCCTTGACGCCGCTTCGGGAATGCTCCAATGGCGTTTTAAAGCCGCCCTTTCTGACCGGAAGGTCCTGGGCAATACACGCATGATCTCCGTTTGGCCGGTGAGGGGCGCGCCCGTCGTAGCCGATGGCACGGTCTATTTCGCGGCTGGCATATGGCCGTTTGAAGGCGTCTGCGTCTACGCGCTCGATGCAAAAACGGGCGTCGTGCGGTGGATGAAGGACAATTACGATGTCAGGTACATGTTGCAGCCTCATCACAGCCCCGCATTTTCAGGTATGGCGCCCCAAGGCTACCTTGCGGTGAGCGGTGACAAACTGCTGGTCCCCAACGGCCGTGCGCCGGCGGCCTGCCTTGATCGCAACACGGGCCAGTTGTTGTTCTATGAATTGGACCCCAATAACCGGTACGGAGACTACCGGGTGTCGGTTCGGAACGATTTTTATGTTAATCCTGGGGCGTTATATCAACTGGAGGCAGGGCAAAATCTTGGGAGCTTTCCTTCAGTGGCGGTGATGGGCGCAACAGCTATCATTTGCGCGGATAGTGCGAATCTTCGGGCTTTCGACTACACGAAGTTCGAAATAAAGACCCATAGGGATAAACGGCAACGAGTCCGGAGTCAATGGGAAGCGTCCGAAGAGTGGAGCGTTGCCGCTCAAGCCAATAACATTATTTTAGCCGGCGGGCGATTGTATGGGTGCAGGCCGGGCGGCTTGTTCATGGTGGACGTGCCAAAAAGAAAAAGCGAACCGAAGCTCGCCTGGGAAACCGAGGTCGAGGGGAATCCCGTCCGAATCATCGCCGCCAATGAACGCCTTTACGCGTCAACGGTCGAGGGGCGTATATACTGCATTGGAAAAAAACAGCACTCCGCCCGCATTGTGGCCGAGGCAGGGCGCCAATCGCCGCCGGCCGATGACAACGCGCTTTCGCAAGCCCGTGACATTTTGCGCGCATCCGGGGTTTCGGAAGGATACGCACTAATACTGGGCGTCGAAGGCAGCGAGCTTTCCGCCGCCTTGGCGCAAGAATCGCGGCTGCACATTGTGGGGATTGGCGCAGCGCATGAAATACTCTCCGCGGCGCGGCGCACCCTCGATGAAACCGGCCTCTATGGCAAGCGCGTGGCCCTGTTCGAGGCAGACCCATTGCGTCTTCCCTTGCCCCCGTATTTCGCCAGCCTCGCCGTGCTTGCAAATGCCTCCTCGGATTTCCCGCACAGCAAAGAGCGAGTGGAGTACGTATACGAATGCCTGCGGCCCTTTGGCGGCGTGGCCTGCTTCCAAGCCTCCCAAGTCACGATGTCTGTCTTGGAAAAAACGGTACAGGACGCCGGACTTGCGGGCGCGAAGCTGGAGAGGAAAGACAGCCTTATACTGCTCAGACGCACCGGGCCCTTGCCCGGCTCGGCCAACTGGACACACCAGTACGCCGACGCATCAAACTCTCTGGTTTCGCAGGAAACACGCGTCCGCACCCCGTTGGGGCTGCTGTGGTTCGGAGGCTCTTCCAACAAAGACATATTGCCGCGGCATGGCCATGGCCCCTCGGAACAGGTGGTAGATGGGCGATTGTTTATCGAAGGACCGGATATGATCCGCGCGTTGGATGTCTACACCGGACGGGTACTTTGGCAAACGGCGCTGCCTGACATTGGCAAAGCCTACGACAACACGCATCACCAACCGGGCGCAAACGCGCTGGGCAGCAATTATGTGTCTCTTGCCGATGGCGTCTACGTCGCCTATGGGGCGAAATGCCTGCGGCTCGATCCCGCCACGGGAACTATTCTCTCGGAATTTACCTTGCCTGCCCCCGAGGGCACAGCAGACACCCCGGATTTCGGATACATCGCCGTGTGGGAAGACACGCTTGTGGCGGGTTCTGGACCGCTTCGCTATGACGAGGAAATCAAGGGCCAGACATGGAACGCCGTTGCCAGCAAGCGCATCGTGGCATTGAACCGTCATACCGGCGCCCCGCTCTGGTCGCGCACCGCGGACGCGGCATTCCGCCATAACGCTATCGTACTCGGCGGCGGAAAAGTGTTTTGCATTGACCGCGCGACGGACGAACTCAGGGACCAGCTCGCACGGCGCGGAGTTGAACTTCCCGAGTCAGGCTGCCTGCTTGCCTTGGATGTACAAACGGGGCAGGAACAATGGCGCGTCACTAAGGACGTCTTTGGCACTTGGCTCGGGTATTCTCAGCAGCACGGGCTCCTGTTACAGGCGGGACGGGCTTCCGGCGACATGCTCAAGGATGAAGCCAAAGACCGGATGGCCGTATATAATGGCGCCGATGGCGCCGTGCTTTGGGACCGGAAGATGGGCTACAGCGGCCCCTGCATGCTCCACAATGCAACCATCATCGCACAACAGAAATTCTTCAGTCTGTCTACGGGGGACCCCAGTATGCGGCAAGATCCCCTTACGGGAACATGCCTCGATATGAGCTGGATGCGCCAGCATGGATGCAACACCGCCATTGCTTGTCAGAACCTGGTGACGTTCCGCTCGGCGGCCGCGGGCTTTTTCGATCTTCAAAATGACGGAGGCACCGGGAATCTCGGCGGATTCCGATCCGGATGCACCTCCAACCTTATTGCCGCAAACGGTGTCCTCAACGCCCCCGACTACACCCGGACATGCACGTGCAGCTACCAGATTCAAACCTCTCTCGCCCTCATTCACAGACCGGAGGTGGAAATGTGGACCTTCAACGCGTTTGAAGCCGCCTCTGGCAGAATCAACCGCCTCGGCCTGAATCTCGGCGCACCCGGCGATAGACGGGATAAGCACGCCACCTTGTGGCTCGATTATCCCAGCGTGGGCGGACCTTCCCCCGAGATTAAGATCGTTACCGAGCCTGCCGAGCCACTCTGCTACCGCTACCATTCATCACGCATGACCGGCGGCGGCCTCACATGGGTGGCGGCCTCCGGAATGAAAGGGTTGCAGCGGCTCAACATCACCCTTGAGGAGGGCGCCAAGGATTCCGTGCCCTACACGGTGCGGTTGTTCTTTGCGGAGCCTGGAGAAGCGGAGCCGGGCCAGCGCATATTCGACGTTTCGCTGCAGGGCCGTGCCGTTTTGAAGGATTTTGATCCCGCGGCGGAAGCGGGCGGCGCGATGCGCGTGGTTGAAAAAGAATTTACGGACGTTGCCATTCGTGATGCACTGGAAATCACGCTTAACCCGAAAAGTGGCGCGGACACACTGTTGTGCGGCGTGGAAATGGTGGCCAAGGAATGAGTTTCTTCCGGAGTAGACGCTTCCTGGCGTGGACGGCCGCAGTGGGCGTGTACTTGAGTGTTGCCCTCTCATTCTTTGCGGAAGCCTGCAGTGTTCCGGTGTTCCGATGGGCCTTGGAACGATGGCCCGCCGATCAGTATGAATTGATTATCTTTCACGAGAAACCCCTCTCCCCCGGGGACCATGCGCGGATTCACTCCCTCGAACAACGGATTGAGAATACCTCGGCCAATTTGCAGGTGCGCAGCATGGACGTGACCCAATCCATCATGGAACACTACCTGCCAGCTTGGAAAAAAGTGCAAGGCGGACCTCTGCCCATGGGCCTCCTTCTCTATCCACACACTGCCCATGTTGTCCCGCCCCTATGGCAGGGCGCATTAAACGAACTGTTTCCGGAAACGCTGCTTGATTCTCCTGCGCGGCGCGAAATTAAACGGCGCCTTCTCGATGGTCAATCCGGGGTTTGGCTGCTTCTGCCTTCTGGCAATCAGGCCAAAGACGCCGCGGCGGCGAAACTTTTAGCCCAACAAATCGACCATGCAAACAAAACACTGCACTTGCCGGACATGACGGGGGATAACGTCCTGAAAGAGCCGGAGACTCCGGACAGTTCAAACCTGCGGGTGGAATTTTCGGTGCTGACGGTAGACCGGGAGAATCCCGATGAGGCCATACTGATCCGGATGTTGCTGGGTAGTGAGCCGGACCTTTCTGAGTATTCCGAACCCATGGCTTTTCCCGTCTATGGCCGGGGCCGGGTGCTGTATGCGCTCGTCGGCCAAGGCATCAATCCGGACACCATCTTGAAGGCCAATGCTTTTCTCGTCGGAAGATGCGCCTGTGAAATTAAAGTGGATAACCCCGGCGCCGATCTTCTCATGCCGGTAGACTGGGAAAAAAGCATCGGCGATACGGCAATCTGTGCGCTGGAATTGCCGCCGCTTCCCGGCACTGCTATCATAAATGACGGCGTTTCGGAAACAGCGCGGAAAGAAGACCCGGCGGCGCGTAGTTTCGCGCGCAATGCAATCATAACCGTGCTGGCGGCATTCTTCCTGGTGCTGGCGGCAACCTGGGTTTTAACATACCGGCGCCGCAACAAATAGATGAGCGCTCTCAGGAAAGGAAACTGTATTTCCGAACATGAATATTTGGCGATTGGTTGGCGATGAAATCCTGTATCGCAAAACGGATTTTCTATTAGGCGTTGCCGCGGTTTTCCTGGCCGTGGGATGCCTGGCAGGCGTTTCCACCCTCCTGCGGGCACACAGCGAACGGGTGGCCGAATTAACCGGGCAAAAGCAGAAAGAAACTGCCGGCATGCTCGCCGTGGCCCGCGATGACTACCGAAAAATGATGAAGACGATGGGCTACAATGTCGTCATCTTAAACGCCGGCGAAGATCTCACCGAATTCTGGACGAATGGATTCGCTTCCAAAACGATGCCGGAGGAACTGGTCTCCCGCCTGTGCAATTCAAACATCACTTCCATCCAGCATCTCCTTCCGCAACTCTATCAAAAAATCCTCTGGGCGGAACAGGATAATTGCCCCGTCATTCTCATCGGTGTGCGCGGCGAAGTTCTTCACCAGCAAAGCAATCACAAGGAACCAATGTTGGATCCCGTGGAAAAAGACACGATGCGGCTCGGCCACGCCCTTGCGCGAAAACTGGGCCTGAAGTCCGGTGAAAAAGTTACATTACTGGGAACGCCTTTCACCATTGCGCAAGTGCACGAGGAGCGCGGCAATGCGGATGACGGGAGTGTTTGGATCCATATGGCCCAGGCGCAGGTCTTGCTCAAGAAACCCGGTCAGATTAATGCCATTCTCGCCCTGAGCTGCCTATGCGCTGAAGGCGACCTGAACAAGATCAGCCGGCAGATCGCGGCCATTCTGCCCGAAACACAGGTCATCCACCGCGTGCCCGAAGCCTTGATCCGGCTCGATGCGCGCTACCGCGTCGCCGCATTGAGCCAGGAAACCATCGAGAAAGAAACCGCCTATCATGTCCGCGCTGCCGCCGAACGGGAGACGCTGGCCGCATGGATGATTCCCCTGGCCATCCTCGCGGCTATGCTCTGGATCGGCATGCTGGCCTGGAATAACGTGCGCGAACGCCGGAGCGAATTGGGCGTGCTTCGCGCGCTGGGATTCCGGGCCCGGCATATCGCCGCCCTCATTTTGGCCAAGGCCTTGCTCGCGGGCGTAGCGGGGGCGTTGGCAGGATACGCGCTGGGATTCGTAGCCGGCCTGGCGTGGAGCATCATGGATGGCATCCCCTTGTCTATCGCCGCCATGCGTTCCTTGTTCGATGTCCGGCTGCTGGTGATAGTGCTCGCCGCGGCGCCGTTGCAGGCGTGTATTTCAAGTTGGCTGCCTGCCATGATTGCCGCTCAGCAGGATCCGGCCGAGATCCTGCGGGAGGGCTGATACCCATGCTCGAAGTCAAAAATCTCACTAAAATTTATACAGGACGCCGCAATGCGGTTACCGCCCTTCAAGATGTCTCATTGCGGGTAAAGGCCGGCGAATTCGCCGTGGTCCAGGGTCCCAGTGGAAGCGGAAAGACCACCCTGCTGCTTACAGTTGGAGGATTGCTTGCGCCTACCTCCGGCTCAGTCTCCATCCAAGGCCAGAATCCCTACGCGCTTTCCCCGGAGCGCCGGGCGCGCTTCTGCGGTTCGGCCATGGGTTTCGTTTTCCAGCAATTTCACCTTGTGCCGTATCTCAACGTCGAACGCAATATCCTGGTCCCATCGATTGCCATCCCATCGAATCAAGCCCGAAAACGGGCCCAGGCGCTGATGGACCACTTCCACCTGTCGGAGCGCGCACACCACGTTCCCTCCGAATTAAGCACCGGCGAGCGACAGCGGGTCGCTCTCGCCCGGGCGCTGTTGAATACTCCCAAAATCCTCCTGGCCGACGAACCCACCGGAAACTTGGACGCGGAAAACGCGGAAATCGTTCTCAATTACTTGGTTGAGTTTGCAGACAACGGCGGCACGGTCCTGCTCGTCACCCATGACGCGCATTCCACCCGGTATGCAGGGAAAGCCATTTGCCTGCATGCAGGCCACATCGTGTCTGAGTGAGATCACTGAAGGCCGGCTCCTCCGCGTTTATACCAGGGACTGCGAAACGGGAAAACACTCCCCTTAAGGCACAGTGAGATTCGTAGTGCCAAGTCCGTTCAGGCTGACGGTCTGGGTCGTGTTGCAGTTCGTGATATGCAAATACACGGGGCCAAAGGTGTAATCGGCATACTCCTGGGTGACTTTGAACTCCACCTGGTCGCCGGACTTCAGGTTGTTTCGCAGCACAACTGCGGTGCGCGTACCGGATCCCCACGACCAACTTGTATCGTAGGGATATACCCCTGTAACTTTGAGCCAGACCCGCACGCCAGATGCCTCATACTCCGTACCCGCACCAAAGAGATTGGGATCGGCGGAGCCGCTCAGCATGAGGGAGAAGGTATCGTAGGAACAATAGCGGACGGAACAGGTGGCGGGATCGACACCGGCGAGGGTGGCTGAAATCGTGACGGTGACCGGTCCGCCGTATTCCCCAGGGGAGAGGGATATGACGTTGCCCACCAGAATGGCTTTGCCCGCCGCATCGGTAGTCACGGGAGTATTGCTTAAGATCACCAACCCGGGCACGCTCGACTGGAAAGTAACAGCGCGTCCTGCCAAGGGAGCGCCACCGATCGAGGTAACCGTGGCCGTAACGGTCACCGCACCGCCCGCGTTGGAGTCGAATACATCCGGCGTGGCCTCTACCGTCAGTTTGGGTTCTACCACCGTAAGGTCCACCGAGACCTCGTTCGGGCCGGGAGCGAGGCATATATCCGTTTGTCCTTCGGCCAGCACCCCGCCGGCGCTATCGATTGCTTGGGCAAAAACAGTTATATTCACGCCGGGAACCAAGCCCATAAACGTATTGGGCGACTGCGGGATATCCTGGATGGTATCTATCAGCGGCGGACATACTTCGTAAGCGTCATCGTTGTAAACGATATCGGTGACAACCGTCTGTGTCTCGGCAGGCCAATTCGTTACCGAAGTTTCGAGCCAAGTGGTCATATGTATGGAAATATCCCCCGGCATAGCAGACACAAGTTCGCCATATAAATTGGAAACCGTGGGAAACCAATCCTCCTCCCATGCCTGAAAAATGGTCTCCGCAACAGTGTCATTCCCCATATGCGTCAGCAACTGCATCGATTCGACGGCATCCTGCGAACTGACCGGGCCGTCCCAGTAGGCCACATCACCGGTATCATTCGTCACAAACCGGCTATACAGGTCTTCGCCTCCGGGGGCGGCCAGATAGACAATCGAGTTGGGCAACACGCCCATGTGCTCCTGCCACAGGTCCTCGCGCATATAAAGGTACGAACCGTCGGTGGGTGACAATGCAAAAGCCGCTTTTTTGACAAAAACCAACTGCTCCTTGTCGAATGCTTCTTCTACATTAAACGGATCATCCGAATGTTGTATGACTTCCCATGTTGAAGCATCGATATACTCGGCAGTGGGGCTAACCTGAATGAGTGCATAAGAAAATAACGTGTCATCGGCTTTTTCCTGTGATTTATCCCAGGGGATGTCCCCGTAGGCAACATCGCCTGCAATCAAGATGACCCCATATTGATCCAAATGGAAAAAGTCGTTCAGGCGGAGTTTTTGAGGATTCGCATTGCTCTTAATAACGATGTCGTCCGGGCTCCATCCGTCGTATTCGATGAAGGAATTGGCGATGTAGGGAAACATATTATCGTCAACCCCTGAAAGATCGCTGCCGGACGCATTCAACAGCAGAACCTTTTGAGCCATTGGCGAGGGCGGTGTGGGCGGGCAATTCTCTTGTTTCTCAGACCGTTTACCATCCAACAGGGATACCAGCCCGCTCATGTTCCCGCCTGCTCCGGGCATTTCCCCGCTCCCTTTCGCAATTCCGCTCAAATCCACCGGCGAGCCGTCAGCAAAGCCTTCACAGGTGTTGAGGATGCCATGGAATCCATCGGCGAAATCGATCCAAATCGAACACTCATCCCCGGCCAGCCGCGCATCGGACACCTTCGGATCTGCCTTGAGCGCCGCGACAACCGAAGCCCGCGCATCCGCGGACGTCTGGGTGGCCCGTGCATTTTGATAACTCACCGCATAATCGGAAAGGGCCGTGTTATCGGTAGCGCTGAAAACAGCGTTGGAAACAGGGGGCTTCGGGCAGCCAGGCAGGGCATAGAGAGCCCCAAGCATCAGTGCGAACATAAAAAAAACCGAAGCCACTGTTAGGAAACGCCGTGTACGCATCTTGCACATCCTCCCCAAGCATGGACCATGTCCCGCTTTACTGGAACTTTGGCCGGTTTCTCACCAGGAGGGCCAGCCTCTGTTTCACGCACTGCCGTTAGTTTGCCACAGTAGTCCATAATCCGCAAGAACTGTTTCAGCCCGGAATTTTTCCAGTCTGGAAGCAGCCGATGGTCCCTATTCTTCGCTTCCAGCAGATAATGAAGACAAACAGAACCATGCCGCGGCGCTCCCGGCGGCAAAACATCGGAACGATAATTGCCGATATGTGGTTCTTCCGGTGTTCCAAGCGGAAAAGCCACGGTTCACGGCGCTGGTTCCGAACACTCTTTCCGCTTCCAATGCATTGTGCGCGCCAAAGCAAAATTGAAAAGCCGCCTTGTGCAATGGTATCACAGTAAAAATAACCCCCAAAGGAACCTCAAAAGGATGATTGCGATGAACAAAGCGAATGGGATATGCAAAGCGGGCCTTGCTTTTCTGTTATGGGCCATCGTGACACTCCAGGCGGCGCATGCCGCCGGGAGTCCACAGTGGTTTAGGGGCCAATTACATGCGCATAGCTATTGGTCGGATGGGCGGGCGTTTCCCGAACAGGCAATTGCCGCCTATAAGGATCGGGGGTATCAATTCCTCTGCCTCACCGAACATAACCGGTTTGCGGACGACACCGCCCAATGGCGCCCCGTGGCCGCGGAAGAAGGGGATTGGCCGCCGGATGTCACAAAAGAAATTTTTGATGCGTATGTGCAGGCGTTTGGGAAGGATTGGGTGGAGAGCAAGGCCGATGGCCCCGTCACTTCGGTGCGGTTGAAAACCTATGCGGAGACGAAGGCCAAATTCGAGGAACCTGGCAAATTCCTGTTGATGCCGGGCGTGGAAATCACCCAAACGCTCAACGGGCATGCCGTCCATCAAAATTATGTCAACCTTCCGCTGGTCTTACCCGGCATCAAGGGCGCGGAGTTAGTCCAGAAAATCGAGCAGCCAAAACCGGCCGCGGAATTGATCCTGTCGAATATCATGGAGGCGAAACAGGCCGCGCTTGAACAGGGCGCGCCGTACTTGTTCATGCTAAATCATCCGTTTTGGGTCTATTACGACGTTGTGGCGCAGGATTTGATGGATTGCCCAAAGGTACACTTTTTCGAGGTGTGCAATGGCGGCTCCGAGTTTGCACCGAATCCCCAGGCAGTGTCGTATACCCCCGGAAAATTTTGGGATAGCGTTAATGCCTTTCGCAGTATTCGGGGGGATGCGCTCCTCTTCGGGATCGCTTCGGACGATGCACATTATTATGATGCAAAACGGATCACGGGCAATGGCGGCGCCGGGGATGCCTGGGTGATGGTGCGCGCCAAGAGCCTCACACCGGACCATATCCTTGCGGCCATGGAGCAGGGCGATTTTTACGCCACGACCGGTGTATTGCTCGATAAGATAACATTTTCCCGCACGGGCCCTGCACTCCGTGTACGGGTGAAGGCGGAACAAGGGGTGGGCTATCGCATCCATTTCATCACAACAAAACGGGGATTTGATCAAAAAGTAACCCACGTGAATAGTCCGGCAGAAGACGACCGCCCTGCGCGCACGATCCCCGTCTATTCGGAGGATATTGGGCGGATAGTCAAAACGGTATCCGGCACGGAAGCGGAATACCGGCTGGAATCGGATGACTTATATGTCCGGGCGCGGGTGGAGTCGGATCGTCCCGCGAAGTATTCCCGTTATTTTCACCCCGCTGTAGAAACGGCATGGACTCAACCCTGCGCCGCGAAATAAGGCGTGGCACATGCGGCGGTGCAAATTCGGAGGAAAATCGATGAATATTTTCGTTTCACATCGTTTTTTTTGCTCCCTGGCCGCACTTGCCACCCCTCCCCAGGATCTGGTTGTTTCTCCCCCCGCCGCGTTCGATGCCGCCAAATTTCCGGAGCCGGAAGCGGTGCTGTGGCAGGAAAAACAAGGCCCCGGCTGGCCGAGCCCCTATCACAAACGCGCCCTCGAATTCGAGCGCGAATCGCGCGGCGGCGGCCTCCAAGGCCCGATTACGCTGAGAAAGATGAACAGCAAGAATAGGGACTGACTCACCAAAAGCAGATCAAACTAAAAACTTGCGGCAATATTTCAATGCTTTTGGGGTGTCTGTCCCTACTTTTGCGGGAAATTTAGGGAACACCACATGTTGTTTTACTCCTGTGAAAAAAACATCCACTGACACGATGTACAGGGTTCCATTAACATCGTGGTGTGCTATTGATATTTTATTTTACACGGGAGGGCGAAGCTCCTGCTGAGCCGTAAGACAAAACATCCAAATACCGTATTGTTGATCATTTTAGATCTTGTTTGACGGCTCAGCAGGAGCTTCGCCCTCCCAATTACAATAAACCTTTCTTCTACAAATTGCCGCTGGAGTCAGCCAGTGGTTCGCGATGCCCAGGATGGATAAAGGCGGAGAAGAAATCCGGGATAATTATTTTTGCGTTCTATCGTTGGCGAGTTTTGCTCTCAAATAGAGGACAACCGGGGTTTCATTTTCAAATGGATCATGTATGACATTTTGCAAAAACTCATCCTTTTGCCAATCAGAGCGTATTCGGGCGGGCCAAATCGCATTTTGCCCGTCTTTCTCATAACAACCATCAAGAATGGAAATCGAGGGCAAACCACCCTGATGCTGTTTGAGGCGTTGCATATATCCTGCCAAGTCCTCCAGCAGCAGCTTTGCAAGCTCGGGATCTATCTCAATCCACGGTACTACTCTGCGATAAGCATTCCGGTACATCCTGTCCCAGGCCTTTAACGCGGGGACTGTAAATTGGCTCCAGGTTTCTTTTGGGATGGATGTCTTGGCCGCAAGCGCGAGCAGCTTTGTCCGATCCGGTTCAGGCGTGCTGCGCTTGTAGATGGTGCAACCGTGGTAGGGATACCGCAGGTCCCCGCAATCCAACCGAATTTCCCCTGTATATCCCCTCCCTGCCAACGTGGAATGTAGTAAGATCGCCGCCACAAAAAGAATGATGCATGCCGCAATAACCCATTTAAGAATTCTACGCAACCTCGCCATAGGCACCTCCGACAATGGAAATCAAGGACACTCTATCATGAAGCTATTGGGACCGCAAGGGTTGTTATTGGGGAAGACATGATTGAACCTATCCGCTTATGCGATAATTTGCCAACTCTGAGGAGGGATATTTTTCGTGAAGAGCAGGTTGAATGCATTCGTGCCCGCGGCGGGTATTGGGGAACGATTGCGGCCAATTACTGACCATATTCCGAAGCCCTTAC
>JAKQOG010000251.1 GCA_029565395.1 Candidatus Hydrogenedentota bacterium | reverse complement strand
CCGCCTCCGTTTCACCCGGTACGGCCAATGTATCAGAAAAACAGTAAACGATGTCCTGGCACTAAATTCAGTAAACGATGTCTTGGCATTTAAGAGGTAACTACTAGCGTTTACGTTTTGTGTCTAAGTCTATATATCTATTGGAAATTTCATTGCTGGTTTCTCGACCCACTAAAAGTGAATTTAAACAATTCACAGTAAGAGATATGCCTATGAAATCCTCACGGCGCGATTTTCTTAAAACATCGGCGGTAGCCGTCGCCACGATATCGGCCTCAATCCAGGCCCAGGAGGGTGCGAAGATGAAAAAATACGGTGTGGGCATTTTGGGTAATTGCTGCACGCACGGTGCGGGGCTGTGCGGCATGTTTAAGGGACGGCCGGATACCCAGGTCATCGCGGCGTATGAGAAGAATCCCAAGCGCGCAAAAGAACTGGCGGATACATTGAGCGCGTCGTTGGCGGGTTCGTATGAGGAGGTCATTGCCGCGCCGGGGGTGGAGATCATTGCGATTTCGAGTGATCCCTGCGACAAAGCGGACCTTGCGGAGAAGGCTGCGGCTGCCGGAAAGCATCTTTTTATCAACAAGCCTTTTTGTGACAACCTGGATCATGCCCGGCGCATCGCCAAGGCCGCACAAGAGCACAAGGTCTGGCTGGCGCACGATATCCCCATGGTGCGGTTCATCCCGGTGTATGCGCGCCTGCTTGAGGAGGTACATGCAGGGAAATATGGCACAGTGATGGGGTATCACCATCTCTTCGGCATGAATTTCGCACCCGATTTCGATCTGAAAACGGTCTGGCCCGAACGGCTTGATCCCCCCGAAAAATCCGGCGGCGGAGAAATGACCAACATGGGCTGCTACGCCATTGATTTCGCGGTGTCCCTCTTTGGCCTTCCGAAAACCGTTACTGCGAAATGCCGCAAGACTTGGGATGTATATGCCGCCGCCAACACCGAAAATTTCGGCCAGGTGGTGCTGGATTACGGTGACTTCTTTGCCTTTCTAGAAATGGGCAAACAACAACTCCAGGGCGAGCTTCGTCACAGCAATTGCCTGACCATCAACTTCGAGCATGAAACTTTTCATATCGACGCGAGCGCGCAACAGGTGGCGGTGAACCATGTGCCGCGCGATTTTAATGAATTTGCGGCGGGTGCAACAGCCGCGGGCGCAGTCGAACAACTCCTCTTGGCCATCGAGAAAAATATCCCTCCCACCAGCAACGCCGAAACCGCCGTGATGGCCACCGAAACCCTCATGGCCGCCTATCAGTCCATCGTGGAAGGAAAAACGATCCGCCTGCCGCTCGCTTCCGGCGAAAACCCTCTCGCAAGAAAAAAAACCACATAAAAAAATCCATACCGCTCGTTCCCAAGTTGCACTTGGGAACGCACTTGCGTGCCCCGCCGTAGTCACGCGCTTCGCGTGACGAAGGAGGGTTCCAAAAGCTTTGCTTTGAAGTATGACAAACTTTCTTCTTTGAATTGCCGCCAATTGTATTCGGTTTCTCGCAAAAAAACATCACATGAAAAAATCCTTGCGCTTTTAACCGATTCGTTGTAAGGTAGTTTAACGTTGTAAGACCTGGCCAGTGGCGAAGGCGCCCGTAAGGGGTGCTCGGGAAACACCGGTTCGGGCAGAAAGGAGGTGGTCCATCCATGGGAAGTCGGGGAACACCCGGCGAAAGTAGTTGGCGCCGTGCTGGCGCGTATGCTCTCAACCCTTTGATGGATCCGTCTCGGCATGATACGAGCGGATCGTGGGAGGTGCGAAAGCTCCCGGCACGGTAGCTCATGATGGGCGGAAAGGAATGCTCCTTTCGGCCTGAAGAAATCGATACGGCGGACCCTTCCCGCGCCATGGCGCGCGGGGAGGGTCTCTTGTCTAATAGCGGCTTCTTGACAAATCGGCGGCGGATAGTCACCATAATGCCGGGAGACGAAATGGATGCACTTGAATCTGCAACCCGGTAACACCGGTTTTGTCCATTTACTGCATGAGCGATGCCCCGTGGAATTGGTCGCCGTGGCCAATGACACGGTGGGCGTTACGTGCCCGTTTGCACATCTTCCCGTGGCAGGCGCCATGGCGGACCTGGTCTTTGCCGATAACCGGTACACTGCGTTCTACCATATGCAGGTGGTTGTAGCGCCCAATGAACCCACGGACGGCATGATCTTACAGCGCGCCGCCAGCGCCACCTACGCACAACGCCGCCGCACCTGGCGCGTTCCCCTCCAGGACACCATCGCATTTCAGCGCCAGGGAGAAAAACGGCCCGGCGAAGCCATCGTAATCAATATAAGCTGCGAAGGGTTGCTCATGGTCACCAGAACGCCCCTGGAAATACATGATACGATTGATCTGTTCCTGGCATTGCCCGAACAATCCGCGCGGAAAGTGACCGGGCGCGTGGTCCGGTGCGAATCCACCTATCCGGGGCGGTATGGCGTCCTGTTCATGCAATTGCCGCCGGAAGCCAAACGTTCCCTTACTTACTTCATGTGGCAGCAACTGCGCGCCTTGTATCCCAAGGAAATCGCGGCGCTATGGCCAGGCAGCGGGCGGCGTAAACGAATGAAAATGATGCAGGAGGCGGAACGGAATGAAACTGCATAATGTTGGCATTATATTGAACGGCGTAACGGGCCGCATGGGCGCCAATCAGCATTTGGCGCGCTCGTTGCTGGCCATCCAAAAACAAGGCGGGGTGCGGTTAAGCGATGACGAAGCCATCATGCCCGAACTCGCCCTTACCGGACGCAACGAGCACAAGCTCCGGGCGCTGTCCGAAGCCCACGGCGGGATTCCTTGGTCCAAGGATCTTGATGCACTCTTGAACGATCCGAAATTCAGCGTGTATTTCGATGCGCAAACCACCCCTCTGCGCTTTGCCGCCGTAAAAAAGGCGATTGCCGCAAAAAAGAACATTTATTGCGAAAAACCCTCCGCCAACAGCCTCGACGAGGCGGTCCAACTCTACCAACTCGCGCGGAACGCCGGGGTAAAACACGGCGTGGTTCAGGACAAGCTCTTCCTCCCCGGTTTCCTGAAATTGAAATACCTCCTTGATACGGGATTCTTCGGTGAACTCCTCTCTGTCCGCGGCGAATTCGGCTACTGGGTGTTTACTGGAGAAAACCAGCCCGCGCAACGCCCCTCCTGGAACTACCGGAAGAAGGAAGGCGGCGGCATCATCATGGACATGCTCTGCCACTGGCGCTACGTCGTCGATAATCTCTTCGGTAATGTCGTGGCGGTGAGTTGTCTTGGCGCGCAGCATATCCCCACACGCTGGGACGAACAGGGAAAACCCTACACCGCCGATGCGGAAGACGCGGCCTATGCGACGTTTCTCACGGACCGCGGTGTGGTCTGCCAATTTAATTCCTCATGGACTACCCGCGTCCGGCGCGACGACTTGCTCACGGTGCATGTGGATGGAGCCAACGGCTCTGCCGTGGCCGGACTGCGCGAATGCTGGATACAGCCCGACGCCGGAACCCCCCGCCCCGTCTGGAATCCGGATATTCCGAATCCCATCGATTTCCGCGCCACCTGGACACAGATGCCCGCCAACCTCACCTATGAAAATGCCTTCAAGGCGCAATGGGAATTGTATCTGCGGCACCTCGTGGCGGATGAACCTTTCCGATGGGACCTGCGCGAAGGCGCTAAAGGCGTGCAGCTTGCAGAACTCGGCCTCGCCAGTTGGAAAGAACGCCGCTGGCTGGATGTCCCCGAATTGCCGTGAGCATGACGCCTCATACGCATATCCACCCGTCTTTTCCCTTCCGTCATTCCCGCGGCTTGTCCTTCCAAAGTCACGCGAGGCGCGTGACGAAGGAGGAATCCGGGAATCCAGGATTCATCATTCTTTTTTTTCTTTTATTCGCAACTTTTGTTTCAGGGTGTTCCGCAAAGCTGGAACAAAACAATGTGCTCAAGGTCAATGTTGGCACGGAGGTGCAGAACCTTGATCCACATCTGGTCTCCGGCGTGCCTGAACAACGCGTCTTAAACGCACTTTTTGAAGGACTCGCCGATCTGGACCCACAAACTCTGCAACCTATCCCCGCAGTAGCGGAATCCTGGACGATCTCCGAAGACAAACTTGTCTATACCTTCACACTACGCAGAAACGCCCGTTGGTCCAACGGCGATCCATTCACCGCAAACGATTTCGTCTATAGCTGGAAGCGCATGTTATCCCCCGGCCTTGCCGCGGAGTATGCGTATCTCTTGTATTGTCTCAAAAACGGAAAGCTCTTCAATGAGGGAAAAATCACCGACTTTGCTCAGGTAGGCGTTAAAGCGCTGGACGACTATACGCTGCAAGTCACTCTGGAGCATCCCACGCCCTATTTCCTTGCCATGCAAGTTCATGAGGCATGGTTTCCTGTTCATCAAGCCACCATCGAGCGCTTTGGAAAAATGGACGATCGGGACACTCAATGGACCCGCGCGGGAAATTTCGTGGGCAACGGCCCTTTCAAACTCGCGGAGTGGTGGCCCAACGAGGTGATCCGCACCGTGCGAAGCGACTCCTATTGGAACAAAGAATCCGTGCCTCTTGACGGCATCGAATTTTATCCCATCGACAACCTCCAAACCGAAGAACGCAGCTTTCGCGCGGGTGAACTCCACATCACCA
>JAKQOG010000237.1 GCA_029565395.1 Candidatus Hydrogenedentota bacterium | reverse complement strand
CGCCGCCACCTGCGCCACCGCCTTGACCGCCGCCGCCTTTACCGCCGCCGCCGCCGCCGCCGCCGCCAAATCCTGCTGCTAGAACCAGATTAGTCGCGACAGTGGTGAAGGTAGCATCACCCCCATTCCCTCCACTTGAGGCGTCATTTCCGTTTGATCCTGCTGTTCCGGCAGTTCCATTGCCTCCGCCACTCGTAGCACTTCCTCCCCCGCCGGCAGTCGTGTTGACTGCACCCGCGCCACCACCTCCGCACCCGCCTGCACCCCCGCCACCGCCACCTCCGCCCGCGCTGTTTGGAGAAGCACCGCCGATACCTGAACTTCCACCGGTTCCTGCCGCACCGCTCCCATTATACCCGGTTCCGCCGACCCCGCCTCCGGTACCCGATGCGCCTCCCGTTGCGGTTCCCCCGCCACCTCCTGTACCTCCACCTGTGGCCCACCCATTGCCGCCATACGCGCCGGGACTTCCGGCTGACCCACCGCCTGCTGAACCCCCTCCTCCTGGCGCAGTAGAGCCTCCTCCTCCAGCACCGCCTGTGCTTCCGGCGGCGCCGGCACTTCCGCCCGCTCCACCTCCCAGACGGTTGTTACTGGCATCTATGGAAACAGTCCAAGTCAAATCCGTGTTGGCGACAATCGCCAAGGGCCGTGTGCCGGACACGCTAACGGAAGCGGTGCCGGTTACGGAGACTTGACCGAATCGGAAGACCGCCACACCGATATTAGGCGCATCTATTTCAAATTCACCTGTATACACTGTGGCTCCGACGGTTATTGTTGGCGCACTGGTATTTATGGTGATGGATCCGCTGCTCACCACCAGATCGCCAATGATGCCTCCGCCGGAGTTGGCGTCATATAGATTGGCGTCCACCCGTCCGCACAGCAAGAACAGCCCACAGACCAACAGGGGGAAAAGTAGAGTTCTATTGGTTCTTTTCGAAGTAACACCTGCCCACATAACACAATCTCCTTATATCTTTGAAAGCAAATCGTTCATAGCCGCTAATTGGTAAGCTAATTTATTCCTTCGGTTACACTTGCCAGATCAGAAATAAATTGTGTCTCGTCTATAGGTATATTAAATACGGGAGACAAGACTTCTATTGCCAACACTTCACCGCCGCTTTTCATGTGAACTTCCAGTTTACGTAACCCTCCGGAGGAAGGATCGAGTGTTACTGCCACTTGGTCATAAACATCCGGTTTCGATTCAGATGAAGAAGGTTCACCAATTAAATAGATAAGAGAATCAGAATTACGTTGTTTATCCTGATACAATTTGTAATCTCGCTGCAGTAGTTCAAAAAACAGAGGACCGCCCGGCGGGGGGCCCGGCATCAGACTTGGTTGTGTTTCTTGTGAAAAGGGCATATTGTCGAAAGAGGTTTTCAGTTTTATCATCGCGCCATCAAAGATGGCCGTTCCTGTCATTTGATGGTTGGGGGTGTCATCAACCCCTTCCATTAAGAGGTCATAACGATATTTTCCCAAGTGCCCATCCTGGATATATTGCAGCGTGCCTTTACCGTTCTTTGCCGGGTCTGTTTTTGAGTATATTTTTATATCTGCTTGCATGCTTTTTACGGATTCCCACGCGCGCAACAAGTTTTTTATCACCGCATCTGGTTGCTGAGTATTTTGCTGAGGATCTTGAATGGGAGCAAGGGAAATGGGATTTTGGGGTAGAGATTCTGGGGGGGGCTTTTCTGAAGTATTTGTGACATTGCGAACGTGAGGTTCGATGTCTTTGTGCCATGAAGTCAAACAATATCCCCCGATGCATAGTGCACTTATCACTAGAACAGCGCCTATGACTTTTTGCCTCATTTTGCTTCTACCTGCATATTCTTGCCGTCACGTCATCTGATGTAAAGCGCGATATGTATTACAATTAAACTTTTTGGAGGTCATCGCCCATCGCCTCTCCGCGCTTCGTAATCTTGTGTAATTGTATTGTTGATTATAAACAAATATTTGTCCATTGTCTATACAGAAATTAAATTCAGCAAAATGGAGAGATATTTTATTTGTAGGTGTGCATATCACGAAAATCCAATTATGGCCATTTGCTGTACCTTACATGTTGTAAAGAAAACCTTTGAGCTTCTATAAATATACATTTTGCATACAATATATAGTTTGGAATGCTTACTCGCGGCTTTTATAGCAGTGAAAAAAACTGAAAATGTCGGTTTTTTTAATGAATCAGCGGATATCATTCAGATTTTACCAAGGGTAGAGTAGAGAGGATGGACATGGCTTGCTGGGCGTTTTGATAGCCCGGGTCGAGTTGCAAGGCTTTCCGATAGGCCTGTTGTGCATCTGAAATTCTTTGGTTTTTTTCCAAGCATTGTCCGTAGTGAAAATAGGCGATGGGTGATTCATGCACGGCGTTGATTATTTCCGCCCAAGTGTCAAGGGATAACTGGGCATCATTTTTTTCATTCAGAACACTTGAAAGGTTTTCAAAAGCGATTTTATTGAAGGGATCGAATTCGATTGCTTTTTTAAGGGATTGAATGGCCTCATCGAATTTTTTCTGTAGGAATAAACAATACCCCCGATTGTTGTTGGCATAGTAATGGGTGTTGTCATAAGCGAGCATGGCATTGTATTCGGCTATAGCCCCCACGAGGTCATTTTGTTTTTCCAGAATCAAGGCAATTTCCAGATGTGCTTGTAAAAAGCAAGGATCGCGATGAATCACCTCTTGAAAGGTTAACACTGCTTTTTGCAGATCCCCTGCTTCAAGCCAAGCGAGCCCTTCTCGGTATGCAATAAATGGGTTTGTACTCATTTCTTTGGCCATGCGATTCCATTTATGGGCCCGTTCCAAAGGTGTTATCCGCCCGGAGAACAGGTCATCCAGTTGTGCATAGACCGGCGCAAAAGGGGGATTTGCTTCGATGGCTTTGGTGCATTCCTGAATGGCTTCCTCTGTGCATCCGTTGCTGGATAATGCGATTGCGAGGTTGTAGTGCGCCATGACATAGCTTGGCCATTTTTTAATTGCCTTGCGGTAATCGAGAATGGCGTCATCCAGCCTTCCCAGGCGGAATTTCACCCATCCAAGGCTTGTTAGCAGCGATGCATTTGGTGCATCTATACGTGATGCGGTTAAAAGCTTTTCCAGGGCACCCTGGAATTGTCCGGTTGCCGCCATGGCCATCCCCCAATCAATATAGCTTCTTCGGGAATGAACAGTTTGCGCGACGATTTGGAACTGAGTTAAGGATTCCTCCAGATTGCCCACCCGTGTTAAAAGAGATGCATACTTACTGCGTATGATGTGGTCATCAGGATGTGCTTGCAAGACATTTTGCATTTGTTGCTTATACTGGAGAATATGGTTTTGGTTGGTAAAGGCGTTTAGAGAAAGCATATCCTGTCGAAACCGCATAAGGTCTGTTTCGTGCTTGTATTGATTGGTGAATGGGGGACGCATTATCAACTGCAATATGTTACTCAGATGTTCCTGTTCCTCGATGGGGGTGAGGCACAGCCGTTCCCAGCAGGTTTCCCGTGACGGTGAAGGAGGCAAGGGGGCTGATGAAACACCCAGGCGCGGAGCGAGGCGCGGAACGATCGCATCATAGAGCATCTGCGCTATCCGGTAGTTGCCTTCCGGGGTCATATGTACATGTTCATAGAAGAAATCATTGCCCGCATTTTTTTCAGGGTCGGCCGCATTGAGTTCCTTATCACAATCTACGAGGATGACGCCTTGGGAGGCAAAGATATTGGCGGTGTTTCTAATCGTTTGATTTATTTGGGTGTCCGCTCGTAATCGCAATATGTCAAGATCCAAGGCACGGACTAGGGCTTCGCGTGCCGCATCCAGTTTTTTCTGTGCGAGGAGGGCTTTTCCCAAATGATAAAAGGTTTCCGCATATTCGTCATCCATGGCGATAGCGGCGGCATATGCGGTTTCCGCAGCAGCATAATTACCCGCTGCCATGTTTGACTCTCCGTCATTTATGGCCGTTTGCCAGGTTTTTTCATTTTCTGAGGACCATGCTGGCTTGTGCAAGGACACGAAAGGAGGGCAATCCTTAGTATTGACGCCCACAGTCGAAAGAACAACGGCAGCGCCGCTTTTGAGTGCGGTATTGGTGATATCCTGCAAATTTTCGGCATAGTGTTTATATGTGATCTTTAGTCTGGGATCATTTTCCCGGATTTTACTTTCGTTGAACAGTTCCAGACTGAACGTTTCCGGGGCTTCTTGTTGATTGAGCAGCCAGTTCATGCTGTTTGCGGCAAACTGTCCCAGGCGAAGCGACCGGATCCAGGTGCGGAAATGGATGATGGAGAGACGAGAGCGAAACGGTTCAAACACCGTTCCTGGTCCCATGGGACCGATCACTTCATTATTTCCCATATAAACGATAAACACATCGGGCTGGCACTTTGAACAGGCCTTGGCGATGTCCCTCACAACATTGCTATTGATGGCGGAGGTAGCCAAAATATTTACCTCGATTTTTTCCTCGGACAGCAACGAGGAGAGCATCACTTTGAGGTGACGGCCAAACGAGAAGGCTGGATCAGGAACTCCCAACGCAGCCGATGATCCGAGTACAAACACGCGCAATGTCCCCTCGGGTTTTTTAACCGGGAACCACACATATTCAAAGTCGCGGAACATGGGGAAATAGAGGCTGAGGAAGTCAGGATTTGACGTATAATACGTTTTGTCTTCAACCATTACATGCCGGAAAACCGACGTGTCTTTACCATATTCCACTACCCGTAAAAAGGCTTCCATACCGCAAAGAATCAAAGCGGGTATTACACATAGACCGATAAACCACTGCGCCACGTTTTTCAGTCTATACGATTTCATATTGTCCTTTGTTATATTGGTCCTCAGGTGATGCTACCAAATTTTATTTGATTATTCCTGCTGTTATGACCTCAATGAATTTTGGCTGGTAATCCTGGAAGAGGGGTCCTGCGGTATTTCGGGTCATGGAGATGACGAGTTGGTTTTCGGGATCGACGATGAAGGTGGCGCATGAGGCGGCGCCGTGGCCGAAGGCGCTTTTGCTCAGGCCGGGTCCTTTCATGGAGACGGTTCCAATTCCCCATTGCACATCGCCTATGGCGGGCCAGAATTCGCTGAGGGGGCGGGGCAGCATTTTTTCATATGTTGGTTCGCTGAAAAACCGCATATTACCGTAGGCGCCCTTGTTCAGGAGCATTTGTCCGAGCTTGGCCATATCCATGGGGATGCTGAAGGTGCGGGCGCTGGCGTCGGTAACGTCGGTGTGGTCCATGCCGAGAGGCTCCAGGAGGTGTTTTTTATAGAGTTGGGGCAGGGCCTCACCGGTGACGGCTTCCATGACTTTTCCTCCCAGGGCATAGCCGACGCCGTTGTATTCGAGTGCTTTTCCGACCTTCATAAGGGGATAAAACTCAGCGATGCGTTGGTCGAGGTCGTGCATTTCATCGCCCCAGTGATCCATGTAATGGAGGGGGAGTTGAATGCCGAGAATCAGGTCGTTGGTGTGGGTGTAGAGGCTTCGGATGGTCAACGGTGTTTCTACTTTTACCGCGCGGAAGGGTGGGAGATAATCCGCTACCGGTGCATCGAGTGTTGTAAGCCTCTGATCTGCCACGGTCATCATCATGACGCCAGAAACCATCTTTGAAATGGACGCCATCCAGCTTTTTGTGGTGACGGTCATGGGTTTCCCGCCGCGTTCTCCGTAGGCCCGGTGAAAGAACACTACTCCCTGCCGTGCAAGACATACCGCAAAGGGTTCGCCGCTTTTTTGCGCCCACTCTTTCAATAATGCATCCAAGGAGTCAACTATGCCGGGTTGCATTCCGGCTTCATCGGGAGATCCTTCCCTCAGGACAGGGGCGGGAGAGCCTGCGATAGGGCGCGGGCAGACAAAGGACTGTGTACAAGCTTGATTGTTGCCGTAAAGCTTGCGCTTTAGGCCTACCCACCATTGGCGGTCGCGCGCCCAGGCATTATCCGCGCAGGAGGTGACGCCTTGTCGTGGATCGTGCTCGGCTAATCCGGCCACCAGCGATGCGTTCGACCAGTCGCTATTCCACAAGGTCATAAGTTGTTGCCGGCCCAGCAGATCGAGTGCGCCGGATTCCTGTTCGAGGGTCAGGGGATTGATGCCGAGATTGGCGGGGTATGGGTTGGAGAAGGAGGGCGTGAAAAACCACCATTTAAACGGATCATACGAATCTGGCGCCCGATATAGCGACACAAAGCGGGTAAGGGGAGATCCATTTTTCGGGATAATATGCACGATAGCGCCATATCGGCCCGCTGACCCTGCCATCTCAACCAGGTTATACCCTGCATCATAGAATTCAGTCTCTATACGATACTTTCCGATGAAGTTCTCCAACACCAGGGGATCCCGTGGTTCCAAGGTTGGAAATGACATTCCAGAAAATACGGAAGGCCGGGCGGCAATTTCGGTTGTCAGTAACGCCTTGCCCCGTTCGATATCCGCATTGGGCAGTTCCAGTGTCGCAAAGCGCTTTCCGTCGATTTTTACGTTTAATGCACCGAAATCATGTCCCGGCGAAGGCATTGGGAACGTCACTTCCCCGCCTACCCAGTCTCCTCGCAGTTCCAGTTTTGCTTTGGCGAGCAAATGTCTGCCATCGTATACCCGTATGGACTGATTGGCCAGAGCATCCGCCCCCATCACCTGGACACACGTGCGGCCCTTACCATCATAGCGGTTCGATATCCGTTCATTCTCCGGGGCACTTGCCTTGCACGCCAATCGCACACGATACATATGATTACTGTCTTCCGCAGTGCGGTTTGAGGGGTACCAGACGGATTGAAAACGCCCGCTGGTTCCATCGGTGTCATTCACATAAAGCTGCAGGGCGATTTCATTGTTTTTCTTGGGAGTTCGGCGGAGGGTTGTCCAGGGTATGCGTCCTTCCAGGAGATATCCTGCGGGTGTTTTTGCACTTGCCAGTTCAGCTTTAACCGGTTCTTTCCGAGGGAATTTCTTGGAGAAATCGGTGAAGTGTTGGCGAGGATGCATGCCGCCATCCGCATTCTCTGGGGTAAATACAAAACGGCACCATGCTTTCGTTCCGGGGCGCGGCCCTATAAACACTTCCACGGAGTCATTATTGCTTATTTCCGAATCCACGGAGTTTATCTGGAGAACATCGTCGTCAACGGTGACTAAAAAAAGCAAACCCTGTTCACCCCACGCAAGGCGAAACCGGGGATTCAAATCATGCTTGGGCAGCAGCCGTCCATCCTTGTCCGGCATCACATTCACCTGGAATCCCGCATTATCCCAATCATTGGGACTTCCATCAATTATGATGTTTTCCAGCCTTGGAATGCCTCGGGGGCATAACGTATCCGAATGTGCGAGTGGAAGGCTCGCCAGATTTCCGATAAAAACCAGCAGCAAAATAGAATATTTCATGATGATACCCTTCTTTGATTCACCTTGCCCCTTATAATAACAAGCGTATGATGAAATCAAATTTTGGGACATATTAATGGGACATATTGGGACATATTGATTGACTTTGAGGTGCGAAGCGTAGCAGGATATAGGGCCAAAATAGATTTAGAGGAGTGGTCTGAGGTGCGGGACCATGCCGGACATAGATGATCCTGTAAAAGAAACCGCCGAAGATTTGGCGGCGTTGCGCGCGGAAGTCGAACTTCAGCGCCGCCGTGCCGCCGCGCATGCCGAGTTGCATCGCCGGGACGCTCAGTTTTATCAGATGTTGGTGGAATCACTTACGGAAGGTCTGGTAATCCTCGATGAGCAAGATCATTTTGCCTATATCAATCAAATGCTTCTCAACATGATGGGGTATTCGCAAGAGGAAGTGTTTGGTCATCACCCCCTGGAATTTGCCGCCCCTGAGTTTCGTGAATTGCTCCAGGAAGAAATGAATCGACGCCGTACCGGCGCCCGGCAACATTATGAATTGGTTTGCCACGCCAAGAATGGTTCTGCCGTTACAATTCTTGTGGCCCCGTCACCCATCCTCGACGATCATGGCGCTTACTGCGGCGCTTTTGCCGTCATAACGGATCTGACGGCCCGGATTCGAACAGAAGAGGCGCTTGAACGTGAACGGACGCGTTTGAAGACGATCATGGAGCATCTCCCGGATTCCGTGTATGTCAAGGATGTTCAGGGCCGGTATGTGGAGGTGAACCAGGCCAAATTACAGTCTTTGGGGCTTTCCGGTGCGGATGAGATCCTTGGCAAGACCGCTCTTGACATTTTTCCGGAGGAACAGGCACGTCAGTTTCACGAGCAGGATCTGCATGTCATTCGATCCGGCAAACCCATGCTGAACGTAATTTCGCAGGTACCGCGCGCCGGGCAATCCGCTGTGTGGGAATCGAGCAGCAAAGCGCCTTTACGGGATTCATCGGGCACCGTGATCGGGATGGTGGATATCAGCCGGGATATCTCGGCTGAACGCGAAGCGCAGACTGCCTTGCGTCAGAGCGAGGAACGTTTCCGTGAGATCTTGGATCACACGCGCGACATCGCCTACAAGGTTAATTTGCGCACCGGTCAGTTTGAGTATTTGAGTCCCTCCGTAGCCGCGTTGCTTAAGCGCACTCCGGATGAAATTATTGTGGCTGGATTCAAGGGGGTGGAAGCCATGATTCATCCGGAAGACCTGGAACGCTATCATGCGCATCATCTCAGCTTGTTGGAATCCGTAAAACAGGGGGAAGCCGTTGGTTTCTGGGAATACCGGATCCGGCGCAAGGACGGTGTCTACCGGTGGTTTTCGGAAAACGCCTCTTTGATTCTCGACGATACTAAGAAACCCATTGCCCGTGTTGGCACCCTGCGCGATATTACGCACCGCAAGCAAGCGGAAGAGGCCGTTCGCGCCGCATCGCGCATGGAGGCCACCGCTACGCTGGCCGGAGGCATTGCCCACGATTTTAACAACCTTATGACCGCCGTTCTTGGAAATGCCGAATTGCTTGAACTCAAGTTCAGCAATGATGCTGCCGTCTTGAAAAAACTGCACACAATCTCAGAAGCCGCGGTGCGCGCGGGAACCCTTGCCCAGCAGATGCTGGCGTTTGCGCGGGGAGGAAAATACCAGCCTGCCGTGACCAACCTGAACGAAGTTATCGAACATGTCATGCTTTTCGAGGAGCACAGCGTTCCTCAGAATGTACAGGTAGTGAGAGATTTAGCCCCGGATCTCTGGAACACCTTTTCGGATGCTGTCCAAATCGGGCAGGTCATTATGAACTTAACCATGAATGCAATCGAAGCCCTCGATGGTGCAGGCACGATTACTCTCTCTACGGGCAACAGGATATTGACCAAAGAGGATTGTCCCGCGCTGCTGGCGCCGGGGCGGTATGTCTGGATGGCAGTCAAAGACACGGGGCCAGGCATGAGTGAAAATGTCCGCGCCCGGGTTTTTGAACCTTTTTTCACCACCAAGTTTCAGGGGCGTGGCCTGGGGCTTGCGGCGGCCTATGGCATTGTTAAGAATCATGGTGGTTATATCGGAGCCGATAATCTTCCAGGAAAAGGGGCGATCTTCGAGGTATTTCTTCCCGCCACGGAATGTACTGAAAAGGTCAAGCCACCATTGCAGGAAAAGCTGCCTTTGGGCAGTGAAACGGTTTTGATCGCTGACGATGAACCGGAGGTGCTGAATTCCTTCCGGGAAGTGCTTCAGCGGCTGGGATATTCCGTGATTACCGTGGAAGACGGGGTCCAGGCCATTGAGGTTGCGCGATCCCATCCTTCGCCCATCCATGCGGTGATTTTGGACATGGCCATGCCGAACATGGGGGGGGAGGAAGCCTTTGGCCCTATCACGCGGCTACTGCCTAAAGCCAAAATCCTTATTTGCAGCGGGTATGATCTTGGGCCGGCCGTGCAGCGATTGCTGGATGAGGGCGCCCGCGCTTTTCTCCGCAAGCCGGTGCGGGTTGCGGAACTTGCCACCGAACTTCGCCGCGCTCTCGACGAGTAACTTGGGGCGCAAATGCCTGGTGAAAGAAATTGATTGGCGCGGGGCGCATGACGATAATCTCAAAGGTATGCGCCTGGCTTTTGTAGATCTTTTGTTTTCGTGGCCGCCGAATGGCGGGGCCGATGTGGACGTCTACCATGTGGTCCAAGAGCTTTGTTTGGCGGGGCATGAGGTGCAATTGATTGGGGTGAATGACGGCGCTACCTGGGACCGGGGACAATTTGTACCGGACTCGTTGCCGTTTCCGGCGGTACGGCTCGATTTTGAGGGCAGGGGTTTTACAGCGCAACGTGTATCCGAACGCATTCGGGATGCGGTGGATGTGTTTCATCCGGAGGTGGTGGTGGTGTGTGACGGCTTTTTCCTGAAACCGTATGTGATAGAGGCATTAGGCGCGTATCCGGTAGTTTCGCGGTATTATGCGTATGAAGCCATCTGCCATCGGGATATTACTCATTTCAAAGACGGCGCAACGTGTCCAAATAGTTATTTAGAAACACCGGATGTATGCCGTGCGTGTGCACTGGAACGGATTCGCCCGGAGTTGTGCCGGGCACATCCGTTGGCGTGGACACAGGAGTATCTGACGGCGCGGGCGTATCAGCCGGAGTATTTTAAGATTGTACAGCGGGCGTGGGAAAAGACTCAGCTTGCGGTGGTATATAACCCGCAGATGCAATCACAGATTTCAAGTTACTGTAAAACGGCGGTGGTTCCGGGGGGTGTGGACACGGAACGGTTTCCCTTTTCACTATTGCCAGAGCGTGGCCCGCAGGAACGAAAACGTATTGTCATGACTGGGCGGGCCGAGGATCCGCTTAAGGGGGTGGAGGTACTTCGCAAGGCGGGGGAAGATCTGTATAAAGAGCGGCAAGACTTTGAGATTTTGGTGACGTTGCCGGAAGATTCTCCGAGAACGGAATGGTTCACGCCGGTGGGGTGGCAGGATTACGAGGAAATCCGGGCGTTATATCGCGAGGCGGATATCTGTGTCGTACCCAGTGTGTGGGATGAACCGTTCGGGATGGTGGCGCTGGAAGCGATGTCGGCGGG
>JAKQOG010000233.1 GCA_029565395.1 Candidatus Hydrogenedentota bacterium | reverse complement strand
CCAGCAGAGCGATGAGCACCACCTGTACGCGCCGTTCAAGGAGGACTTTGTTGGTTACGAGGAGCCGCCGATAACCCGCATCCAGGACTACAGTCTGCCCTACCTTCCCTACACCGGGGCGCTGGGCGAAATGGCCCTGAGCGCGGGCAAGACCGTGTTCCATTGGAGCGAGGGCTGCGACGGGGTTATCGACATCTCGCCGTTCACCTGCATGAACGGTATCGTGGTCGAAGCCGTTTACCCGGTGATCAGCCGCGACCATGACAACATCCCGATACGCAACTTCTATTTCGACGGGACACAGAGCGACCTGGACCGCGATGTGGGGATTTTTATCGAACTGGCCCGCACCTACAAGGCGCGCAAGAAAAGGCCGCGCACCTTCCCGTCGTATTTCCCGGCGGAATGAGGCAAAGGCAGCAAGGCGATGATGAATGCAGGGGAGGGTTTGAAACCCTCCCCTACGTTTTTTAAGGCAAAAGTCTCTGTTGGTTCTCCCGGTCCAATTCCCAGCGCAGTGGGTTGTTCAGAATGTATTCGCGGATGCGGCTCATTCTGTCCGTGCGGCGGACAATGTGTTCATAGTAGCCGCGTTGCCAGACAGGCTGGCCTGGGGTTTGTCGCATACGATTGACCATTTTCGCCGAATTCATTTTGAAAAACCCGATCACCTTTGGGAGGAGCATATTTCGACGTTTTATATTCAGATGTGTTTCCAATTGTTCATGCGTGGGCAATTCCCGTAGGGGCAATTCATGAATTGCCCCTACCGTAATGCACAATATCCCATGCACATGGTTGGGCATAACGACGAAAGAATCCAATTCCACATTCGGATAACGTCGCGGTAATTGTTCCCACACCTCCTGAACCATCCTCCCGGCCTCGTTCAATCGCATCTGGCCGTCCGTTATCTCGCCGAATATGCGACGCTTCCCCTCTGTGCACACGGTCACGAAATACGCGCCCGGAGCGGAATAATCGTACTCCCGCAGACGGGCCGGGCGGCGGCGATGCTGATAATTAGGGAAATTATGCATTCTTACTCATGCTGTTGGAGTATTTCTAACCAGAAATCACCTTGTTACTTAAGCAGCACCATCTTGCGGGTGAAACTGAATTCCCCGGCTGTCATGCGATAGAAATAGACTCCGCTGGAAAGCTTCGCTCCGCCGCTGTCCGTGCCGTCCCACTCCACGCTGTACTCGCCCGGCGCGGTTAGCCGGTCCGCCAATGTCGCCACGTTCTGCCCGCGGAGGTTGAACACACGCAGGACTACCCGCACGGGCGCATTACCGGCTACGCTGTAACTGATCGTGGTCGATGGATTGAACGGATTGGGGCAGTTCGACCCCAGGGAGAACGCCCGCGGGAGTTGCGCGCCGGGGCCAGTGTTGTCATTCTCAAGGCCCAGCGGCGGCTCCTCGAAATAAACATAGACAGATGCGTCATCTATTGACCTTCCGCTGTCCGGATTGACCACCCGGATGACGGAGTTAGTAGAAATTATGTTCCCATCAAGCCGAACCAACAGAGTGGCCAGTGTATCCGAGGAAAGCTCGGTGGATACAACGCTCAAGCCGTCCAGCAGGAACTCGAACCGGCAGCCGGGCCAAAAATCCCGACCGCGCACCTCCAGCGTGTCGAGAATCTTCTGCGGGCCGAAACTTAATTTATCAAACGGCGAC
>JAKQOG010000217.1 GCA_029565395.1 Candidatus Hydrogenedentota bacterium | reverse complement strand
CCATCCTGTTCATTTCGTCCATCTTGTTCATTTTCCCCTGCTCTGAAAATTCCCCGTACCCTCCACCCATTTTCATGGTTTCAGGGGGAATCTACGATTCATGGTAACTCGTTCCCAAGTTGTACTTGGGAACGCACTTGTCTTCAAAGCTGTGCTTTGACCGTTCCATCTCGTTCCCAAGTTGTACTTGGGAACGCACTTGTCTTCAAAGCTGTGCTTTGGGCCTTCACCGTATTCAACTGTCTATTCCGTCCATTTTATCCTCTACGCGCCCTCAATAGCACGTTTTTCTTACTACTTCATAATCACCTGGTCAGACGCGAGCGCGGGCGTGCGCCGTTCATAGACCATCCGGCTCTTGGTTTCCGCCGTGGTCACGAACTCCTGGCCCCGGTAATCGTAAACGCCATTGCCGTCATAATCAATGCCATACCCCGCCTGAACCGTCGCAATAACCTGGAAGACATCCGACCGGACCGTGATCGAGTTGGCCATGCGCGTGAACCGGGCGATGGCCTCGTCAAACCGCCGCTCGGAACTGGCATCGTTGCTCAGCGGCTTGAATACAACCTGCTGGTTGGGATTAATGGAGTCCGGGAAAAACTGATCCTCCGTCAGATCGCTGTTCTTCTCATAATACCGGCCATCCACGTGCCTGGGCCGCAACGACATTATCAACGCGGACAGCCGCTGCGCCGCGAGTTCCTCATGCCCGGTTACTTCTCCCAGGAAATCCGTAGCCGTCTGATACCCGTCCGTGCTATAGTTCTGCCGCGGCGCCATGGTCTTTCCCGAACCCGCGCCAAAAACCGACAGGGCCAGGTCATCCGGCGAAGTCCAGGGCTGCTGCGCGGTATTATTGGCAGGCAACACCGGCACCGAAGGCAGATCAACCTCATCATCCGGTTCGTACGGCCGGCCAATGGGTTCCCATTGCGGCACACCCCCGTCTACAACCAGCCGTGAGACAGTCCTGAGGACATTCGCCACGCCGGGCAAGCCCATCAGCGGATTGAACAATTCGTCCTTTACCTGTGGATTGCTAAGGCGGACCACCCGGTCCTGCACCGTGTTAATGTTGATGCGGCCCGGTGCGCGCTTACGCGGCGTCAGCACCACATGCGTGATCGCGGCCACCTGTCCCGGCTGGCCCATGTTCCGCACGCGCAATGCCAGGAAATTATCCGTCACGCGGACCACCTGCGGCTTCAAGGAGCCGGTTCCGCTGGTTCCATAGATGATCAGGCCGTCCAGCCCCGGCGTATACACCGTGTTCGGCGTCCAGTCCTCCGGATGCGCCAGCCCGGGATTTTCATCCCCGGAGCCTTTCGGGGCCTGACCCTGGGCGCGCGTGCGATCCGTGATCACCTCCAGGCCAAGACGCGGCTCAAACTGGATATTGCCAAGGGTGTCCGGGTCCATCGCCAGCAAATCAAACGGGCAATACGCCCCCGTGCCGGCCGATAATATCGACGATTGCTTACTCCATGCCTCTTCGAGCGCATTCCCCATGCCGGGGATATACGTGCCCACGCACACATAATATTCGCCGTTCTCAAGCCCGTCCCCGGCATCCCACGTGAACAACGCCTCCGGACGGTGCGCCTGATTCACGTTTTCACGCACTTCGCTCACATACATGAATGCCCGCTTCTCCAGGGACCAGCGCTGCGCCAATTCTGCTTGACCCAGCATCCCGGCAAAAGCGGTGCCATCCGTACCCAAACTGAACAGATAATCCGTGTTGTACATGTAGCAGCGCTGTATTCCGCCGGGCAGCAGGAAGCTCATCGCACTGTACCCTTCGGGGAACGGAGAATAATAGGGGAATTGCCGGTTGGTTTTACCCGTAAGATCACTATCGCCGGGCAACTCGAACAGGAACACGGGCATCCACGCCGCCGGTGCATGCGCCTGCGTTAGATCATGAGGCCCCGTGCAATCCGGCGTCGTGCCTGAGAACACCGTCTTCCATTGCAGCAAATCCGTAAACGTGCCATCCGCATATTGCAACTGTGTATCCACCCACGTGGTGTTCGGATTGGGATTGGGCCGGATGGGCGTTAGCTCCGCCAAACCCACCGGCAGGATAATCGGATTCATCGCCATCGCGTCCACCGTCTCCTCCACCCACGGAACCGACACGTCGTTGGATTGACCCACCATCACCCCCTGCAGCGACGTATCCTGGAAGCTGACCACGGTCGAATCCGGAATATTCGGGCTTAAGGATTCCCGGTAGAACCCGTAGTTCAGATGCGTCATGTCATACAAGAACGGCTCCTCTTCCAGTGGCCGCAACATGCGGTGCTGGAAGGTAATCATGGGCAGCCGCGCCAGATCCCCGTTGCTCCGCAACGATTGATTGCGTAAATAAAGTTCCCGTGACGACCAATCCAGGTTCTGAATCAAATCGCCGTCACTGGAATTCGATGGCGACGCACCCATGTTCACCCAATCGCCCGCGATAAATTGCGATTCCGGCCGCTCGTTCCCCAGTTCTTCCGTGCCGCTTGGAACGGTTATGCCCAGCTTAGCCGCCACAAGCCGCACCAGATCCGCCGGATTTTCCATAATACGCTCCGCCATGTTCATCCGTAGCGGCGAACCATCCAGCGCATGCCCGAATAATCGGTACTCATCGCGGACCATTCCCATCTGGAATCGGTTGGTGAAGGCAACCGTCGCGAAATTGGGATAATCAATGCCATTATTAACCTGTGTAAAATCGATGACCGCCGTGTAGGGGCTCAGACTGTCCGACCAGTCATCATAATTGCCGTCCGTCGCCTCCCACCGGTTCGACGTCCCAAACCGATCGCCGTTATACAACGGATGCTTCCGCTCCAGCGACCGGTAGAAATCCAACGCCATCTGATCCGGCAGCCACAATGACGTATACAGCCCCGGACGCAACGTCGGAATCTCCTCCGGCTGCGCAACACCCGAACTGTCGGTGTAATCCGGTGAATTCGCAAGATTCACCCCATCCAGGAAATAGGGACAGTCCACCATGTCGTCTATGGTGCGGTTCGTTACGTCAAATTCCCGGTACGTCACCCGATCCGCCACCTTCCCCTCCAGCGTCGTTCCTTCATACAGCGTCACCGTCACATTGTCCCCAGGATACCACCGCCGCTCCACAAACGCCTTCCAATCCGGCGGATCCGCATCCGATCCCAGATACAACGCATCGTCCGTGATGCCAAGTTGATCTGCTGGCAACTGTGCCTGATCTTCTGCATAATCCCCCAAGCGGGACACCAGTTCTTCACTTTCCGCATATGTATCCGGCACCGGGGCCGTGACACTATGCCGTGCATCCACCGCTTTCCAGAAATCGTCCACGCGGAAAACGCTAAGATTTGTAATCGCGCACGTTAGGCTATCAGGATTTGCGGGATCGGCAACAATCCGCACCATGGCTTTGGCCACCGCCTCGCAGGTCAACTCTTCGATATAGCCGCCTGGATCTATCCGCATCATCCCTTTATTTTTCAAGCCATTATCATCATCTCCCAAAACAATCTGAAATGCTCCATTGATGACGCCCCCAACATCTCCAACCGTATAACTGACCATGTACCGCCCGCCATTGACAAGCGGCAGGATGTCTCCAGCGTCCATGGCATCGATCATGTCAGGATTGTTGGGATCTTGGTATGCTTCGCCCGGGGCGTCCTGTGCTTCCAGGGCGCCGCCAACGACCGCCCAACCCGCCTCTGTAAAATCCCAAACAAGAGGATTGCTCATATCGCCATACGCAACCGTTTCATACAGGCTGTTGTCAATTTCTTGCGCATCCACCCAAAAACGATAGGGATCAGCTTCATCCCCTGACAGCGGCGCGCGATCATCAGTGGCATTCGGAAGCGTATAAATCGCCCATTGCATTTCGGAAGGATAAGTGCCCGTGTATACATTATTTTTAGCCAAATCTTGAAACCGGTTGTTGAGGAACGTGATGGGCAGCACCCCCGCCCCGAAATCCCCCGCATTCACACCGATCCCCTCATCCACGCCTTCGCTTCGGAACGGGCTGAACGGGATATCGAGGGTAAAGGGCAAGACAAATCCATCATGATCGACATCCCAGCCATCGCCACGCTCATCTACAAACCCGTCAAGATCATTGTCCACCATGTCCTTGTCAAGAGTGCCGGGGATATAAAAGCGCGGGATAACATCGCCAACGTTTCCATCGCCATCCACATCGTCCGGAATATCATCCCCATCAAGATCAATCGTATCCCAAATCAGATAGCCGCCGTCGCCGTCATTGTCAATGCCGTCGTGTTCCGGATAATTCGGGAGGAACCCGCCTTGCAGCACAATCCGGGACAGGTTCTTAAGGGCCTGTTCGGGCGCCGAACCCGGACTCAGCGCACTGTACAAATCCACCTTGCTGGAATTGGGATAGAGCGGATCTTCCCGCCAGATCGACTCATTGTACAAGCTGACAATACGATCCCACGGCTTGTCAGATCCCTGAATCGCCGTCTCTTCCGTGGATTCGATATCATTCTCCCCCCGCACCTTGGTCACACCGTCATTTTTCGTGTACTCTCTCACATGGTCCGTGCGTGAATCGATATCCGGATTCAATCCTACAGCCGCCCACCCACTCGCCACTGCCTGCTGCACCAGATAGCCCGACGTCACCCCGTCGCCGTTATTGTCCACATAATCCATGAAATAAGCGGGATCGGCGTCACCATTGCGCTCAAAAACGCTTCCGGTGGGATCATACAGTTCGCCCTCCGGATACTCGGCGATGTCCGATGAAGCATCGGCGAAGGGGGGGGCCGTCACCCCCCCAAGTTCGATATTGTCAATATCGCCGGGATCAACATCGCTCTTTTCAAGCCCGATGCCGTTCGTATTAAGCAGCGTGGGCGTAAACGGCGATTGACCCAGCGCCGGATCCGTTCCATTAATTGTTTGGTACTTGTCGTACTTCCCGTTAAACTCACTGTTCTGATCGGACTCGAAACTCAGCAGCAAATACCCATGCGGCGCGATAAGCGTGCCCTCCGGAATCGTCCAGACACTCTTAAACGTGTCCGTCGGACGGCTCGTCATCAGACTTGCATTCGCGGGATCCGGAATCCCGACCTCAAGCTGCCACCCGCTCAGATCCACCTCGACATCCGATACGTTCGTCAACTCCACCCACTCATGATCCGGCTCCTGGCTGAAATCCAGAAAATTGATCGCCAGCGGCTTGCCATCGTCCTTCACTTTCCGAAACGCAACGCACAACGCCATATCCGAAGTCAACGGTGGAATCGTTACCGTATGCGTTTCGGGATTGCCCGCTGCCGGCTCCCAGCCAGCTACCGTCCCGCCATCCGAGAAATAATATCCGCCTGGCTCCGGATTCGGATTCGGATTGAATTTGGGCTGAAGTGGATCTTCAGGCCATTTATTAGGTGCTAAATCCGGAATCGGCGTGCCATCAATAAAAACCCACCCTTCCGGTTCGCCCGGATGATGCGATATCTGATACGCCGCGATCTTGGACCAATTCGTGGTAAAATAAACGTCCAAATTGGCTTCCGTGGCATCTGGATCGGCCGCATCATATTGGGCAAAAATATCTTCTAAAATTGTGCTGCTTCCAACCATAGGCAAGCCAGTTGCCGTATCAATTTCCACATATTTGATGGCATATTCCAGTTGATCGGCATCGGTGACCGTGGGAATCCCGTCTTCATCCGTCATATTCACCGCAAGGTAATACCGGCCCTCAGGCAGGCCCTCCTCCGTCCCGCGGATAACAAACTGGATAACATCATTCTGAGTAGTGGTAATAAATGCGGCGCCCGAACCTATGAAATTGTTCGCTGTTCTGGGATCAAACCAATAGGAATCGGGAATTATTTGACCGGTATCCGGGTCCACATCAACTCCCATGTCCATTTCCTGAATGTCAAAATAAGGCATCCTCGTGATGTCAATGTTTAGATCTTGGGGATAGGGGGTGGGAAAATAATTCCGGTAATAATAGTAATCGGGTGTTGTGGCCGGATCCATAAGCCCATAGAAAAAACTAGGATTATCGGCCCGAAGTTTAACAAGCGATATGCGTTCAGGAACCACCGGCGGATCTACATGCGTGACCGCTTCGGCCTCGATGCGGCGGACGGGCCGGACCATGAGTTCATTAATCCGGATGGCCTCGTTGCCCGCCACCGTGTTGCTGATCAGCCGTTCTTCCCTCGGAATCTCCCCCTCCGGAATGCCCGCATCGGGATCGGCATTAAATACATACCGTTTCCACCAATCGTCGGGCGATTCAAGAACCCGCCCGGTGTCGCCCATGGTTTGCTGCAGTTCCTGTTGCACCTCGCCTATCGCGAATTTCATGTTTTCAGGAACGGTTTCCCGCGCATTCACCTGCTCCGCCGGCGGCCACGCAACCAACGGCGGAACAAGCTTGGCATTTTCGCCGGGGTTCGTATCCACCCTGTCCGTGGTAAGCACGGTGCGGGCGTAATCCGTATCACGATCGTCTATGGCATTCACGCTCAATTGCAGCGCGCTGATCACCCCGTCCGCCGGGAATGCTTTCGTAAAGGGAGTCCAGTGATCAGGATCCGTTTCAGCCGGGTCAAGGCGGTAAAACACGAATTCGCTGCCGAGAGGTTCCGTGCCGAAGGGATGTTCAATACTGACTGTGCTATACTTGGTTTGTCCGCCCAGCGACACGGCATTTTGCCGCAACCCTTCCATGTAACTCAGAATTTCGCTCTTTAAATCCGTTTCCGCCGTGGACATGGCTTGCGCAGTCAAAACGGAATCCACGGCCTGGTGGATATCCTGGCTGAGCAGGAGATCGGAGGCAATTTGCTGCGCCGTGGAATGGTTGAAATCCAGGCGGTTATACGTCCGCTGGTTGCCCTCCGCGTCCTCCATGAACTCCACGTTCCGGTCCGTGCTGAACGTGGTGATCAGGTTCTTCAGGTGGCCATAGGTTGCATCGCCAATCTTGTACGCCAGCATGATTTCTTCCGGCTTGTTGAGCTGTTTGTCGCCCAATTCGCCGATCTCATCCGCCTGTCCTGGACATGATGTATCCCCGTTTCCAAAATATTCATTGTTCGTCGCATCCTGTTCGGCCAGGAAATTGCGCAATGCGGCCAAACGCTGCATTTCGCCCGGCTCGTCAATCCCCTCGAACAGGCCCAGGTACTCCGGATACGCCGGGTTCACCCCCTCGTCTATCATGCCGTCGCCATCGTCATCCCGCCCGTTAAAACACAGCAGCAGCGCGTTCGCGTTATCGTCCACCCGCCCATACCCGGGAAGGCATACGTCATATGCGTAATTGTAATTGGGCGGATCATACAGACAGAACTGATCGGCCATATCGCCCAAAAACACCTCTTGCGCCGGCATGCCCGTGGCGCCGCTGACATACGGGGGAAACACCATGCCCTGCGGGGAGCCGGTCAGCAGCCCCCACATCCGCGCGGACAGCACCACGCCGATATCCGGCAGCATCCGCGTCTCATATTCATACGGCGTTGCCCCTTCATTCAGCGCCCGAACCAGCCAACCCTTGTAATTGAGCGTGGGATCCCCATTCTCATCCAGGATGGGCGAAGGGTATTCGTTATACCTGTACCCCCCCATATAATTCAGATTCACCTTGCCCGCCTCATCCTCAATGTAAATCGCCGCGCGCCCCGCCAACTCGCAGTTCGGCTCCCCGGAATGTGATATCCGAATGCTGCCGGATAAAATCTGCGCGGTATCATAGGTGACAAACTCAGTGCCTTGACGGAATTTTAAAGTAGCAGGAGTGAACTCCAATGACTGCCCCGCGAACACGTGCGTGATATCAATCTCGGCATAGGCACGGGCACGCGAGGTCCCATACAAATCCGCATCCCCCTCATACCAATTGCCGGGCAGCACCCATGCCACGTCATAATAGGGATCGCCCAAGGCCGCTTTGGAATTCATGGTGGTGCCCCAAATCACAGGGTTATGCAGTTCGACAAGGTAAGCAACGCCATCCACAATATCGCAACGGTAATTAAACGGAAACAGGCCGCGATCATCGGCATAGGTGTTCGGGCCCACATACGCATACGTGTTGTAATTGTTTATGAACATGTCGTAATCGTTGTCGAGTTTGTCCACATATCCAGCATCAAGCCTCCGATAATCAACCCCTGAGCCTTCACTATCGGAATAATTTATCCCTACGTGGACATAGATATTCTCAGGTATCTTTACCCGCAGCACCTTAAGCTCCGGCATACCCGTTGAGAAATTCGTAAAAATACCATCCGGCACCAGATCCCCGGCGACGCCGTCGGCATTCAAATCGACTGGTATCCAAATGCCGGGGAGCGGGGCCGTGAGGAACAGCTTGTCCTCATCGGGTTCATCCACCTGCCCATCGCCGTCGTTGTCCATCCCGTCGCCGGGCCGAGAAAAATCGCCTTCCAACGGATCCAGCGGCGCGCCCAGCCCGTTGTACACAAACACCCCCGCCTCGATGGCTTCATCGGGATCAAAAAGGCCCGTGGGGATGCAGGTTTGTTCAGAGGGATCCTCGCAATCATCAAATCTGCCAATATAACCATCGCCGTCTTCATCCCCATATTCGGCAAAGGAATTGTCCTGACGTTCGTCCAGCAATCCGTTCAGGTTGTTGTCCATCTGATCATAGGGATAGAAGATATCCGCAGGGATCGGAATCCAGATCGAATCGCGCAGGCCGTCTCCGTCATTATCCACGTCCGCCCACGCATCCACCTGTTCAATCGGATACTGCAACCCATCCGCCCCGGGATATTCATCAATATTGTTAGGATCATCCTTCGCCGGCGGGTTTGTTAAGGCATACCCATCGACATCCTGCACGAATCCATAATAATCCGAGGTGACAAAAGGATTGTAACGTTCTACTACATCCAACGTGTCACGAAACTGAAACATACCCGATTGACCCAATGGATTGCCTTCGGCGGTTTGCAATCCTTTGAATTTCTTGCCCCCGCTCTCGGGATAAATCACGGGCCGGTCGCCTTCCATCCGTGGAATAAAGAGCCAGCCGCGGGTGCGTTCGCCCTGGTAGAGGGGTTCCCTATAACCGTCCTCGAACTCGGCATAGATGTTCGCAAAGGGGGTCATATCAATCTCGGGGACACCCAGCGGGGCGCGGCCTCGTTCCAAAAGCGATTTCCCCCCCCGCATGGCCCATGGTTTCCCCGCAAAAGCCGCCCCGTTAAAATACGTGCGCCACGCATGGTCCGTAGACGTGTAGCCGGGATGCTGCTTGAATTCCGTGTTCAGCGTATGCGCCGCAATCGCATTGGCCCCATCCGCAAGCTGGTCCGCGCGCACTGTATTACTGACGTTCGTGGCCGTCTGCAATTCCAGCTTCGTCACCGTGAAAAAGGTCAACGCAATAGCCAACAGGATGACCATGATGCCAATGGCAATGATCATCGCCGCGCCACTGTCACGTCTACGTCTCATAGGTTCCTGCCTTCTTCCATGAATCCCAGCATCTTCCTATTGTGTCACGCCTCCCAACCCGCGCGTAAAGCCGCTGGGAAGCGTTATAATCTGACTGAACCACCTCCGATAATCAGGCGCGCCCGGCTCCCTGGCTTCCAGCAGAAGCCAGAATTGCGGCGCCACTTTGTACGGAAGCCGCGGTTCCAGCGGCGAACCCGGCAAACTATCCACCTTGCTCGCCTTGATCCGCGTCAAAAAATCGTCAAACGCCTGCAAATCCTCTATGTCCGGCATCAGCGTCCGCATATACCCCGGATAATCCAATTCGCCATTCAACTCACTGTTTTTGGGAAAGGGCTGGAGATTCATATTGTCATTGAAAAAATGACTGCTTACTTCTTTCTCTTCGTGCGTCTTTTCATCGAAATAAAAATCGCCACTGCAATAACTGAAAATCCCCGGCCCATACAGCGCGTCCATCGGCGTCTTCTCATCGGATACGGGCAGCATCAAGGGGACATCCGTTTCCGGATCCAATAACTGCGCCTTATATAAAATTCGGTCCGCCGGCAGGTAATCATTGATATTCTTATCATTCCAAAACCATTCGCCGAGAGAGGATAATGGACACTCGCCTTTTGGATAGTTTTTATCACAATAGGTTTGCGTGTCCTGTGTGTCCAGATCCGGATCCCCGGCCAGCATGCGGATCCAGATCTCGCGCCGCTTCGCATCCAGTATCTTTTGCACTACATCCGCATTGATCATGTTCAGGGAAACATTCTGATTCTGCTGCCAGAGCAGCGTGCGCATGTCATAGGTATCATCAGACACTTGCGGATTAATCGCGGAAAGTATTTCATGATACAGGCCCGTGTTACTAGAATCATATTCGTCCGACTCGTGCACAAGGCCTGTGTTCGACAACTCCGGCGCAACATACGGCCACACCAAATCCCCCGGCAGGGGGAAATTGTCCAAATCAGTAACCCCAGGCTCCTCGTAACGCACCAAGGCATAGTTTTGCGCCATTACCCGGAATTCCACCAGCGCCATGGATGACTCATCCCCTGGATCCACTGAATGATACTTCGCCTTCACCAAGTCCTTCGCCGCAGCCTCCAAGGCATTGATCTCTTCCCCGGACATCCCCCTAGACACCCCATACTGCCTGGCCTGAACGGCTATCCGGCCCAACGTATATGTCCAAGGCTCGGCAATCTCCGTTATCCGGCGTTCCCCGCTCAGCCGTTCAACAACATTGCCGTCCTGATCGGCGCCGAACACCATGGGGCGCAGCACATAGGTAACCCGGCCAATGCCGCCGCTTTCCAGCGTACCCACAAACACGAACCCTTCGGGGCGTCCGTAAAACTGATAATAGGCGCCCTGCTCCCGCGCCGTGAACGCTGCCGCCAAATCACGCTCCATGGCGCTCGTCAAGCTCCGCGCCATCGCGAAGGCATCCATCGTCTGATAGCTTCCGAATACCGTGCTCACCGCCCCGGAAAACAGCGCCACCACCCCCGACATGATCACCAGCAGGATCACCATGGCCACCAGGATTTCCGGCAGGGTATACCCCCCCGCCGAAGATGCACGAAGCCCCGCCCGCGGCGGCCTTCCACCCGCCCGCCGGCCTGCTTCCTCTATCCTCGCCTGGCGTATCATCATCTCGGCCTCACAGGCGCCCGCGCCTTCGCACGAGCCGCCTCGTTTACAATTGCGTCACATACGTCACGAACTTCTCTTCCCGCCCGTCAAACATCTTCACCGAAAACGTCACCCGGTACAGATCCGCGCCCTCGCTCCCGCCAATCCGCTGCACCGTCGTCCGCCAGCTCTCATACATCGAATACGCCCGCTGCGCCGCCGTCAGATTGCGCAACGCGTTCTTCTCCGCCCACGAATGAATCCACGGCTGGAAATTCTCCTGATTGAACACGCCCCCCGCCCGGACGCGCCCCAGTTCCGTCCGTGCAAGCGACGCCACCGCCGTCCGCTCCGCCGCCACCTGCGAGTTGCGCATCGACATCGGGAACAGCCGCATGATCGCGATCAGCCCCACCGCCAGTATCGTCAACGCCACCAACACTTCCAACAATGTAAATCCTGAGAGTCTTCGCTGTACACGCCGCTTCATGACATTATCCTCACGCGTCCCGTCGACCGGAACAGTTCTATCCGTATGCCATAAAGATTCCACGTTGGTGCGCCTTCAGAATCATAGATTATCATTCTGATCTCATTATCATCGATTAGCCGCTCGTCCAGAGGATCACTCGGCAAAGGCGTCACGATAATCTCATACCGCTCTTTCGTCTTGATACAAAGACTTTCGCAACCCGACTCAATATCCATGCGTCCCGAAGGCGTAAACACATGGGCGGGAAATACGCTTATAAATGGAATATTCGGCAAATCATCATCGATGGGCGGACCCTTTACCACCACCGGAACATCACGCATGCCAAGATAACTGATCCCGGAATAGGTGATCCGCCCGCCACCGCATCCAATCCCATCCGGATCCTCCACGGCATTGTCTTCACAATAAAACCGGGGCCGTCTGTCCTCCAACGCAACATGACGGTCATCATAGATAATCAATGGGTTGCCATTCTTCGGGTCTGCCGTGGCCGGATCACGCATCAACACCCCCATATTCCCCGGAAAAAACATGAACTCGCCCTCCGGATGGTTTATGGGAACAAAGCAATCCATACAGCAGTTTTTACATACCCTCATGCCTCTGTCGTCCAACGTCGGCTGAAACATAATCGCGGCGCCAATAATAAACCGGACATTTTCCCCCGTAATACTGTCGACTATCGGCGATGACAGGCCCGGCGTGTTCTCTGGGTCCACCAGTACGTCCCGGTAATTATCCATCATGTACACCACCGCCGTGTTCCGGTGGTAGGTGCTCGCGTAAATCTGCGCGGTGCGAAGAAGACTCTGCAATTCGCGCGCCGTGCTTTTCATTTCATCCCGCGAAAACACCCCCGACCGCGAAATCGCTGGCACGGCAAGGGCCGCAAGGATCAAAAAGACGGACATCACCACCAGCAGCTCCACCAAGGTGAAGCCTGGCGATGCCTTATCGCGCCGCGTGATCACCTCACGGTCCTCCTCTGCCCGCGGCCCGAAGCTCCGGCCCGCGCGAATGTGCTTCCAACAACTCTATGGCTAACCGTATAAAATTAATTATAAAACCGGCCCCAACTCTGATCCTGATCCCAGTTGTTAATATCATCGCCGCCACCCCGAAAATCTTCCTCTTGCTCGGGATCGTAGTATTGTGCCTTTTCGTTGCTCGAATAATCGCCATAATAGTTATATAACGCCTGACTCGACTTCATATTCGCGCCATTCGACCAAATAAAGGCCATCTGGTTGCGCGAGGCTGGATACCCTACCCGTATTAACTCGTCCGTCTCAGGATCTACCACATTTAATGTGAGATCATCCTCGCCTTTGTCCGTTCTGCTGCCCGGCATTTGCTTGTCCGACTCAGGCATGTAAACGCGGAAAACACACGGGCCTTTGCGCTTAGACCACGGACCCGGGTAAATATTATAAAATGTTCCCCACGGATCGTCGGCTATATCCAGATAATTGGTGCCCAGCTTGCGAACCACATTCGCGTCCAACAAATCGCTGTATCTAAACGTCGGGCTATCATCAGGATTATCCGAATACAATATATCCGCCGCAACACTTGGACTTAATACCCCGCGTCCTTCCCGGAGCAAGGCATAAAATGTATGTGTGTACACGATTGTGGCCACCTGGAAATACAATGCCGCACTCGTTTCGGGATTAATGTTCCAATCACAGGCTACTAACCTATGCACTGATGGAAACACAGGGCCACTGTTTCCACATTGCTGTTGGGCGAAAAACTGCCCAAGATCCGAACGGTTGGCATCCGTCATCATCTTGGTCAGCGCCGTTTCGATGCTCTGACACTCCGACAGTGCGCGGGTCACCCGCCCTCTGGCTATGTACTTGGCCACATTGGGCACGACAATAGCCGCCAGAATCGCGATGATCGCCATCACGACCAGCAGTTCAATCAACGTAAAACCATCTCTGCGTTTTCTCATGGAACCTCCTCTGCCACGCCCCCTAACGGGCGAATCCGCGCTAAGCGCGTTGTTTAACGGTTTTTCAACTTTACTATGCCATAACGCGCCGCGCACGCCGCGGCGCATTGTATTACTTGTTAATCTGGTCGCCAAGGGTGAAGATCGGCAGATACAGCGACACCACAATGAACCCGATCACGCCGCCCAGCAACACAATGATGGCGGGCTCCATCAGGCGCAGCATGGCCTCCACCGCCACCTCCACTTCCGCGTCGTAAATGTCCGCCACCTTCATCAGCATCGCATCCAGGCTGCCGGTTTCCTCGCCCACGTCAATCATATTCACCACCATCGCGGGAAACACCTTCGTCTCATCCAGCGGCGCGGCGATCGTATCGCCTTCCTTGATGCTGTCATGCACCTTGTCCACCGCGTCCTGGATAATCTCGTTCCCGATGGTTTCCTTCGTTATTTTCAGCGCCTGCAGAATAGGCACGCCCGACGTAATCAGAGTGCCCAGCGTGCGCGCAAACCGCGCCACCGCCACTTTCGTGACTAAGTCGCCCACCAGCGGAACTTTCAAAATGACGCGATCCCGGAACCGCCGCACCGCATGCACCTTAAAGATCAACTTGAAAAAGATGATGGTCCATCCAATCACCGCCGGGATCACCCAAATGCCCTTGTACACCATGAAGTCGCCGCAGGCAATCAGGAAACGCGTGGGCCAGGGCAGTTCTCCGCCGAATTCCTGGAAAATCTCCGCGAACACCGGCACCACCTTCGTCAACAGGAACGCCACGATGCAGCACGCAATAATCACCACCGCGATCGGGTAAATCATCGCCCCCTTCACCTTGCGCCGCAACGCCTCGCGCCGTTCCATGAACACCGACAGGCGGTTCAGCACCACTTCCAGCATGCCGCCCACCTCCCCCGCGCGAACCATGTTCACGAACAGGCGGTCGAATTGCTTGGGATGTTTGGCCAGCGCCTCGGAAAACGTCGTCCCGGACTGAATATCGCTGGCAATCTCCCGCAAAATATCCCGCAGCTTGCACGGCTTCAATTGCGCAATCAACACGTTCAAACTGCGCAACAACGGCAGGCCTGCATCAATCAGCGTCGACAACTGGCGCGTCATGATCACCAACTGCTTGTTCTTCACCCCGCCGAAATACAACTCGCTCAGGCCGCGCTTTTCCTTGCGCGCCTTCCGCTCATCGCTCTTACGCGCCTCCCGCACATGCGTCGGGTACAGCCCCAGCGTCCGCACGTCATTAATGGCGAGCGCCTGGCTTTCCGCCGTCACAATCCCGAAGACCTCATGGCCTTCCTTGTTCAGGGCCCTGTATGCATACTTGGGCATGACCGATCTCCTTAAGGCCGCGGCGGTTCCGCCGCGCCCGCCTTAATTGTAACCTACTTGCCGCTCTATCCTTGCCAGCCGCCCGGCGGGTTCCGCGGAAGGCGCCGCGAAAACCGCCCAGGCGTTATTAATCGTCATATTTGTCTGTGTGCGCGATAATTTCCTCGGGGCTGGTAACGCCCTGCACACACTTTATTATGCCTTCCTCCCGCAACGTGCGCATGCCCTGCTTTTTCCGCGCATACCGCCGGATATCAAACGCCATGGCACGATCAAGAATCATGTCCGCCACCGTCTCGTCCACATCCAGCATTTCAAACAACCCGGTACGGCCCATGAAGCCAATATAATCGCACGCCGGGCATCCTTTCGCCTTGAATAAGCGAAGCTTCGGATCCTGCCGCCAACTCTTCGGCAGACCAAGCAAATCCATCTCCTCCACCGTCGGCGTATAGGGGGCCCGGCAATGACGGCATAGCACCCGTACCAGACGCTGCGCCAATACCGCTTCCAGCGACGCCGTGATCAGGAACGGCTCCACGTCCATATCCAGCAAACGCGTAATCGTTTCCGGCGCGCTGTTTGTGTGCAATGTGCTCAACACCAAGTGCCCCGTAAGAGAGGCTTCGATGGCTATCTGCGCCGTTTCCAAGTCGCGGATTTCACCCACCATGATTATATCAGGGTCCTGACGCAGAATAGACCGCAGGCACGCCGCAAACGTCAGCCCCACCTCCTCATGCACCTGGCATTGAATCAAACGATCTATCTGCAATTCCACCGGATCTTCAGTCGTGATGATCTTAACGTCCACCTGATTCAACTCATTCAGACAGCCATACAGCGTGGTGGTTTTCCCGGAACCCGTCGGTCCCGTTACCAGCAATATGCCATTGGGCTGGGCGATGATCCGGCGGATCTGCGCCAGAATATCCTTGCTAAAACCCAGCTTGTCCAAATCAATCTTGATCGCCGTCCGATCCAAAATACGCATCACCACGCACTCGCCGTACAACGTCGGAAGCGTCGCCACGCGGATATCAATCACCGTATCGCCCACTTTCAACTCAATCCGCGCGTCCTGCGGAAGCCGGCGCTCCCCGATGTCCATGCTGCAAATCACCTTCACGCGCGACACCAGCGCTATCGCCAGCAATTTCGGCGGGCTCACAATCTCATGCAACACCCCGTCTATGCGGATCCGGATGCGGAAGGTATCTTCATACACCTCAAAGTGAATATCCGACGCGCGCTTCTGCACCGCCTCCAGGAACACCAGGTTGACAATCTTTATGACTTCCGGCTGTTGCGCCAGTTCAACCAGGTTGTCGACATCCCCGATAACCGACTGCTGGCCCAATTCCTCCAGGCTCAACTCATGCGTCCCCACCTTGTCCTGCAGTTGAACCAGCATCTCATGTATCGAATCGGTTTCAAAAGAATAATTCGATTTCCACGCCGCCGCAACGTCCGCCGCATTGCTTACCGCACCCCGAACCTTCTGCCCCGTAATCTGCTGCAAATCATCCAGGATCTGGATGTTCAGGGGATCCGCCATCGCCACCACCAGCGCCCCATCCACTTCCTTAAGCGGGATAATATTATAAAACTTCGCCACGTCGGAGGATATTTTGCGGATGATATTCTCGGGGATCTTCAGCTTCGTGATTTCCACCCGCTCCATCCCCGATTGAACACCCAGCGCTTCAATGATGTCCTGCTCTTCACACAGCCCCATCGTCACCAGAACACGGCCCAGCATGTCCCCCGTCAGGCGCTGCCGTTGGAGCGCCTCATCCAGTTGCAACGGCGTGATCACACCCTGGTCGACCAGAAGGTCGCCCAGTTTGCGTTCCAAAGGCCGTTCCATGCGGGCCACTGCCATGTACAGTATCCTTTTCTATGCCGCTTCCGTGCCCGGTCCGGAGGGTTTGGGCGCATCCTCCAGGCCCAGCGCACGCGCGTTGGCTTCAAATTCCTCGGGCATCTGCGCCTTGCACGCCACGTCTTCATACTTGCAAATGCCCTTCCGGTACAACGCCAGCAAATGCTCATCAAGCAGGTTCATGCCGTATTTATGACCGGTCTGTATCGACGACGTGATGCGGAAAGACTTGTTTTCACGTATAAGATTCTGGATGGCCGGCGTCGTGATCATGATTTCAAACGCCGCCACACGCCCGAATCCGCTCTTCCGCGGGATCAACGTCTGCGAAATCACCGCCTTCAAATTGCCCGAAAGCTGCGTCCGGATCTGCTCCTGCTGATTCGTCGGGAACGCATCCACAATCCGGTCGATCGTGCGCACCGCCCCCGTCGTGTGAAGCGTCGCAAACACCAAGTGCCCCGTTTCCGCCGCCGTAATCGCCGCTTCAATCGTCTCCAGGTCGCGCATTTCCCCCACCAGAATCACATCCGGGTCCATACGCAACACGCGCCGCAGCGCCTCGGCGAAGGTCGGCACGTCAACCCCCACCTCGCGCTGAATCACGATGCTTTTCTTGTGCGTATGATAATATTCAATCGGATCCTCCACCGTAACTATGTGCTGATCCATGTTTATGTTAATCCAGTCCAGCATCGTCGCCAGCGACGTCGTTTTTCCCGAACCCGTCGGGCCCGTCACCAGGATCAATCCGCGCGGCATAATCAACAGCTTCTTGATGCCCTCCGCCAGCCCCAGCTCCTCGAACGTCAGAATCTTGCGCGGAATCAACCGCAACACCAGCCCCACATACCCGCGCTGCTTGAATATCGCCACGCGGAACCGGGCAATATCTTCAAACGCGAACCCAAAGTCCGCGCCGCCCACCTCCTGCAACTCCTGCTGATTGTCCACCGACGCGATGCTCTTCATCAGCCGTTCCGTGTCCTCCGGAGTCAGCGGATTGTCGCCAAAAAAATGAAGCCGCCCATGCACCCGCCCCACCGGCGGATTATCCACCTCAAGATGAAGATCGGAGCCATCCCGGTCGATTAGCATCCGCAGCAAACTCACCATTTCATACGCCATCGTTTATTCTCCTACCGCTATGGCTTCACGCCGGTGCAAAGGCTCATCCACGCGCGTGCGGCGGTTGACTTCCTCCACCGTCGTGATGCCGTTCAACGACTTGTGCCAGGCATCCTCGCGCATCGTCGTCATCCCATCCAGCCGCGCCGCCCGACGGATCGCCGCCGCGGACTCGCTCCGCATCAGCATCTGCCGGATTTTATCCGTGGTCGGCAAAAGCTCATAGACGCCCAGCCGCCCCTGATATCCGGTTTTGTTGCAACTATCACATCCCGCCCCATGGTACAACGTTACCTTCTCTATTTCCACCGGAAAGCCCAGCCGGCCGATTTCAAGCTCATTCGGCGCACATACCTCCTTGCACCCCGTGCATATCGTCCGCACAAGCCGCTGCGCCAGAATCGAACGCACCCCCGACGCCACCAAAAACGGTTTTATCCCAATATCCACCAACCGGATAAATGAACTGGCCGTGTCATTCGTGTGCAACGTCGAGAATACCAAGTGGCCCGTAAGCGCCGCCTTGATGGCAATCTCCGCCGTCTCCTTGTCGCGGATCTCACCCACCATCACGATATCCGGGTCCTGACGGAACATCGACCGGAGCGCCCGCGCGAAATCCCACCCAATTTCATGGTTTATCTGCACCTGATTAATCCCCGTAAGCTGATACTCAACCGGATCCTCCACGGTTATTATCTTGCGATCCGGCTGATTCAACGTATGCAGCGAGGCATACAACGTCGTCGTTTTGCCCGAACCCGTCGGCCCCGTCACCAGCACCACCCCCGTCGCATGGCTCAACAGAATCTCCCACTGCCGCTGAACCTCCGGCGAAAAACCCAACTGCCCAAGACCCAGCATCAAACCGCTCTTGTCCAAAATACGCATGACCACGCTCTCGCCATACGCCGACGGCAGGGCGCTCACCCGAAGATCGATCATCTTGCCCCCAATCATCATCTTTATGCGGCCATCCTGCGGAATCCGGCGCTCCGAAATATCCATCCCCGACATAATCTTCAACCGCGATATAATCGCCGCCTGGGCCCGTTTCGGCGGCAACGGCATCAACTGAAGCACCCCGTCAACCCGATACCGAACCTTCACATCCGCCTTGCCAGGCTCCACATGAATATCACTCGCCCGGAGACGGAACGCCTCCAATATCATCTGATGAACATACCGCACCACCGGATTGTCCTGATCCTCGTCCTCCGCCCCTTCCATCGAAATCGTGCCCGGTATCGCCGCATCCAACTCATTATCGTTCAAACTAATGCTGCTCATGCTGATATCGCTGGCCGACATGCTCCCCAAGCTGCTCAGCGAACTGTCCAATGAACTCAAATTCGACATCGTGCTCAGCGTGCTCATGCTGCTCGCGCTGCTCACCGTCGAAAGCATCGTCTCCACCGTGTTCTCCTGAAGACCATAATACTTGTTCAACGCAAACGTGATCTCTTCCGGCGTCGTAAGCACCGGGTCCACAGGCCGATCCAGCAACCGCGACAAATTATCCAGATTATTGATGTTCGTCGGATCCGACGTCGCCACCATCAGCGTGCGCCCGCGCTCCTCCACCGGAATCACCCGGTATAACGTCGCGATGCCCCCATCCACCAGACTCCGGATGCGTTCCGGAATCTCTCGCTCCGATATCTTGATTATCGGAATGCCAAGCTGCTCCGCCAGGCCTTCCGTTATATGGCTCTTGCTGATATGACCCAAACGCACCAGAATCTCGCCAAGCTTCCGGTGACCCATGGTGGTCTGTTGTTTATGAACAGCTTCCTCAAGCTGTTGCTGCGTTATTATGCCCCGATCCACCAGGCTTTGGCCGAATAGGGAATATGCTTTCATCTCCGTGTCTCCTCAGACACAACCCCACGCGTGCACACAACACGCCTCTGCCGCCATTGCGGGAGGCCCTTGCCCGCCACGACGCGGAGTCAAACGCTAACGGAGTCTCCTCAAAGAGCCGGGGGACATCCCAGCTCCCTGTTTACACACTTTAACTTTACCAGAGACTCGCAAAAATGTCAATGCGAATAATGTAAGCGCATATTGATATAACTGGACTTACAGAGAGTTTTGTCAATAATTTACCATGGGCCGGCCAATACACCAATCCACTCCGCTCCAGCCCATTTCTACACAAAAAATAAGCCCTTTCCTTGCATTTTTAACAAAATTCATACGGACCAACACGCTTTCCACGTCCTCGCTCACTAAAGAACGTCAACTCTTTATACTATCAAAAATGCCTCACAGTATAAAGATATTTTCCTCTACCCAATCCCAGAAGTCAAGAAAATTTCCTTTATCCCCATCCGGGCGATTTGACTATGCCCGAAAGGCTTGCCCCACTATGCCTGCATCCCAGGCGTTTCACAATCAGAAGGGAAAACCGATAAGATAACGACATTGGTCAAACACACAGTAAACAAACAACCAGTAAGGAGCATGCACAGTATGGCGATCACACGGCGTCAATTCGTTCTCTCCACCTTAGGCGGACTTGCCGGAGTTCAGTGGGCTTCACGAGGAGCCCAGGCACAGACAACCCCACCGGGGATCCGGCTGGGCGCCTGTGACTGGTCCTTGCAAGCGGCGGAGCCCGCCGCATTGGAAATAGCCAAACGCATCGGTTTAAACGGTGTCGAAGTCTCCGCGGGCGGACCTGCGGAAAAACTCCAAATCGCCGATCCCGCATTCCGGCAACAATACAAAGCGTTGATTCAAAAAACCGGGATCGCAGTCTCCTCCGTGGCCATGGGGCTGTTAAATGAGGCCCCGTTCGCCACCGATCCACGCGGCCCCGCATGGCTCGGCCAAACCATCGAAGCGGCAAAAGATCTCAATGCCAAGGTAATTCTGCTCGCCTTCTTTGGAAAAGGCGATCTGCTCGACAAGAACGGAATCAAAGCCAAAGAAATGGATGCAGTGGTCGAACGCCTGAAGGAAGCCGCGCCCAAAGCACAGGCCGCAGGCGTTATTCTGGGCGTGGAAAACACCCTCACCGGAAAAGACAATCTCGGCATTCTCGAACGGGTCAAGAGCGATGCAGTCCGCATCTATTACGATATCGGCAACTCCACCTACGCCAAATACGACGTGCCCTCCGAAATCCGGGATCTAAAAGATCGCATCTGCCAAATCCATTTCAAAGACGGCGCCAACTACCTCGGAAAAGGCCGGGTCGACGTCCCAGCGGCGGTCAACGCCATTCAGGACATTCAGTATAAGGGGTGGATTGTGCTGGAAACCGCCGTAAAGAAAGACCGCGACGAAGATTTCAAAACCAACGCCCAATATGTGCGCAGCCTCTTCGGCATGGCATGAATCAACCCCGTTAACAACGGATGGAAACAAGGAGAGTAAAAACATGTCCAAAAACACTCATCACACCGTGGAACGCCGCGATTTCCTGAAAATGGCCGCCGCAACCGCCGGCATCACCATCCTGCCCGCCGGCGCCGTCCGGGGCGCCACCGCGAACTCTACCCTGGAAATCGGGATCATCGGCTGCGGCGGGCGCGGCATCTGGGTCGGCGACTTATTCCAGCGAAATACCAATGTCAAGGTGGTCGCCGTCCACGACTATTTCCGTGACCGCGTACAGGAAGCGGGCGAACGGCTGAAGGTAGATCCTGCCCGGCAATATACCGGGCTGGACGGTTATAAAGAGCTTCTGGCCAGCAAACTCGACGCCGTAGCCGTCGAAAGCCCCCCCTACTTCCACCCCCAGCAAACCGTCGACGCACTCAACGCCGGAAAACACGTCTATCTCGCAAAACCCATCGCTGTCGACGTCCCCGGATGCATGGCCATTGTAGACGCCGCAAAAAAAGCCCAGGGAAAACTCTCCACCCTCGTGGATTTCCAAACCCGCAACAACGAATTTTTCCGCGGCGCCGCCCAACGCGTCCACGAAGGCATGATCGGCCAGCCCGTCAGCGGCCAGTTCTATTACTACTGCGGAAGACTCGGCGTGAAAAAAGGAGAACCCGGCGCGGAAACCACCCGCCTGCGCAATTGGGTCTTCGACAAAGCCCTCTCCGGCGACATCATCGTCGAGCAGAACATCCACGTGCTCGATGTGGCCAACTGGTATCTCCAGGGTCATCCCCTGAAGGCCTGCGGCACCGGCGGACGCAAAGCGCGCGTGGATATCGGCGATTGCTGGGACCATTTCGTCGTCACCTACTTTTACCCCAACGACGTGCTTGTCGATTTCAGTTCCGGACAGTTCACCTACGGATACGACGACTTGTGCATGCGGCTGTACGGCGCCGAAGGCACTGTCGACTCCCACTATGGCGGCGAGGTCTCTATCCGCGGTAAAAAAGACGGTTGGAAAGGCGGCAATACCGGAAGAATCTACGAAGAAGGCGCCGTCAACAACATGCGGGACTTCTGCGCCAGCATCATGGACGGGAAAACCCTCAATAACGCCGAAGAATCCGCCCACAGCACCATGACCAGCATCCTCGGACGAATGGCCGCCTATGAAAACCGCACGGTCACCTGGGACGAAATGGTTCAGGCGAATGTCAAACTCGATGCAAACCTGAACCTTCCCGAAAATGGACCAGACGCCTGAAAATAGAACACTTCACAAAAATCACCCCTAACTTCTTTTTACGGCCGCCGGTCTGTTCGGTAGTCCGGCAGGGAAAGGAAACGAAAATGGGATCTTTTTTGCTGTTACTTGCCATGGGCACAATGAGCGCCGCGGCAACCACTGACGCCCCCTTCTTTCAACACGAACTCATCTTCCCGCCTCAACCACAACATGTGCATTCAAGCAGCATCATCGAGTGTCCCAACGGAGATTTCCTCTGCGCCTGGTTTCAAGGATCAGGCGAACGGAAAAGCGCCGACGTCGTGATCCGCGGCGCACGCCTGAAAAAAAACACCACCACGTGGAGCGAGCCTTTTCTCTTGGCGGATACTCCTGAATTCCCCGATTGCAATCCCGTCCTCTTCATCGATGCCCAGCAGGAATTGTGGCTGTTCTGGATCGCCGTGTTAGCCGAAAGCTGGGAAGACTCCCTCCTGCGATGCCGGAAAGCCAAAGACTATCAGAATGATGGACCGCCCCAATGGTATTGGCAGGATACGCTCGTCCTTAAGCCGGGAAACGAATTCGCCGACACCTTGGAACAAACCTACAAAAACCTGATTCCCACCATGCCGGGATTGGAGGCTGATTTCGGCGCGTACACCATTCCTCCCGCACAGCAGCTTATCGACGCCGCACGCGACCCAAGCAAGACACAACGGGGATGGATGACCCGCACCCACCTCCTCACCCTCCCCTCCGGGCGCATCGTCCTCCCCCTCTATTCCGACGGCTTCTACGTAGGTCTCGCCGCCTTATCCGACGATCAGGGAACATCGTGGCGCCCAAGTGCGCCCATCCCCGGCGCCTTGCTCAACCAGCCCACCATCGTCCGAAAAAAGGACGGCACATTAATCGCCTATATGCGGGAAGAAGGCGACCTGAAACACCGTGTCCTGAAAAGCCAATCCACCGATGACGGAGAAACCTGGTCTATCGCAACGTATACGGACATTCTCAATCCAAACGCCAGCCTTGAAGTGATCGCCCTCCAAGACGGCCGCTGGGTAATGGCGTATAACGATTCCGAATCGGATCGCAATACACTCGCGTTGTCTCTATCAGACGACGAAGGAAATTCGTGGAAATGGACCCGCCATCTCGAACAGAAACCCGCCGGTAATTTTCATTATCCGTCCCTCATTCAGAGCCGGAACGGGCACATCCACATCACCTACACTCACTCCATCAAGGACGGGAAAAGCATCAAACACGTCGAACTGGATCCCGAATGGATTCTTCAGGAAGAAGCATCCCCCGCCCACCCCTAATTCCTGGAACCCTTCACCGTAACGGCACAAACTGTTCGCGGACGGCAGCGTGCAGCCGCTCCGCAAGTTCCTTGCGATCCGTACCTGAAATCGGCTCCGGTCCGAAGCGGATCGTAACCGTGAACCCCGGACAACGCAGCAGCCGCAAAAGATGCGCAAAAAACGGCTCCGGCCGCCACCACCCGATAATCTTGCTCGCAAGAGGGCATCCCTCCGGCGTCTCATACGTCACCGTGGCGTAATGAACCGGTATCCGGTTCGCTATTGCCGGTTCAATCAGCGAGGACTTGAACGGTTCCACATCCAGCCCGCACGAAATCCGGCTCTCCGCAAACACCGCCACTCCATCCCCCATCTCGAGCGAATGCTCTATCAATTTATTGACCCGGACCGTGTCCCGCTTGTCCTGACGATCGATAAAAATGACATACACCGATTTCGCCATGAATCCAATAATCGGCCAGAATTGAACATCTTCCCGCGACACAAAAATCGAACCCGTCTGATGATTGAGGATCAGCATGTCCATATAACTGACATGATTGGCCACGATAAAAAACGGGGGCTTGGGCGGCGTTCCATGCACCACCACCTTGACTCCCGCCACCACGGCAAACAGCCGCGCCCAACTCTGAAGCAGCCACCGGCGGAGCCGCCGATCAGCCTTCTCCGAAACCAAGACCACCGGCCACACCAACAGACGCGCCAGGTAAAGGATGGGCGTCATCACGAAAAAAATCGTAATGAACCGCGTATATGACCGAAGCGCCTGCACTGGATGTCAGCCTCCTGGATTAACACCCTCAACCATACCGCTACACCTTCCGGCCAATCAAGGAAAGGAACTCATTTCGCGTAACGTCATCATCATGAAAACTGCCAAGCACCGACGAGGTCGTCATAACGGAATTCTGCTTCTCCACCCCCCGCATCATGCTGCACAAATGCCGGCATTCCATCACCACCCCCACGCCTTCCGCCTTGGTCTGGTCCATGATGGCCCGTGCGATCTGCGCCGTCAGCCGCTCCTGAATCTGAAGGCGCCGCGCATACAAGTCCACGATGCGCGCGATCTTGCTCAGCCCTATTACATGCTTGCGCGCAATGTACCCCACATGGCACCGCCCGAAAAACGGCAGCATGTGATGTTCGCACAGGCTGTATACCTCGATATCGCGCGAAATAATCATGTTGTTCGATTCGGATTGAAACACCGCGCTATTGATGACATGATCTAAATCCTGTCTGTACCCCGAAAGCAAAAACTCATAGGCCTTCGCCACGCGCACCGGCGTTTTCAACAATCCCTCGCGATCCGGATCTTCGCCAAATGCGATCAAGAGCTCCCGTATCAACTGCTCCACACGTTCCGCATTCATTCTAAAAACCTCTCTTTCAATAAGGCCGTAAAGGCCTCGGCCTTCAGTAATGTTCCCGCCCTTTCACTGTCCGCCACATCCGCCAACGCCTCACCCGTATCCGGCATCACCAGATCCGGCGCAATATCCAACAATGCCGCCGCTAAAAACACCCGCGTCCGCACCTCCGGATCCGGCACAACCAGATCTGGCTCTCGAATCACCTGCGTCCCAAACAATACAAGGTCCAAATCTATCGTGCGCGCCGCATACTTGTCCGCCGTGCGCACCCGGCCCAGTGCCGTCTCTATCGGACGCAACACCTCAAATTTCAGCGCCCGCGGTGTCCACTCACCCGCGACGCGAATCACCCCGTTCAAATAGTCCGGCTGATCGGGCCGATCCAGCGCCTTCGTCACATAAAACTCGGATATCGCTTCAATCCTGCACCGTTCCGCCAATCGCCGCAAGGCTTCCAAAATATTCCGTTCAGGCTCAAGATTCGACGCCACTGAAATATATGCGGTTTCAGCCATGCCGGCGTTCCCGCACAATCTCCACCGCCACACTCCGCGCAAATCGCAACGCCCCCGGCTTGTCCACTGTCACCTCCACCCGCTGCACCTCCGGCGATTCCAAACACAACTCCGCCACTGCTTGCGCCAACCGCTCTATTAAATAAAAGCTGGAGGCCTCCACCAACTCCACCACCCTCTTCTTGATGGCCTTGTAGTCCACCGTGTCCTCTATGCGATCCGTCTTGCAGGCTTTCTGATAGTCCGCGTAAAGCGTGAGATTTAGGACAACATCCTGCTTAGCCCGCCGTTCTTCCTCATAAAGCCCCACAATACAGCGCAACTGCAAATCGCGAATGTGAATTTTATCCAAATGCCGCTCAGTCATACATGTTCCCCCGCAGATTCCGGCCGCCATCCACGTAAATCACCTGCCCGGTGATAAACCCGCTCCTCAGCAAAAACAACACCGCTTCACTCACTCCCTCCGTACTGCCATAGCGGTGCAACAAATTGGTGTCCTTCAACGACTCCAGATATGCCGCATCCTTGCCTTCCGGTGGCAAAATCAACCCCGGCGCCACCGCATTCACCCGGACCTTCGGCGCAAACTCCACCGCCATGATCCGCGTCAGCGTCAACAGCATACGCTTGCTCAAATGATACGGTACATGCTCCCGGTCATAATCCGATATCCGCGCGTCCAGTAAATTAACGATTGCCCCTTCCCGGCCCTGCGCCGCCAATCGCCGCCCCAGCAGCAACGGCGCCAGCGCATTCACATCCACATTCCGGTGAATCTCTTCAATCGTCAGATCATTCAAGGTCTGCTCCGGAAAAATGCTGGCGTTATTTATTAAAAAATCTATCGGCCCCGCGCTTTCCACCACCCAATCCATCAACGACTCCACTCCCTGCCGATGACTCAGATCTTCGGGAAACACCCACGCCCGCACTCCCAGCCCACGCGCCTGCACCGCTAACGATTCCGCTTCCCCCTGCGCCGTCCGGTAGTGTATCCCCACATGAACACCGGCACGCGCCAGCGCCAGCACAATAGACGCGCCAAGGCGTTTTGCACCCCCCGTCACCAGTGCCGTTTTTCCGCTTAGTTCAATCATGTCCGGCATCATCTCGTGCTATCTTGATCCGTTCCGCGTCAGATATGCGTAAAACAGGCCCTTCCGCAATCACAACATCCCGAGCCCGCGCAACCACGTGATGCATAGCTTCGGCCACACCGATAACGCCGGATCCTTCGGCGCAAGGCCTGCGCCATGCTCGCCTTTCTCAAAAATATGCATTTCCGCGGGCACCTTGGCATCATGCAGCGCCCGATAAAACAAAATACTGTTCTCCGACGGCACCCCTGTGTCCCCGCTCGTATGAAACAAAAACGTTGGAGGCGTGTCTTTGGTCACTGCATTCTCCAACGACAAATCCTTCACCAACTCCGGCGCAGGATGCTCGCCCAGAAGATTCTTCCGGCTCCCCATATGCGCGAAAGGCCCTTCCAGCGTGATCACCGGATACACCAACACCAGAAAATCCGGACGGCAGCTTGCCCGATCAATCGGATCGTCCGCCTTGGGGTTTCCCGCATCAAAATGGGTCCCGGCCGTGCCCGTCAAATGACCGCCCGCGGAAAATCCCAAAATGCCAATATGACCCGGATTCACGCCCCATTCACCCGCACGTGCGCGCACCGTGCGCAACGCCCGTTGCGCATCCATCAACGGAACCGGATGCTTATACCCCGGCGCATGACGGTACCGGAGCACAAACGCCGAAATCCCTTCACTGTTCAACCAACGCCCAATCTGATCGCCTTCATGATCCATCGCCAATCCGCCATAACCGCCCCCCGGACAGACCACAATGGCCGCACCCGTCGCGTTGTCAGATGACGGTGCATAGCGCTGAATCACCGGAATGTCCTTGTCTGTAGTTCCTTTGGCTTCCGGGGCGCCCTGCGGCCACAACACTATCTCTTCCGGAGAAGCGTCGGCCGCCAAAACCACATGACTCGCCAATACCAAACCAACCATCATCATTACACTATTCAACATTTTCATGGTGTACTCCCAGCAGCGGGCGGCGGAGCCGCAGCCGATGCATTGTCTTGCGGTGCAGGGGCAGGGGCGGGAGCGGGCGCTGCTTCAGGAGCGGGTGCAGGGGCGGGCGCAGGTGGTGGCGCTGGTGCAGGGGCCGCTTCGGGGGCGGGCGCAGGGGCCGCCTCGGGCGCAGGAGCGGG
>JAKQOG010000050.1 GCA_029565395.1 Candidatus Hydrogenedentota bacterium | reverse complement strand
AAACCGGGTATCGGGGTCCAGAGTAAAAAGCGGGAGCAAGCTCCCGCACTCCAAAGTTCCCCCTCGTTTCGTAGATGTCCTCATGCCTCACGCCTCGCGCCTCACGCCTCACGCCTCACGCCTCACGCCTGTTTTTATCCGATCGAGCATTTTCTCGCGTTGGAGGGGTTTGATTTCCCGAACGATGGCTTCACGCATGACTTGGCCCGGTTCCGTCTGTTGCGGATAGGACATAAACTCTAAGGTCAGCCCGAGCCGTGCCGCTACGCGTTGGGCCAACAGCGGCCATGCGACGCCGATATCCGCGATAATGGGCAAGCTGCCATCATGCCGCGCAAACCCGGACATCTCCATCCGGAACGGCACTTTGAACAACTTGGTTTTGGGCAATCCCTTCGCGATGGCCTCCTGCACCGCGCTCGAGTGGCGTTCCGCCTGCCAGACGGTTTCCAGGGCGGGGTCAAGGTCCATGCGAATAAGCGTTTTGCCCTCCAGGGAATAGGTCCAGTGTTTCTGCCATGCCGCCCACAAACCATGACCAGTGTGCGTTTCCAGTGGGCCATCATGGATTTCCTGGGTGAGCGCAACCGCCGACTCGATGATGACGTCTGCGCTGCCAAGCATATGCGCCAGCCGCGAGGCGCGCTCTGTGATGGAGATTGAATCCCCAATGGCCAGGCCTATTGCGCCGCCGCCCACCAATTGCGGAATGGTCACCAGCACCGGCAATCCCGTGGCGGCGCCACGCCCGATCATGGTGCGTTCATCCGCGCCATGTCCCGCCGCTTCCTCGAACGACATCCCATGGGCGCGCGCCACCGCCAATACCTCCAAAGCGAGACGTTCCAGCCAAAGCCCCATCGGATACCCCAGATTCCCCGCCGCCTTGATGATGGTCTTTCCGGGAGTCTGCTTGAGTTTTTCAATCAATGCCATATCCAACGGCATTTCCGCCGCCATCGACGCAAGTGCATCATCCTCCATGAGCGTTAGTTCAAATTCACCGCCGCGCGGGAGAATATCGGGCGGCAATCCCAGCGCATCCCCCAGAACCCGTTTTACCTTATCCAGCACGCCGCCCATTTCATGAGCGATCACCGCCGAACTCGTGGAGACTCCGTCCACCACGCCCACGCGCATAAGTTCCGCGATTAGCGTGGTAACGCCTTCATGCACATTCGGACCGCTCCCCGTCACCACCGCTACCTTACCGCCGCGCTCCTTCGCCGCCGCAATCCGGTCCGCCGCCGCATCAATTCGCTCAATCACCGCCGGCTCCAGCGTTTGCTCAATTGTTTGAAGTGCCTTTAGGTCCACGCTCATGTCCACACGCCTTTCTTTTGTGTCTCTATATTCCGGTTCACGTCAGGATGATATTATGCGCTATTTTTGCCAGACAGGACCAAATTTTTGAACCATAGCGCCAATGGGCAAAGTCATATCTGTAAAAGGAATATGAAATAATATCGTAACCTCGTATTCTCTATCTCGTCAAAGTTTGGGATAGCTTCTCGTCAAGAAAGCTATCTGGTCATTCACCTATTCCCACGCAAAAACCGTCTTCCGTAGGAGGGAAAACTTCCGGACATGAATGATATCCGCTGGAATTGAAGAATTGAATTATGCGGAGAAGTTCGGAAAGGTTTATGTCCCAATCTTGTGGATTATAGTCGCTGTCATGGGGCAGACACGCCGGATCGCCTGACCCTGGCGCATAACCGTCCTCGGTGCCTTCCTCACAATGATATCCGCCGGAATTGAAGAACTGAATAACGCGCAGCAACTCGCTCAAACCAATCACATTGTCGTGATCGCGATCCGCGCTGTGCCACGGATCTGTTTCGCCTTCTCCCTCCTCCGGCAAGCCTTCGGAGGGCACGCCCTCCTCCTCGCCTTCCTCCATGGACCCTTCCATGGACCCTTCCAGGGGCATGCCTTCTTCTTCGCCTTCAATGGCCCCTTCTTCGGTCCCTTCGTTCTGGCCTTCTTCCACCCCTTCCGCAAAGCCTTCTTCTTGACCTTCCAGGCCACCTTCCAAAGAGCCTTCCAACAATCCTTCTCCTTCTGGCACGCCTTCACCTTCTTCCTGGCCTTCTGGTAAACCTTCGGCAAGGCCTTCCCCTTCCTCCAGCGACCCCTCTGAGGGTATGCCCTCTTCCTCTCCCTCGGGCAGACCTTCTTCTAGGCCTTCTTGAGCGCCTTCGGCGAGGCCTTCGCCTTCGAGCGTGCCTTCAAGTTCTCCTTCGGGAATACCTTCGCTCACTCCTTCACCCTCTGTTTCGGGGATTCGCTCGAAGAAATGGACGGGTTGGATGCCCAAGGTATAGGCCTCGCTCGCGGTATAATATCCCGTGCCATCCGCGGCAAACGCAATGGCTTCACCCTGGATCTCAAACGTCATCGGCACGGCGCAATAATCCCGCGCGAGCGCCTCGTGCAAGGCTTCGCCCGGCAACCGCTTCCAAAGCCGGTTCATGAGATAAGACCGAATCAGAATTTCATCGCCCGCCGGCGAAACATCACCCGCCGTTATCATGCCGGAAAGCCCCTTCGCGAAAAACAGCGTCCCCGCTTCTTCCAAGATAGCTTCCTCTCCGGGTAAATGCGGGGCAGTCTTGCGGAACACATGACATAACCCGTCTTCCACCTGCGGACTGGAACTATCCTTCGTCACGAGGTAAATGTCGCCAAACACAGGATCGACCAAAAGGGTTTCGCAATCGTATACCACGAGAGGCGCCAACGGATAAACCAAGGGAAACGACTCCACTTCTTCCACCAGCACATTCTGCGGTTCTTGAAGCGGATCTGCGTCAGGTTCCGGGATTCGATAAATCACCAGGGAGCTGCGATAGAGCCCATTGTTGCCAAAGTCGCCGATATAGATATAATCACGCTCCGAATCGGGTCCGGGACCAAAGGCAATATCTTCCCAATCCACGGCGGTTATCCCATCTAACGCATAGATGCCGAGATGTTGTCCGGTGCGTGAAAAGGCATAGAGTTGCGCGGCATCGCCGCTGTCATTGTGCGCCCAGAAGACGCCCGGATGCTGCCGGCTGTCCAACAATCCGGAAAGTTCTTCCAACGCCGCGTTTTCCGGTGTGCAGAGCGAAACGCTGTCTTCAAATGACGGACATCCCTCCTGCGCCCGGCAGGAAGGCATCGCCAGTATCGAAAGAGCGCCCAGCATCATGACGCTGATTCGCATGAAAATCATGGTTAAACCCTCTCATCGCCACGCGTTAGTTAAGCTTTAATTCACGATGGACGGAAACTGTTCGCGGACCCGATGAACGGTCCCCTCTTCATAGAGGGATATGAACGCGTTCACCACGTCAGGATCAAATGCCTTGCCTTTTTGACGGATTAATTCATCGATCGCTTCCTGTTCGGGCCATTCTTTTTTGTAGGGCCGCGAGGTGGTCAGGGCGTCAAAAACATCGGAGACTGTTACAATGCGTGACGAAATCGGAATCTCTTTGCTTTTTTTGCCCGCCGGATACCCTGTTCCATCCCAGCGTTCGTGATGATTCCCCGCGATTTCACGGGCCGTTGTATAAAACGGATCTTCCCGCAAAATGGCAACGCCATGTTGTGGATGCTTTCGCATGCTCACCCACTCCTCTTCGGACAGCGCCCCCGCCTTTTTTAAGATGGTATCAGGTATGTGGATTTTTCCGACATCGTGCATCATGCTCGAATAGCCAATTTCTTCGGCATACTCCCTGGACAATCCCAGTTTCAGGGCCAACGCCTCGGAATAATGCTGCACCCGCTGGATATGGCTTCCCGTCACCTCATCTTTCGCTTCCGCGGCCACCGCCAGCATGAAAATTGCCTCCAACCCCGCCGTCTTCAGCCTTTGCTGAAGCGCCTTCATCTCCGTTATGTCGCGGGCAATGCCCACATACGCAAATGGCTTTCCCTGTTGATCACGGACCTGGGAAATGGAAAGCAGCGAACACCACTCCTTTCCCGATTTGGTGACATTAATGATTTCGCCCCGCCACCATCCCC
>JAKQOG010000203.1 GCA_029565395.1 Candidatus Hydrogenedentota bacterium | reverse complement strand
CTACCTAAACCGAAAATCGCGCATCCGTATCCAAGTATACGACTAAACGTTAGGATCCAAGGCAGGAGCCCGGTGCGGTAGTTCCGCTCGCCGGGATCTGTGCGGGGGGCACGGGGCAACCCGTGTCCCTACCGCGACCATGAACTTAATGAGGCGGGGATTTTTCAAGCGGTTTGGCGGGAATGGACTTGAGAGGGATATACATCGCAGTCCTCGATTTGGCAAGGATGCTAACTCTCCCAGTGTTAAATGCAGGAGATATGATACGATATAGCAGGGTATTGAGATTGAAAATGGATGCCAGAGGATAAAAGTGACATAGTAGTGCGCGAGGTGCAGTGCCGGACGGTATTGAACCGGTGTTCCATAGATGATTATTCGCTGAATTGTTATACCGGGTGTGCGCACGCCTGTGTGTATTGTTATGCGCGGTTCATGCAGCGGTTTCATCCGCATGTGGAGCCGTGGGGTGCGTTTGTAGATGTCAAGGTGAACGCCCCGGAGGCATTGCAAAAGCAGGTGCGGAAAATGCCGCCGGGGGCGGTCTTTGTCAGCAGTGCATGTGACGGGTGGCAGCCCCTGGAGGCGAAATGGCGGCTTACACGCGAGTGCTGCCGGATCTTGCTGGAGCATGGATTCCAGGTCAACGCGCTGACGAAAAGTGCGTTGATTCTCCGCGATCTGGACATTTTTGAGGGCCATGATGCTCAAGTTGGGGTTACGGTGACCACGTTGGATGAGAGGATGTGTCGTCTTTGGGAGCCCCATGCGAGCCCGGTAGAGGCGCGGTTTGAGGTATTGCGCCGCGCTAAAGAGGCGGGTTTGGAGACTTCTATTATGTTTGGTCCGCTGTTGCCGTTTCTTTCTGATTCGCTGGAATCCATAAGCGGGTTGATGGAACGGGCGGCGGCGCTGGAGGTGGATGAGATTTGGGTAGATGCTTTAAATCCGCGGCCGAAGGTGTGGGAGTCCGTGGCGGCTCTGCTTGAGGGGCAATTCCCGGATCTGACGGAGCGGTACCGGCGGGTGCTGTTTTCGCAAGTGGTGCGGCAGGCATATGTTAAAGGGGTTCAGGAACGCGTGGCCCGGGCGGCGAAACGGCATGGTTTAACGGATAGAGTGTATGGCTGTGCCTCATAATGATATGCTGACTGCCAGGAAAAGTGAGATCATGATTTAAGGTGCGAAATGTCCATTGACCTTAGTTCGTGTAAGCGATATGATGGAGTTGGGAGTGCTGGAAAATGCCGCAGGTGATTATAGAACAACCGGGAGTTCCCCCGATGACTGTTCCGCTGGCCGGGGATGAGATCAGCTTTGGCCGTTCGGAAGAGAGCGATGTCGTGCTGGTGGCGGATGAGGTGTCGCGGCATCATGCGAAGATTTGCCGGCGCGGCGACCGCATGGTGCTGTTGGATTTGAAAAGTTTGAACGGCACGTATGTGAACCGGCAGCGGGTGGTGGAGCGGTTGCTCACGCATATGGACGAAGTGTGGTTCGGCAGCAAATGCCGGCTGGTCTACCGCGATGACACCCAGGCCGGGCGTGCGAAAGCCGCGTCGAGCACGATGACGGAAAGCAAGCTGTTGCAGAGCATGTCGCGCATCAGTGCGGAGATGGACCGGGTCGGGAACAACATGACCATGATCGGCAAGCAGTCCGTCCGTGGGATGGAGGCGCATAAGACCCCCATGCCGTTGTCGACGCCGGACGATGTCATGCAAATGGGCCGGGCGTACCGGCGGATGGCGGCGTTGTGGGAAGCCAGCCAGGTCATGACGAAAAATTTTGATTTGCACAAGCGGCTGGGAGAAGTGCTGGACATTGTGATTCACACGCTGGCGGCGGAGCGGGGCTTTGTCATGCTGCGCGAAGAAGGGGCGAATTCCCTAACGGTAAAAGTGGCGCGGGAGATGGGCCAGGACCTTCAGGCGAGTTCACCGAGCATGGGCATTGCGGGGCGCGCCGCCATTGACGGCGAACCCGTGCTGATGTCCGACCGGATGTCTGATCAGGAGTTCGGTGCGCGGGAAAGCATCATCCTGGGGCAGATCTACAGCGCGATGTGCGTGCCCCTGAAAATCAAGGACCGCATCCTGGGTTCCATTTACATCGATACGCGCAAGCCGGGCGTTACCTTTACCGAGGACGACCTGGAATTGTTCAATGCGCTGGCGTATCAGTCGGCGATGGCGATAGACAATGTCCAATTGCACAGCCAAGTGGTGGAAGCGGAGAAAAAGCGGCAAAACCTTGGGCGGTTCCTATCGAAGGACATTGTCGAAAAGATCATGAACGACGATACAGCTTTGGAACTGGGCGGGCAGAAAACGCAGGTCACCACTATGTTCTGCGATGTGCGCGGTTCGAGCAAGATCGCCGAGCGGATTTCGCCGCAACAACTCGTGGAATTGCTCAACGAACATTTCACCGCCATGACCGATATTATTTTTAAATACGGCGGCACGCTCGATAAATACATTGGTGACGAAATCATGGCGGTGTTCGGCGCGCCTATTTCCTACGGCGATGAGGAGTATCAGGCGGTGTGCGCCGCACTGGAGATCGTCAAGCGCAATGCCGAACTTAATCAAACGCGGGTGCGCGAGGGGCGGCCGGAAATTCACTTGGGGATCGGCATCGAGACGGGCGAAGTGATCGCGGGATACGTGGGGTCGCCCATGCGTATGGAATTCACCGTGGTCGGCGACCGTGTGAACACTGCAAAACGTTTCTGCGACATGGCTACCGCGGGCACCATCGTGACCGGGCATGAAACCTGGGAGGGGATCAAGGATCGCGTGAACGGAACGCCCATTGGCACCGTCATGCTCAAAGGAAAAGAACAGGCCGTCCACGCCTATAAAATCCTATCGCTCAAAGCGGGGAAGCGATAGACGCAACAATAACTCAGAATCCACAGGCTTTGCCTCCATTTCTCACCACCCGGCATTCACGCTTATCAGGGTATCGGGTTTCGGGTTTCTGGTTTCGGGTTTCGGGTTTCGGGGTCCGGAACCTACAGTCTACTCCGCCGTTGGCGGACTAAACCTCTACAGTACATTTCGGGGGCTCGTTTCCCATTTCGCCAAAAGGCCATTTCATAGTTTCAGGTAGAATCTGCAATACATGGCAACTCGTTTCAAATAATCGTCATTCCCACGCCCCACTCGTCATTCCCGCGATGGGGATCTTCCAAAAATAGAATGATGTCCTTCTTTCGGCCCTTCGGGACTGGTATTTCAGAAAAAACGTTTACCCAGGGCATCGCTTCGCTTGCCCTGGGCCACATTCTTACGCGCTTACCGCGCTATTGATCCTGTTATGGAAGTGCGAGCGTACTTTTTGGATGGCCCCGCAGGCATGAATCCAGGATTCAACATTATTTCACGCTCGTTCCAAGCACTTTCAAACGCACGTGCTCTAAAAGCTGTGCTTTAAAATTTTCTTCCTCAAATCATCGCTAGTGTCGGCATTATTTTCCTTGACATTTTGAAGACATGCTATTAGTCTAATAGTAGTAGAAAAACCGAGGGGTTCGTGTCATGAGCAAGGGCAACGAGATAAGATGCGCGGCAATTTTCCTCTTTGTTTTAACCTGTTCTGCGAACATTGCCTGGGGGGGTGAATATGATGGGAGAGTCATCATATCGGAACCGCCTGTTCGGGCGGGATGCCCTGGTGGCTCCGCCAGTTTTGAAGTGGATGTGTTTAGTCCGCCTGTATCCTATCAGTGGTTTAGAGATGACGTGGCGCTGGTTGACGAGGAGGACCATATCAGTGGCGCGAACTCCTACCGGCTGGTGATCATGAATATTACATGTGAGGATAGCGGTTACTATACGTGTCATATTACCAATTTGGAAGGAACGGTGATTTCAGAGCCATGTTATTTGTCGGCAGATCCAATGATTCAAACAATGACTCCTCATGGCGGTGGGTCTTTTTATGCAGATACGTCTATGCTGAGAATTGGAGTAAATGTGGATCGTTCTTTTTGTCTGGGTGCCTACCAATGGTTTAAGGACGGGGAAACAATAACGAATCCACTGCAACTGCCGGTGGGTTTTGACGTCAATGCCTATTTCACATTGTATGACCTTGCCGTGGAGGATAGCGGTAATTATACCTGTGAAATTGTAAGCCCATGCCACAGCTATATGTCAGATCCCGTGGAAGTTCGGATTTATGAACATCTTGGGAATGCCGCAATTGTACCAGAGTCGCTAACCGTTGAAGAAGGGCAACTGGCAAGCTTGGAAGCAACCGTAGAAGGCGGAATTCCTCCGTTGTCCTTTCAGTGGTATAAGGCAGAAGTGACAAAAACATGGACGCCCATGGAAACAACAGGGGCAACCCTTGTTTTTGAATCTGTCACCCGCGCCGATGCCGGAGTGTATCTTTGTGAAGTATACGATGCGGGGAGTGACAACATGTTAACGAACGAAGTGCTTTTGCTTGTAAATCCGGCGGCGGGCGAGGGGGAGCAGGAAGGAGAAAATTCACTGGCCATTGCCTTGGAACCGCAGGATGAGGCGATCTATACGGGGATGGAGGCCAAATTTTCGATAAACGTATCCGGCGGAGTTGGTCCGTTGGTGTATGATTGGCGGGATGCCTCCGGCGTCAGCTTGGGAGCACCCAATATGCCCGCGCTTGTTATTCCCGGTGTGACCCTTTCATTAAATGGGGCACACTACACGTGTCATGTTTCCGATGGTTCTTCCGAGGTGGTATCGCGGGAGGCGGTTTTACGGGTGTATGAACGCCCCACCACAGGCCATCACACCGCGGACCAAAATTTGGATTGGATCATTGACTTCTCCGAATTATTGCGGATCATTCAGTTTTTCAATATGGATGGGCTGCATTGTGACGCCGGTTCGGAAGATGGGTATGCCCCCGGTCCGGGTGTAACAGACTGTTATGTACACGATATTGACTACAATCCCTCCAACTGGAACATCGAACTTTCCGAACTGCTTCGGATAAGCCAGTTTTTTTCCTCCCGCGCCTATCATTGCGATACCGGCGCCGAGGATGGCTTTGCACCCGGTGCCGGATCCCCTTGCGAAGAATAGTAGCGCCAAATTCCAATTGGGCGTCCTGAGGCTGCCTGAGTTTCCAAATCCCAAACCCTGACCCCATTCCGGTCATTTCTTCAGCAACAGGAATTTTAAGATAAGCGCAAGCAGAATGAGTCCGAGCGCGAGGAGGGCGACGTGGGCGCCCCAGATTTGCAGGAAGCCGGGTTTGGGCGCCGGAGGAGCCGGTTCGGGATCGGTATCGGAACCGTTAACGGGCGCGGGGGGGTGGAGTTCCTGTTCGAGGGTTTCGGCCATGGCACGGGCGCGCTCGGCGAGTTCGAGTTCGGTCTTGAGTATGGGGCGGCTTACTTTACCGCCGTTTTCCATTACCTCGATGAATACATAGCCGGCGTTTTCCCAGCCTTTTTCAAGGCGGGTCTTGCGCAGGGCGGGCGCTTCGTATTCGATAGTGATTTTATTGAGCAGGGTGGAATGATGTACTTGTGGGTCCCAGGGGGTGTCGAAAACGATATCGACGCGTTTCACGGCGGATTCCAGAGCGTTTCGGTCAGTGACCCACTCGTTGTTCATAATGAAAGCGCCCCAGTATTCATTGGAATCGTTTGGAAATGTAATTCTGAAGGTGGGCACGTTTTCCGGGACTTCGCCGGAGTAGAGCCCGCTGTTTGCGGCGAACGCAATGGTTATGCTGGCAACGAGTGTCATCATGGTTGATAGTTCCAATGGGAATACAGTATAGAAGTTCTGAGTGCAGTTGACAAGCTGGGGGTGTATTGGAGATGCTAAACCTTCGGCAGGGATGCCGAAGCCAGATTTGAGGTCACATTCAAGCGTAGTGGATAGAAGTTGAGGTGAAATGTTAATTGCGTTGTTCCTTTGTATATTGTTTGGGGGTGGCATCGCGTTTGTTTTGGGCATTATTTCGCGCATGCGCAAAACGGAAGAAGGACCACAGCCACAGCATACGATTCAACGGGAATGCACGGTGTGCCATCGTGAATTAGTGTTCAATACGGCGGAACTGGTTCCGTTGTCGCCCGTGGAGATGGCGTTGTGCGTGCGGAGCAAACCCAGCATAACGGGCCGGAAGCTGGCGGAGTATGTGTGCCCGTATTGCGAAGCATCACATTGTTTTGCGGTGGACGGCTCGCCGCCGGAATGGGTGGGGGCGAATTTCTATCAGCCACAGGGCGTGGTGGGGCATTGTTGCGAGTGCAAGCAACACCTGCGCAACCCAAACTGGACGCCCGGCACGTATGATCACCGGTTGAATGAAGTGCCGGATCTGGCCCCGGATCACGGCCTAGTCTGTTCGCGCTGCGGGGCGAATTGCTGTGTGGACTGTTGCCGTAAGTATACGATGTGCCGTTTTGAAAAAGCCGGGGACGAATATTTATGTCCGCGGTGCGGGCGTGGTCCGATAGACACGTTTTATCATCCGTGAGGGGGCAAGGTTGAAACTTATGGGTGGAACGGGGTATCAATAACGGTATGAAGCGGCAGACTACATATTGGTTGGCGATGGTTATGGTTTGTCTGGGGATGGTGTGTTCCGGTTGCGGTCATGCCCCGAAGCCATCGCAACGCTCCAAGCCCGAAGTTAAGTTTCCGCGGGTGAAGATCGAGCAGGAATACGGCACGCTGGAACAGATCGTTCGACGAGTGGGGGAGCAGTGCGGCGGGGGGCTGGTGACCATGAATGGTTTGGCGGAGCGGCGCCTCATCCCCTTGGTGAAGGCAAAGCACAAGCGGTACGGCCGTTTTGTTGGTGAACTTGCGCTTGAGGTGCAATGCGACTATGCCCAGACGCCATATTATTTCTTTCTTTATCCCACTGGATATGAAATGTTGCTGGGCATCTCCCTGAAAGATCGGCTGGCGCCCCGGTATGAGGGTGTGACGGCGGCGGCTTCGTTTGGAAATAACACCCTTTTGTTCAACGTATTTACCACACTGAGCCGGAGCCTCGGTCTTACCATCGTTGCGGACAACCAGCTTGCGGAAAGCCTCTGCGGCGAGTTCACCTTGCAGGAATCCCCTTTGCGGGTGGTATTGGAAGCGGTGCTGCAATCCGCGCGAATAGCGCCCAATGCATTCGAAGTGGAGAGTACGGACGAATATATTTTCATTCGCACAGTCTACAATCAAACTTCCATAGCCACCCTGTTGAATAAAGAAGGATTGACCGAAGCGCAGCAGGCGGTGTTGGACAAGCGCGTCAGTGTTATGTTGCCGGAAGCGCCCGATGTGAAGGCAGGAATTGAATTCAAACGGAAGGCCACTCCCCTGGAAACGGTTTTGCAGCCTCTGTCAAGTCAACTGGGTATTCCGGTGGTGGCGGAGGCGATTATGCGGGATCTGCCAGTGAATCCTTGCTCAATGAATAATGTTCGCGTAAGCACGGTGATGGATTTGCTGATTCGTCAATGGCCGGTGGCGGAATTTGGGTATGAAATGAAGGAGAATGCCCTTTTAATCCGGCGCATTAACATCCCTGTGGAAGCACCACCTCCTGCCCCTGCGCCAGAGCCGACCCCTGCGCCTGCCCCCGCACCTGCACCCGCGCCAGAACCGACCCCTGCGCCTCCACCTGCGCCCGCGCCCGCGCCGACACCCGCGCCAGAACCGGCCCCAGCGCCTCCACCCCCTTCGCCGGAACCAGCCCCGGCCCCTGCGCCTCCCCCTGCATCAGCCCCGGAACCAGCGCCCGCGCCAGAGCCGACCCCTGCGCCTCCCCCTGCGCCTGCCCCCGCACCTGCACCCGCGCCAGAACCGACCCC
>JAKQOG010000195.1 GCA_029565395.1 Candidatus Hydrogenedentota bacterium | reverse complement strand
CTTCTGCGCCGCCTTTGGAACAATCATCCCCCCCTTGTTCAAAGGCGAACTCATAGGCCTTATGCAAAGCCTTTCCGGCCTGGTCACCCTCGGTGGCATTGTAGTGTGCCTCGGCGGCATTGCCATGTGCGGGCAGGCCGGCACCTTGCGTGAACGCGAACTCACCCAAGAGCAAAAGGCTGTGACCAGTTCCGAATTCAATTTCATTAAGGGCCTGTGGATCGCCGTGTTTTCCGGAATCATGAGTTCCTGCATGGCCTTTGCTTTTCAAGCCGGCAAGCCTATCATGGAACTAGCGCAGGATATGGGCACCTCCAGCACTTTCAGCAACACCCCTGTGCTGATTATCACCCTGCTCGGCGGATTCACCACCAACTTCATCTGGTGCGTCTTCCTCAACGTCAAAAACAAAAGCTATGGCGATTACCTTACCGCGCCCCAAGGCGCCATGCTCGCTAATTACCTCTTCAGCGCCATCGCCGGCACCACCTGGTACCTGCAATTCTTCTTCTACGGCATGGGCACCACCAAGATGGGTGAATATGATTTCTCCAGTTGGACCCTTCACATGTCCTTCATCATCATATTCGGCAATCTATGGGGCATCGTACTCAAAGAATGGCTGGGCACCAGCAAGCGGACTCATGTCATCATCGTTGCCGGCATCATTATTCTGATTCTGTCCACCATCGTGGTCGGCTTCGGGAATTATCTGGCCACATTGAAATAAAGCAACTATTGAAGCGGGGGAAAGGGAGAAATGACGGGTGGCATTATTAACGGTGTAAGAAGGGCGTCGAAGGAAAGCTGGCGCCGCACGCGAAAATTCGGCGCACATGCAGGATGGATCTGCCTGTGTGCGCATGCTCAGAATTATCTCATTCGGCTCCGCAATCGGTATGGAAATCAAAACCGGGTGACATGCCCCTGCTGCAATTGGCATGGAAATTCATTTCGCGTTCTGGATGTTGGACACTGGATTATCCCCCAGGTGGAATGTCCAAATTGTGGTGCACACGACCGGCATAGAATGTTTTGTCTTTTTCTTGATCGCAATGCATTCACCTCCATGCAAGGGAAAAATATACGAATTCTCCATTTTGGACCGGAACCGCATATCCATTTCACCACAAAAAAAGAAAAAGAAAGCACTCGAGTCATCGCGGCGGATATTCACGCCGAAGGGATGACCTGTGCAGATGGAACACGGGTGCAAACCGATGTGCAGCGTATTGCGTTTGATTCGGAATCGTTCGATGCCATCGTTTGTATTCACCTCCTGGAACATGTTGAAAATGATATATTGGCCTTACACGAACTTTTTCGCGTTCTAAAACCGGGTGGCGCCGCCTATATCATGGTACCCTTCGCCCCCATTCCCGCCTCGCGTGAACTGGGCCGTCCGGACCCGTTGTTGTTCGGGCATGTTCGTGAATATTCCCAACAGGATTTTGAGCAACGCCTTCATGAATTCTATGTGAACGCCATAGCCCCCCTATCCATTATGACTCCTGAAGAACAACGCCTATTCCAGATCCCGGATCATCAGGTCATTTTCATCTGCCAAAAAGCAGTTCCAGATTGGCCTTCCTCCGGCAAATAAGGTATCCTTACACTTCAACCAATTATAAAGCGACCCTGATTTATGCAAGTGCCCTTGGCAACATTAAAACCCAAAGAAGAACGCCGCCTGTTGCGTGGCCATCATTGGGCGTTTCGCAATGAATTCAGCCAGATCCCGGAATTGAACAGCGGGGATTTAGTGGATGTGGTTGCGGCGAATCGCCGTTTCGTGGGGCGCGGCTTCTACCAATCCGAAGGCGGCATTGCCGTGCGGCTTCTGTCCTCTCATCAAGAAGATATCAACCAGGAATTCTTTGAACGCCGCATTCGGGAAGCGCGACAGCTTCGCGAGACCATATTCCCTGGCCAATCCATCTACCGCTGGGTTTTCGGAGAAAGCGACGGCTTGTCGGGCCTTGCAGCAGACCGGTATGACACCGTGGTTGCCGTGCATACCACCTGCGCCTTCTACGAATCCCGCGCCGAAATGCTGGCTCAAAGCTTCTTAAACACTCCGGGGGTACAGGGCGTGTTCTTTCAATTCCGCCCCGGAACGCAATGCGTTGGCACGGTACCTGACGAGTTGATCCTTTCTCTGGATGGCCTTCAGATCGGAGTGGATTTAAAATTAGGGCAGAAAACCGGTATGTTTCTCGACCAACGCCTTAACAGCCTGGCCATGCGGCCCTTCGCTAAAAATGCGCGGGTCCTGGACGGACACTCCTACATCGGACTCTGGAGCTGTCATGCCGCGCAGGCAGGCGCAGTCTCCGTGCTGGGCGTGGACAGGTCGGAAAAAGCCATTGAACAAGCCCGCGCTAATGCCGAACGAAACCATGTGAGCGCCCGCTGCCAATTCGAGTGCGCCGATATCGAGGCCGTTTTGGCGCGTGGAGACTCCTACAACCTGATTATGCTCGATCCACCCGCCCTCGCTAAGTCCCGGATCCATCTCACCAAGGCTCTCTCACGGTATCAAGCCCTTAACACGAACGCCATGAAAGCCCTGGAACCCGGTGGCATACTCATTACCAGTTCCTGTTCCCATTTTGTTGATATGTCCGCCTTCCTGGAAATGCTAAAACGCGCCGCCTCCGGCGCAGGCCGCCAAGCTCAGCTCCTGGAATTTCGCGGCGCACCGCCCGATCACCCCATTCTGTTGTCCATGCCTGAAACCGCGTATTTAAAATGCGCCCTCCTGCGCATTTTTTAAGCAGGTTCGTTTGTCTCCTCGGCAAGACCACACTGTTGCGACAGGGTGCGCGCCATCGCTGCAAACAAGCCGACGCTCTCCGGAAAATACTGCGATCCCCCCGTCGCTGATACTTTTTTCGCAAACTCGGGTTCATGACCGCCAAAAACATACACCGGCATCTGGGAAAAATCCGGGGAACGCTTGATAATCCTGCAAATCTCCACCCCCGAAATATCGGCAAATCCCTGGTCAATCAGTACCGCCGCCGGCCCCGACAGGCGCAAGCGGTACATCCCATCCACCAGATTGACCGCTACGAACACCTCAAATCCGGTTTTTTCAAATGCCTTTCGGATATCCAGTGACCGGTTTGTATCATGTTCAAACACCAATACGCGCAATCCGGACGACTGCCCCTGAGCATCGCCACGCATCGCCGCAAGCGTCATCATAATATAGAAAGCAATGTCATTTTCCACCATTTCCTGGCCCGTCAAAAACTCGCACCCCATAATGGAATTCGCGCCTTTGTCATGCACACTGCGCACTACCGCCTTCACCAAGTTCACTGCACACCCATCCGGAAGGATGAAGCTCATTTCAATCATTGTGCCCGAGGGAAACGCACGATTCACAAGCACACTTCCGCCTCCCATGCTTACGTCACTTATACTTCCCTCCGATTGGACCCCATCGCGCAGCAATGTGCAGGGCACATTCACCTTCACCCGCTCAAACCGACGAAAGGATGCACTGCGCACCTCGGCCGGCCAGGAAAAGCGCACGCACGGATTAAATCGCCGGTTATCCCAGTCGATGACTTCCGCCTCAAATGAGCAGGCCATTCCTTCCCGGATAAACTGGAGTGTGCAGCGCAACCCCTCCTGAAGAGCCATGAAACTCCCCTCTGAAACCTTGGGTCGATCCAAAATAATATGACTCCCCTTGCGCCATCCCCGCATCGCCGTAACATATCGCGAACTGTTCCGCCGGGAGGGGCCAACGATCACCATGATACTCGACCCAACCAAAAATAGGCTTTCGATGTCCTTCGACTCCGCCATTGTCCTTCTATTCGCCTCCCGCGATCTAGTCCCCAAAATAACAACTCCGTGCTTTCCCGCCTTCTGGCAAATTACACCTCTTTGTTTGAAAGCGCCTGGGTTACCGCGCGAACAACATCCGGCGCCAGCGTCAGCGAAGGCGGAAAATAAGCCTCCCCGCCAACTTCTTTCGTCCGTTTTCCCACGTCCCCCCCATCCCCTCCATACACAAACACCGGCAACGATTTAAAATCTTCGTGTATCTTTATCATCCGGCAGACCTCCACCCCAGCCAGATCCGGCAAGGTCTGGCATACAACCACCGCCGTGGGGGGCGACATCCGAAGCCGGTACATTCCATCCACCGCATTGGCGGCCACCACCACCTCCATTCCACGATTATCAAAATTCCGCTTCAGACGGCCGCTAGTATCGGTATTGTCATCAATGACCAGTACACGATGAATCTGTGTGGATCCCCCAGTGTCCGTGCGCCGGCGTTCCAGTGTGGTGGTCACAAAAAACGTAATGTCATTTTCCGCTTGTTCCTGGCCTTCAATGAATTCCAATCCCAGCAGAAACCCTGACCCGGTTTCCCGGGTATTACGTACAATTGCCCGCATATGCTGCACATTGCTCCCATCCGGCAACTGGAAGTTCATCCGGACTATCCCCCCATTATCGATTGTCTTGCTGGCATACAATCCACATCCCCCCGCACTTAGATCGCGTACGCTTTCCGTAGTCACACTCCCGTCCGGCCACAGGATCTCGCTGGAAAGCTGAAGTTTAATTCGTTCATGTTTGCGGAATGGGACATGATTCACGCTCTTCGGCCACGCAATGCGCAAATACGGATTATACCGCCGCGCGTCCCAATCCAAGACCATCGAATCAAACGCACAGGCCTGCCCCTCATGCAAATACCGCAGCACGCATTTCTGTCCTTCTTGCAACGGTGCATATCCCCCCGTCTGAGACTTCGGACGGTCCAGCATGATATGCGTCGGCTTGCGCCACCCACGGATAATCGTCTTGGCCCGCGGACCGTCCTTGCGGTTAGGCTCCATGTCAAACACCGCTGTCACACCGACCGCCAGCAATGTCTCGATGTCTTTATCCTCTATAGCCACGCTTAAGCCCTCCAAACAATATGCTTTCCAAGGCTTACGGCGATTCTACCATACTCTCCCTTTAAACGCACACCAATACAGCCCACCGATCTTTTGCCGCCGCGCGGAATTGACGCCAAGGGCTAACCCGCGCCACGCGGGATTAGCGTCTACTCTGTCTCCCTTTGGCCGCCTGAACCAATTCTCGCGCAAAAGCTTGGACCTTGTCCGGCATGTCCTTCACATCCCCAAGCGTTGCGATCAGACGCACCAAGGCTGAACCCACCACCACTCCTTCCGCCAATCCCGCCACCTGATGCGCCTGCTCCGGCGTGGAAATCCCAAACCCCACGGCCACCGGTTTATCCGTGTGCCGGTGTATCCGTTCTAACACCTCCCCCAAATCCGCCGCTAGAGCCGCACGCTCACCCGTCACTCCCATGCGGCTCACATAATAAATAAACCCCGTACAGTGCCGCGCGATAAGCTCGATGCGTTCATCGCTGCTCGTCGGCGCCATGAGAAACACCGTGCACAATCCATTTGCATCCAGGGCTGCCTTATATTCCCCGGCTTCCTCCGGCGGCAGGTCCACGCAAAGCACTCCATCCGCCCCCGCCTTCGCCGCATCCCGCGCAAATGCCTCCATGCCATACGCCAAAATTGGATTAAAATAGCTGAACAACAAAATCGGCACCTGTGTTTTTTCGCGCATCGCACCAATCAACGCCAATATTTTTCGCAATGTTGCACCCTTGTTCAATGCACGTTGCGCCGCTTCCTGAATCACTTGGCCATCCCCCACCGGATCGCTGAACGGCACCCCAAACTCGATCACATCCGCGCCCGCCGCCTCCAGCGCATGCACAATCCGCGCCGTCTGCTCCAGACTCGGATCGCCCGCCGTTATATAAGGGATAAACGCGGTCTCCCTTTTTTCTCTTAATTCACGAAATCGCTGCTCTATCCGGTTCATCCTTTATTCTCCTCTTCCAACGCGATGAACCGGGAAGCATGTTGCACGTCCTTGTCACCCCGGCCCGACATATTCACTATCACGATCTGATCACGGCCCAGCGTGGGAACAAGTTTCATCGCATGTGCCACCGCATGTGCGGATTCCAGCGCCGGAATAATGCCCTCCAATTTCGCACAACACTGAAACGCCTCCAGCGCCTCCGCATCGCTCGCATGCGTATATTCTATCCGGCCCGAACGGAAGAAAAAGGCGTGTTCGGGGCCCACGCTGGCATAATCCAGCCCTGCCGATACACTGTGCGTCGTCCCGATCTGACCGTTCTCATCCTGCAACACATAACTCATGGCCCCTTGCAGCATACCTACCGTGCCACCGGCAAACCGCGCCGCGTGCATTCCTGGGGCAATCTGAGTGCCCCCTGCTTCCACGCCAATCATTCGCACGGATCCATCACCGATGAAATCGAAAAACAGCCCGATGGCATTGCTGCCGCCGCCCACGCACGCAATCATCACATCCGGCAGCCGCCCCTCCACTTCCGCCAGTTGCCGGCGCGTCTCCCGCCCGATAATGCTCTGAAAATCGCGGCAAATCAGCGGAAACGGATGCGGGCCATGCACCGTGCCCAGGCAATAGTGCGTATGCCGCACATTCGCCACCCAATCCCGCATCGCCTCGTTGATCGCATCCTTTAATGTCTTCGAGCCAGAATCCACCGGTAAGACGCGCGTGCCCAGAAGACGCATGCGGAACACATTCAATGCCTGCCGTTCCATGTCTTCGGTGCCCATATACACGTCACATTCCAGTCCCAGCAATGCGCAGGCCGTCGCCGTCGCCACCCCATGCTGCCCGGCCCCCGTCTCGGCAATCACCCGCGTCTTCCCCATGCGCTTGGCTAGCAAACACTGCCCCAACGCATTGTTTATTTTGTGCGCCCCGGTATGCGCCAAATCTTCACGTTTGAAATAGACCTTTGCCCCGCCCAGGTGCTCGGTAAAACGCTGCGCAAAATACAGCGGCGTGGGCCGCCCCACATATGTCTTTAAATAGCCGCTCAGCATTTCCTGAAACGCGGTGTCCTCTTTCGCTTTCGCATACGCGTCTTCCAATTCCGAAAGCGCGTACATTAGTGTCTCCGGCACATATTTCCCGCCGAAAAGACCGTAACGCCCCCGCGCATCAGGCCAGGGATGTTTTTGCGTGGTGGATGAATTTCCGAATTCGCTCATGATCCTTCTTTCCCGGGGCGGATTCCACCCCGCCCGATACGTCCACGGCATAGGGCTGGACCGTCCGCACTGCTTCCGCGACGTTCTCCGGCGTCAACCCGCCCGCCAATATTATTTTTTTCCCGGTTGCCACCGCCGCCCGCGCCGACGCCCAATCACACAAAGCGCCTGTACCGCCTCGTGCTCCCGCCACTGAGGCATCCAGTAGATACGCCGCCGCAGGATATGTAAGCATGCGCCCCACCGAAAAATCCGGCCCCGCGCGAAACGCCTTGATTACCCGCTCCCCCAATTGAACACACATTTCCGGCAATTCCTCTCCGTGCAACTGCACCCGATCCATGAATGCCAGGTACCGATGCAACCGGTCCAGCGGCTCATTCACCACCACCGCCACCGTAGTCACAAAGGGAGGCAACGCCCGTACAATGTGATAGGCCTCATCCGGATCGATATACCGCCCGCGCGCCTTTGCTTCTTCCGCGAACACAAAACCCAAAGCGTCCGCACCGGCCTCGCACGCCGCCAGCGCATCGTCCAGATTCGTTATGCCGCAAATTTTAACCTTCATCCCGGCCCAGCAATTCCCAAATTTTCCCGCGAATATCCCGGCTCGTCAACAACGACTCACCCACAAGAATGCCGTCCACGCCGCCATCTTCCAGGGCCTTCACATGCGCCCGTGTATAGATGCCGCTCTCGCTCACCAGGGTCACCCCGCCCGGCACGCGCTTCCGCAACTCCAGCGTGACCTTCACATCCACGGTCAGGGTATCCAAATCGCGGTTGTTTATTCCGATAATATGCGCACCCGCCTCCTTCGCCCGCATGATCTCTTCCAGGGTGTGGGTCTCCACCAGCGCCGCCATCCCCAATTTCTTCGCTATCCCCTGAAATTCCTTGATCTCGGCATCGCTCAGCACCCGTATAATCAGCAGGATGGCATCCGCACCCGCCGCCCGCGCCTCATAAATCTGATACGGATCCACCACAAACTCTTTGCGCAAACACGGTATCCGGACGTGATTGTGCACCTCCGTCAAATCGGAAAGGCTGCCCTTGAAATACTTTGCATCCGTCAGCACCGAAATCGCCCGCGCCCCCGATTGTTCATACACCCCCGCCAGTTCCACCGCGTTCACGTCCGGCATGATATCGCCTTTAGACGGCGAAGCACGCTTGATCTCTGCGATCAGGCTGACCCCTTCCTGACGGAGCGCCCCGCGGAAATCCCGCGGCGGTTCCACCCGCTCTATCTGCTCCATCAGCGCCGCGAGAGGAACGTTAATCTTCTGCGCCGCCACTTCAGCGCGCTTGTGTTCGATAATTTCATCAAGAATCATGCGACAACCGTATTAACTGCTCCAATGTATTCAAGGCAGCGCCCGAATCCAGCGATTCCACCGCGCGCTGCACACCTTCTTCCAACTCTTCCGCTCCACGCCCCGCCACAATGGCCAGCGCGGCATTCAACACCACCACATCCCGCCGGGGACCCTGCTTCCCTTCCAACACCTCCCGCAACAACATCGCATTTATTCCCGGCGCCCCTCCTAATAGGGCCTCTCTCGGTGCGCTGGCAAATCCATATTCCTCCGGTGAAATTTCGAAACGCCGGACCCGTCCCCCCAGGCTCTCCGCCACATGTGTTACCCCTGAAAGCGTCACCTCGTCCAACCCGTCTGCGCCCGCCACCACAAATGCATGCCGCACGCCCAACCGAAGTAATACTTCCGCAATCTGCTCCAGACGCGATACATCAAAGATTCCCATCACCTGGGCATCCGCCTTCGCAGGATTCGTCAACGGCCCCAGCAGATTGAATACCGTCCGGATGCCCAGTTCCGACCGCACCGGCGCCACGTGCTTCATTGCACCGTGCAATGAGCGCGCAAACAAAAAACCAATTCCCGCCTCATCAATGCACCGCCCCACCCGTTCCGGTGGCGCGTTGATATTCACCCCCAACGCCTCCAGCACATCCGCGCTCCCGCAGAGACTCGTCGCACTGCGGTTCCCATGCTTCGCCACCGCCACCCCCGCCCCTGCCGTCACAAATGCCGACGCCGTCGAAATATTGAATGTGCCCGAATGATCCCCGCCCGTGCCACACGTATCCACCAGTGGCGAACGCTCCGTCACAATCGGTGTCGCCAGCGCACGCATCGTCTCCGCAAATCCTGTAATCTCATCCACGGACTCCCCCTTCACGTGCAACGCCGCCAACAACGCACCCATCTGCGCATGCGTCGCCTCCCCCGACATCAGCACCCGCATCACCGACGCCGCATCCTCACGCGACAGATCCTCCCGCCGCGTCACCTGCCGTATCGCATCCTGAATTGTCATCGGACATTTCCCATAAATCAATAATCAGTGAAATTACCCTGCACAAAGCGGTTCCACACGCCGCCCACTTCTGCCACAACCACCCCTGACTCTAACAACACCCCATTTTCCCTGTCAACTATAAACATCGCCATTGCTATCGCCATCGCCATCGCCATCGCTATCGCTATCGCTATCGCTATCGGGATCGGGATCGGGATCGGGATCAGGTTCGGCATCGCTATCGCTGCCTCTCGTTCCCAAAAATCCTTGGGAATGGGAAAAAATCATGCCAAAATCAATCCCTTCCGCGAAACCATTCCTTAAAAAATAGAGTCTTCATTATGCTATTTTTGTGTAAACAGGTATAATTATGCAAATTGTGATTTGGAGTTTTGGCACTCATGGAACGGTTTAAACGATATCTGGCGGGTCAGCACACCCATACGGAGATGCGGTGGCATTTGGCGATTATTGTCATCGTGTTTTGGGGTTTAGTACTGTGCGCCCGGATGGGGTACGAAACGGGACGAGCGTATTCGATTCATGAGCAGATGCTGAGTGCGCTGGGGAGTTTCGATGAACGTCATAACCCCCAGTGGTTTTGGATATTTACCCTTGCCATGGTCTTTTGCGGAACCTTTCTGGTACCCGTCACATTCTACATTCACCGGCGGTTCCGGGTTATTTCCGAATGGGGCGCGCGCATAGGGATGTGTCTTTTCCTTTTGGGATGCACCGGCATCACCTTTACGGGATTGTTCCCCGACGCTCATCTTAAAGTATTTGGCGATGTGAGTTCGAGTAAAATTCACGGAATGATGGCCTCCTTAATTATCATAGGGTTTTTCCTTGGCATGATCCTGCATGGAATCCTTCTGCTGAAGGACAAATTCAGGGAACAAACCTTTGCCGAAGGTGAGGCCTCGTATTGGAAGTTCATAGGCCCCTACCTGGTGTGCGCGGCGGTGGTGGGCACCACCCTATCCCGGATCCGATGGGACTATGTGTACTCGGCAATTCTGTCCTCAGGAGCCGATGCCGCACGGTATTGGCATGACGCCGGTCAACGCCTGGACCATTTCCCCCTTCTGGAACATCTGGCCATTTGGGCCCTGACGATCTACATCGTCTGGTTCACTATTCTCCTGCCGCATGAACCGGCCCATGAGGAACAATAAGGTCTTTTTTGTTCTATGGGGGTAATCCTGCACAGATATTTTCATTGACTTTTCGATGAAATTTGTTCCATAATCTTGTCCAGAAGGTGTTTGCGCCCGTATTTTTACGATTTTTTCACAAAAATTGAGGTTTGATTTGTCTAGGATATATATTATGCTCATAGAATTTAATGTTACAAATTATTTGTCATTTAAAGACAAGCAAAGCTTAAACCTGACTACGGCCTACAATCTCGATGATTTGCCCCAGAACGTCATTGAAGATGAATTACCGGGCATGTCGGGCATTCATTTTGTCAAAGGCGCAGCGATATATGGGGCCAATGCTTCTGGGAAGACAAATCTTCTCAAGGCAGTACATTTTATGCGGGAATATGTCACCAATTCAGCAACAACAATGAAACCGGGGCAAAAAACAGAGGTTGTGCCCTTCCTGCTGGATAAAGGAACTTCCAAACAGCCTAGCGAGTTTGAGGTTGTATTTTGCCATAAAGGAGTGCGCTATCAATATGGTTTTTCCGTGGATAAGCAGCAGATTCAGTCTGAATGGCTGCATTCTTTTCCGGAAGGGAAACCTCGAAAACTTTTTACACGGGAATATGATCCGAAAAAGGAATCCTATAAGTACACCTATGGCGCTCATTTTAAAACAGACAGGAGTCTGGAAGCGAAGACACGTTCAAACGCCTTGTTTCTATCGGTTGGGGTTCAATTCAATCATTCGCAGTTAATGAAACCCTATGAATGGTTTCAAGAACACTTGCGAGTCCTTGCGAATCATGGTTTGACAGGACTTTCTCCGAACTTTACTGCAAAACTGCTCTTGAACATACCAGGACTTGAGAACGCATACACAAATTTTTTACAGCAAGCGGATCTTGGTATTGATGGAATAAAGATCAAACGCATCACAGCAGATGATGATTTCCCTCTGCCGACGGATATATCCGCGGAAATGAAACAAGACATTATCACTCAACTGGAAAATGAGGGAATAATTGACATTAAACTTGTACATAAATTTTCCGGCGAAGATAAAAAAATAGATTTTGATCTTGAAGTAGAATCGGCAGGCACTCAACGGCTATTTGTTCTATTGGGGCCACTATTGGAGGTATTATTGAATGGCCACTGTCTTTTCATGGATGAGATGGAAGCCAGCATGCATCCTTTGCTTACAAAAATGCTGATCAGAATGATGAGTAATGCTGAGCTAAATAATAAGGGTGCACAATTGGTTTTTACAACACACGACACCACATTGTTAGATTCAGAACTTCTGCGCCGGGATCAAATTTGGTTTACAGAAAAAGGTCCGGAAGGAGGCACCCATTTATATCCACTTAGCGACTATCGTCCCCGCAAGGACGAATCTCTCCAAAAGGGATATTTAGCCGGGCGGTACGGCGCTATCCCATTTCTGAGCGGGGAGTTCACTTTCTGATGTCGAAAACGCGTTCTAGCCGTACAGGGAACTCTTTCCGGCGGTTGCCACAAGAAATATCTGGAGATGTTATCCTTATTGTGTGCGAGGGGGCGAAGACTGAGCCCCATTATTTTCAAGGGATAAAAAAAGAATGGCGGATACATGCCGCACAAGTGGAGATATATGGTGAAGAATGCGGTTCAGATCCGCTAAGCGTTGTAAATTATGCAATTGATATGAAAAAGCAGGGACCGAAAAACTTGGGGCAGGGTCAATTTGACCAGGTATGGTGTGTGATTGATCACGATCAACATCAAAAATTGTCCGAGGCAAAAGATAAGGCAAAAGCAAACACTATAAATATCGCGTTGTCGGTGCCTTGCTTTGAATTATGGTACTTATTACATTTCGTTTATACGACACGGTCTTTTCGTAATTACGCGGAACTCGTTAAGGTGCTGAAATCGCATTTACGGAAGAGGGAATATGATAAGTCACGTCCCCCTCTCGACCAGTTGATGCCTCAATTGAATCAGGCACTCATAAATGCCAAGAAGTTGCGCAAGCATAATGAATCCACACAATCGAGCAATCCTTCTACTCAAGTGGATTTATTGTTACACGAATTGATACGGCTGAATCCCCGGCTACACAAGGACAGATTTCCGGAACTTTTCCAGTAAGTTATTGGGTATGGAGTCTATTTTTCAGCAGCACTTTCCTGGACGTCCTGATCGAGGTTGTTGTTCCAGAGGTAGTGGCGGGTTTCGGCGGCGACGACGCCGCTCAGCAGCACGAGGGCGATCAGGTTGGGCAAGGCCATAAGGGCGTTGGCGATATCGGCAAAGGCCCAAACGGTGGGGAGCGTAATAACGGATCCTATCATCACGGCGATAACCCACAGCATACGATAGGCAAGGACGGAGCGCTGTCCGAAAAGGTATTCGCAGGCTTTTTCGCCATAGTAACACCAGCCGAGGATGGTCGAAAATACGAAGGTGATCATGCCGAACGTGAGGATGAGGGGGCCAACATGGGTGAAGTCGCTGAAGGCCTGATGGGTCAGCGCAGCGCCTTTCAATCCAGACTGCCATTCACCGGAGTTCACGATGACGAGGCCGGTCATGAGGCAAATCACCACCGTGTCCCAGAAGGTGCCGGTGCTGGAGACCAGGGCTTGCCGGACGGGATTCTTGGTTTGCGCGGCGGCGGCAACGATAGGGGCGCTTCCCAGCCCGGATTCGTTGGAGAAGAGGCCGCGCGCGATGCCATAGCGCATAGCGGCGCGCACCCCCGCGCCGAGGAATCCTCCCACAGCCGCATGACCCGTAAACGCGCTCTTGATGATAAGAACAATAGTGGCGGGGAGTGTGCCGATTCCGATGATTAACAAAACCACGCAGCCAAATACATAGAGAACCGCCATCAGGGGCACGAGTTTTTCCGATACGCGGGCGATGGATTTGATCCCTCCAATCACCACCACCGCCACAAGTACGGTCATAATCACGCCGCTTATCCAGGGATTTACCTCGAGCTTACTGTCGTGCAATACACTGGCGAGCGCGTTGGCCTGCACCATGTTTCCGATACCAAAGGCCGCGACTGCGGTAAAGGCCGCAAAGAGCACACCCAGCCATTTGGCATTCAAACCGCGTTCCAGCGCGTACATGGGGCCGCCCGCCACGGTGCCGTCCGGACGCGTTACACGGTATTTCACGGCCAGCAGTGCTTCGGCGTATTTGGTGGCGATGCCGAACACGCCGGTGAGCCACATCCAGAGCACTGCGCCGGGCCCACCCGCTGCAATGGCCGTGGCGACGCCGACAATATTCCCCGTGCCTACTGTGGCGGCCAATGCAGTGGTCAACGCGCCAAAATGACTAATCTCGCCGGAGCCTTCCCGTGTCCGTGCCAGAGAAAGCCGGATCGCCTTCCCGACAAACCGCTGAATGAACCGCAACCGTATAGTGAGGAAAATATGCGTGCCCATGAGCAGGATCAGCATAGGAGGGCCCCAGGCAAAGTCACTGATTTTACTTAATTTCTTTTCCACCGCACCCATGATCGACCGAGGTTCCGGCTGCATTTCTTCCACAGGCTTGCCCATCATGAATTTCTCAAAGAAGGCGTTCATAATATATTGGCAGCGCTCGTTCACCGGGATAATGATATCCATCGTGTGCGGCATGCCATAGAGACAGTCATACCAATAGGGAACCCCATTTTCTATCAACTTTAATGCCAACGCATCCGATTGTTTCACGGGCACCAAGTGGTCGATGCTGCCTTGAAAAATAAGTGTGGGCGGACTATTCGGGGTTACATGAGCGATGGGGGAAGCCAGCGTGTAGAGTTCAGGATTGCCGGTATAGGATTTTTTGAGGAAACCGGTGATGGTGGGGTGTTCCCGCGCATAGTCCACGGTCAAATCCACCGGACCGTACAAATCGACCACCGCCGCCACCTTACTGCTGACCCCCGGCCAGCCACCCTGTCCTTCCAGTTCAGGTCTATCGGCGGTGTATCCCGCCATGAGCGCAAGATACCCGCCGGCGGAACCGCCTATAACGGCAATTTTATCCGGATCAACCTTCAGTTCAGCGGCATTGGCGCGCATCCAGCGCACGGCGCACTTCGTATCTTCAACACATCCCGGAAAACCGGCTTCCTGGGCAAAGCGGTAGCTGATCGTGGCCACCACGTATCCCCGTTTGGCGAACCGCACCGTGTAGTATTTGTAATCATTGCGGTCACCGGAGGTCCAACCGCCACCATGGATAAAAATCAGCCCTGGCGCGGGATTTTCCAGGTTTTGCGGTGAATATAGATTCAACAGGAGCCTTCTCTCCCCCACGTTCCCGTATTCGATATCTTTCTTTTCCACGACACCTTCAGGAACGGGAATTTCCGAGTGGATATCCGCAACGTTTACCAGCCCAAGGGAGTAGGCGAGAAATGCGGCGTACATTGTTGGAAAACCGAACGGGGCAGGCGGCGCGCCTTCCGCTACCTTCAGCAGATCTTCACGGATAGGCTGTGCGCCATTTTTCACCAGCAGGTAATATCCCGCGATGATGACAAGGATAAGCACTATGCATATGAATATCCGCAATACGACCTTCACAACGTATTTCCTTTTTAAAAGCGGTTCTGGAATGGGAGGGCGAGGCTCCCGCCGTCAAACAAGATCGGGATTTTCATTAAATAAAACGACTCTTGGATATTTTGTCTTACGGCTCGGCAGGAGCCTCGCCCTCCCGGCCTGTCCGTTTTTCTACTATAGATCACCTAAAGCGAAACGCAGAGGAACCAGCACTGACGTTTCTCCGCGTTTGCGGATGTTCAATTATGGATTATGCGGCGATATGTTCGGTCTTATAGCCGCCTTTCCTACGGTCGGTGGCATACAAGGCGCCGAAGACCAGTACAAGGATCACCGCGAGCCCGGCCACAATCCTGAAGGACATGCGGCCTCCATAGAGTTCCGCGGGATTCAGAAGTTTCTTTGCTTCAGCCACGATGGGCGCATCCTGCGGGGAACATTTGATGATGCCGCGCAACGCGTTGGCCGTGACATTGGCCGGCAGAGTCTTGGACGTCTCCGCCTCGGTTATCACCTGTTTGGAGAGCAGGAGGGTTTCGTCAATGGCGGCGTTCAGTTCGGCATTGGCGCTTGATGCGCGGACGGTGGGCAGGAATTCGGAAGCCTGCCGGACAACGGCGACCGTGGCGTCGGCCTTGAATTCTTCATGCCCGTAATAGTCGGCGATGGTTCCCATGAGGGGAATGGTGATAAACCCTGCTGCGACATTTCCCGCCGCGCCCATGAGGGCAAGGGCAAATTCGCCGCCTTTGGGAACGCGCTCGGAAACGACGCCGAGCATGGTGGGCCAGAAATAGCACACGCCAATGGCGAAAACGGTATCGGCAATAAAGATGGCGGGGCCGCTGCCAGCAAAGCTGAGGCCGTATAAGCCGATGCCGGAGAGGATGGCAGAACTGAGGAGCATGCCGGTGGGGGAGAGTTTTTTAACGGCGGGTCCGGAGAATTGGCGCAGGAGCGCCATGAGGAGGCTGGTCCACACCAGCACCAGCATGCCATGGATGCCGCCGGCGTCCAAGACGGCGGGGATCCATCGATTGGGGCCGAGTTCCACGGAGGCGGTCAGCATCATGCAGACGAACATGAGCAGGAAGAGGGGCCGGCACAACGCGGCTTGTACCATTCCCCAGAAAGAGACCCCGGATTGGGCGCGTTCGGTGAGGGGGAATTTTTCAAACATCATCATGGCGGCGGAAATAACGGCGGGCACCAGGATGAGGCACAGTTTAATTTGCCAGTTTCCAAAGCTGTATTGGTCCATGGCGAAACAGATGAGTCCGCCAATCACAATACCGCCTGGAAACCAGACGTGAAATTGATTCAGCTTTTGGGTTTTCCGATCCGGATAAATGGTGGCCACCAAAGGATTGCATGCCCCTTCCACCAGACCGTTTGCAAAAGCGATGGTCAGCGCGCCGAAAAACAGCATCCAGAACCCGCTGGCAAAGACCATAACGCCAACACCTATGAAAAAGAATCCGTAGGCCATGCGCAACAAGAAACGCATCCCCAGTACGGAACATAAAGGGCCAAAAATGAGGATGGAGATGGGAAATCCCCACAATCCGGCTCCGGTAATAAGGCCCACTTGCTGGTTGGTAAGCAGGAATTCCTTTTTTAAGGGGTCAATAATCGAACTTAATACGGCGAAGGTCATAGCGGTGGCGATCAAAGTAATACAGCTTCCCGCGAAAAGCTTAAAGGGTTTGATGTCGGCGGCCTGACTGCTCATGTGTACGTTCTCCCTCAAGACGGCCCAAAAGACCGTGATCAAGTCGTTGAAGCGCCTTATCCCCTTCCGCAGGGTTCGGCGCGGTATGAAAGAAATAGTACTTGGGTTCCATGCCGTGGTTCAAGCCCTAAAATTGATCTCCCCATTGATGTCAGTACGTGTCACACCCTTCCACTTATCGCCCCGCTTCTTTCCCCGGTTATCCTGTCTGTCTTGTTATCCTGCCTCTTACCTCCAATTTCTCCTATTTTGCGCGGTTTTTGCGTTTTGTTCAGATCTTTGACAAACCCATAGGATAGGAATATACTCGCATAAGTTTTGGGAGATATGTGCTTAGGGTTAAATAAACGCATTAAAGAGATTGCATGCGTTTATTTGTATGGTTAGGGATCAAAGAAGTGTAAAGAAGGGAAGATATCATGAACCAAGGCAGTCAATTTCATTTTTGTGTGAATGTTCCATCCTCGATTATGGACGAAAATCCCAAGAAAAGAGTGAAACAAGGATTGCAGTATAATACATTACTGTGTGCCGAAACTACTTTGCAAACGACCAGAAATTCGAAGAAGTGCATGAGTGTGTCCGCGAAAGGCACAATATGGTTGTTAACAATGTTTTTATTGGTTTTGATGTTACCAACTGTGGTGCATGCTCTTGATTGCGGAGAGTTCTCTTATACGGTCAGTGGCAGCAAGGTCACCATCACTAAATACAACGGTCCAGGTGGTGAAGTGTCAATTCCCGACACGCTTTCCTGCAACGGTCTATCTGTGACCAGCATCGGGAGTTCGGCATTCAAGAATTGCACAACGCTAACCAGTGTAATAATCCCCGACAGTGTCACCGGCATCGGAGGCTACGCCTTTAACGGTTGTAGCAACCTGACCAGTGCTACGCTCGGTAACACCGTTGGTACTATTGAAAGTTGTGCTTTTCAAGGCTGTTCCAAATTGTTGGGAATCGTAATCCCCGACAGTGTTATGTATCTTGGGGATCAGGCATTTTACCAATGTAACAAACTGACCAACGCCATGATTGGCAGCGGTATCACACACTTTGGAAATTATGTGTTCTCGGGATGCACCAGCCTGACCACAGCCGAAATAGGTGCCTTCGCCACAGAGATTGGGAATTATGCATTTAATGGCTGTATCAACTTGGAAACGGTCGAGATTCCTGATGGCGTCACCGGCATTGGAGGCTACGCCTTTAACGGTTGTACCAGCCTGACCAGTGCTACGCTCAGTAGCACCATTGGCACTATTGAAAGTTGTGCTTTTCAAGGCTGTTCCAAATTGTTGGGAATCGTAATCCCCGACAGTGTTACGTATCTTGGGGATCAGGCATTTTACCAATGTGCCAAACTGGCCAGCGCCCTGATTGGCAGCGGTATCACACACTTTGGAAATTCAGTGTTCTCGGGATGTATCAGCCTGACCAATGTCAAAATTGGTTCTTTCGCTGCGGAGATTGGGGATTCTGCATTTAATGGTTGTATTAACTTGGAAACGGTCGAGATACCCGATAGTGTGACTGCGGTCGGCGGCTATGCTTTTAACGCCTGCACGGCTTTGATCTGCGCTACAATCGGAAACACTGTCAATAGCATCGGGAGTTATGCCTTCTCAGGTTGTTCAAATTTGATCACCGTTACGATAGGCGATAGTTTATCCAACATCGGTAATTTTGCATTCCAGAATTGCACGTCCCTGATAGGGGCCTATTTCTCGGGTGATGCTCCCACGCTTGGAGGTTCATCCGTGTTTTCTGGTGACAATAATGCCATCGTGTATTATTTACCAGATACCTCGTGGTGGACAAACCCATGGGGAGGGTGCCCAACCGCAATAGGTTCCTTTACTGGACCTTGTGGTGGCGAAGGCGAGGGTGAAGGCACAATTGAAGGTGAAGGTTCGCCTGTCGAAGGTATAGCAGAAGGTGAAGGTATAATTGAAGAAGAGGGGATGCCCTCGGAAGGCTCGCCGGAGGAGGGTGAAGGCATGATTGAAGGTGAAGGTTCATCTGCTGAAGGTGCATCAGAAGGCGAGGGCGAGGGCACGATTGAAGGTTCCCAGGAGGAAGGTGAAGTTGTCGTCGAAGGAGAAGGTTCGCCCACTGAAGGGTTAGCAGAGGGCGAGGGCGAAGGTGCCATTGAAGGCGAAGGTGTGCCCTCTGAAGGGTTGCCGGAAGAAGGGGAAGGCCTGACTGAAGGCGAAGGTTCACCAAGTGAAGGGGAAGGCTCGCTCCAGGAAGGCGAGGGCGTTGCCTATGGAGCACATACGGCGGATCAAGATGGGGATGGGAAAATCAGCCTGAGCGAACTCTTGCGCATGATCCAGTTCTTCAATTCTGGCGGATATCATTGTCAGGCGGGCACGGAGGATGGTTTTGCCCCCGGCCCTGGAGATTATGCCTGCATGCCGCATGACAGCGATTACAACCCACAGGATTGGCAGATAGATCTTTCTGAACTCTTGCGCGTGATCCAGTTCTTCAATTCTGGCGGATATCATTGCCAAGCCGGTACGGAAGATGGTTACGCACCTGGCCCTGGAGCGTTGTGCCCTTCACCCGAGGGCGAGGGCACCGCGGAAGGCACTATGGAAGGTGAGGGAGAAGTAGAAGTGCTTTGCATATTCTCTCTTAATGCATCACAAGTAGTTCCCCCGACTACCAGCAATGCCACCGGAACAGCGGAATTCAGCACCGTAGCCGGGTCTAACAGTGTTCTCCTGACAATCCAA
>JAKQOG010000193.1 GCA_029565395.1 Candidatus Hydrogenedentota bacterium | reverse complement strand
TGGGCGGCTATGGCGGCATGAGAGGCGGTTATGGCGGCGGCGGGATGGATGTTACCGCGGTAAGCAATATTTCATCCTTATTTAGCCGGTATCCCGACCAGATGGTGGGCGAGCCGCCAGCGGATATTGGCGTGGTGGGATTGTCCAGCGCGCCTACCGGCGCGGCAAGCCGGCGCGGCGGGGGTTCAGGCAATGCAGGCCGGGGCGGAACGGGCACGGGCGAAACCGAAGATGATAATAACATCATGGACAGCCTCCATATTTTGATGGAGTCTTTACCCGAGGTGCGTGAGCCATATACCGGGGAAGTGCTTTCGAGCGTTTTTTACAATACCGCGACCAATGTGCTGGTTGTTAAAAACACTAAATCCAACCTGGATGAGTTTGAAGGCGTTTTGGCGGAAGTGGATGTGACGCCCAAGCAGGTGTCCATCGAAGCCAAATTTATTACGGTGCGCGTGGAAGATTTGGATAAAGTCGGATTCAAGTGGGACGCCACTCTGTCGGATTTGAATAACCGGACCCGCAAGGTTGAAACATTGACGAATGAAGTATACGACTATGATGTCAATGGCGATGGCGTGGATGAGCAATTGCCCTTCTACAGCCGCCCCGATGGCAGTAATGTGATCCGAAATGCGATCACGTCGGGAACCATTGCCGGCCTGGTCAGTCCTGCGTCGAGCGGGGCCTCCACCCTTTCTTTGGCGGGAAAAATTCTTGAGAACGCCGATGGCGACTCCCTCGGCGTCACCTTTGACTTTGTGGACAGCCTGACGGAATCCGAATTGCTTAGTGCGCCGCGGGTGACTACGATGAATCGGAAACCGGCGGTCATCGCGGACTTCGCTACGGAGTATTATGTTGGTTCGGTGAACACGGAAGTGTATACCAGCGAGGCGGGTTTTGGCGGCACCCCTGTCACGTCGTATATTCAGAATATTCAGCCGGTTTCCTTCCCGTTCGGTATCGCGTTCTCGGTGACTCCGCAGATTCGCGACAATGACCAGGTGCGCCTGTGGTTGAACCCGGAAGTGCGCACCAAGACGGGAGAAAAGAAGTTCACGCAGAAATCCATCGTCAATGAAACCGAGGTGGAGAGCGAGATCAATCTGCCGAGCACGTCGTGGCAGGCGGTATGGACCAATGTGATTGTTCATGACGGCGATACGCTGGTGCTGGGCGGTTTGGTGCAAGACAAGAGCAGTCATGGCGAGGATAAGCTGCCGTATATCGCGGATATTCCCGTCATCGGATTCTTCTTTAAAGGCAAGAAACGGGAAGTCAATCAATCCAGCCTTCTTATCTTTGTGACGCCAACGATTGTCGACTCCACCGGCGCGCGCTTCTATGATGTGGGCGGCGGGTCGAGGTCATCCATTGGCAAAATGAAGGAAGCGCCAAAAGTAAGACGCAGGTAACGTTAGTACGTTAAAAGCTATGGCATATGAGTATTACCGGGCGGTTGCGTATACATGCGCCGCCCGGTTTGTACAGAAACGGGTAACGAATCAATCCCCGCACTCAAGCAGCATGAGGGGAGTGTTTGTCAAGTCAGGTTGGACAGAATGATTCAATCGCTATATCGCCTGGCATGGTCAGCAGCGGGGCCGATCCTTAAGGCGTGGCTGAAGCGTCAACCCGATCATGCCGAAATAGCAGCGCGCTTTGATCCGCCCATCCCGTCATTCGAGGGGCATCCCCTTTGGGTGCATGCGTGCAGTGTAGGAGAAGTCAATACGGCCCGGCCGGTTCTTCATGCGATAAAGCACCATTTGCCCGACAATCCCATTTTGCTTACCACGTCCACAAAGACAGGACATGCTTTGGCGCAAGCAACCTGTTCCGGGTTCCCCATCACCTGGTTCCCTTTTGATCATCCTGCGGCGGTCCGGCGTTTTTTCGATGCCGTCCGCCCATCCGCACTGGTGTTGATTGAAACCGAGTTGTGGCCCAATGTGGTTCGTGAGGCGGGTATCCGCAAGGTTCCTGTGATCATAGTAAATGGGCGCATCAGCGACAAGCATTTCCCGCGATATCAACGGTTTCATTTCTTTTTTAAAAAGGTGTTTCAAGGCATCACCGCGGCGGGCGTACAGAGCCGGCGCTATGCGGAACGCCTGGCGATCTTAGGAGTAGACCCTTCCCGGATCACGATTACCGGCAATACCAAGTTTGATGCGGTAACCGCTGTTGTAGATTCTGAAAAGCAAAATCAGATACGGGCGGAATGCGGATTTGCCGCTGATGCTCCGGTTCTGCTGTTTGGCAGCACTCGTCCTGGCGATGAAGCGTTGGCTGCGGAGTGCTGGAAATCCCTGCGAGAGAAATTTCCAACGCTCCGGCTTGTGGTTGCCCCGCGGCATCTGGACCGGATTGAAGAAGCCTTAGCGCCGTTTGCAGAGCCTGTGCGGCGCCGGTCTGAAATTTTAGCAGGCAGGATCCCAGCCGGTGAACGGGTATTTTTTCTGGACACTCTGGGTGAACTGAATTCTTTTTATGCGCTTGCCACCGTGGCGGTGGTGGGCGGCAGTTTCTATCCCGGGGTTAATGGCCATAATCCTCTGGAACCCGCGGCGTTGGGCGTGCCTGCGGTGTTTGGCCCGTATATGAGCAATTTTGCCGAACCTTCCCAAGTTCTCCTTGACGCACACGGGGCGGTGCAAGTGGCGGCTCCGGAAGATCTCCTGGCCGTTCTTCAGGATCTTTTGGACGATTCGCAAAAACGATCTGTTATTGGTGAAAATGGACGCGCCGCGGTGGTTGAAAATCAAGGCGCCATTGTGCGTACTGTGGAGCTTATCGCATCGCTTTTAAATAAGGCACAATCATAGGATCGATCCATCGGGGCATCCTGGGCGAGGCGCTAACCAAGGCTGATGCCCCGAACAGACAAGATGAAAAACGCGCTGGATGGCATAGTGAATCTGATGGATGGTCTTCTGCAATGGTTGGATGACCGCTTGGAGGCCCGCCGCGCACGAACCCGGCGGGAGGGCCTGTTGGCGGTGTTATTACTGGCCCCGGCCATGACGCTTATGGGCGTTTTCGGGTTTGCCCCCCTCCTCGCCGGATTTTACATGAGTCTGTTCGGCGGACCCTTGGGCGAGAATCAATTTGCAGGCTGGGGAAATTACATTCGTGCATTCAATGACCCGGAGTTTTGGAACAGCCTTAAGGTCACCGTATATTACGTCCTTGGAACGATCCCTGCCAGCCTCGTGGGCAGTTTCCTGGTGGCCTATGGCCTCCATCGAATCCTGCGGGGCCGCGGCCTGCTTCGCACCCTGTATTTTCTTCCCTATGTAACCTCCGCGGTCGCCGCCGCCATGGTCTGGCGCGCACTCTTCATGACCCCCGACGGCGTGGCCAATCTGGTGTTGGAACTCTTGGGGCTTGAATCACAGCGTTGGATTCTGGAAGGAAAAGGCATCTTGCATCTGATCAGCGGCGGATGGATTCCGCAAGATATCGGACCGAGCCTGGCCTTGGGTTGTGTCATGCTCTTCGACATCTGGCATGGCAGCGGCTTCATGATTGTGGTCTTTCTCGCGGGGTTGACCGCCATTCCCCGGGAACTGGAAGAGGCCGCACGAATTGATGGCGCCGGCGCCCTGCGCGTTGTCCGGCATGTGGTGCTGCCCCTGTTATCCCCGACGATCCTCTTTCTGGCGGTGGTAAGCACCATCAAAGCCTTTCAGGCCTTCAACAGTTTTTATGCCCTCACCCAACAACCCGATCAGCCTCTTTTTGAGCCTACGACCAATGTTGTGCTGTATATTTACGGGCAATTATACCGATGGAATGACTATGGGTACGGCGCTGCAATTTCCATGCTTTTCATGGTTGCCATTATCCTTGTAACAACCCTGCAATGGCGTTTTGTGGGCCGGAGGGTGCACTACTCATGAGACGAGCCATTAACAATGCGCAACATATTCTGCTTTATCTCCTGTTGGCGTTTGGGGGATTTTTAACGGCCTGGCCCTTCCTCTGGATGATGGGCACGGCTTTCAAATCGTATGTCGAGGCAGTGGAACCCACCCTGAATCCATTTCCCAAGCAATGGCATTGGGAAAATGTGGCCGCCGTTTTTAACGCGGCGCCTTTTGGCCGCTATTTCTTCAATTCCATCCTGGTATCCGGCACGGTAACCTGTTGTGTCATACTTACCTCCGTGATGGCCGGATACGCTTTTGCCCGTTTGCGGTTTCGCGGACGGAACGTGCTGTTTGCATTGGTGCTCGCCACGATGATGGTTCCTTTCGAACTGACCGTGGTTCCCAACTTTACGCTGATTCAACGGCTCGGCTGGTATAACCACTATGCCGCCTTGATTGTTCCCTGGTGCGCAAACGCTTTTTCCATCTTTCTGATGCGCCAGGCTTTTCTGGCATTGCCCAACGACTATTTCGACGCGGCCACGGTCGATGGATGCGGGCATCTGCGCTTTTTGATCCGCATCGCCACGCCCTTGGTTAAGCCTGTTATGGTCACCGTCGCCTTATTCGCCTTTTTGGGCAGCTACAATGCCCTCCTGTGGCCTTTGCTGGTGACCGCGGATGAATCCATGCGGGTGGTGCAGGTGGGGCTCACCTATTTCCGGGGTGATTTTGGCGTGCGCGTCAATCTCATGATGTGCGCCTCGGCCATTGTGATACTCCCGGCCGTGCTGTTATACTTCGTAGCCCAACGATACTTTGTCGAAGCCGCGCTCAGCGCGGGGATCAAAGGGTAGATGGTATGCGAAAGGTCTTATGCGCCGCAATCCTCTGCGGTTCAGGCATGTTTCTGGGGTGTGGCGCGCCCCGGGAGGGGTTTCAGCCGGTAGACAAAGACAGTGTGGTTTTCTGGGATCGCCAAGTAACGGAAAGCGCCGAATTCCTAAAGCAAATTGTGGATGAGTTCAATGCCGCGCACAAAGAGGCGATTCCCATCAAGGTGGAACGCGCCGGGGGCTATGACGATATTTTCCGGAAGGTGACGGCCAGTATCCGGGCGCGGGTGCTCCCCGGGATGGCCGTCAGCTATGAAAACATGACCGCGCAATACATCCCCACGGGGGCGGTTGCGCAGTTGGACGGCCTGGTAACTGATCCGGACCTGGGTTTTTCCAAAGAGCAACTGGATGATTTTTTCCCTGCGGTGCTGGACACCAACCGTTACACGGATTTTAACGGGAAAATGTATTCGTTTCCGTATACCAAGAGCGTTTTGATGATGTATTTTAACAAGGCGGTGCTGGCCCAGGCCGGCATTTCCGCCCCGCCCGCCACCTGGGACGAATTTCTGGATCAATGCCGTGTTGTAAAGGCCAAACTCGGAAAATTCGCCTATGCCGTCAATCCCGATTGCAGCACGCTCGACGGCATGATCTTCAGCTTGGGCGGCGAAGTCATACGCAATGGGATTCCGTTGTACGACACGCCGGAATCGATTCGTGCCTTCGAGATCTATGAATCGCTGGCAAAGGAAAAACTTGCGTATCAAATCGCGGGCGGCTATGACGATCAAATTGCGTTTGGAAAGAACGAAGTGGCGTTTATTTTCCGGACCAGTTCGGGCCGGCCGCATGTAACCATGCTGATGCAGGATCGCATGGATCAATGGGGTATGACGCGCATCCCGCAGGCAGACCCTGGCCGCCCCGCCACGGTGTTGTTTGGCGGAAACATTTGTATTTTTAACAATTCCCCCGAACAGATACGCGCCGCGTGGGCGTTTATCAAATATTTCACCGCCCCTGAAATCATGGTGAGATGGGCCTTGGGCACGGGCTATCTTCCGTTCCGCAAGTCAGCCGCCGAGCATCCGGATATGAAACGCTTCTGGGGGGAGTGGGACTATAACCGCGCGGCCTTTGACTGCCTGTCTTTTGCACGGCCCGAACCCAACCTGGCGGGATGGCAACGGGTGCGTGAATATGCGGCGGGAGCCCTTCGAAAAGTGTTGGAAGGCAGCCTGACGGGACGCGCCGCGGCGCTCGAACTGCAGCAACAGGCGGCGGCAATATTAAAGCAATAAGCCGGTTATAGATGTCCGCCGTGTTCCTCGGCAAAATCCTCCAGCGCATCTTCGATCATTGTTTTGTGATCTTTGTTCAGCAGTTCACGATCCGCCTTGCGCCGGAAGAATTTCCGCCGTTCATGATCATGCGCATTGGGTTGGATGGCCCGGCGATCCTGGCCGCTGCGCCGCTCCGCCTGCCACCGGCCATATTTGTCCTTGAAGAATCCGTCGCGAATTTCGTCGTCTGTCACGATCCGTCTCCCGCCCGAAAATATGGTTGCTATACCGTTACCTGCGCGTAGTATAGGCATTGTTCAGGGATTCGTCAAGATCCATCCGGTCGAATGAGGCATTCGCCTTCTGCATTTGTTTCCTGCTATACTACCGCGCATAGCATTTGATTCGTGCCGTGCGGCGGCTGGGTGACGGCAAAGGGCGGTCAACATGAGTCCGCGGTGCGGGCGGGAATCATTATCCCGGTAAAACACCGCGGTTCAGGAGGCATATATGGCGGAAACAGTGAAAGCCACCAACATTACCTGGCATCAGGGCGACATCGTGCGGGCCAACCGCGAAGCGGCAAACGGGCACCGCGCCACGGTGATCTGGTTCACCGGGCTCTCCGCCTCGGGAAAATCCACGCTGGCGCACGCCGTGGAAAACACCCTGTTTGAACGCGGTTGCCGCACCTACGTGCTCGACGGCGATAATATCCGTCATGGACTCAACAAGGACCTGGGATTTTCGCCGGAAGATCGCGAAGAGAACATCCGGCGCATCGGAGAGGTGGCCAAGCTGTTTGTGGATGCCGGTGTAATCGCGATGACGGCCTTCATTTCCCCGTATCGCGCTGATCGGGCCAAAGCCCGCTCTCTCTGTCCGGATTCCTTTACGGAGATCTATGTCAAGTGCGACTTGGCCGTGTGTGAAGAGCGCGACCCCAAAGGGCTTTATAAAAAAGCACGCGCCGGGCAAGTGAAGGAATTCACCGGCATCTCCGCGCCCTATGAAGAGCCGGAATCCCCCGAATTGGTAATTGATACATCCCACGAATCCCTTGAAGAATCCGCCGCCAAGGTGATCGCCTACCTCGAAGCCAAGGGGATTGTCCCCGCCGCCTGATTTTCTATTCCCTGAGCAACACATCTGTGGCGAGCCGCATTTTCATGAGCATGCGGCGGAAGGCGCCGCCGCGTTGCGCGTGAGCGCGCAGACGGATAATGAGTTTGCGCTGTAACCGGTACCGGTCCAGTTTCGGCGGTTTCGGCGGGGTGACGGCGCCGGCTTCTTCCAAGGGTTTCCACAATTTTTCCAGGGGATACCCCAAGGTGGCCAGATCCGCGGGATCAAGCTGCGCGACCACTTCTTTCATCAACGTTAGTTTTTTGGGATCGCCGGCCAGTTCCTGCACCCATTTTTTTACGGAGGCGGTGCTGGGCCGGGTATGCTGCTGAACCCCGATAGGGTCGCCAAGGCCTTTGGGACGGTCGTCTTCGCCTTGTTTGCCATACTCGATGGCCTCGGGTTCAAAGGGAATGCCGATATACTCGCATATTTTTGAAAACCACGTTTCGGGATCCTTGACCAGATCCTCGTAGCGCACATGCACCAGCGGCGTTTCCTGTTGCCGGATGAACTTCGCCAGCGCGGGCACGTAGCGGTTCAACAATGGGTTGTACTTTTGGGCCACATGATAGTCGCCATCGAAAAAGGAATTGGCGAAGGAGGAAAACATGGCCATGGGATGCCGGGTCAGCACTACGTATTTTCCATCGGGAAATACCTTTTGCATGAAAGGAAGAATCAGCCCGTAGGCGGGGGTTTTATCGAGGCAAATGGGTTTATTGCCTTTGGCCTCCAGGTAGCGTCCGTACAGGACGTCGCAGTAGGCGCGGCAGGCGTCCCAGTAATCCTGTTCCTTATTCGGCAACTGGTCCACGAACAATTTTTGCGATTCCGCCGCAAGGACATGGTCGTAGGGAGCTTTGTCGACTTTGTCCCATATGCCGAGATGGGCGAGGGGGGTGAGCAGGTGGGGTTCCGGCCCTCCTTGAATCATGGAATGCGATGAAAGCATCCGTTCCAACATGGTGGTGCCCGAACGCGGCGCGCCAATGACAAACAGCATTTTGACTGGCATGTGTTTTGCCTCCGGAGGTTGTGTAAAAGAAGGCCTTGCCCTTCCGCACGACTACGGTAGGTTTTGGCGCGCCGATTTGTCAAATTCGTGTGATCGTTGTGTGTCTTTACTACGCTGTGGTATTCTCATTGACAAATAACCATTCGCGCAACGCAACTATGGGCGGTTTATGAAGAAAATTATCGGAACCCTTATCAAATTAGGCGTTACGACGGGCTTGTTCGTGCTGTTGTTCCGGCCGGAAACCTTTGGCCTTGCCGCGGATACCTTTGGCGGCGTCAAACCCCAGGATATCCTGCGTGAAATTGGCGCGGCGGATCCAAGTACGGTCGTTTTTTGGCTATTGCTGGGCGTGGTAATCAAATTAAGCGGCATGATGTGCGGGGTCGTTCGATGGAAGCTATTGCTGCGCGGACAGGGACTGTACATGCCGTTCTGGTATATGACCCAAAGCTGGTTTGCCGGGCGCAGCATTGGCATTTTTCTGCCGAGCACTCTTGGCCTGGACGGCTACCGCTTTTATGATTCCGCGCGGTACACGGGCGAAATCATCAAATCCGCCACGGTTATCGCGGTGGAAAAGCTGATCGGTTTCATCGTGCTGGCCACACTTGTCTTTATCACGCTGCCTCTGGGCATGCGGCTGCCCCATCTGAAATTCAATCTGCCGGTATTGATTGTCCTGTTGACCATTTTGGGCAGTGTGATTGTGGTGCTATTCCTGTTGCTGTTGAATCCCCGCGTGATCCAGGTGCTCGTGGGGATTGTGCCGACCCCCGGCTTCATTCGCAACAAGCTGAACAAGCTCGGCGCGGCCGCCACCGCGTATAGCAATAACCGCAAGGAGCTGCTCTTGGCGGTCTTTTTCGGGCTGATGGTGCATGTGGCCACCAGCCTGACCTTCTTCTGCACCATGATGGCGATTCGCGCCTCCAATACCAGCTTTTCCGATATTCTGTTTGCCGCGCCCTTGATGATTACCGCCACGGTGTTCGGACCTTCCATTGGCGGCGAAGGCATCCGCGAGATTGTTTTTGTCACCCTGCTTGGCGCATCCAGCGGGGTGGCGGCGGCGGCTACCTTTTCCCATTTGGGCTGGTGGGTCGGCGACGTGGTGCCTTTTCTCCTTGGCCTGCCCGTTCTGGTCTGGCGGAAACGGCCCAGCCGCGAACAGATGGAAGCGGAACTGTCGGCTGCGCGGGGCACTGCGGCGGAGGTGGATGAGACACTATTACACTTGCCCGCGCCCATGGTGGCGGAATACCGCCGCAAGGTTCTGGCGTGTTTGTTGGCGGGGCTCTTCGGCGGGTTGATGGCGGGTTCGGTGATTGGATTGTGCGAGAGTGCCTGGCTGCTGCGCATTGTTTCCGGCTTTACCGAGGCGGGGGCGTTTATGTGGGGGGCTGTTGCGTATGGCGTCATTTTTGCCGGTGTCGGTTTCGGCATCGCTTGCGGCCTGTTGTTTCTATTCTTGCTGTTGGATCGGTTCGCGGCCTGGACCGTTAATTTTACCCTGAGTTTCGCGGGCGCCTTGTCCCTGGGCGGTCTGGTGATTGGCATTTGGCGAATGAAGCGCGACATACTGGCAGGCCACGGCGGAGATCTCGCCGCGTATGGCCAGGTAGCCGTGTATATACTTGGCGCCGTGTTGATAAGCGCGATAGTGATTTATCTGCTGGCGGAAGCAGCCCGGATCGTCTCCCGTGGCCGGTCTATTGCTCTTTTGGCGTTGGGGATTTTATCTTTTGCGATTTTGACGGGGATGGGGTATTCCCTGAGCATAGTGGCGGCGCCGAAACCGTCAGCCACGGGGACAACCGCCCAGGCGAAATCCTCCG
>JAKQOG010000169.1 GCA_029565395.1 Candidatus Hydrogenedentota bacterium | reverse complement strand
GGTCATCATAAGGGTAAAGGAATATGAATAATCTTCGCCCCTACCAACAGGCCGCAGTCGAGGCGGCTTACCGATATCTCCGCACACGAAACGATAACCCGTGCATTGTATTGCCGACAGGCACGGGCAAAAGTTATGTGATTGCTAAGATGGTTTCTGACGCCGTAACCAAATGGCACGGGCGGGTTATCGTCCTGGCACATGTCAAGGAACTGCTGGAACAAAACCACGAAAAGATTATGGACCATGCGCCCGAAATTGATGTGGGCATTTATTCCGCAGGTCTAAACAGTCGGGATATCGAGAACCCGGTGATTGTAGCAGGCATCCAATCCGTGTATCAGCGGGCCTGCGAATTGGGTCCGTTTGACCTGGTTATTATTGACGAAGCGCACCTGATCCCACTTGAAGGCGAGGGTATGTACCGACAATTTTTGGCGGATGCCAAGGTCGTGAAGCCGCACATTCGCGTCATCGGCTTAACCGCCACACCGTATCGGTTGCGCGGCGGCGAAATATGCGCACCGGAAAATATACTGAATGACATATGTTATGAAGCGGGCCTGAAAGAAATGATCCACCAAGGGTATCTCTGCACCCTGAAATCAAAGAGCGGCAAGGCGAAAGCGGACCTGTCTAATGTACACATCCGCGCCGGCGAATTTCTGCCGGTTGAGATGGCCGAAGCGTTTGATAAAAAGAATCTGGTCAGGTCAGCCTGCCAGGAAATTGTTGAATTGACCCGGGACCGGAAAAGCGTGTTGGTGTTTGCAGCCAGTGTATTGCACGCTAAACATGTGGTTGAGTGTCTAACCGAATTGGCGCAACAGGAAGTGGGACTGGTAACCGGAGATACTCCAGCCCTGGAACGTGCGGAAATCGTAAAACGCTTTAAGGGCATTCCTACTGGCGACCTGTTAGAAACGCATGCGCCCCTGAAATATCTGGTCAATGTGCGTGTATTCACGACGGGCTTCGATGCGACCTGCGTTGATACCGTCGTCATGCTCTTTGGCACAGCCTCAACAGGATTGTATGTACAGGTAGTCGGGCGCGGAACACGAACACATCCGGGTAAAGAGTACTGCTTGATTTTGGACTACGGTCAAAATATCATCCGGCATGGGCCGGTGGATGCCGTGACACCACGGGGCAAACGGGCAGGAAATAATGGTGGCGAGTCCCCCGTCAAGGAATGCCCGAATTGCGGATCGCTCATACATGCCGCCTATCAAATATGCCCTGATTGCGGGGCTGCGCTGCCGCCACCGGCACGGGAAATCCATGGGTACAGAGCGGACGGTACACCAATTTTATCCGGGGATGTGCTGGAAAATACATACGAGGTGACAGACGCATTTTATACGCCGCACACAAAAAAAGGCGCTGATGCGGGCACTCCGCAGACAATGCGCATCGAATATCAGGTCGGTGTCAATTTTGTCTCGGAATGGGTCTGCCCGGAGCATACGGGCTGGCGCGTGAACGTTTTGAAAAGTGGTGGAAGGAACGGTCCAGCGTGCCACCACCGATATCCGCCGGTGAGGCGGTAAAACTGGCAAACGCAGGGGCACTGGCGACCCCCTCACAAATTACTGTACGCACCGTGGCCGGGGAACCGTTCCCACGGATTATAAATTATGTGCTGGGACCCATTCCAAAAATGGCGTTGGTGGGTCAGAGCCAAGAAAAAGAAATAAGTTGGGATGAAGATGAGGAAGAAATACCGTTTTAATAAGGCTGCAAAATGGAAAACGCATTACGTCTATTGTTCCGCCCGGGCGACACGTTCGAGGTCCGGGCCTTGGGCGCCACAGTCCCCGGGTGGCGCACGCCGCATACGGAGGCTGGGTATTTTAACTACGACAGCATCGAGGACGTGCCGGAAGCGATATCAGCCCTGGCACTGTACACGGGCGTATACGCCACTATCAACCCGGTGGCCCCTGCATTGCTCGCCAGGGCAAACAAACGCCTCACAGCCGCACAGAGGGGCG
>JAKQOG010000139.1 GCA_029565395.1 Candidatus Hydrogenedentota bacterium | reverse complement strand
TGTCATGCATGCCGGCAAGCTCGGTAGAATGCGCTTTGTGGTAGGGGGTCTGGCGTCCGTCGAACTCATTCACATTGATCACCCCGGTGAACAGGTTGTGGACGAATGCACCGCCCTGGGAGAGTGTGAGCAGGTTGTGCGGCGAAAGGAAAAGATTATTGTCCACCAGGAAGGGACCATGATCGACTTCCATGAACAGGTCGTTGCCATTGTCGTTAAAGAGGTTTCCGGAGACATGCGCCCCCTGTGCCATCCAATCGAGCCAGAGCCCCAGGCAGGTGTTGTAAATGTGGTTGTGACTGATTTCGGTATCGATGGCGGCATGGAATTTGATGCCGGCCATTTCCGCGCCAGTGAACAGTCTCCGGACGTGGATGTCGTGGATGGTGTTGCCGGTGATGGTGCTGAAGGCCGCGCCCATGCTGCCCACGATGCCGGTCTGTTCGCAATGCGAGATGGTGTTGTGACGCACGATGTGATGGCCGATGGTGTCCTTGTTCCAGCCGTTGGCGAGGGCGCGCTCGATGGTTTTAACATAGCCTTCGGCGGTATTGGCCGAGGTGTTGTCGAATTCATCGCCGTATTTTCCGAGGGCGATGCCCGAGCAGATCGAGTAACTGATGCTGTTATTCTCGATGATCCAACCCTTGCTCCAATGTGTGCCGATCAGGCCGATTTGTTCGGCGGTCGGTGGCGCCCATTGCGTGGCAGCCTGGGACAGGTTGAATCCACGGATAGTGATGTAATTGATAAACGGCTTATCGGGATAAAAAACGGCTTTGCGGACATTGATTTCCACCAAACGTTCGTTGGGATTGACGCCCTTGAACTGTGCCCAGATCGTGGTATTTTTATCATCCACTTGGGCGAACCACAGTTGAACGTCCTCCGAAACCTTTTTGGGAGTGGCACTCTTAAACACCAGGTACAGCGTTTTAACGCCGTCTAACGGTTTAATCTTTGTCTTGAATGTCTCCCACGACTGCCAGCCACCGGTATTTGGAACCGAACAGGCGCCGATGAGTTCGCCGTCCGGTGCATCGAGACGAATCTCGATGATTCCGCCATTGGTTGCGGACGCGGCATTGATGGTTAGTTGTTTAGTGTTTTCTTTGAGATCAACGCCTTCATATTTCACCCAATGACCGTCCAGGATGAATCCAATGCATTCCCCGCCTTCCGAGCAGGGGGCGTTTTGCGTGCCATTTTTCCCGGTGAACGATGTTGCCGGGATTTTTTTGTCCTTGCCAGATTGCAGCCACGCCACATTCAACAAATACTCCTGGCCCGCTTGGTTGATCCACGACGGGACGGTTCCCGCTGGCGCTATAACCTCGTCCAGTTTTGTCGCCTCGTAAAGCCAATGCCCATCGAGATACACCGCGCCGGTGTGGTGCACTCGGCCTTTGGGTTCAAACCAGTCGCCTCGGATGGGATCGCTATAGGGATTGTATCCCTCGAAGAGCGTATTGGGCAGAACCACTTTCCAGGTATCGTTCTGGACCTTCTCCCACCCCGTAACGGTCTCGGAGCCTTTGATGTCCACCTTCTCCCCCGGTGCGGCCTGATATACGATGCGTTTCGTGTCGGATTCTCCCCCACGCGGCGGCACGATCTGTTCGCGATACACGCCTTCATGTATGGTAATGACATCTCCTGGCTGCGCCTTCTGAGCGGCAGCCGAGATGGTTTTCAGCATGCCGGATAGGGAACCGTCGTTCGCGTCGTTCCCGTTTACGGAAACATGGTATTCCTTGGCTGCGACCACGGGCGCTTCTAAACACAAGAAAATCAGTGCAAGAATCGCGGTACAAATCGTTGTGGATTTCATTAGGCATTCTCCATTCCTGCTTTCCATTTTCCCGGAATCATACCTGTGTTACGCCTCACCAAAATTTTGAGGCCCCGGATACTATAAAATCATAGATACATACTTTAAACTACCACAACATAAAAAACCACCGGCCACTTGTCAAAACTACTTCACATACATCCTGCTGAAATCAATTTTGCGAACTGTCATGGACAATATCGTGATATCTTCTTGTCCATCGTGTAGAATCCTGAAATGGATATTTTCGGCAGTTTATATCATTCAATGCCGCCATCGCGGTATCTCGCAATGGGGTATGCTCGCTTTTTAATGCTTCAATCAGCGCTTGAATAGCTTCCGGACTCTTTTTTCCCACAAGCGCCAGTGCGGTGAGAATTTCAGTCTGTAATCGAATATTTCCCTTTATATAGGCGGTGATTAGCGCTGGCACAGCGGAAGATCCTCTCTCCCTCATTCGGCCAATTGTCCGGATAGCCATAATTCGGCTGGCGCCGGACACTGTAGTATCCTGTAAAAGTGAAATTAATGCGGGGATTGCTGGTTCGCCAATACGGCTCATTATCCGGGCGCATCCCTTTTGTATAAATTTACTTCTAGAATAATTCATCTCCGATCCTGGCACTCCAGCCGGATATTCTACCATATCAACCTCTTGGTCAACTGACTCCACATAAGCTTCTTCTCTGAGAATGGTAATAAGCTCTGGAATGACTTCTTCAGCATCCGGCCCAATCGATTCGGTAGTCAAAAAAGTCTGATACCGGATCTGTTTGTTGGTAGTTTTCTTGAGCAGCGGCAGAAGGAAGGGAAGCGCCTCCTTGTGGTAACGCCCTAGCATTTGAACAGCCAATTCGCCAATTTTCACCTCCGGATCATCAATCAGTTGTGCTACGATTGGCAAAGACACTTTCACTCCATCGTTTGCATTGCACAAAGATTGTATGGCGCACATACGAACAGTGCTTTCTTGATCTGTTAATACACCTTCTAACGATTCATGCAGCGCATTGTCTTGTGTTGTGTTTAACTCGCCATATCTCTCTCTCGATCTTTCACTTTCAGCGAGAATATCTACGATTGCATGTACGCCTATACAACGAATATCCGGATTTTTGTCCGCAATCAGTTCCCGTATCATGGGGATTCCTTCCTCACGATAAATCTTGATACTCTTCACAATGCGGTCGTCAAGGCTGGTGGCTTTTTCTGGATGGCCCCGGAGAGTGTCTATCAAAACAGGTAAGGGAGCATCTTTAATACACATTTTCTGAGGACTGCCGGTAACATCATACACTACGGCCATACAACGAGACTCTTCTTCAAAAAGATCTACGCCTCCTGATGTTTCTTCAAAATGAAACGCTTCGCCGGTATATGGATTCGTCGTGTGCGCTAAAGTCGTAGAAAAATGCTCTTTAATATCCTTAAAACTCATTTGCTTTAGCTGTTCTGGATTCTTTTGTAAATGCTCAATTGCATTCAAAACCGTCGAATAGTACGTTTCAACGTTAGTATATTTAATTAACGCCGGTTGAGGAAGGGTAACAATAATCACTACATATATCACAACGCCGCCAAGGAAAGTAATTAGTGTAATCGTAAATAGCCAATCTATTTTATTAATCTTTGTATGTAACCCATAGAACATAAGAACGCCAACTAAAAGAAAAAGCTCCATTAGTACCAACGCCCATCCTGCCGCGGCATAATTGGCGCCATTAGCGGTATAGACTGTTTCCCGCAAAGGTATTGGCTCTTCGAAATTCAAGTATAAATCTTCCGCTAATTGTTGATTCGCGAAGTCAGCGTTAAGCCAAGTCACTACACAATTATTCCACATAAGATTCACAAGCGAAGGAAGACAAAGATATCCTGAAAAAACATGCGCGCCAAAATTTTGCGGATACATACTGTCCGCGCCATCGTTCACAAATCTATCGGAGTAAACAGTCTTCATACGTTTAACGTCAGCTTGTTTTTCAGCGATAACAAACAAGTCCAAATTGAGATCGGATTCGGCGAGTTGCGTAAGACGCATGGGATATACGGGAGTACTTGTGGTAAATGAAATCATAAGGGGATGCGGTTTGCTAAGTCCCTCTGACTCACGGGACAGCCGGGCCACTATAAACTGCCAGCCTTTTGCAATATAGTCACCCAGTATTGGTTTTCCTGTATCAGGAATATCACGAAATGCATTTGCTTGAAGCCATTTGCTAATGGTTTCCGGAGTATCCGCATCAATAACTTGAACATCGTAGTCTCCGATAGCAACTGCATCAGAGACTTGAATTCCTGAAATGGCAGGTTCGGGATTTCCACCCATACTATTAACAGCATACGTTCCTACGATGCACGACAATGTGAAGGCATCAAGCATAAATACAAGCATAACAATTCCACACGACTTTCTATTACAGAAAATATTTGCCCCTAATAATAGTATGACAAAACCAATGCCAAAAACGGACGTAGCTGTATCAATAATTTCCGGTTGCAGATTCATTTCAAGCGTTACAAATATTCCTGAACTGGTTTTGGATATATTCGTGGGTTTGCCAGGTACTGGAATAATCCAGGCCATATCTTTACCAACCCCATTGAAAGAAGATTCGACGACAAGGGTTTCCACACCATCCCGATAGACAATTAGGCCCCGTTGACAGGGCATGTCTGGGAGCGTGTTCACCACTAGAGGAGGTATCATGATACCGTCGGCAACACTATCCAGGCACATACACAGAATATTCAGAAAAACAAGCACAGTTACTTTTGCGATGACGTTGTTTATGTTGCCCATTGCTGCTACCCATTTTCATATTTCGCGTAGGCATGGCATGCCTATGAATATAGTGAATATTCCCATGCACGCCCCGCACACTCTCTCGTGTTATAAATGTTATAAATGCAGGTTACTGCATTCCCTAATTACATCATCGTCCAAAAGAACGTTTATACGTTAATGGTCGATGACAACAACTAGAACATTTTTACTTTTTCGATGAGAATATGGGTATTTGTAATCTTGAATAGCATTGTTCTGGGTGGGAACATGACTTGTACTATTGTGATCTAGCGAATTCATGATATGCTGGTACGTCAACAAATTGGCCTTACCACCGAGGACATGATTATTTATGCAAAGGTTTAAAGACGTTGTTTTCTGCGTATTTCTTGCAGGCATGCTGGCTTTACTTGTATCACCAGCATGTGGTGACTCGCTGGTGGAAGTGGATCAGCCGGTCGCGGGATATGAGGCGTCGGATTTGCTGGCGGTGCAGAATAGTGGGATTCTGGAGGTACGGGGGTGGGATATTGGTTTTTGGACAATTTCGGATGAGAAGGAAATTCAGAAGAATCTTGCCTTGATCGGACATGAGAAGGGCGCGCCGCTGGAGAAAAATTGGCGCGTGGAGCCGGTGGCTGTTCGCGCGGCGAGCAAGGCGAAAACAGACGATGCGGAGATCTTGTGCCGTCAGGGGGATTGGATTTATATCATTGGTTCGCATTTTGGCAAGAAGAGCGGTCCACTCAAGGCGAGCCGGCAGTTTTTCGCGCGATTTTCCGAATCCGGCGTCGAAATAGAATCCGGCCAATGCTCTGTATCAGTGGATATCTACAAAGACGAGTTTTTTCTTCACCGCCTCATCAATGATTCTCTGGCTGCCATGCGCCCGAAGGTGATCGAATCCGGTGAAGCAGAGCGAACAAAGTTTATCATGGATGCGCAACGCGAAGGGATGGAAGAGAAGGAGAAATGGGTGCATCGGATAAAGAATGACGATTGGCCGCTTAATATCGAAGGCGGGGACTTCCTTCCGAACGGCGTTTTGCTTTTGGGGCTGCGCTATCCCGTGTCGCGGGAAGGCCATCCCCTGCTGATGGAAATCGAGCATATCGACGGTTTTTTCAGCGCCTCAACCGAGTTGCCGCGCGTTTCAAAGGTTCGCATTATCGAGAATGTGGGCAAGAGAGAGCAATTGACCGGCATTCGATCTCTTCGCTGCCATGAAAACATGATTCACACCATCACAGGATCCATTGACAGCCGTCCGGAAGTGAGCCTGCTGTTGCAAGTACATCCCGAGGGTGAAGACGCCGATTGCGCACACTATGTTGTTACACTTCCAAGTGATGGTGGAAACTACATTCAGGCAACGCCTGTCCGTACCTTTGAAAAAACCCAGAATATTGAAGGGATTGGTTTTGATGCCGATGGGCATGTGTTTTATATCAAAGATGCCGTAGGGCAAACACCGTTGATCTTTCCACGGGAATGAAAAGGAAGCAAACCATGAAGGCGGGAATTCTGAATCTACATCGGATATTTTGGGGCAGTTTTGCGGCATGTGTTCTATTTTGGAGTGCGGTTTCTATGGGTGCACCGGAGGAAAAGACTGACACGTCCGCTCCGGCAATGCTCCATTTCGGCGGCTGTGGAGGCGTCTATTTTTTGTTGGAACCTGGCGAGTTTTGGGTGGAGGTTAAGAAGTATGATTTGAACAAGACAAATCGGAAGACTTTTCTTCGCGCGATCCTGGCAGGGCCGGACCGGGCTGTGATTCAAGAAGCATATATTCCCGATGACGGGCAGGATAAGGGCAGCGGGCAGGGTCCGGTTCAGCAGACACGTTTAGGCGCCATGGTTTCGCGCAAAGGCATCTACGTATTGAATATCACGGTGACGGAAGACCGTTATGGCGAGGATATTGTATGGGGATTCCGGACCAACGCTCAACACTATCTCGTTGAGACATCGCGGGGTCATCGTGATGCCCCGCACGAAGAGCCACTCGTATTATTATCACCGGACGCACCAGGGGATGTATGTTTCCTGCCGGAACGCGGGGCGTTCTCGATAGATCTTTCGGACCTTTCCTCGAACACTCCGCCACCAACGCTCCACGCTGCCGATGGGAAAGAAATCGCCACGCTGGCACCCGATGCACAAGGTACAGCACATTGTACCATCCCGGGGGACATCCCGCGCGGAGTTGCGCCTTGGCGATTGCATTTTCCCGTGTTTAAAGCGACGGTGCAGATCGATGGCGTGACGCGATGGGCTGAAGAAAGTGATTTTCCCAATCTTTCCCTGTGGACATCGGAGGTGAATTCGTGGTTTCCGTTTCATGAAAACCGCTGGCTGCTAAAACCCTATCATCGGACCGTTTACGGAGAGGCCAAGTCCAAAGGAAGTGTAGAATTTGAGTTGTACAACAATGCGTTTACTTCCAGGACGTTCACGGTTGCTCTGGAGTTTCCTGATCAGCCCTGGAGCGCAGAACTTGCATCCCGTGAAATAAATATTCCATCAAAAAAGACGGCGACTGTTTCCGTGCCGTATACGGTTCCTGATACGGGAGATGCGTGGACTTGTCACGTCCGAGTGACGCCGCAAGACACCCCCGAAGTCTCCACGTGCTCAACCTTGGTATTGCGCAAAGGCGAGGCGCCCGCGGATCAACCGCTTTCCATTCCCCTCGTGCTGAAACCCTATCAACATGAAAACGAACTGTTCGGATACAGTCCCGATTATCCATTGACGAATCAACCGTATTTCAGCGTAAACGGACGGCCATTTATTTCCTCGGAAACCGGCCTATACCGGCGCGATACTAATTCTTGGATAGCAACCTCTGAAGCTACTCTGCCGGATGGGCAATCCGTGTCTTTCCGCACTCGATCATCAAAAGTGGCTTTCGATAAAAAGAATAGCGTGTACGCCCTTGGAGAAGCCGGGAAATCGCCTGCGCTGCTTTATTCGACCGACGAAGGCGCCACGTACCGCGCATATCCGCTTCCTTCTAAAGGTTCCTACGATATTGAACAGTTCTCCGGGCACAATACACCGGAGGGTCCGCCACCCCTGGTCCGGTGCACGCTGACAGAAAAGGATCGAAAACTCATCTGGCGGCGTTTAAATGATCTGGAATTGATTCTGCCGGAAAAGGATGAGGAAGGCGTAGTTCACGCTGGAGAACCAGTACTGATTTCGAAGAAGTGCATTGGGATTTCCCAGCATTCAGGCATCGCATCGTCCGTTGTTTCCCGAGAGGGCAAGGTGCATGTGGCATGGGCAGAGGCGACGGACCCAGAGCAAAAGGTGGAGGGCGTTCCCACATTTGTTGTGACCTACAACCGGGACAGTAAAACACTGGGCGCGCCGGCGCTCGTGGGATATGGACCGCCCGCCAACGATGTCCACAATACACCCTCCATTACTATGGACAGCAAAGGTTATTTGCATGTGATCATTGGCACCCACGGCCGCACATTTCGATATGCGCGTTCCCTGGCGCCCAACGATGCGGGAGGCGGTTGGACTGCTGCGGAGGACACCGGTCCCGGCCTGCGCCAAACCTATGTCGGCCTTGTTTGTGACCAAGCCGATACGCTTCACCTGGTCTTCCGCCTTTGGTTCGACGATCGCGCTTATTTTCCTGCGGGGAATTACGCCACGCTGGCGCACATGTCCAAACGTCCCGGCGAAAACTGGTCTGAGGCAAGGCCGTTGGTGGCGCCCCCATTTTCGGAATACAGCGTTTTCTATCACCGGCTCACCATTGATCGCGCGGGGCGTCTGTTCCTTTCGTATGACTACTGGTCTACGTTCTGGTTTTACCGGACCGATCATCATGGGAGCCGCCGCGCGTTGATGATGTCGCCTGATGCAGGCCAAACCTGGCAACTCGTCAACAACGGTTTTTCATGGCAGCGATAAATAGAAAGTGATTTTATGGCTATTGGTTTATTTGCCAGGTTTTGATTGCATCAACAGGGACAATCAGCATGAGGAGATTTAACAAAAGGCTGTCGTGAATCCAAAGAATGAGGATGACTTCCACCAGGAAGAAAAAAAACACAGAACGCCAGAATCCGAGGCGGCGCGCGATGAGAAAGCCGATACCGCAACATAAAACATCCCCCAAAGAATTTACAATGGTGTCACCCGTGTATCCGAGGGCCAGTGTGGCTTCACGGTACCGCTGGATGACAAAGCCGGTATTTTCGAAGATCTCCCAAGCCATCTCTGCGGCAAGGGCAAGAGAGAAGCGCCATTTCCAGGATATCCTTGCCGCCACGCCCGCCAGCGCGCCGCAGAGCACCACGCCATGGAGCAAATGGGTAAGGCTATAGGGATCGGCAATGTGTTGTGAGTTGTGCATGGAGTGCACATTCCCCGCCCAAGGCCACCAGTGGCCACAAGAACACCACCACAAACGGCCTTGACAGTGAAGTTGGAATATCATCAGCACCAGCAGTGGAATCAGGAACAAACCCAGCCATAGCATGGCGCGAAATGGATTTTTTCTTCCTGTGAAATCATCAGGGTTTTGACTCACTGGCGCTCCTTCATGAAATACCTCTCATTAAATACACTGTAAATGAGCGATCCTTCAAAAAGCTATTATCCAGTGTTGACTTTCCGTAAGGGCTTGCCCCAGAGTAGGCATTGGCATAATAGATGAAAAGCCATTTTTTCGAACAAAAGGAGAAATACATGGGCATCACAACAGCGCTCATTGTTGTGTTACTGGGTATGCCGGATAGAGTCCCTCTTGCAGCATTCGTAGAAATCGGCGGATTGCTGCACGATGCGGGATTTGAGGTGGGCAATGCATTCCCAGACATGGTTGCCGAAACAGGTTTTCGGGTGATCGCAGCCTCGCAAGAATATGCGCAGCCTACGCCGAACGCCTGCTGTCACACGCTCACCCCTTTGCGCATCGGGCGTGTGGACTTTGCGCATGGCATCGGGGCGCACGCAAACGGGCGCATCACACTGGAGTTGAATCAGTCTTATTCTTTATTCAAGACCCAAGCGGGGATTGACAATAATAGCGATACACAAGGCATGCGAGGCAGCGCTGTATTTATCGTGGAGGTGGATGGCGTTGAACGCTATCGTTCCGGAGTGTGCCGGGGTGGCGAAGAGCCTGTCGCAGTCGAGGTGCCTTTGACGGGTGCGAAGCGGCTCGATTTGGTTTTGAATGATGCGGGCGACGGCATTACGTGTGATCAGGCTGATTGGGCGGAGGCGGTGCTCGTGAAAGAGGATGGGGGTAGCGTTCCGCTCAGCCAAGGCTTCCGCATTCCTCTCTTTTCTCAGTTTCCCACTTCATTTGAATATGACGGGAAAGATGCGCGGGAATTTCTTCCACAATGGCCGCATCAGGATTCTCCTTTGGAAGAACGCGCGGACAGTATCCGCCTTTCCCGAACCTGGAGCGAACCCGGCACGGGATTCGAGGCGCGGTTGAATATTCGCGTGTGGCGCACTCCTCCCTCGCTTGAATTGCAGTGGGAGTTCCATAATGGCGGTTCAAAGCCCTCCCCCATCATCAACGGAGTGAATAGTCTGGATCTCCATATACCCGCGCGCGATGGGCAGGTGTCGCTTTACTCCTGCACTGGAGGATTAACTGGACACTTGGACGGTAAGCCGGAGCGCACTGGATTTGAGGTATGCAAGACGACACTTGGCACAAAAGAATTGACTGTCACGGGCGGACGTTCCAGCCAGGGCGATATGCCTTTTTATTACCTGACGGGGCTTCCGGGGGCGTGGGGATTGGGGCTTGCGCTGGGATGGAGCGGGCAATGGCGCGCCGAGGGCCGTTTTGACTCGGCGCATGGCGAAGCGATGTTCCGTGCGGGTATGGAGCCAGTGCATTTCCGCCTGCCTGAGGGTGAGCATGTGGCATTGTTCACGGCGTTGTTCGTGCCGTTCCAAGGAGAGTTCATGGGGGGCGTTAACCTTATGCGGCGCACCTTGCGGGAACATTATCAGGCGCGTATCGGCGGCGAAAAATTTGTGGCGCCGGTATCCTATAATTCCTGGTTTGTGTTTGATAATCGCGTGAATGAGGGCATGCTCAAGGAGCTTGCGAGCGAGGCCGCACCATTGGGCATAGAATATTTCTGTCTTGATTCCGGCTGGTTCGACGGCGATTTTCCGGAAGGCGTCGGCAACTGGACCATTCACAAAGGCAAATTTCCGCAGGGGCTGAAGCCGGTAGCGGATCATGTACATGCATTGGGGATGAAATTTGGGTTGTGGTTTGAGCCGGAGCGCGTCGCGAACAATACGCGCTGGCAGAAGGAACACCGGGACTGGCTGCTGGGGGATAATTTGCTGGATTTGGGACGTCCGGAAGCGCGTGCACTGGTGTTGGAGATGATGAGTGGTTTCATTTCTGAAATCGGCGTTGATTGGATCCGGTTCGATTTTAATATTGATCCGCTTCCTGGGTGGACACAAGGGGAAGGTGAAGACAGCCGCGGATTGGTCCAAATCCGGTATATCAACGGACTTTATACGCTGCTGGAAGAACTCATGCAGCGATTCCCGAACTTACTTATCGAACAATGTTCCGGCGGTGGTCGCCGCATTGACCTGCGCACCATCCACTATGGGCATACATATTGGAAGAGCGATGACACCTATGACCAGCCCCTTATGCGCTTTCACGAAACGGGAGGAAATCAGTTCATCCTGGGAAGTCACCTGAACACCAATTATTGCCGGTGGGGCGGGGAAGGCGAATTGATCGCGCTGTGTAGTGGAACCTTAGGGTTTGGCATTGATTTCCGAAAACTTTCTTCTAAAGAAAAAGGAAGCATTGCACAGATTGTGGCGGCGTACAAGCAGATTCGACCGTTATTAAATGAAGATTACTACCCTCTGTTTGAGCAAACAAAGCAGGAGCAGACGTGGTGTGGCTGGCAGTTTTTAAATCCCGAGACGGGCGAAGGATGCTTTATCGTGTACCGTCCTGAACATTCACCCTACTCGCATGCTTCGGTTAGATTGCAGGCCTTGCCAGCAGATCGCAACTACGAGGTACAGGAAATTATTCACGGCGAGCAGTCCAACATTTCAAGCGAAACCTTGTCGAATGGTTTCGATATTGCCCTGGAACCAGATTCCGCATGCATCTATTTTTTCAAATAAGGATTATTCAGGCCAAATGGTTTTAATTTATGGGTTCCATATTCGGCAACACGTTAAAGGCTGAAACAACCCCATCCGGCGGAGAGGAAGGAGTGAGTATATAGGGATTGCGGGCGCGGCTTAGATCATTGTGCAAAAGCCGAATGCCGGTACAGATCCCCTCCAAGACCACAAAGGCATTTGTTGATCCGGCAACACATCCGGTAAGCAGCGCATCGCGCACATCGCGAAGAACAATCTGAGACGATGCCGAAGTGTCTATTCTACTTTCTAGCGTTTCCATGTGAAAACCGTCTACATCCTCGGCTACGATGGCCGGGCGCGCTTCCGGCGTTTCATACCGGAGTTCCACATTATTCAAACGCAAACCCCGGACATGCCGAAAGTAGAAGCCATAGGCGGGTAGAATGCCGAACATGGTGCTTTCGGGATATTTTTCCTCCTGTTCAGGCACTTGAACAGCAGCCTCTTCCACACTTCCGCCACCGGCAAAGGAGATACTGATGTTGGACAACGTCACATTCTCAATCGGATGCCCGGGCAGGCCTGCCAACGCGCATCCGGTCTTGCTTGCGCCCGTGGCAATCACGTTGCTGATGGTCACATCCCGAAACGCACCCACGGGCGGCTTGGGGTAGCTCGGTTTGGGCGGACGGGCACGGTTCCCCAAGCGCATGAAAATAGGGGCGGTGGTGCCTTCCATCACGATATTGGAAATGGACACGCGTTCAAGTGTTCCACCATCGACGATTTCCAGTGCGATTCCCGCCAGACCCTCCGTGCGTCCAGCCAATCTGCCTTCGGCTTGTGATCGCTGAATCACGCAATTGCTGATGGCGATGTCGCGAAAACCGCCAGCCGATTCCGTACCCGCCTTGATTGCATTGCAGTGCGAGCGCAGGATGCAATTGGTAATCACAACGTGTTCGGTGGCGCGGGCGCCGGTGCTTTTCAGCGTCAGCGCATCATCATCCGTATCGCCGACACAATCGGACACCACCACATTGCGGCAGCCGTCGATGTCGATCATGTCATTATTGCTGCACACATGATTAAACACATTAAGGCCGCGCAAAGTCAGAAAATCACAATCGAGGTAGTGCTGCATCCACATGGCGGAATTCCGCAATGTGACATTCTCCACCACCACATTTCGGCAACTAATCAGGCGGATGAGATAGGGCCGGTTCAGATAAATTTCGTGCAGGGGATACCGCCCTTCCGCTTCAAATGGACGAGAATTCTCAGCGACTTGTTCCGGCGTGCCCTTATTATCCCGGAAATGGATGCCCTGTCCATCGATGATCCCAGCACCGGTAATGCCAACATCCTCAAGTCCTTCACCCCAGATCAGCGCACGCACCGTGTAGTGGTCGCTTCGTGATGGGTATTTGCAGTAATTCACAGGATAATCATCCAGGTTTGTGCTTCCCAGCACCTTGGCTCCCTGTGCCACCCGCAACCGCACGTGATTTTTCAGGTACAGTGTGCCTGTAAGAAACGATCCTGGCGGAAACAGCACTTCCCCCCCGCCCTGAGCTGCAGCGGCATCAATTGCCGCCTGAATTGCCTTTGTACTAAGGGTGGCGCCGTCGCCTTTTGCGTCATAAGACGTCACGTCATATATTCCGGAAATTGCATCATGGACAGCCTCCTGTCCTTCCATTTGGCTTGTACAAATGATTGAGCAAATGCCCAAAAGCCGCAACAATGTCCTGAATCGGCACATATGTCCTCTGATCATAAAAATTTCCTCTGCCAATAAATTTTTCGAATGTTTACGCATTCAATGGCTGCATCAAATGCCATTTATGGGGTGACATGAAACTACCCGTGGCAATAAAAACTTGCACTATTCCGCCATTGGACCAGATTTTACTGCCGGACATCAACCGGTACGCTTTACAAAAAAAGTTTGTCACTTCCACTGTCTGCGGTGCTATGATAGGGGCGCAAACGAGTGGTATATTTTCGCGCGGAGGCATTCGGGCCATTTATCCGCGTCGAAACCAGGATATAGAATCCAGCAGAACGCTGCATGGGGTGTGCAGTCTTTGAATAGACTGTCACAATGGACATTAGGAGGAGGGACTATGGGAAAGGATACGAGGGATAAGGGGGGGGCTTCGGTATGGTCAGTGGCGTTTAGCCGCGCGGAAAAACGCCTGCGTATTGTCATGCTGTTTTCGCTTGCCTGGATTGTGTTTATTGTGAATGTGCCCGACTTTGTCATGGGGATCCTCAAGATCAAGGCGCCAGACGTCCATGTCGCATGTGACATCTCTGCGGTCGTGGTGATGGTCATTGCGCTTCTATACATGCTGTTTCAAATCAAACAGGAGCGGCGTGTAACCCATCTTCTCGTATTGGGCGTTGGGCTTCTCGTGATATCACAGGGTTTACGAAGCGCCCGTATCCTTCAGTGGTTCGACTTTCTGCAAGAAATCAAGAGCTATGACTGGTATCACCTGCTCCACGTGATTGACGAAGCATGCAACGGACTAGGACTTGTGTTTATTGCCGCAGCCTTTTTCACGGCCATCGTAGATCTCTTCGAAACAAAACACCGGCTGCTTGCACAACAAGAAAAGCTATCGGAAGAAGTCTTACGGCGCGCCCAAATTGAAACGGCCATCCTGCAGGAAAAACAAAAGTACAAAGAACTAGTGAACAACCTGCCGGTTGCAGTATACCGCAACACGCCGGGTCCAACGGGGCACTTTCTGGAAATGAACCCAGCGCACGTGGCCATGTTTGAGGCTGATTCCGAGGACGAACTGTTGAAACTCAGTGTCAGTGACCTTTACAGGAAGGCCTCTAAGCGCAGGGAGATAGCGGACAAGCTGCTGCGGCAGGGTTTCATTAAAAATGAGGAGGTGGAACTGGTCACCCTTAAGGGAAGACCCATTTGGGGTTCGGTAACCGCGGTGGTGAAACACGATCAGCAGGGGCAGCCCTATTTCGATGGGATTATTGAAGACATTACCGCGCGCGTACAGGCGGAAAAGCTGCTGGCCGAACAGCGGGCGAAAATGATCGAAAGCGCCCGTCTTGCCTCTTTGGGCATCATGGCCGGCGGTATCGCACATGAAATCAATAATCCGCTGGCGGTCATATCGGGGTGCGCGGAGCAACTGGAGATTGGCGCCACCACCCCTCAGATGAATGACGCGGTAGCAAACAAGTTGTTGCGGATGATTCGCAGCAATACCGACCGCATTCAAAAGACGATACTTGGGCTGCGTGCATTGTCACGCGACGCATCCGGCGATCCGTTTGTGAATTCTTCACTAAGTATTCTTATTGAAAACACGGTGGCGCTTTGCCAGGAACGATTCCGTCTGAGCAGCATCCGCCTTGAGCTGGATATGCCCAGCCAGCCTCTCTCTTTTGAATGCCGCCCCTCGCAAGTCGGTCAGGTGCTCCTCAACTTACTCAACAATTCCTTTGATGCAGTGAAGGATTTACCTGAAAAGTGGATCAAGCTTAGCACGGCCCTCCGGGGAGATTGGGTGGAGATCGCCGTGGAAGACAGCGGTTCCGGGATTCCCAAGGAAATCGCGGGTCAGTTGTTTGTTCCTTTCTTCACAACCAAGTCTGAGCGTCACGGGCTGGGCTTGGGGCTCAGCATTTCGCATGCCATCATCGAAGCTCATCATGGCGAAATCGCGGTCGATGCTTCTGGCAGTCATACCCGTTTCGTTGTTCGCCTGCCCATACGCCAGCCTTCCTCTGTGGAAACCGGATGAACTGGGTTGAGATGTCAAAAGGCGATTTAACGCTTGACGAGGGGCCTCTCTTGCGCGCTATGATGTGCCCGTGGATTGCACGTATGCGAGTCCAATTACATTAACCCCGCGCGCAATACCGGACGAACTAAGGAGAGATTTTTATGACGATGCACATTACACGTAGAACCTTCATGAAGCGGGCGGCGGCCGCGGGTCTTGCCGTACCGCTCATTTTGCCGCGCCTGAGTTTTGCGGCCCCGCCATCCGGCAAGCTGCAGCACGCAGCGATTGGTGTGGGAGGCCAGGGCGCGTCCGATCTGGAGTGCATCAACAGCAGCGGCAAGGTTCAGGTATATGCGCTGTGCGATATTGATGAAAACACACTGAAGAAAGCCGCGCAAAAATATCCGGGCGCGCGTTTGTACCGGGATTGGCGCGAGATGTTTGATAAAGAGGAAGGGAAGATAGATTCGGTCAACGTTTCCACGCCCGACCATATGCATGCTCCTCCGGCAATGACGGCCATCCGGAAGAAAATACATGTTTTTTGCGAGAAGCCGCTGACCCATGAGGTGTACGAAGCGCGGAAGTTGACACTGGCGGCAAAAGAGCATGGTGTGGCCACGCAGATGGGCATACAAATTCATTCCCATGACTTTTACCGCACGGCGGTGCAATGGCTGAAGGAGGGCGCCATCGGCAAGGTAAAGGAATGGCATTCTTGGTGCGCCGCGGTGTATACGACGCCCGATAAAAAGCGGCCCGATGGAAAAGATCCGATTCCACCGCATGTTGCCTGGAATCTCTGGCTCGGCGTGGCCCCGAAACGCCCTTATAAGAAGGACGTCTATCATCCGTTCAAGTGGAGATGCTGGCGGGATTTTGGCGGCGGCGCCACGGGCGATTTTGGCTGCCATATATTCGATCCGGTGTTTACCGCATTGAATATCGGCGCGCCGCTCACGATTACCTGCGAGGCGGAGTGCGTCAGTGAGGAAGTCTATCCCGCGTGGACCATCGCCCGCTATGTGTTCCCGGCAACCACCTTGACTGCTGGAAAAGAGATCCACGGCACCTGGATGGACGGCGAGAAAAAACCAGATGTTGGCTTATCGCCTCACTTGGCAAAAGACCATGAACTTCCCCCCAGTGGTTCCATGATTATCGGTGAAGAAGGAACGTTGATTATCCCGCATGTGGGTCCGCCTCATCTTTATCCCGAGGAAAAATTCAAGGAGTACCCGAAACCCCAACTTGAACCGCTAGATCATTATCACGACTTTGTTGAAGGGGCTTTGGGCAACGGAAAACCTGGCGCCAATTTTGATTTTGCGGGTCCCCTGGCGGAAACCGTGCTCCTCGCCAATGTGGCGAACCGCTTCCCCGGCAAGACCCTGGAATGGAATGCCGAAAAACTCAAATTCACCAACAGCCATGAAGCGAACAAATATATCCGGCGGCGCTATCGCTGGGGCTGGCATGTAAAAGGATTGTGACACAAAAAATCAAGACGGATACAAACGAAACGATGCGAAGACGTGTTTCTCGTCTTTAAGTAATATTCGGAGCATGCATGGCACAAATAGTCATTATTGGCGGGGGAGCGTCAGGGCTGGTTGCGGCGATCATGGCGGGGCGGAACGAGGCCGGCGTCACCGTGTTGGAGCGCATGCAGCGGGTGGGCAAGAAGCTGTTGGCGACCGGCAATGGCCGCTGCAATCTGGCTAACCGACACTTGGACGTGTCCCATTATCATGGAACTCACCCGGAATTTATTGAGGGCATCTTCGCACAGTTCGGTTTGGAAAAGACGCTGGCCTTTTTTGAGTCGCTTGGCGTAGACATACAGGAGGAAGATGAAGGGAGACTGTTTCCCAGCAGCGGACAAGCTTCCAGCGTACTGGATGTGCTCCGGTATGAGATGGAGCAGCTGGGTGCCGCTGAAGTGTGCGACACCATTGTTCAAAGTATTCAATGCGCCCATGGCGCGCTTCGATGTGTTTGCGGGAACGGACATGTCTATGAAGCGGATCGGGTTATTGTGTGCGCGGGGGGGAAATCCACGCCAAATCTGGGATCGAACGGCGGCGGGTTCAAATTGGCGCAAGGGCTTGGCCACACCATCATCGAACCCTTTCCGGCGTTGGTTCAGGTGTGTTTGGATGCGCCTTATCTCAACCAGATCGCGGGCGTGGCCATTCAGGGCAAGGCGGAAGTTTTGGTGGATGGCGAATCCAGGGGTACGGAAATCGGAGAACTTCTTTTTGCGAAGTATGGCATTTCCGGATCGGCCATCCTTAAACTGAGCCGGCAGGTGTCCGAATACACAGTGAAGGGCCGTGACACGCACCTGCGGCTTGATCTGTTTCCAGCAATTTCTCAGGGAGCGCTGTATGAACAGATCCGGCAACGGATCATGACGAATTCGCAGAAACCTACAAACTTCTGCTTCGTCGGATGCATCCACAAGCGGCTGATCCCGATTCTGTTGCGCGAGGCCTGCATATCAAACCCGGCACGGCCCTGCGGAGACCTTTCATCCGGTGAAATTGAGCAAATCGCAACGGCGATGAAGGGATGGACTATTCCCTGTTCCGGAACGCAATCGTGGATGTTTTCCCAGGTCACCGCAGGCGGCGTGGACATACGTGAAGTGGATTCCGTTACGCTCGAATCGAAACGGGCGCCTGGCGTTTATTTTGCTGGAGAAGTACTGGACATTGACGGCGACTCCGGCGGGTATAATCTGCAATGGGCATGGGCTTCCGGCGCCGTGGCGGGGCTCCACGCCTCCACCTGTTAACCTGGACCACGGATAGCCTGTGTGATCGGGAATACTTTTTGACAGTGTTCGTCGGTCACCTTATGATGAATCCAATGGGTGATTTGATTTTAGGCCGTCCCCAACGCATTTCTCAGCTATCAAAAATGGAAGGCTTATGGGGCATAAAGAAGGAGACATGTTATGTTGCCAAACTGGGAGATTGGTTTACTGTTGATGATTGTCACATTCATTGCTTTGTTTGTTGAGTATGTTTGGCGCGAAGTCGTTGGCCGTCCAACAACGGCCATGATTCTGTTCTGGCAGTTCCTGCTCATACCGATGGGAATAGGGTTGTTCATGTTCTGCGAACGCTTTGGCTGGGGCGTTGCCGTGCGTGGCGGCGTGGGGGTCGTAGGCGGAATTGTATTGTGGATTGTGAGTTATATGATCTGCGGAGTGATCTATGCCGTGATCCGGCCACGGAATTGATTGGGGATTAGTTTGCCGGAGAAAAGGGGAGGAGATTTTGAAGAACAGACCGCGAACGAACACATGATATTCCGCGGAACAAGGGCAGTTTTGTCTTGTCACAAGAGGCGCGTAACGCACGGGGTAAAGGCAGGGCTATCGCATTAAAAAAGCCGATACATTGGCATTTCTCAAGAACCGAGCCTCTCCTTCGCAAGGGATTTGCCAGCGTTTGTTTGAATCAACCCAATGACAAAGGCGATTTTGCGGGGAATCTTAATGCGATAGCCCTGGGGGTAAAGGCCTGTTTTTCAGGGGAATGGAACCAGTATGTTAGAATCGGAGTCTATAGGAGAAAAGTTCTGCCGCCCTTAATAAGGAGAATATGCCGATGAAGCTGTTTCGCAGGATTTTAAAGTGGACGGGGTGTATTCTATTGGTGTTGCTGTCGGTGTTGGTGATCGGCTTATGCGTGTATGGACATGCCCCGGCAAAGCGCCCGGACCTAGTGACTGCGCTGCCCGCCGGTGTGCCCCCGCCCCCGCACGGCTACCCCAGTGAAATAACATCGTTTATCGCTGGATATTTCTTTTATGACCTCATCCCCATCGAGAACGGCCCTTCCGTGCCGGGCGTGGTAATGAAGGCGGATATCCAGTATGGCGCCGGAGACGGCATACCGTTATATCTCGATCTCTATTCCGCGGAATCGGCCAAGGAACCGGCGCCCGGCGTGTTATTATTCTTTGGCGGCGGATGGCGTCAAGGGCGTAAGGACCAACTGCGGGTGTATGCGCAGTATTTCGCGCAACATGGATACGTGGCGGGGGCGGTGCAGTACCGCCTAAAAGAAGAAGGTCTATGGCCGAAGTCGATTCATGATGCCAAGTGTGCGGTGCGCTGGATGCGCGCGCATGCCGCCGAGATTGGCGTGGACCCCAACCGCATCGGCGTGATGGGGAATTCCGCCGGGGCCTATCTGTCGCTGATGGCGGGGTATACGGCGGGCATTCCGGAATTTGAGGGAGCCGGCGGCTGGCAGGATCAAAGCAGCGCGGTCCAGGCCGTGGTGGATATCTACGGTCCGGCCGATTTTACTGATCCGAAACGCAGGAATCACGGACTTGTCACCGCCTATATGAATGGCACCTACGACGAGAGTCCTTCACGCTATGAACAGGCCTCACCTATACTCTACGTAACGGAGAAATCCCCGCCCACCTGCGTCATACACGGCACCGTGGACATGCTGGTTCCCGTGCAGCAAAGTGACTGGCTCGTCGAGAAACTCAAGGAGAAAGGCGTGCCATACTATTACGACCGCATCAACGGCTGGCCCCACGCCATGGATGCGGTCGCTGCCGTCAACAACCACACCAAAGCTTTAATCGTCGATTTCTTTGACAAATATCTTAAGAATGCAGATGCTGGGAAGAAGTAAATAGGAACATGCTGTCAAAGTCCCATTGATCATATGGTATTGTGCCTGTATAGGCAAGACGCCCTAACAGCCACAGGTATACAAAAAAACAGGGGTTTGATTATGCGTTTTCTTCAAGACCACCCGGACGCCGTCGGCTTTATGGTAGTGTGGGTGCTTCTCTTTGTCGGGATGCCTTTTCTCGCTTACTATCCTTGGCAAAAGTCCGACAAGCGAAAACTTGATGAATTTCTGGGGCGCTTTGGTAAAAGCATAGTTTCGATTAAGCGTTATCGTTGGCCACAAATTGAAAGAATCAGTCTAAATCAATGGACCGTGGTAAGGAAATACACCGTTTCATATGTCGATCAAGAGGGGAACCATTATCAAACAATAGCCAAATTCTACCCGATATGGAGGGAAAACGGTCCTTACATTCGTGGATTAGAAAAAGGCAATTTCAAACTACTCGAAACAGACACACCCGAATACAAGAATAACATGCCTTTTTGAAATCTATTTCTATATTTGAAATATGCGAAGATGGCTTGTGGTTAGAGTCGTTCCTGCCTTGAACAGACCGCGGGGGGATATACGACGTGAATGATTTTCCCACCTCTTCAGGGTCGACATAGAAAAGAACGTCCGATTCGAAGATTTTTTTGCCTATTCTTATCACAAATGGTAAAATCCCCTTGTTGACCATGGCAAGGAGGCAACAATGACGTACCAAGGCCACATTGAAAATGGCGCTGTGGTGTTCGACGATCCGGCAAATCTGCCGGAGGGCGTGAAGGTTATTGTATGCCTTTTCGATTTCTCACAGGATAGTGGGCCTGATGATGAGAACGGGCCGTCTTTATATGAACGCCTTGCACCTGCCATTGGAACGGCCAAAGGGCTTCCACCAGATGCTTCAAGAAACGTTGACCATTACCTGTATGGAGCATCTAAAACCTGATGCGTTTGTTCGCGGACACATCATTTTATGTCGCTATCGTTAGCCCGAAAGATGTTTCGCATACCACTGTCATGGATATTATCAAACAATACAAAGGCCGCATTATTACAACGGAGTATGTCTTGGTTGAAGTTGGTAACTGGCTCGCAAGTTCGGGGGATAGAGGGGCGTTTATAAAATTAAACCAACAAATCAAGAGCGATCCAAAAACGTTGGTTGTTCCCGCTGAAAGCGCACTCTACGATGCTGGCGTTAATCTATATGCACACCGGCCTGATAAGGAATGGTCACTGACAGACTGCATTTCATTCGCCGTTATGCGTCAATTTGGCCTTATGAACGCCTTGACGGCAGACCACCATTTCCAACAAGCGGGTTTTACATCAATGCTCCGATAGTCGGTTTGTCTCACCATTTCTTCTGTATCTCGCCCGCTTGTCTTCTGGTAACCTGCATGCTAAATTATCCTTCATGAAAAATATAAAAGCTGAATTCCCCTTGAGTATCCAGCTACAGTATGGGCGGATCGGGCACTTCAGCGCGCAAGCAGAGTTCTGGTACATCGGAGGCATGTAAGGATGAAAAAGCAATCAATAGAACAAATCGGTGTGTGCAGTTGGTCGCTTCAGGCCACCGGGCCGCGGAATCTTGCGGAAAAAGTGAATGCACTAGGGCTAAAGAAGGTGCAGATGGGCCTTACGCCGCACCGCGACGATCCGGGGGCGTGGGACGGTGTGCAGGAAATCCTGGCGGAATCGGGCATTCAGATTGTGTCGGGGATGTACTCGACGGTGGGCGAGGATTACACGACGCCGGAAACGATTCGCCGAACGGGCGGTGTGGTTCCTGACGAGCATTGGGAGGAAAATCTTGAACTTGCAAAGGTCACGGCGTCGATTGCGGAGAAGATGGGGATTACGTATGTGAATGCGCACGCGGGATTTCTGCCGCATGATCCGAAGGATCCTGATTTTGAGAAACTTAGCCGCCGTGTCTTAACGCTTGCGGAAGTGTTTGGGGGGAAGGGTGTTTCGCTGTTGATGGAGACGGGCCAGGAAACCGCGCAAACGCTGCTGGCGTTTTTGGGGGAGATGAAGAAGCTTGGCGCAAAAAATATCTGGGTGAATTTCGATCCCGCCAACATGATTCTATATGACATGGATAATCCGATTGAGGCATTGCGCCTGCTCGCGCCGCATGTGCGTCAGGTCCATGTGAAAGATGCCAAACGCACGAAGGTTAAGGGACAGTGGGGCGAGGAGGTCATCGTTGGCATGGGGGAGGTGGATTGGGAAGCTTTTGTTCGAATTCTGGCGGAAGCGGATTTCGATGGAGGCTATATCTTCGAGCGCGAAGCAGGAGATAACCGAGTTGGTGACATTAAACAAGGCATTATGGCGCTGAGTGCGGTCATAAGAAAGACATCTGCATAGAGACTTTCTTTTTTCTTTCCGCGGGAAAAAGAACAAAGGGTCATCCAGGGCCTGATGGGAATAGTTCCGTTATCCAAACACTAGATAGCATGTTTCTGTGTTAGGGCTTTTTCAGGCATTCGGCGGACAAGTTTCTTTTCATACTGCCGCTGAATGGATAATAAATGCTCAAGATATTTTTTTGGATCGTTTTCATATTCCGATTCGATGGTACGACGAAGACGCCGTAATTCTTCCAGCAACATATCCGTAGGCATACTATACCTCCATAAGCTCTTCCGGTGTGCAAAGCACAGGCGTTCTTATCCCTTTAGATTCATTTCCCAAGTTTTTGGAGAGTAAAATATGCCTTCTCCGTCCTGGACCATAAAGCCGATGCGGCCGGTGAGGTTGGCTACGGAAAAGGTCTGGACAAGCAGGTCGTTGAGATAGATCTCGAATATTCCTTTTCGGATCAGGAATCGATAGGAGCAGGTTTCGCCGGCGGGAATACCGGCCATCGTGGCGCATCCAAACCCTGTGCGGTCTTTTGATTCAAAGCGGGGCGGTTCGGAGCAGGTAAGCGTGCCGATCTCGGTCTGTCCCCATGTCTCAAACAACACGGCGGTGGCTTCCTCGTTGATTTGTTCGAGGCATATCCCGGCGGCGGGAAAAACGATTCCATCGGTCGCTTTTACGGACAACGAGCCTTCCACCACACAGCCTTTATCCATATCGAATATGGTGTCTAGAAAAGCCACTGCGATGTTGGGCGCGCCGGGGGTGATCCACCGGATTTGCGGGAGTGCTGGGGCCTTAAGGGTAATATGATCCTTCGCGGTGGTTACGATGTCTTTTGAATTTGGCGCTGTATGCGCGATTCGATTGATATCGCATGGCGCCTCGATTCCTTTCAGCGCGTCATTTCCCTTCCAATATCCCATGTGCAGGTGACCTGCATTGTCCACCACGGCTGATTTTAGCGGTGCGTGCCACCAAAATTTTCCACCGGGATCAAGCATGTAGTTGGTTAGAAGCACTTCATTGGGCAGGCGGCAGTATCCCGCCCAGAGCGCCACAAGTTCACGTCCTGAATAGCCATTAAGCCGAAATGCGGGATAATCGGGACGGAAGGGGCCGGTGGGATGTTCGGAGATATAGGTTGAGGTGGCATATTCGAAATAGCCGGGATAGAATCCGCCGAGGAGCAGATAGTACAAGTTGCCGATGCGTTGGCATCCGCCCGGTTCCTGCACAACGCGGATGGGGATGTTGTCCGTTAGGGGGAGTTCCCCGATCCATTTCCATTTCATTCCGTCCTCGGATTTCAACATGCCGCCGACAGCGTAACCGTAATAGACGGTTTTTCCATTTTCCGTTTCAGGAAATACATCCATGTGGTCGATCCGCTGGCCATCGGGGCGGCGTATGTCATATTCCGGGCCCAAATAGTTCCAATGCACGAGATCGGACGATTCCCACAGGCGCAAGACATCTTGCCGCTCGCCCGTAAAGCTCCCGTGATCCATCAGGAAGCGGTCCCCCACCTTCCAAACCTTCATGGCATAGATGCCGAATGGAGCATCTTTAATGACCGGTCCGACATCTTTCCAGTGCACGCCATCGGTTGAGGTGGCCGACCAAACACTGCGCCATTGGTCTTGGTCGCGCGCCTTATCTTCATATTTATACATAGTGAACAGATGGAAGACGCCCTCATGCCAGATGACGCAATTATCTTTCAGTGTGCCTTCGGGCGCCCGGTACAACAGCGCGGCGGCGTTTCCTGAACCGAAAAGGCAGATCATCGCTGTTATAAAACCCGCGCGCCGAAATTTTTTGTTCAACCATGGATTAAACATCTATAACGTTCCTTTCTTAACCGCCCGATGAAGGATGTGGTACTGGAGCGCCAAATCCCCCGGCCGAAGAGCGGAAAAAGCCCGTGGTATTGAATGGTTTCTCCGGAGGTACAATAGCTACGGGATCGGCCAGAACACCATTGCTGTAAGCAAGGGACAGCCCTACCTGAAACCCCTCTTGTTTAAACGTGTACAAATGAACTCCCAGGTCGGCAATAATCTCCGGCCCGCCTGATACATAGATAATTTTCGAGATGTTCCGTTCCCGCAGATAGTTCGGGCCGGGAACAACATTGTCCTCAATATAGTATCGATTGTCGAATTCATCGGGTCTTCCCCGCCGGACGCCAAGCCGTCCGGAGTCGCATAGCCAAGCCACGGGGCCGGGCGTAGGATAAGCGGTGCGGTTCCTGCTCAACCAAGAAGCGTAACGCAAGAGGGCAGCCAGCGTTTCTTCAGGTTTGATCAGCCCTTTGGGATGTGGCCAATTGTTGAACGTGCAGACCAAGTCACAGCCTCCAACGGCCAATGCGGCGCCCAGCGCTACACTCTGGGGGCCGGGCAAATCAATAAGGAGCAACGTGCTGCTGTCTATCCACGGGGGGATTTGAAAGTTCCGTATGGGCCATGGGTCGCTTTCGCAAGGTCCCACCTCATTTTTTTGCACGTAATCCAGGGAAACAAAAAGCGTCAGAATATGAAATGGCGTCCAGGGGCTCTTTGCGTGAGGCCCCCACACCCGGGACAGTGCCCTCCCTTCAAGAAACGCCCGCCACTCGTTTGTTCCGCAGGCATCCGCCGCATTCGACTGGCCAACGGATAGCGTAGTTGAAAACCGGTAGAAGGGAATACGGATTCTTGCGATGCTTTCAAGCAGTTTCAACAGCAGTGACCACATAATGAGCCTCATGAGTTGTTAAACCGAGTTCGTCTGCGCGAGAGTAATACCCGGCAAAAGCGCCGTTTATCAGGTAGACGCCCAACGCCGGAAACAAGGTGTGCGCGCCATTGGATACCGGTAAGGGAGAGAAAGCGTGCTGTGCAATCCAGGTTTCCGGCTTTTTGGCTGCTTCCTCGATGGCTTTTTCCCATACGGCCTGGGTGCACAGGCGCCCAAGCGTCACCGTATCGCCCATCCGGCCGAATAATTGCTTTAACGCCCATTCTTCCCTATGAGCCAGATAGAAGTCCACGCGATCTCGTTGAAAAAACTCCGTATGCGGCGTGAATTTGTTCAGCAGCGCGGTGTCGTCTTCATCCACAAGGGGGGTCTCGCGCCACAAGGCGTATAACCCTTTTGTTTGCCGCAACAACCGTGACAAGGGATTAACCACGGGGATTCTGGCCACCGTCCTGCACCATGTACGGGTATTGTCCAGATACGCATACCATTCTCCGGGGAAGAAGCGGAAAATCCAGTCCACAGGCTCGCCGCAAATCCGCGGACGTCCATAGGGCCTGCAGGTGAGATGCTCCGGCGATGCGAGCACGGACTCAACGCCCTTTTCCCGAAGCAAGTCCGCCAGAATCAGCATATGCTGCAGATCCTCGGCATATCCGGTGGCGTATATAAGCCCCGCGCGTTTGCCCGGAGGCATGGAATCCTGAAAACTCTTTGCAAAATCCCCCGGAATGGCGAAGCCGTTCAATCGTCCGCCAAAAAGAGGCCTGCCTGCTATGGATTCATTAAAGCCGCCCGGCGCATCTTCATTGACTTCCGGCGCCATCCAGCCCGTTGCCGTGGGAATAAGATCATAGCGGACGACGCTGTAGGGGTGGGGGCTCTCCGCACGGGCAATTTGTTGCACCACCTTGGGAATTCCCAACCGGTCCATCCATGCAGGTTCGTCAAACAGGCGGGCTGCGGCCCTTTCGAAGGCGCCCTGCAGCCGGATGCAGCTTTGCACCGCCTCCTCGTGTTCATTCTGTGCGATCACGAGGGCATGTGGCACGACGCGCAAGATTCCTCCCACATAGGCATCCCATTTATGGTAACGGAAGCGGAGTTCCTCAACGAGCGACTCAAAGTGTTCAGGGGCAATGGACATAGTTTCAAGGCGCATAGTCACCCCCCAAGGTACCATTGGTCGATTGTCCGATTAATGATCCAAGCGAGAACCGCAAGGCCGACATACATACCCTGTTCAATCAACCGCATGAAAATCGTCAGCGGCGCATTACGCCCCGCGAAAGCAATTGCTTCGTGGCCCACCAGCATGATGGCAATAGTTCCCATGCCGAGAATGCCATGCCGCCACCCCCAGAAATCACCTGCCACACCCTGTAGAAGCAAGGTTGACACGCTCAACACGTAAACGGCCACGCTCCACCCTTGGGCCTTGTCTAAGTCCCGGCGTATTTGACGGCTGAAAGGGCCTGGTTCCCGCCACAGATATAGTGCGGTGGCCACCACCAGGGAAATCCATCCCATCAGGAAAAAACCGGCTGGGATCCACCAGCCGCCCTCTGCATCAGAAAGAGGATCAGCTTCTCCCCAAAGGCTCCCTCCGAATACAATCCCCGTGGCCAAGGTAAAAGCGGCGACAAACAGCGCAGCCGCCAGGTTTTTGCGTTCATAAACATCAACACGCAGATTCACTCCATAGACGCCGGTGAACACCTGACCGCATATCTTGGTGATGCCATAGGCCATGACCAGGTAAAAGGCTACATACACACCTTTAATGCTGGGATCCCCATGGTATTGAATGACATACCACGTCCACACAACTGAAATCACTACCGCCAACCGCATAAGGCCGATGCCGGGATTGTGTCTTGTGTATACCCCTGGCAATCGGGAGGTGCTTGTAAAAAAAGCGCCTGCTATCCCCGCAATCACGGAGAATATCATTACCATGATTTCATCATCACTCATCACGAACCATCCTTTGCATCCCAAGCTCTTTCGGGCTTATGGAACAAACAGATACCTCAAATGCCAAATCACAGGACAGTACAGAAACTCATTCGGGTTATAGACCATTCGTGCCCCTTCATTCAAAATGCCGGCGGATGTACAAGGGATGGATTGACAAGGAGGGAAAATGACGCTATCCTACGGCAAGCGTTGATAGCCTCTGAGGTAAATTTAGGCTTTGAAATGAGATTAGGCGCCATGGGCATGACACTCCGCCTGAAGGAAGCGTTCAAGTGAGACGAGGGCATAACAAACCAAGGAAGAAAGATCGCCGGATCGCTGTCAAAAGCCCCGTACGAGAAATCCGAAAACCACCTTGACAAATCACCCCGATGATTTCATAATGCCTTGTGATAGGTGCTTGATTCATTTATGGTGTTACGTTCCTGAAGTAAAGAAAATTAGCGCGATGCGTTTTCATGGTTCAGGGAAACGCGTGCACAACCAGCAATTTGAAAGGGGTAATCGATGAATACGACATTAGAAGCAACTAAACCGTGGTTAGTCATCCGGCTGGGTGACAGTGTGTTTGGCGTATCGGCAAACTGGGTGCAAGAAATGGTGTCGATGCCTCTCCTCAGTTCCGTTCCAAATGTTCCTTCCTTTATTCGAGGCGTGATGAATCTGCGGGGAAAGGTATTGCCGCTCATCGATTTGCGGGAGAGACTGGGCATGGTGTCTGCGCATACGGAAAACCAAGAATTAATTGCCATGCTGCAGCAGCGCGAACAAGATCATCGCAACTGGTTGCGGGAACTCAGGGCGTGCATAGATGAAAACCGGCCCTTTACACTCGCAACGGATCCGCATCAATGCGCTTTTGGCAAGTGGTATGATGCCTATCGCACGGAAAATCTGATGGTTTCGAACCTTTTAGCCAAGTTTGATGCGCCGCACGCCAGAATTCACGGTATCGCCCAAGAAGCAATCTCGCTTCAGAAAAAAGACAAGGTTGAAGCCGCTCGGCAACTCATCCAGAAGACTGAAAGCACCGACCTCGCCGTGGTAGCGGGTCTTTTTGAAAACTTGCGCAGAACCCTCGCTGATTCAAGCCGGGAAATCGCGCTGGTATTGAAGTCGGCTCGGAAGAATTTCGCGGTGGCCGTTGATGCCGTCGAATCGGTCGAGACCCTCTGCGCCGAGTTTGAGCCCTTGCAAGACATCATCAGGAACAGTTTTTGCCAGTATGCGGGGACACGCCTCAAGGATAAAAGTCATATCCTCATTCTTGAACCAGACGCTATTCTTGAAGATGAAACCATAGCGGCACTGGAAAAGTAAAGAGTAGCGGGAGCGGTTCGTAATTATAAGCAGAGAAACCTGATTTACCGGGAACGCCTCATCGCGAAGAGGACAATTCCTGCCATGAGCCCACCCACCACAAATATCATGCCTCCAATAACCACGAGGCCTACGACAATATCGTGCAGCATTCCTCCTGAGTTTTTATACGCAGTCTGCCGGAGTTGTACGCTTTTTTTGTCCAAGGGAGGCTCGGCCAATCCATTGACCCATCGTTTCCATCGTCGCACATTCTTTTCATCATACCAGGTAGAAGCAATATCCAGGCCGTCTCCGATCTTTTCAAACAGTGCCCGCGCAGTCTCTCGGTCCCCGTGCACACATGCCATGAGGCAAAATTGATTAAGATGATAATTGGAGGACGGATATGCTGCAAGATAATCTTCCATTCCTTTTTTAACGCGATCCCAGTTGAAATTATGCTTAGCCAAGTATTCATTATTGTCATATCGTTTTAGCGTCCACATTGCTATCAGTCCATATAAAGACTCGCCGTACTCATCTCTCGTCAGATCGGTTGCGCGGGTGGCAAATGCCTCCACATCTCCCCTGCCTCCATGCCAACGGGGCAGCAGATCAAAAGCCATTTTGGTGTAGAGAGGAAAATAGGAACGATCAATCTCGATCCCTTTATTAAAGAATTCCTCAATCTTGCTTTCATCACATGAGCCGGACATAGCCGCATCGACCAACATGGTGTATAACTGTGGATCGTTCGGCGATGACTTTGCCGCTTTTTCAAGGATGTTCATGGATATTTTCAGGTTTTCATTATATCCTTCCCAAGCTTCTGGTTTTACTGTATTTGCAAAACCAGGCCCACGAATACTCCACGCATAGCCATGATAGGCGGTTCCGCGTACAACTTTTTCTGTAATCGAGTCTGGATATGCCTTTTCCCATGCGTCGAGCGCTGGTAATATTGCTTTCAAATCAGGCGTACAATGGCTGCCATAACCGGCAAAAAGTTGTTGATAAAAATATTCCAATTGCGGCTGACCGTGAATATACCGGGGCTTTATATCGCGCAGTCTTGTTGCCGTACGTTCCAATACATCGTAATATCCCGCTTTCAAATACCATCCGGCAGTTCCGCTAAAAATTTGATCCTGCATCCGTGCCTTTTTCCCCGACACTCGGGCAACAGATTGCCCGCCATTTTCTTCACAAACATTTTCACCAATATCAGGGGCAGTTCCTTCATCTGTTACATGGATGCCATCTTGTTTATTATGTATACAGCGGTTTCCCCGGGCGTTTCCAGTACAACCGCTTTCGAAATACAACCCATGTTGCTCATTTTCGGTACATTCGTTGGCCTCCAGCACGGGATTGGTATCCCAGTGGGAAAGTGCTATGCCTGATAACTTGTTCCTGGCGCAACGGTTTTCGCGAACTGTTCCTGCCGCGCCTTGCACAATCCTGATGCCGTTACAGAGGTTTTCCTGGCAGGTATTCCCACTTACGGTTGCCTGTGTGCCCCAAACCCCCACACATATACCATCTTCTCCGTTTTTCTCACAAGCATTTTTCTTCACCGAACATATCGAACCCTGAAAGATAACAATGCCGTCGTGCGTATTGCCTCGGCAGAGATTCTCAATCATGGTTACCGATGGGCGATCATCAGCACGGATACCGCTCCACCCATTTCCCTCACAGATATTTTCTATTAAGCGCACTTCGGTGTCCGGATTATCTACCTGAATGCCATCATAGTTGTTCCCAGCACAAGTATTTTTCTTTACTTCGGCATGACCCCCATCCCATATACAAATGCCATGATTAGCATTTTTCGAGCACGTGTTTTCCTGCAAAATGGCATCCGCTTCTTTGCCACGTACGGCGATGCCATATTGCCAATTGCCTTGCGCCTCGCATTGCACCACCTGCACTTTACTCTTCCCGGAAATGACGATCCCGCATCCCGCGCTGGGCCCCAGGCGGCATTGTTTAATCTCAACCTGGCTGTCTGTTGCTACAATAGCATCCGGCCATTCTTTTCGATTTTGCTTGAGTGCCTGTGTATTCTCATGCTGAAATGCAAGTCCGGATATGCTGCCCGATTCCGCGTTTTCAATTTTCAGAATTTCTCCCATCTTAAAAGGAACCAGGACAATGGTTTCTGTGCTTCCGGCGCCTTCAAGGTGAACACCGCTCTTGAAATGGAGACATTCCTTGTAGGTAGCCGCTGCTACATGGATGGTGTCCCCCGCCACGCTCGCATCCAGCGCCGCTTGGATCGTGGAATAGTCTCCAGGCACCTGCACCGTCTTTGCCCCGGCAAACCCCGCGGCTACCAATAACACCCCCAAGATAGACCCTCGTACTGCAATCATACTGCCTCCTTACTTCATGTGGTTACGCACGCTCCGGCGGCATTCCTCTAACACTTGGTTGAGGGTACCCGCCATGTCACCCATTGTAGTCAATGGAGAAAGTTTAAAACAACACATAGAAAAAAGAAACAGAAGCAAATGGTGCATTTGATCCATCCCCTCTTTTTTACAATGGCGGAAGAAGTTGCTACGATGACGCTATGTATAAAGATAGAAGGTTTGTAGATTGTATCGATAGCTTCCTAGGAAAACCACGGATGATACGGCTTCTTAAGTTGCTGACCGTGCTGTTCGTTGTAGTCTGTGGGTGCGGGCGTGAAAAACCGTTTCCCATTCCCATGGTGGATTCCCTTCCGTTCACGTTCTTTGTTGTTGCCGACACCCATTATGGCCTTGATCAATGGGAAACAAATGAAGCGGCCAATAAAGCAACCATTGACGCCATGAAAATGCTGCCGGGGTCGGCTTGGCCCGAAACGGCCGGCGGGGGGGTGGTAAACGCACCTGTAGGGGTGTTGGTGGCGGGCGATCTGACGGACACGGCGAATTACTTTAACTGGTATGGTTATCGTTTGCTGAAACGGCATGATGGTTTTTGCGATGACTATGGATTCTCGGGCGAGAACCGGCTCCCATACCCCATATTCGAGGCCTTCGGCAATCATGACCTGACCGAGGGACGACCCCATGTATTAAACGCAATCCGCGCGCGGAACGCGCGGCGTCAGGGCGGGCATGTGTCCGCGAGCGGTTTGCAGTCTTCATGGGATTGGGGCGGTGTCCACTTTATGAACCTGGGATTATATCCAGGCGAGACAGCGCGGGCATCGGGGAGTCTTGCATTTCTGCGCGAGGACAAAGCACGGTTGGCTAACCCAAAACAGCCTGTAATTTTGTTTCACCATTACGGGTTCGACCATTTCAGTGTGGAAGACCGCTGGTGGACCCAGCCTGAACGCGACGCCTGCTTCGAGGAAATCAAAGACTTGAATGTGCTGGCGATTTTTCATGGGCATTTGCACGCCCAGAAACACTATCAGTGGAATGGTATCGATGTATTTATTGCAGGGAAGGCTCCGGATGGTGATTGGCTGGCGGTGCAGGTGACCACGGATCATCTAATGGTTACCTGCCGCACCGCACAGGGCTGGGGGCCTTGTTGGAAGAAAGAATGGAAAACCGAGTAATCACCAATCAAAGCGCTTGAGGTTCTCGTAGACGGCTTTTTTGTTGGCAGGAGAAGTGGCGGGTTCATTGAAGAAAAGAAAACCGGCATGATTCGCACCGGGATAACGCAAGATCCATTCGAACACCTGGTTGATAATCTCCGGGGTTTTGATCCACAGGTTATAGTTGGCGGGGCGTTTGTCACGCGTACAGAAATGCAGCACGCAGGGATTGGGTTCCAGGCGGTGTATAAGCGCATGGAGACTTTCCTCTGTCTCCTGGAACTGGACGGTATGCGGCAAAAGCAGATCGATTCCCTGAGCGGCAAGCCGGGCGGCATCGTGTCCCCAGCCCGGCGCGCATTGTGTGTGCAGGCCGACGGAGAGTTTGGGATGTATACGCCGGAGATGCTGTACATACTCCGTGATCAGATCGCCGGCGCGATCACGTTTCCATGCGTCAATGCGATCCTCATCCACCTTTTCCATATCGATTCCGGTGTCGGACTGGAAACGGGCGCGTGAGTGCGGACAATAGCAATAGCCGCGGCTCTGGTAACCAACCCGTTCGAATGCGAATCCCATTACATTCGGGTATTTGTAAAATTCCAGCAAATCCTTTGTTTCATCCAATCCGGCCTGCCAGCCGCCGGGTGAATCGGGGCAATGCAGCCAACCGCCAGTTTTCCCCTCCTTATCGGTCTGAACCACTGCCGAAGGATAGCCCTGGCGGATCTTTTCCGGGTTCCAGATGCCCCAATTCAGAAAGAGCTGGACTTCGATATGGCGTTCTGCGGCTGCCTCGATGATCTCCCGCACAAATTCGGTGCCCATTTTTCCATTGATGCAATGAGTGTCCTGATAATGCTGCAACGCGGGGTTTTGCACCGGCCACGCATACCCATCGTGTTCCGGATCAAAATATCCATAGCTCATCATCATGAGGCTGAGCAGATTCATCCGCTGTGAGGCCATTTCATCCAGCAAGCGCATGAAATAGTCCCGGTCCAATCCTTGCGGCCTCCCGGATTGATAGGTAATGCCCACCTGCCACCCTACATAACAAAGTTTTCGCCCTTCGTCTGGTTTTTCAACTCCACTAGCGGCCCCACTCAACAGGGGAAGTGCCGTGGCACATGCCGCCTGTTTGATAAATCCGCGGCGTGTAATCCGGATTTTTTTTGCGGAACCCCGCGCGGGATATCTTTTTTCAGGCTGCATTTTTTCTTTCAACGTAATGATTCCTCATCATTCAATTGCTGTTTGGTTTATGATCCACGCCGTGATATGGTACCATGCTTTTCCATGGCGAGGGTAGAGAGGCGAATACAGTGAAGTTGTTTCTATATCCGTTGCGTTTTTTCAGAACAAGGCCGGATCTTCCTGTTCTCGAAGATCCCGTTGAGGTACAGCGCCTCTATGAGTACAAACGATGGTCCGTCCTTCTGTCGCTGTTGTTCGGATACAGCTTTTTCTATGTATGCCGCCTGAGCTTCGCCATTGCGAAGAAACCCATGATAGACGACGGGATCATGGATGCCGATCAGATGGGAAAAGTCGGTTCCGCGCTTTTGTTCACCTATGCCATCGGAAAATTCGCAAACGGCGTTTTAGCCGATCGGAGCAACATTGCGCGAATCATCGCGACCGGTTTGCTGGGATCCTCCGTGATCATTTTCCTGTTTGGCTTCACAAAAGCCTATTTTCTTTTTCTTATCTTGTGGGCCATCAACGGCTGGTTTCAGTCCATGGGCGCATCCCCTTGCGGCGCATCCATCACCCAATGGTTCAGCAACCGCGAACGCGGCACACGTTATAGCATTTGGAGCATGGCCCACAGCATGGGCGAAGGCTTTACTTTCCTTACCATTTCCATCATTATCGCCCGGCTCGGATGGCGATGGGGATTCTGGAGCGCCGGGATTTTCTGCAGTTTAATCGCGCTCGTGCTCTTCCGCACCCTGGGCGACCGCCCGCAAACCTATGGACTCCCCTCCGTCGCGGATTATAAAAATGATCACGCAGGCACTCCCGAAGATGCAAATATCTCCGTGGGTCAGGCACAACTCGAAGCCTTGAAAAATCCTTATGTGTGGATCCTCGGCTTATCCTCCATCAACATGTATATCGGACGCTACGGCGTGAACAGTTGGGGTGTGCTGTATCTTCAGGAAGTGAAAGACTACACCATTGTCACAGCGGGAGGCGTCCTCTTTCTGGCTAAAATTATGGAAACCCTTGGGGCGGTGAGTTCCGGATTCATTTCCGACTATCTCTTCCAGTCGCGGCGAAACGTGACTACCTTACTTTATGGCTCGATAGAGGTCCTGGGACTCATTATCTTTTATCTTGCCCCGCCGGTGAACGATTCCAGCGGTCAGTTCCTGCTGTTCGGCAAATACGGGATCTGGCAGTTGATTGGCGCGTCTTGCTTTGGCTTCGGACTCGGCGGACTGCTGGTATTCGTCGCCGGTTTGATCGCCATCGATATTTCCTCCAAAAAGGCCAGCGGCGCCGCTATTGGCTTGATCGGCATGCTCAGCTATTTTGGCGCTTCCATTCAGGAACGCATCAGTGGACGCCTTATTGAATCGGGGAAAATGGTGAGCGACGGTCAGATTGTTCACGATTTCACGGCCGCGTACACCTTCTGGTTCGGGGCCGCCGTTACGGCTGTTTTACTCTCCTGCATTGTCTGGAACGTAAAACAGAAGGAGTGATCTGAGACCTCGACAGACGATTTGGCGGCTCTATCTCGGGGAAAACATCAATGGGCAGTCTTTTTTGAAGGTGCGGGTAAAGGAACCACCAGCACCGGGCAGTTTGCCTTGCGGACCACTTTTTCCGTGACATTTCCGAAAATCACGTTTTCCAGGGCACTGTGGCCATGCCGGCCCAGCACAATGAGGTCCGCCTGCTCTTCCTTCGCAAATTCCAGGATCTTGAGATAATCCCGTCCGATGCACATGTGCGTCCGGAATTCGACCGACTCAGGCAGGCGCGGCAGATAGGTCTCCGCGATTTTCGCATCAATGGCGTCCTTCGCCTGTTGATCCACATTGTCATTTTCATAGATATAGGTTTTCCAAAATTGGGCGTCGGGTTCGGGAACCACATGAAGCAGGTACAGAATACATCCGGGGCGGCGCGCCGCCGCATCCACCGCGTATTGGAAGGCAAAATCCGCGTTTTCCGAGAAGTCGGTGCAAAACAGAATGCGGCGATACGGGCTTTCCGGGAATGTCGTGTCAGCCATAGGCATAGCCTCCGTCGTGATGCGCCGCCCGCCTACTTTGACAATGACGGCAGTAACAGCGCTATCTGTGGAAACATAATTAACAGTGCGGACGCCACCACCAGCGCCCACAGGAAAGGCATGGAGCCCCGGAACACGGTGCTCAACGGGATATCGCGCTCCATGCCCGCTACCACGTACACATTTACACCCACTGGAGGCGATATCACCCCCATCATCGTTACCACCACGATAATCACTCCGAACCAAATCGGATCATAGCCTAACTCGGTGATCACGGGATAGAAAATCGGCACCGTCAGCAATACCAGCGCAAGTGCATCCACGAAACAGCCCGCTACCAGATAGAAAAAAATGATGCAGCCGATGATTGACCATCCCGGCAAGGGCAGATTGCTCAACCATTCCGCCAGCTCGAAAGGAATCCGCGTCCGCGCCAGGAAATGGCCGAACATGACCGCGCCCGCCACAATGATCAGGACCATGCAGGAGGTGCGCACGGTTTCCAGCAAGGCGCGGGTCACCATTTTCAAGGTTAATTGCCGTTTGACCGCCGCGATAAGAAGGCTGCCGGCCGCGCCCATGGCCGCGGCTTCGGTCGGCGTGAAGTAGCCAAGGAACATGCCTCCCATCACGGCCACGAACAACACGATGGTTTCGGAAACCCCTGCCAGCGATGTGAGTTTCTGCCGCCAGGTGGTTTTTGGTCCGGCGGGACCCAACGCCGGATTGATCCGGCAACTCAGATAGATCGTGCCGCAGAACAGGAGGGCAATTAAAAGGCCGGGCATCACTCCCGCAATAAACAGCTTTCCGATGCTCTGTTCGGTAAGGATGGCATACACGATGAATACAACACTCGGCGGGATCAAGATACCCAATCCGCCTGACGATGCCACGGTGCCGCTCGCCAATTGCATGCTGTAGCCATACCGACGCATTTCCGGCAATGCCACGGCGGACATCGTGGCGGCCGTCGCGGGGCCTGACCCGCAGATTGCTCCAAACGCCGTGCAAGCGCCCACGGTCGCCATTGCCAGCCCGCCCGGCAATGGCCCAAGCCATTGATAGGCGGTATTGAACAAACGGCGGCTGATTCCCACATGGAAGGCCACTTGGCCCATGAACACAAACAACGGAATGACCGTGAGGCTGTATGACAACAAGGTTTCGTAGAGATCCGCCGAAGCCATTGAGAGCGCCGCCTGGGGATTCACCAGGATCGCGAACCCAACTATGCCGGCGAGCGCCATTGAAAACGCAACCGGCATGCTCGCCACCAGCAGCACAAAGAGCATGATGCAGCCCAAAATACCCAATTGCATCGCTGTCATGGCTTGATCATCTCCCGGCCCGGATGCAGTAAATTATGAATCTTCACCAGCACCGTCACTGCCAGCGCACCGCCGATCACATACGCCACCCAGAACATCGGAAGCTGGAGCGTCAGCGATACCTGGCCCGTTTGGCGCAAGATATGGCCGTACTTCACGCACTGCCATGCCAGCACCACAAACAGGCCTATCACCAACACCCGGCAGATGCTGTCAACAATTACGCGCCCCGGCCGGTTCAACTTCTGAAAAAAGAATTCCACCGCAACATGCCCTTTGACCGCCGTCGTATAGGGAAGTGAGAAGGCGATCGCCAAGGCGCCCGCTATGCGCACCATGTCATACGCACCCATCAGCGCGCCGCCAAACGCGCGCATCACAATATCAGTTGTGGTAATTCCAATCATGGCCAGGACGGACAAGCCCGAAAGCCCCGCCATAGCCATAACCACAAGCCGGAGCACTGCACGATATATCTGGACTACCGCGGTCAGTCTTCCGAAAATTCCGGAATTCACCTCCCCGCTCATTTATTGCGCGGATCCCTGCGAGTATTTCGCAATCAACCCAAGGGTGTCCTGTAAAAACGTGTCGCCCGGCAGACCTTTTTCTTTGCATGCGGCCACATAGCCGTCCAGAATCGGCTTGACCGCCTCTTTCCAACGGGTTTGCTCTGCTTCGGGCAGCGGGATAATTTCATGATTGAGGCTGGCCACAAATGCCTTTCCGTCTTCATCCGCCTTATCCCATGCCTCCCCGTGCCTGGCCACCCACTCCTGGCTAACCTGCGTGAATACCGCCTGAATATCCGCAGGAAGACTCTCCCATTTTGCTTTGTTTATCGTAACAAACATGGCGGTGGTATAGCCGATGCAAGAACTATCCGTCACCGAAGAGATAACCTCGCCCTGTTTCCAGCCTTTAAGCGTCTCAATGGGACAGAGTGTTGCCTCGACCACGCCCTTCTGAAGGGCTTCATAGGTCTCCGGCTGGCTCATCCCAACCGGGGTGCCTTTGAGACTTTCCACGATCTTCGCAGAGAGGCCCGTCGCGCGGACTTTCATGCCGGCAACGTCATCCAGGGTCCGGACCGGCTTCTTGGAGGCCAGAATCCCCGGGCCATGCGCATGAACATAGAGCACGTGCGTATCCGCGATTTCCTGCGGCGCGTACTTTTGGACCATCTCATTGGCCACGCGCGTCGCCACTTTCCCGTCGGGATATCCCAGCGGGAGATCAAGTCCTTCCAATAGCGGGAACCGGCCCCGCGTGTATGCGAAGCAACTCATTCCCAGTTCTGACACTCCGCTAACCACGCCATCGTATACCTGCGGCGCCTGGGTCAACGACCCGCCCGGAAATGTATTGATTTTTACGCGCCCACCGCTACGTTTCTCGACTTCTTTTGCCCATGCCACGGCTGTTTCGCATTGCACATGGGTCGGCGGGAAAAATATGCTGTAGGATAACTCAACGACGGGCCCTGATGCTGCAGGCGCTTCTGAGGCAGCAGGCGCCGCAGGCGCCTGCGGTTTGGCGTCGGACGTTGGGGTGGCAGGTTTCACAGGTGGCGTGGGTTCTTTGGGACTGCATCCGGCGCCAACCACCGCTAAAACCGATATCACACACACCAGCACAATCAAATGGTTCGTCTTCATGTTTCTTTCCCTCCTGATGTTGTCCGTTTTAAAAAAGACAAGACTCTCTCCGCAGCTTACACTCAGAACAATAATCAGAAATGATACTATAGGATTTTTAGGGGCGTTTAGTCCAATTTTTAACCAAGTTCGTTTTTCAGCCGGCGGACGCACGGAGTTCTTCGGCTTTGCGCTTCAATGGACGGTAGAGGTATTCCGCCATGGTGGCGATAGCGCCGCGATCAGATTGATTTTTGGCAACGCTGGCAAGGGCTTCGAGGGCCTGGAATGCGAGGTTTTGCGCGGCGGCGGCCTTTTCGACGGCTTTCGTCACTTGTGCCCGGAAAGCCTCCGAATCGCCTTTCTGTTTTGCATCCTCGGCAGCTTTTTCGGCGGTGGCGGCCGCGTCAACAGTCTCCAGCATATCAAAATACTTGATGGCGAATTCGAGCCGTCCGGTCCAGTAGGCGATGTAGTCCTGGCCGGCTTTTCCCCTGGCGGGAGAGATCGTTTGCATGGCGGCGAGGGCGCGGCGGTATCCTTCACGGTCCCCGGCGAGTTCTTTGGTGAATGCGCCAGGCGACCAGCGGCCCATGACCATCGAGGGCACCGGGAAACCGAGCCCGAGGCCGTGGTCTTCCAGCCCAATGGTTACGGCTTCGATTTCGCGGAATGCGTCGAGCATGGGTTCAACAGCGTTTTCGCCGCACACGGCGGTTACAAGATCGCGGTAAACGGATTCAGGCGTAGTGCCTCGATCCCATGATGCCTTTGCGAGATATGCAACGGAGGGATCGAGATCGCTCAGCATCCACTGTCGGGTGCAGAAGCCCGCCAGGCCATGCTCCCGCATCAATTCGACAAGTTTGTGCAGGGAACCAGTGGTCAACTGTGGAGGCACGCCCACGCCATCGTCCTGGAGGGTCAACGCCAGAACCGTAGGCACTTCCTTGGCCGGGATTTTGTCGAACGCTTCCGGGCGGCGCAGAACCCGCGTGGGGGTGTAGTCGAGCACAATGAGCAACTCGGATCCCTTAGGCAGCACTCTCGGCAATATGGGGAAGAGTTCCTCTGCGATCTCATAGTAGATGAAGCGCGCATCCGGCTTGCGGCTCTTCGGAAGAATATCGGGAGAGGTAAGAAGGCGGTCCAGATAGCACAAGCCGGCGAGATCGCCTTTCACCTGCATGACCGCGCGCTCCGCGCCGCCGGTAAAGGCAGTGCGCTGGGATGCGGCCTTCAGCACGTCATCGAGCGTCATGACTTCGTCGATATGATACCGCGCATTGAGTTCCTGCCATGCCGATTGATACAACTCGATCCAACTGGGCCACTCGGTGCCTGCCGGATACCCATACGAATCGATTTCGGGAAAGGTATCCACGAGAGTTTTAAGAATGATGCCCGCGACTTCCAGCAGGCGGGGATCATCCGGGCGGACCGTCGGGCCGGGGCTGACCGTCAGCGACCCAAGTTGCTGGACGGGCTGTGTTTCAGGAAGGACCGTTGAAAATTCCTTCGGGAAGTCGGTGATCGAACCAACGAAGTTGGAAGCAATCCCGCGTCTGTGCGCATACGCCACCAGTTCGTGGCAATGTCGTTCGCCAGCGGCAATGAGTTTGTCGGCCCCTGCGTCCATCAACGGCAGATCCGGATTCCAGAATTCAGGGATAGTGCCAAAGAGTTTTCTGCCGGGCATATCATCGGTGATGGGGAAATGCGCGCCATACCAAAGCGTAGCCGAGGTATTCTTGACACCGTTCACTTCCAGGCCGAGGAAAGGCTGCGAGGGACCGCTGCTGACCCGGATGCGGTTAAATTTAAGCTTGGCCAATTGGCCGATAAAAGGCCGGTAGTCCGCCATGCCCCAGCCTTCCATGCCAAAGGCGAAATCCCCCATCGTTTTCCACATGCGCACCCGGAATTCGGGCTCAAACACCTTGTCAATGTCAGGCAGGAAAAATGCGCGGCTCTTGGGAGGAAGCACATCGCCATTCAAAAGATATCGGACCCCATATCGCTCCACCAACTCATACACCGCCCACAACGTTGCCACCGGAGAGCCGCCGAGTATGGCCATCGCCGGTTTGTCGTGCCATTGCATGGACCGCAAAAGAAATCCCTGGTCCGTAAGTTCAGGAAGAGGATCGATGGGATATTGTGTGTCCGCCCTTTGGCCGGACGTGCCGAGATAGAATAGATAGTCGGAGGGCCCGGCGGGTTCTGAACTCATGCTCACGGATACCTCGAACAATTGCCCAAGATAACGCTGCAGTTCGATTCCTGCAAACTTCATCAATGCATCCGTGTTTGGCTCAGCCACTAAACCAATGTGGGGTCGGCCTGCTTGCGCCACATCACAGGCCAATATGCCCAACATAGCGACGAACAGAAAGACATACGAACATCGCATATTAATCACCTCATATAACCCGATTAATTCTACTATTCCGAAAAATGAGTACTCAACCATTTGCGTGATGGGGTTTGCGAAGCCCTTGACCTCACGATATTTCTATGATATCATTATGATATCAACCTGGAGGAAGATAGCTATGGAAACGCGGGAAATACGGCGGGAAGTAGTGAATGGCTGGGCGGCTTTGACGATGCTCATCGTGGCCGGGCTGGGTCTGGCTTTGTATGTGTATGTGGTGATTCGGATGCTTGTGGTTGCCGTGGACACGCACGGGAGCGTGGCGTTTAGTGTGGTGCTGCTGGTGGCGGGGGTACTGGTGGAACTGGTGTGGATAGTGTGCCTGGTGGGCTTTTTCACGTTGCAGCCAAATGAAGGGGCGGCACTTGTGCTTTTCGGGAAATACTGCGGTTCGGTGCGGACGAGCGGTTTCTGGTGGGCCAATCCGTTTTATGCGAAGCAGAAGGTGTCGTTGCGCCGGCGCAACCTGAACGGTCAAACGATCAAGGTGAATGATCTTCGAGGCAACCCGGTTGAGATTGCGGCGGTAGTGGTCTGGCGGGTGGATGATACGGCCAAGGCGCTGTTCGACGTGGATCGATATGAACAGTATGTGCAAGTGCAAAGTGAAGCGGCGCTACGGCATCTGGCGATGGCGTATCCGTACGACAGCTACCACGAAACCGACGTGATCTCACTGCGCGGCAGTACGGACGAGGTGTCGAAGGCATTGATGGGCGAAGTACAAGAGAAGGTGTTGAAGGCAGGCGTGGTCATTGAGGAAGCGCGCCTTAGCCATCTCGCGTATGCCCAGGAAATCGCCGGGGCGATGTTGCAGCGGCAACAGGCGGAAGCGATTGTCGCGGCGCGCAGCCGGATCGTGGATGGCGCCGTGGGCATGGTCGAAATGGCGCTGGACAAACTCGAAGCCACCGGAAAAATCCAACTGGACGAAGAGCATAAAGCAACGATGGTGAACAATCTGCTGGTGGTGCTGTGCGGGCACGAGTCCGCGCATCCCATCGTGAATACAGGCACGTTATACCAATAAGGACAAGATGTTTTGGCGGAACGGAAACCATTCTTGCTGCGGTTGCCGCCCGAATTGACCGAGGAATTGAACCGCTGGGCGGCGGACGACCTGCGTAGTCTCAATGCGCAAATCGAATTCCTCCTGCGCGAGGCGGTGCGCAAGCGGCGGCGTGATGTTGACGCTGAAAGCACGAACGTGGAAGCAGAAGAAGGAAACTAATGTGTCATGAAGTATGAACGCTGGATTAACCTTGACGGAAATCCTGCAAAAGCATTGGAGTCTGCGCGGGAACAATTTCTGCAGCAGGGTTTCAAACTCACAAGTTTGAGCCCAACATCGTTTGAGGTGACCGGGCCGGGTATGAACAATACGAGGCAAAATGCATTGCGCGGAGTTTCTAAGGCGTATGTGAGTATTTCAGGGAAAGAACTCCATGTGGAGGCTGAGTTGCGTTATGCGCGGCGCATGCAGCGTTTTGTTCTTTTCTTTCCTCCGGCACTGATATTGGGTTTAATGGCGACTTTTCTCGTCACGCTCCCTGGCTCCAAGACAGTTGCGTTGGCATCCTGTATTCCACAGTTGCTAATTTGGATTCCCATCAGCCTGATTTGGGCGCCATCCATTCGGCGAAGAACAGAAAAAGCTATAGATACCGTGATGGAAAATGCAGCCTTAATCGCAAATGAATGAAGTAAAAAATGGTATGGGAGAAAGACGATGATCTACGAAAAATCTGTAGCGTTGAGCAGTAATGTGAACAAAGCTCTGGAATTGGGCAAAACCGTCTTTGCCCAGAACAGCTTTCGCATTAGTCGCTCGGACCGATCCGGTTTCGACGTTGAGAATCCGTTCCTCTGGCAGAAGAACAGAAACCCTCTTGTAGGAATCAATAAGGCTTCCATTACGCTTGAGGGTTCCAATGTGACAATCCACGCAGATATTGGCAAGTCAGTTATTCCGATGATGCTCATTATTTGTCTGACAACCCTTGCTTCTTTGGGGATTATCGTGGCGATTTTAATGGATCCCCACTCTACATCAAGGGATGTAATAATGGGGATTCCTATCCCGATTGTGGTGTTGTTTGCAGTATCTATTGGGTTCTATGTATGGAACAGAAACATCAAACGCGCTATTGACGTTCTTCTGGAAAACATGGCGATCGCCAGCCGTGAAACTTGAACGCCGACCCTGATCTTCACTTTGCCTAACCATTTAGATGTCCTTGCTATATGCTTCTGAACACCTTTGACGGCGAATCGAAGAAAGACCACGGCCAAGCTTGCTGCGCAACCTTGACCGTGCCACCCGGCGAAGAAGGTTTATCGGGTATTAACTCGTAGTCTACTGGGTGGCACGGTCAATCCGACATAGGAGGATTGGCCGTGGAAATTCAACAGGAACTCCGAAGACGAATCTTGAAAATGATGGTATTTATGCGCACTGCTATCTCCCCTGATATCGCGCTATGACGTCGGGAAAATCGATGCGCCGGGATTGATTATCCCGTAAAACCACTTCCACGCCTTCACAGACATTCTCAAGCGTGCGCGACTTGGGAAGGTGCAGCACAATTCGTTTCGGTGTTGTGCGTTGAGGCGGCTCCAGCGTCAATTGAACCCCTTTTCCCGTTCCCTTAGCACGGAAACTCATGGGACCAAAATGCGTGGGGGCGTGTTCAACCGCGATCTCCTGGCCGTTGTCGAGCCACCCGTCCGGGATGGCCATGAGCAAATGGAGTTCTTCGTCCTGTTCGTGAATAAGCATGTGCCGGAGCAGCAGCGCATAGTTGGAAGCACCCGTCACATGTGGAATGGTGTTGCTCCAGGCAAAGTGGCGCTTGTAGAAAATCCCTTCTGGAAAACCATGCGTGGCCGTCGAGTGCAACAGGTACCAGTAGAATTCATCAACCACCTTCTCTGATTCGCCGCGTACCAAGGAGGCCATGGTGGTATAGGCCGACATGTACGGATGAATGGCAGGCTCAATCTTACCATCGGTCCAGCGAATGGTCCCTTCTACGAATCCACCCAGATGATTCTCGCGCACCTCCTCCATAAGCGCTGTAATCCGCGGATCATCCACAGGGAAGATAGTGGTCGGCCACAATGTTTCCGTATTTCCCCAATGCGTGCCTTCTTTTTCCCAACTGGGTGGAAAGTGGTGGAGACCGGTCTGCTTCCATGCCTTATCGATGGCCGCCGAATACGCCGTGGCTTCCTTCATCAAGAGAGTTGCCTCATCCGATTTTCCAAGCGCCCGTGCTGCATCCGCTGTACAAAGCATTCCCCGCAGGTTCCAGAAATCATATCCCAGAATATGATGCTTGCCGTCCCATAGAGACTCGCCATCCGCCGGAGCCGCCGGAAGAAGGCCCGCAAAAGGCGGATCCGCCGGAGCGCTCCGCCGCGCCTGCATGGTCCAGTCCACCGCCTTGCGCAGTTGCGGATAAACCCGCTCAAGCCATTGCCGGTCGCCGGTGATTTTCCAATACTGCCAAAGAGCCCACAGTGCCTGCCCATTCGCGTCAAACTGGCCTTTCTGAGATTCAAACCGGCCATCCTCAAGTTGATGATCGGTGAAGGCCTTGATGGCATTTCGCGCGGCGTCCCACAAACCCGCTTCCTCCAACTCCATTACCTGATAGGCGCCGTCACGAATGTAGAACTCATCATAGAATCCTTCGCCGCCGTGCAATTCACCGTGATCGCCCGCGATCAATTGACATATGTGCGCGGCCTTATAAGCCTGGACGGTTTTTTTACAGGGAACGTTGATGGACATTGTGTCCGCCAGAAGGTTCTGCCAAAACTGTACGGTGCGGTCCAGCCAGATCTTTGCATCTTCACGGGAGAAATCTGTGTTCTTCACCGGTTCCCAAGGAAGCGCGACAACCGCCTCGGCTGGTTTCTCCGGTTCCAGCAGCCACGAAAACTCGCGAGGGACATTCAACTCGGGCACAGGATGGTTTGATGCCTCATAGGGACCCGCCTGTTCAAACCGTACTTTCCCTTCCGATGCTGTGCTGCTTGTATTGACCACACGCACTGCGATCCAATTCAGAAAATTCTCATTTTCCTTCGGCCAATCAAATGCCTCACGCCAATTACTTGCCGAGGGCAAGGGGGTTGCCCACAAGGTGAATTCATAACGAACCGGACCGTCTTGGGCCGTTAATAGCACCACAGGCAACCAACCATCCATCAATTGTTTTGTCTGCGCCCTGCTCAACGGAGTCAGGTCCTTGCCGAATCGTATTTGGACGGATGCCTTATCCGCCTCGTTCTCACTGGTGCCAAGAGACGCGCCGATCATGAGTTTGTTGTCTGGTGTAATTCGCGTTCCCCGCGCATAGTCTTTAAGCCCGATTACGCTCCATGAATTGTCGAAATAATCAAAGGGGGTATCCGCCCACGCAGGCAATGCAAGGACAATGGTGACAAGGAACAATCGTGTCCGGATCATAGTAAGAATCTCCCGTTTTTTCTGGATTATTTCGGGCGTGCTGCGGGGATGCGGTCCTTGAGCGGCGGCAGCGCCGGAAACGGCGCATGCGGCTCGGACTGATACCAATATGCCACGGATGCAATATCATCGGAGAGTTTCATGTACTTTCCGTCGTCTCCCCAGCCCAAGGCCTGGATGGTTACGCGGAGATCGCTGTCGTAGCAAATAGGATCCTGGATATGCCAGCGATACAAACTCCAGAAATTGGGAGGTTTTCCGTTATCTTTGGATGGCAGGGTCGTTCCCACATAGGCGGTTGTGTACGGCTCCGCAAAACCATAACTCCCGCAAAAATAATCCTCGGTTCCGGTCCCGCAAATGGTGGGGAATTCCTTATCACCATCCATGTAAAACTTAATTTCCCCTTCACCAAACCACCCCTTTTGAAATTGGGTCCAAGCCAGAAAAGTTCCCACATAACGCCCTTTTCCTTTTACGCCATCCAGAATGACATAAGGGTTGATCTCATTAGTTTTTGCACGGCGCCATTGCGCATGAAGATAAGCCGCATTGTCCGTTACGGCCGTTTCGGCATAGGTGATCTGAAAAGCAAGAAGCTGTAAATCTTCGGACGCTTCATTGGTGAACGTAATCTTGGCGTGTTTTCGGAAGGGCATGGGCCAATAACAGTTCATCGCATTTTGAGGGTTCACAATCACAGCCATTGAATTCACGCGCGCAAATTGTTCATGCCCGACGGCGAAGAAGTCCGGCGCGGGGACTTCTATCGAAGGAGTTTCTTCATTATCCCAATAGAATCGCAGGATATGCGCCCGTTTAAGGCCTTCAACCATCCAGATGTGTTGGATGATCCCCGGCCCGTCAATGTCCATGAGGGTTGCCGTTTCCCCGGCATTCACACGGAGGAATGGCCGCACTTTCCATCCTTGGCCGAGGTCATCCGCGGCCCGCGCCGCGGCTGCGGGCGTTGGTTCGGATGGATTCGGAATGGCCATGCCGCCTTTTCCCTTTTCTCCCGTCGGATTTTCCGCCGAGATTGAACGTGTTCGCATATCCGAGAGGATGGGCAGGGCATTTAGTCCCGCCGATAGATTGGATATCTCAGGCATGGTTGCCTCCCCGGAGCCGCTCTGTGCGGCGCCCATTAAGAGTATACATGTCGCTAAAAACAAGGGGTGGAAGAATTTGAGCATCATCGGTTCCTTTGTGCGTTATTATTGTCACGCTATCAATACCTCGTCCGTCTTTTTGATTGGTTGCATCTTAGAATATTGGACATGACAGAGCAAAAACTTCCAAAACAGTAGTCGATTATCCGGGAAGCGGGACGGGGAGCCCAGATTTCTTCAATACCGGCATTTGCGCGCCGCGCTCCACCAGGATACGCCGCAATTCATCCGCTAATCTACGGGTGATGTCCGGATTTTTTTCATGCAGATCGGTTTTCTCCTCGATGTCTTCCTGGATGTTGTACAACTCGTACCGTTGATCAAGGTGGAAATAGATTAGTTTCCAATCCCCCTGACGGATCACGCTGTACGGAGGCTGGTCGTAGCAATGCGGGTAATGCCATACCAAGGAGCGGTTTTTCGGCGGCGCAGCATCTTCGCGCAGGAGAGGCGCGAAGCTGATTCCATCCACTTTCCCGCCAATTTGTTCACAGGTCTGCACGTTGGCCATTTCAAGTATCGAAGGGAAAAAATCCTCGATGATGACAGCCTCGTTGCATACTGAACTGGGTTTGGTGACCCCCGGCCATTTAACGATCATGGGCACCCGGATACCGCCTTCATAGGGCGTTAATTTATGGCCTCGCAGCGGAAGATTCAGGGGCACCTGTTTTGCGGCCCCATTATCGGACATGAAAATGATGATGGTGTTATCCTCTACGCCAAGCCGCTTGAGGTTTGCCCGAATGTCGCCCAGCGACTTATCCATACCTTCGATCATGGAAGCATAGGTGGCGTCGGAATCCTTGAGCTTTGCATCCATGTATTTTGAATAGAACCGGTCGTCCTTTTCCCAGGGAGCGTGAACGGCGTAATGGGACATGTATAAGAAGAAGGGGGTCTTTTGGGCAACGGCATCATCAAAGGCGTTGTTGGCCTCGCGGGTCAGGGCTTCCGTCAAATAGGTATCGGTGCCGTGGTATGCTTCCAGGCCGGGTACGTCCCAGATTCTGTCTCCATTTCGCCATACAGCGCTGTAATTGTGCTGGCCATGATAGCTCCCCGGCCCCCCTGCGGCGTGTCCCGCGATGTTGATGTCAAAGCCGAGATTTTTAGGATCCGCGCCCGGAGTTCCTTCCGCGCCCCAATGTGCTTTCCCCACGTGAATGGTCCGGTATCCCGCCTCCCGGAGGAACATCGGAAGCGGTTTAACATACACCGTCCTTTCGATACCGGGTATTGGGCTGAGGCCGTTCACATTCCACGCTGGTAGAATCAGATCCGAACTCTCGGGATCTGGAGAAATATTCTTGCGCAGGGTCCAGTTGGTGACCCGGTGGCGGGCTGCATTGAGGCCGGTGATCAGGCTAACCCGGGTAGGGGAGCAAAGTGCGCTGGCATATGCCTGAGTGAATTTGACACCTTCGCCGGCAAGTGCTTCCATGTTGGGCGTATGGTAGCGGCGGTTAAGGCCGGTGACTTTTTTGTAAAACGGCTCGGAAGTATCTTCCCAGCCCATGTCATCTACAAGAAAGACGACGATGTTGGGGCGTGTTGGTGGTGTATTCTGGCTAAAGGCACTGGTTGATCGCGTCAAGCAAAAAGCGATCGATGCCGCACCCAAATCATTCATGAATTCTCGTCGGCTTGTCACGCTCATTCGCTTATCCTCACTGCATTAGGGACTGGATCCGCTGCCCATCCAAAATTTTGAACTATTTTCCCTATTTTATATCTGGTTCAGGTGAAAACAACAACCCATTGATTATGAATCGCTCTTTTCCTAAAATGACCTCGCTTTTGTGAAGAAGCGAGTGCAACAGGAGACAGTTCACATGACATCACGCGAACGGGTGCTGAGCGCGTTAGCCAAAACCGGATACGACCGTATTCCCATCAAGCATGAAGGGACTCCGGAAGTTAACCAGGCATTGATGGCGCACTTTTCCCTGGCGAATGAAGAGCAATTGCTCCTGGTGCTGGGGGATGATTTTCGCTATGTACAACCGGTGTATTGCGGGCCCGAATTGAAAACTTGGCCGGATGGCAGCATCGAAGGTTTTTGGGGTGAACGGTATGGGCGGAAGGCTTATGAAGGCGGCACCTATATGGAGCCGGTATACTTGCCCTACGCGGGAGTTACGCGGCTGGAGGATTTGGATCGCAGCCACTTTCCACGCATCTCCTGGTTTGACTTCTCCACTATCCGCAGTCAATGCGAGGCACAAAGCAGGAAATTTGCCATCTGCATCGGCTCCGCGGGAGACATGGATTTCATTAATACCATCGGACGCATGCGCGGCATCGAACAGGTGTTTGAAGATCTCATGACAGAAAACGAAGCCTTTATGGAAATCATGGAGGCACGGTTCCGTTTCTATTACGAGTTGCATGAGGCCACGCTTGAAGCCGCTGGCGGCATGATCGACATCCTTCACGTCGGCGAGGATTTGGGCAACCAGCAGGGGCCCCTTATCAGCCTTGATATGTTTGAACGTCTTTTTGCACCCAAATATGAGGCAATATTCAAACTTGCCCACCGCCATGGGGCGAAAACCATGATGCATATGTGCGGCACCGTATCGGCGTTTCTTCCGCGCCTTATCGAATTAGGCCTTGATATTCAGGATGTCGTTCAGCCAACCAGTCATGAAATGGACATAGATCGGTTGCAACGTCAATTTGGCCGCCATCTCGCATTCTGCGGCAGCATGTGTGTACAAAGTTTGTTGCCCTTTGGTACGCGCGAGGACGTTGAACGCGAAACGCGGCGCCGTCTCGTTCTTTTTCCTCGTGGTGGTCTTTTCCTCGGTCCGACCCACGCCATACAGGTCGGCACGCCTATTGAAAACATCCTCGCCATGTATCGGACCTCGGGCAGCCTTATGGAGCCTGTTGAATCCTGGGTGCACGACGCGGGTGTGACTTCTGCCGAACCTGAATTCGACAGGTTTAAGCTCTTTTAACGTATAGGAAGTAAACTACATGCGATTCAGCGGAAAGAAGAAATGGATTGCCGGGTGCGGTGTTTTAGTGCTGGCGCCGGTTGTGTTTATGTCGTTATGGGTATGGAGCATCACGCCGGAGCGGGTTGAAGGAGCCTGCTTTGATTCGGCGGGCGTGCGGATTCATTACACGGACGAGGGGCAGGGGACGCCGGTTCTTTTAGTGCACGGACTTGCGGTGAATGCCGATGTACAGTGGCGGTGGCGTGGCCTGATGCAATTGCTGACCAAGGATTACCGGGTGATTGCCCTGGATACGCGCGGGCACGGACTGAGCGATAAACCACATGATCCCGCCATGTATGGGATTCAGATGGTGGAAGATATTGTGCGCCTGCTCGATCACCTGCATATCGAAAAGGCGCATGTGGTGGGCTATTCATTCGGCGGGTTTATTACGTTGAAACTGGTGGCTACCCATCCAGAGCGACTGTTGAGTGCGGCGGTGTGCGGGGCCGGTTGGGAGCAGCCCACAGAAGAGAATCTGGTTTTTGGCGAGGCGGTGGCGCAGGCCATGGAGAAAGGGAAAGGATTCGGCCCTCTCAACAAGCGGCTTGGATTGGGCGATGGCCCGCCGCCTCTGTATGAAAAGCTTGTGATGAAGCTGGCGTTGTATTATTTCAATGATCGCCGCGCGTTGGCGGCCACGATGCGGGGAGGGCTGGAACTCGCGGTGTCGGAGGAGGAATTGCGGGCGAACCGGGTGCCGGTGCTCGTGATGGTGGGAAGCAAAGATGGTCTCCGGCCCGATTCCGAGGAATTGGCAAAACGGATGGCGAACTGCGCACTCGTGATTGTCGAAGGTGGGGGGCATATCAACACATCAGGCAAGACGGCATTTCATACGGGGCTATTGTCTTTTCTGGCAAGACAAGCAGCCAGCCCTGATAAGAAAGAGCCATCTGGGGAGGTTGCCGATCTTGCCAAGGTATGCACAGCGCCATTGTAATAAGAGTCTTTTGAAGCAAACAGTTTATTTGCGGAGGTATTTAGCCTGTTGATGCAATATTATGGGAATGGCTGTCCGGTGGGACGGATCATGATTTCGTTGACATTGACATGCGCAGGCAAGGTTAGCAGCCATTGGATTCCGCTGGCAATATCTTTGGGTTCAAGCAGTTGCCCGAAGGATGCGATGTTTTTAAAGAAGTTCTCTTCATTGAGTCCGGCGACGGCCTGAAATTCGCTAAGGACAATGCCGGGCATCACCAATGACACTCGCACGCCGTGAGGGCATACTTCGCGGCGGATGGATTCCGTGAGTGCGCCAACGGCGAATTTGCTGGCGCCATACAATGCGCTAAACGGAGAAACATTGCGCCCGACAACAGATCCTAGCACCACGAGGTCACCGGATTTTCGCTGTGCGAAATACGCTCCCGATCGGCGAAGCAGATGGGCAACACCCAGGATGTTGGTTTGAAGCACTTCCTGCCACTGCGATTCATCACCGGCAGTAAGGCTCCCTGCGAGTCCGCGCCCGGCATTGGCGACAACGATGTCGTACTTGCCGCCACCCTCTTTCCAATCAAGCACGTGTTCCAGCATCGCATCAATATCGGCTGAAACCCCCGCGTCTCCCGCCACGGCCATCGCCTTGCCGCCGCGAGAGGCAATATGCGTGGCCAGTTCATCCAATTTTGCCCTGCGCCGTGCAAACAACACTACCGCTGCGCCTGTTTCCGACAATGCCAACGCCGTGGCCCGGCCTATCCCGGAGCTTGCACCCGTAACAATAGCTGTTTTACCGGATAGAGGAGAGTTCATTCGTAAACCTTTCTCGTAATAAATAGTTCAATGGAAAGCAAACTTCCATATTCAGAATATAATAAACGTTTCGCTAATGCCAAGATGATTTGGAAAATCAATGCAAGCCTTGGAAAGTCTTGAAACAATCGATTGTGTATTGGAAAAGCCTTGACCTGGCTTCGTTTCTTCTTTATTCTTCTAAAAAGATCGAGCGGAGGAAATCATGTGTTCATTTTTCATCGCGGTGATGGTGTTAGTGCTGGCAGTGTTGAGTTCTTGTGCCCATGTGCAGAAGCCGCCACCCCTCGCCTTCGATGTGGTGGATACAGGCCCCGTGGCGGCGGATGTGCCTTCGATCAAGCCGTGGCGGACGGTAACTCTTGATCCGGACTATGGGGGATGTTGGATCGTTGCAGGGGATTTGGACGGGGATGGCACGGTGGAGATCGTCAGCGCTCAGAATCACAACCTTGATGATACGCATTATACGAGTGCGGCATCTGCGCAACGTCTCGATGGTTCTATCATGTGGCGTTGGGGCGATCCGAACATTGGCCGCAAAGGTCTTCACCATGACGTGGCCCTCCAAATTCATGACTGGGACGGAGAAGGACACCAGGAAGTGGTGCTATTGGCGGACAAAGCGCTTGTGGAATTGGATGGGGCTACCGGGAAGGAACGGCGGCGTCTTTCGATTCCCGCAGGAGCCTCCGATTGCCTGACGTTCTGTGATTTGTCTGGTGTGGGGCGGCCTGCCGATTTCCTGGTTAAGACGCGGTACACTTCGCTTTGGGCCTATGATCATTCGGGCACGTTATTGTGGCAGAGCGAATTGCCGGGCGGCTACAGGACAGCGCATCAGGCGCGTCCGTTCGATCTTGACAGAGACGGACGCGATGAAATCATGGCCGGATATGCCCTGCTGAATCATAAGGGGAAAGTAGTGTGGACGTTCACGTCCGAGAAGGTTGATCTTGGAAAGGGCCATCTTGATTGTGCGCGAATCCTAAAGAAGGGCATGTCGCCGAAGTCAACACGGATTGTGTTGACCTGCTGTGGCGCGAAAAATATCGCCATGATAGACGGCAAAGGAAAAACACTTTGGGAAATCTCCGGCCGCCATTTCGAATCCATCCAGGTTGGCGCTATACTTCCAAAACCGCATGGCCCCCATATCCTCGTTGATATTGATCATACCCCGCGCGGGGAAAGTGACCTGTGGATATTGGACCGGAATGGAAATCTTTGCGCCAAAATCCGGGGCGAATACTGCCGCCATCACGAATTGATCGACTGGAATGCCGATGGCTTGGATGAGATCGTTGTTGGACACAGCGGTGCGATGTACGATCATACAGGCCGCCGCATTGCAACACTGGCGGCGCCCACCGCTGCCGGCAATTTGCTCTTAGGCGATTTTACGGGCGATGGCATTTCCGATGTGGCGCGCGGGGGCGGCGATGTTTTGTACATATATCAGAACAATTCTCAAAAGAAACCACACTTCCCTGTTCCTCTTGGCACTCCATTAAATATTACTTATTACTGAAATCCCGCATTACAAAGGACACACGTTTTTGCTGGAGGCAATTGCCGTTGCAGTTTTTACAAAGGATGAGAAACCTGCTAGGATGGTGTAACGCACAGCAGATGAAACGCGATGACTATTTCAAACAAGGACTCGAAGAACGCAAGGAGCTCAACATGAAAACTAACCGTCGAACGTTCCTCAAACAGGTATCCGCCCTTTCCGCCGTTCCATTTATTTTGCCATCCACCATCTGGAGTGCGGAAACCAAGCCCAATGACCGCATCGTCATGGGATTCATCGGCATGGGCAAACAGAACCAAGGGCTTCTCGATGCGTTTCTGCATCACCAGCGGACCCGCGTCGTTGCGGTGTGCGATGTGGACACAACGCGGCGGGTGGACGCCCAAGGGCGTGTGAACAAATTCTATACCGATAATCCGGACAAGGGTTCTCCCGATTGTGCGGCATATAACGATTTCCGGGAGATCATCGCGCGGGATGATATCAACGCGGTGTGTATCGCCACCCCGGATCACTGGCATGCCATTCCAACCCTCGCGGCGCTTCGGTCAGGGAAGGATGTTTATTGCGAGAAGCCCTTGACACACAACATTCACGAAGCCATAGAGGTCATGCACGCAGTGAAAAAGAGCAAACGGGTGTTGCAGACTGGTTCGATGCAGCGCTCCTCGGAAGAATTTCGCGTGGCCTGCGAATTGGTGCGCAATGGAGCCATTGGAAAGATAGACCACGTAATATGCAGCTTCGGTCCTCCGGGAATCCCCTGCGATCTGCCGGAGGAACCCATGGAGCCCGGATTGGACTGGAATATGTGGGTGGGCCCTGCGCCAATGCGTCCTTACAATTCGATCTTGAGCCCGCGCGGCGTGCATGATCACTTCCCCAACTGGCGCACATATAAAGAGTTTGGGAGCGGCGCGGTGGGCGACTGGGGCGCGCATCACCTGGATATCGCGCAATGGGGATTAGGCATGGATGACAGCGGCCCTGATGAAGTGCATCCACCCGATGATCCAAAAGCGGCTTCCGGCGCCGTGTTGCACTACGGCAAACGCATTAAGGTTTTCCACGATTCAGGCTTCGGTATTCATTTCTTTGGAGAAGACGGCGAAGTCAAGGTAAACCGCGGTCAATTCGAGTTCTGGCTTGGCGGGAAAAAGATAGCCGGCTTCGCCAAACGTGAGGATGGCGGCTCCCTGGGCTCTGCTCTGAGTTTTGTCCAAAAGGAATATCTTGACAATGCGAAGATCAAGCTCTATGTAAGCAAGGACCATCTCACCAATTTCCTGGATTGCGTCGAATCACGCAAACGGCCTATCACCGATGAGATTGTCGGCGGCCGCAGCGCCATCTGTTGTCATTTGGTAAATCAGGCCTATTACAACCATGCCGTAATCCACTGGAAACCCAAGAAAATGCGTTTTGCGAAACACAGCGGCGATCCCAAATGGCTGACCCGCGATTATCGCTCTCCATGGAGTGTGTGAACGTAAGCAAGTGGTCAAAATAGAGTCTCTGTCTATTCCTGCAGCGTTATGTTGGGAGAATAGTTTCCAATGACTTTTACGGAATGGAAGACCCGTCCCTTGAGGTCAATGGCTTTTATCTCGAATCCATCATCGGCGATATGAACATTGCAGTGGTGCCAGGTTGCTTTGAAATAGCAGGAGTATGGATTGTGGCGGAGATCGGGCTGGAGGGAAAACACCGGGCCGCCTCCGCCCCCGGTTACTATATAAACGATGTTGTCCTTAATGGAAACCTCATGCAAATGATCATGGCCGCTGAAAACGGCATTTACATGGTATTGCTCAAACAAGGGCTCGAATATTTTGGAGGCAGGCGTATAGCCGCCTTCGATTCCCGATGCGAAGGGAGACTGGTGAAAAAAAACAAAGCGCCAGGTTTTATCCTGACTGTTTTCCAGGGTCTTTTTAAGCCATTCGTATTGCGGGGAGCCGGGTTCCATCGGGGTGCGGGTTGGAGGGCCATATTCATGCCCCACCGCATATCCTTCGACGGCAAGGACGATGAAACGGCTGTTGCCATAGTCAAATGAGTAGTAATGTTCGTCAGCGTTGGGTAGGGAAAAGTAATCGAAATACCACGAGGCATTCAGTTCATGGTTGCCAATGACAGGCCAGACAACTGTATTCCGTATCAGTTCCCCCGCCCGGCCAAAAAATTCTCTGATCCATCGCTCATGTTCATTACCGAGAAATGTCATATCGCCGACATGAACGACGAATTGTGCTTGTGGGCTATTGGTGAGGATACTGTTGCACACTTCTTTATGTCTATTCCTCACAAGGTATTCTGCCCAGTCAAACATTTCCTGGGAGTCGCCATAGACGACGAAATCAAAGGGTTCGGAGCCCTCATATGCTGTTCGGAAACTGCCAATCTCAAGGCCCACTCCATTCGATACGACGCGATAGTAATATGGCGTGTTCTCCGCAAGATTATTGATGGTGACTTCGTGAATTGTTACGCTTGGGCTTTCAACTGTGATGCATTGTCCCTCAGCCGGTGAATCGCCCTGCTCGATTTCCGGGGAAAGCAATGCTTCTTTCCGCGGGCTTACGATTACTTTTCCCGGCAGCGGCGTTGTCGTTTCCCACAGGATTGTGATAGAGGTCTTCTGCATGTTTTGCAGGTACGGGCCCGCAGTAATGAGGGCAGCTTTGCGGAGAGGTTCTTCTATATCGTCGGAGGTTTTTGCATTCCCTGTGAAAAAGAGTTGTGCGATGGCCGCAAGAAACAGGATCACATTGGCCATTATTAGAAGTTTTGAAGTGAATCCGCATTTTCCGCCGGAGAGAGAATAGGTTAAGACCGAGAGGCCTGTAACAAGTGCGAATGTTGCACTGAGCGGCAGGGCATTTGCACGGCTCATGAGCAGGAATACGAAGAACATGAACGAAAAAGACAGGAGCCACGCGGAGAGGATAAACAACGCTATTCTGCAAACATTAAGTTTTCTTATCAAAGGAGAGGCAATGGTGATGAAGATTGGCGACAGGATAAAAAGCACAATGGTTATCAGGAACCATTGCCGGTCGAACAAAACTTCAGGCAGAATGGGCGCCGACAAGGTGATCAGCACAGGTAAAAACGAAGCAATTACCGCGAGAAAAAGCAAGCGTTTTCCCTTTGTCCTGAACCACAGCCACAAGGCGGTCACGGCAAAAAGAAATAGCGGCGGTACGATGGGTGGCAAAACAGGAAGCCAACGGTGTAAAACGAGGAAAGGCAAAAGATCAACGTAAGGCCGCGTATAAAAAAACAATAACAGGCCGGCGGCGAAAGAAAGATTCGTAATCCATATAATGTATCTAGTGCTATTCATAGGGCTTGCCTATGGCCGTTATTGCCTTCATTTGTGGATGAAGGCCATTGCCGGGCATACACCTCTTTCCTGAATTCATCGGCAACAGTTTCGAGCTTTTTGTTAAAATGCCGTTCGAACAGGGCGCGTTCCGCCCATGGGTCTTGGATAAGGTCTTTTGCATAGGCCAGAATGGTTTTGATCCCGTATTTTGCCGCCAGATACTCTACAAAACACCGGAATTCAGAATGCTTAAAACCATACCGATACTGTTCGGGGACTTTTTTCAGGGTGTCATACGGTCCCAACACGTCGAAGAAGTACCCTCGGTCGACCGCCAGTTCCAGAAAGGTGTTTCCGGTATAGTTGTCGTGAGGATTGCCGTAGAAGATGGCCAAGCCCTCGAAAAACCATTCGGGGATGTTGAAACCACAATATAACGAGGTGTTCTGGTCAAGCAAGGCATGGGAACATTCGTGTTTTAATTGATCAGTCAGCTTGCGTCCATTTGCGAGAATCTTAGTAGGACTGAGAAAGATGACCGTCCCCGTCTGAAACGCACAAGCGGCTCCACGCACGCCACTGCAGCGGCGCGCAACCTCCGGCGTTTTTGCGAGGATGATTGTGATGTGTTTGTTGAAGCGAAGCCCGTGAAAGTTTTCACAATCAGCAAAAATGCCGTCTGCGTTCTGAAGTTCGGGGGGAAGGCTCCAATCATTGGGCAGTATGATGTCCGCCCTTTGAAACGGCAGGCTTTTGTAACCCAGTTTCACGGGTGACCAGGCAAACAGACGCCCCCATAACAAATGATAGACAAGGGCCGCAGCTATCACGAAGAGCGCCAGTCTTAAGGAGAGTGAAAGAACCGTCCGTAGACTCAGCGATATTTCGCCGAATTTCGGTATTCCAATAATTTTGAAGAAGAAACTAGACATTGTTTTGGATTTTTCCCGAGAGCATGAGACGGCGTTCGCTCATCTGTTTCCGTAGGCGGGTGATTTCCGGAGGATACACCCGGTAATAGGCGAAGGCGACTAAAAACGCCATGGCCGCATTGCCCGCCGTACCCAATAGAAACGCCCATGACAGGCCATAAACGTCTGCGCAGCGTCCGAAGAAGACGACCATAAAAGAGGCCAGACCGCCGGTCGTGAATTCAGCCAGGGCCAGAGCGGTGCCCCTCAGTTCCGGCCGTAATACATTCTGGATGATAGGCTGGATGGTGCACCGGCGGGTCCAATCAATAAACAAGGCTATGAAGGAGGAGATGGCAAGGATGGCCCCAGTGCTGAAAGCACACGTGATCAATACGATCACGGAGGGGACAATAAGAATCAACGAAACTTGGGAAATGGCCGGGCGTCCGTGATGTGGCCATCTCCTGTCCGCCCAATCGGAGACAAAGCCGCCGATAACCGAGCCAATGGCCAGGGCGGACACGATTAGCCCAAAAACCACCGGTGCATTTTCTTCCTCGAACATGCGGTCCCTGACCAGCCATACCGTGAAAAGACGGAGAAGGATATAGAGAGAAGACAACATGAAAAAGCCCTGAATGTACGCAACCCATATTGTTTTGCTTCTAAGAATCTCGAAGATGTCCACAAGCCGGAAACGGAATTTTGCCGCCAGTAATTCGACATTGACATCCGCCAATTCGGGTTCCGCCGCACCCCGCGCCGTCTCTTTGAGGAAAATCGCCAGCATCAGGCCGGAGCCTATGGAAAGTCCTCCCAGTGCAAAAAAAATTATGCGCCAGCCGGAAGGGCCGAACATGCCCAAAAAGGGATTGCAGGCCAGGCCGAAAAGGATAATGCCGGCCATGCCAATGGCATTCAGAATTCCGATAGCCTTTCCCCGCTCGGAAGGCGGATAACAATCGGCCAACATGCTGAACCCCGCTGGAACCAGCGCACCCAATCCGATCAGAGAAACCGTCCACGCAATGAGCAATTGCCAATAGTTTTGGGAAAGTCCGCACAAGATGCCCAACCCGCCCCACAGCCCGGTTCCAATCACCAGCACCCACTTTCTGCTGAAACGATCCGCGAGCAAACCCCATAGTGGGGTGAGCAATGTTTGGGTAAACACACGTGCGCTGTCAATATCGGTCACGGCTGAGTTTGCCAAAGGGGTGGGAAAGGACTGTTGCATGGCGGGAAAAAGTTGCGGGAGGCTGAGTTCCTGAGCGCTGTTAACGAAATAGCCCATGCCCAGGCACCCGAGTAACTTGGCGCGTGTGTTCTTCTCTGCTTCCGCCATGCTGGCTTTCCCTATTTATCCAATCCTTCTCGGCGTACGGATGATTCCGCGCCCGGGATGGGTTCGCTGTGAAGCTGGAACAACGGTTCAAGATGGCCAAACCGCTCCAGCCGGAACACTTCCCCAAGTTTTTCTTCCCCCAAATTCCAGGCATTTCCCAGCTCTTCGGCTTGCTCCGTGAGAAACATCGACACCAGCCCACGGGGATCGCCATTTGCCGCGTCTTCGATGATGTTGATCCGGCGGCCCCACGTTCGGGCTTGAAGAATCAGTTGGTGAAGTATATTGGCAATTTGTGTCTGATGATATAGAAATGCCTCAATTTTCTTCGGAATGAAATCGGTCACCTCCTCTATATGATTAGGACGGGCCAGTTCCCGTCCGAAATACCACCGTTCACATACGGAGAAGGGGCTTAATCCTTCCGAAAAGTGTTCAGGATAATGTAAATCAAATGCAGCCACCCAAAATGCCTCCGTGACGGCTTGCGCAGTGCGCACATGGTCCATGTTGTCCTCGCCCAACTGATCGGGATCAAAGGAAAACACCGCATATGGCTGATGTTTCCGAAGGTGATAGACAATCCGTTCCCGCAACTGCCCCAGGGGCACGTCGGCCAGGCTGTCGGTCGGGAACCCCAACTCAACAATCTCCGCCACACCCAATGCACGGGAACTTTCCTGTAGTTCGCCGGCATTGCGGCGTTTGGCCTCTTCGGCCGTCAAACCCACCGAATCCCGGGTGTCATCCGTCACGTGAACCAAGATGATCTGCCAGCCCTCTGACGCGAATTTTGCCAAAGTGCCGCCGCAAAACAAAACAGCATCATCCGAATGGGGGATTATCACCATCGCCGTGTGCATGATCATATTTCCTCATTCAAAGAATCTTAAGGCCATACTTGAAGAGTCTTATTATTCACGCGGATGCGCTAAATTACAACAGGCGCAGCATGTTGCTTAATGTTATGCCGACTGAAAATACTGGAATCTGTTCATGAATTGCATATATATTATTGGGAATATGTTTACACGATTATGTAGAAGGCGGTATTTCTATAGGGTTGCATACTAGGAGGAAAGAGCGATATGACCAGAGAGGAAAGAGAACACATACTCATTCTCTTCAAACCATACTCTGTTCACAGTATAAACCTGAGTGGTGGAGAAAAGCAAATGATCGAGCGAAAGCAAGCATTTGCTTCACAGCTCACGTTTGATGATGTGCAGCTTTTGGGGCGTGCTGCTGATGCAGGAATGCCGGAGGCTATCTGCCTTTTGGGCGCATGCTATATCGAAGGATGGGAAGTGTCCGTAGATAAGCGAAGAGGAGGTGCATTGTTTCTTAGGGCTGCTGAATTGGGAAATCCATACGCCCAACACACAATAGCAGGCTGGTATATGCATGGAACGGGGCAGTATGTGCTTGAAGAGTTACAAGGCGTGCCCTCTCCCAAAAACGAGGTATCCGATGCAATGAGCTATGCACTTGGAGGGGAGGTATGCAGCAAGAGTCGCAATCTCGCGATTGCATGGTACAAGAAAGCATGCTCCCAAGACTTCGGGCCATCCCTTAGCGCGTTGGGAAAACTGATGTTCATCGAAAGTAATTATTATCCGGAAAGAAAAAATGGTTTTCAAATGCTCGAAAAAGCTGCAGCCCAAGGAGTCTGGTCAGCTATGTACCAAGTTGCGAGAGTTTATGAATTAGGGGATTCTGACACTCATATCGCCCGTGATAGGGATAAAGCACTGAAAGTCTATAGGGAATTGGTTCGACTAGGTTCACCTCAAGCCAAATCAAAGGTCCGTGAACTAGGAGGGTCATGGTGGCGTCAAAAGTTTAATTCAAAGGCACTCCCGGACTAGGTGGAGTTTAAAAACATTTTTTCGCACGGACATGGTATAAAGGGCCGGATATGCAGGGAGTGAATGTGCCGGAAATACGTTCAGGACGGATGGATTATCTTGATCATCTGCGGGTGTTTCTGACAGCATTGGTGGTATGCCATCACCAATCCATCGCATTTGGCGCGCCGGGCGGCTGGTATTACAAGGTGACCGCCCCGGCAGATATCCCGTCGTTGGTGGTGATGACAATGTTCGTGGCGGTGAACCAGGCGTTTTTCATGAGCCTGTTCTTTTTTGTGTCGGCGTACTTCACCCGCGCAGCGCTGCTTAAAAAAAGCATGCCTTTGTTTATACGGGATCGTCTGATACGGCTTGCCATCCCGCTGCTGGTGTATTATTTTTTGCTCAATCCCAGTGTGGGGTATCTCGTGCGGCGTTTCACGGGGCGTACGAATGACGGGTACTTCGCGTTCATGATGCATAATGGGCCGGACTGCTTTGGGTGGGGCCCTATGTGGTTTGTCCTGACTCTTATTCTCTTCACGGCGGCGTATTTAGCAATCAGTGTACGAAAAAAGAGCGGTGATGCGGCAGGGCAAATCCCGCTGCCCGGTAACCGCACCATATTTGTATTTATTCTTGTTACCGGTACAATAACCTTTCTGGTGCGGCTGGTTTATCCTACTGGCACGGAATTCCTGGGCTTGCAACTCGGGTATTTCCCGATGTACATCTGCATGTTTACATTTGGGATTCTGGCGCATGGCTCTTCATGGCTTGATCAATTAAGCAAACGGCAAGTGAACTGTTGGTTCAACGCGGCAGTAGTTGCGATTCTCTTGCTTCCCGTTATTGCAATTCTTGGCGGGGCGTTCACGGGAAATGCCGGTGCATTCCCTGGCGGCCTTTCCTGGCAGGCGCTTGCCTACGCAGTGTGGGAGCCGTTTCTGTGCGTGGGCATCAGCATGAAACTGTTGTTAATCTTTCGTGAACGGATCAACCGCCCAACCGCTCTCACCGCGCGTCTTTCTAAAAGTTCTTACACTGTCTATATCTTGCATCCTTTCTTTGTCGTTGTGGCCACTTGGCTGGCCAAAGACCTGCCCCTTCCGCCATTGCTAATTATTCTGATTGTTTGTCCTCTTGTCCTTGGCGTCGCCTTCGCTTGCTCCAACGTTATCCGCCAAGTACCGCTTTTGAACAAGGTGTTGTAGTGCCACCGATTCGTTGCACCCAGGATGCTGGGTAGGGCACACTACGTGAAACAAAGTTAATTTCCTTTGCAGAATTGCGTCTTTGCAGAACTTGATTGGGAGACTGTTGATTCATGCGAGTGAATATCCTGATGTTGAGTTTAATTATGGCGGTATTGAACAGTGTTATTGACTGCACCGCCGCGCATGCGGCTGAACTTGAGGGCCCTTTGGCAGGGTCGGTATGGAGTCCGTCGAGGGAATGGGTTCCAAAAGACATGGATGGCAGCGTGCATTGTTTGGGGAACGGCCGGTTATGCGTCTATGGCGAAGGGCCGAACATCCTGCAAATTTTCGGCCCGCCCTATAGCACCACGAACATTGGCCGTATCAGCCTGGAACAACCTGAATACACCTCAGAATCCCGGCGTGTAATGGGCGCGGCGATTTGGGAACACCGGATCAGAGCAGGGGAGAATGTAGTTGCCGTTGTGACAGACTTCGTGGATAGCGAACAGCCTTGTTTTGTACGCCACGTCGAAACCACGATTCCATTGATGTTTGTTTTACACCCGGAATCGGGCATGCGAAAAGCAAACAACACCGCCATGATGCAGACGTCAGGCGCAAAAGACGGCTTCCTCCTTGAAACACCTATTGGAAAACCAAGCGTGCCTTTTGGCAATTACCCGATTCCTTTTGCATTCTTCCATCAGTTTGCATGGCGCGGCGAGATGGAAGTGATGTCCAAGCAAACAGACGACGCAATTCGTTTCACATTTGTGCCTGGGCAGGGCGTTTTGTTCGTAAGTGGCGGGCCAGAACTTTCCTCGTGCATGGATAATATGAAAGCGGTTCTATCTACGGAGTATTCATCGTTGCTTACACGAACGAAATCGTGGTGGGCAGAGTTCACGGCGCACGGGAAGAATTTTGAAAAGGAGTTGCCCGCGGATGTGCCGATGCGCGCCCGGTTGGTGCAGGTTCTGGACGATGCTGCGGTGTTGATCAAGGCGCAGCAGGCGGTGGAAGGCGGCATATTGGCGGGCTACCCGTATCATTTGGGGTATGTCCGCGATCAATATGGGACTCACCGGGGATTGGTGGCGCTTGGGCATGAGGAGATGTCTCGCGATATCCTTGGTTTTTACTATGGTGTTTTTGAAAAGTTTGGCCAGATCCATAATGCACAGGCCTTCGGCATTCCCGGGCTGTTTCATGTGCATGAGAACGATGAGGTTGAAATCACGGGCTATATCACACTGCAAGCCTTTGACTATCTTGCGCGTTCTGGCGATATCGATTTTGTGAGGAAAATTTTCCCCATGCTGGAATGCGCATGGACCGTGCAGCAGCGGAATTTTATCAAGGATATGCTGCCGTTTAATGGTGACGAGACGTATGTGGCAGGTGGAATTCTTCCCCGATCCGCATTGAACGATGGTTCGGCCGAAGCCACGATGCTATTTATCGAAAGCGGGCGGTTACTGCTGGACTTTGCTGAAAAACAGGGCGTGTGGGCAAAGGATCAGGTTGAAAAAGAGCGCCAGTTATTAAATCAGATACGCGATTCTTTCCGCGAAAACTTCTGGCAGGACGGAAAGCTTATCACCAATAATCCCGAACGCAGCCGTGACCCACAGGCATTGCCGGACGTGCGCCATGGCGTTTGTGAGGCGTGCACAACGGTACAGTGGACCCTCCGGACAGCGAATGACCGGTATGTGTGCTTGGACTGTCTTTCCAAGCCGCCGTTGCCAAGCGCCGATCCGAAGGTTTATGTGCTCCAATCGGTTTCTTTGACTCCAATTTATTTCCACACATCACTTTTTAGTGCGGAAGAACTCCAGCCTCAAGTAGAGGAGATTCTTCAGTCATATAAATCAACCGGGAAACTGCCTTCGCGGCCGGATAGCGATGTTTCCGTGGGATATGATTACGGTCTTCTGCTCTATGCGCTCACCGAATTGAATCATCCCTTGGCACGCGAACTCTATGAGAAAACCCTCCAACTTGCCGATGCTACCGGCGCCTGGGCGGAATATTACCGTGATCATAAGCCTTCCGGCACGCGATGCCGTCCGTGGGAAAGCGCCATGAATGTCGAGGCACTCCTTCACTGGGTCGAAAAGAAATTTGTATTGCATTGAGCGGCGTCCTGTCAGGGGAATTATGGCATTTATCAGGATCAGGACTTCACTCTACTATGATGAAATGCACTTATGATTTCTTGGCTGCATTTTTCATGCAGTCCGGCGAACCATCGCAATCCAAATCGTCGCAGTCGGTATAGCCATCCATGTCATTGTCAATATCGTCGGAACAATTGTTCTCAAATGAGACTAGTCCCTCATCGCCGTTGCAGTCCGGCGAATCATCGCAATCCCAATCGTCGCAGTCGACAAAAGTATCGCCGTCATTGTCAATATCGTCGGAGCAATTGGTCTCGCTTTGCGGTTCACCTTCGCTCCCGCCACATTCCGGAGCTTGATCACAATCATAATCGTCACAGTCGACAAAAGTATCGCCGTCATTGTCAATATCGTCCGAGCAATTGGTCTCAAATGAGACTTGTCCCTCACCGCCGTTGCAGTCTGGCGAACCATCGCAATCCCAATCGTCGCAGTCAGTATAGCCATCCATGTCATTGTCAATATCATCAGCGCAATTGGTCTCGGTCTCGTTTACACCCTCTCCTTCGCCTTCGGCTTCACCCCCGCCTTCCCCTTCTGCCGCACCTTCTCCTTCCGGCAATTCTTCTCCTTCGGATTCACAATCAAAGATCCCGCCGGGGCCTGGTGTAAAATTATCCTCCGTGCCGCACTCTGTGTGGTAGCCGTCCGAATTGAAAAACTGAATCACACGAAGCAGTTCGGACAAGTTTATGTGTTGGTCGGCATTGGTGTCGGCTGAGTGATATTGCGCCGTCGCAGAAGACAGTGCACCAAACAGGGTGATTACGGCAATAGTAAGACTACGGATGGATGTTTGTGTAAACATGATACGCTCCCTTCCTGCCGTGCAACCTGTTGTGTAGCCAAGGATCCGGTCCGCCCAAGTTTGCATCGGCATTTGTTTGTCTACCAATTTGAGCATATGACAGAAGCTGCTGGAAGTCAAACGAATTATTCGCTCATTGTGAAAAGAGGTATTAGCGCGGGATCGACATCGAACAATTGCCTGGTATCGCCTTTTTCTGCGATGAACAAGCGAAGGTGGTGGCCCAGATTTGTTGTAAAAGAGAGGATGTTCTCTTGATTGGCATATTTGATGCTCGGATCCGATATTTCCGAGCCGGATTTCACCAGGGTGAGATACGCGCCAAACCAATTGTGCTCCCTGGGAAAGACATATTCATCGAAAATCCGGGGCCGGGGATGGTAACGCGGGCTGGTCGTAGTACGATGTTTTAAGTTCAAATCACAGCGTCTAATCTGTCCGTCTTCTACGATGAACGGGAAAATATGCACCTCAAACCCATATGCTTCGAGCACAATATGATCAGGCACATGAAGTTTTTCCCGCCAATTCGGTGAAATCCCAATACCAAACTCACCAATTGTTTCCTTGTACTTGGCCATGTCGCCGCGCCATTGGGTCAGATGCCAGTAATTAGGCAACCGGTTATACACACATAGTGTGGACATGCCAATTTGATCGGTAAAGCCGTTCACGGGGGTAAATGATCCCTGAAGGAACAGTACAGCGCGTTCGTTTTCGTTGTTGCCCACCACCGCCATGCAATGTATTTGCTGCTGAAAGCAATTCCCACCAGTCATGCTTCCCATGGCGGCGTTTTGCAGTTGGTACGATTTGTAAATGAACGGTATAACCGAGGCTTTTCCAATGACTTCAAAGGGATATTTGCGCGCCTCTTTGATTTCGACCGCTTTTGGGGGCGGAATATACCCTTCGATGGTGGAGGTCAATACAGCGGAGCGGGCATCGCTTTGAATGAGAAACATTCTGTAATCCCGGCTGATGCCGGACACCGGCACCTTGAGCAGTGGATGGGTGATCGCCGATTGCAGCAAGTAAATATGGTCTAATACCTCCTTGGATTCTCTTTCGATGCGTTCGTCATGGCAGAAATTGTGAATGTTCATCAAGTGATAAAACACCACGTAGTTATAGCTTGGAGACGCGAATTCATCGATCCCGAAAATAGAGATATGATTGTACCAGCGCATCCATTGGCTCTTTGCCATCTTTTTCAGCCGGACATCGTTAAATCGCTCACCGGCCAGGGTTAAGGTTTCGATATATAGAACAAAGATATTGCTGTAGGCCGTGAAATCCCTGCCAATATCGAAAACCTCGGTGTCCCAGCGGCGTTTTGCTGCTTCAGTTACCTGTTCGCATGAGGCGAGGAAATTCTTCTTCGTTTTCTTTGACATCTTGCCCTGCTGCTCCCACAATTTAACAAACAGGGCATCCGCCCGGAATAATGCGGCATTCAAATCAGCTTTTTTCTCCCCGCCTTCCACGTGCCACCCCCATTGGCCATAGGTAAGCGACTCCGGATCATGATCCTGCAGTGCAATGACTTGATTTAGCACTTCGTCGGCTTTCCGATGATTTGATCGAATGTCCGTGCGGTACAAGAGCCAGGCATACTGAAAAGAAGCTGTTTTGGGATCCTGCGCATACTCGGCACGCATTTTTTCCATGCTGGCCTTTTCGTCCAAGGTCAATTCTTGCGAAACCCCATACGCGCTCAGCAGAACCCATGCAAGTAACAGTATGATTTTATTCACAAAGGCACTCCTCGGTCTGTGTCTGCAATTATCTTATGGCTGTGTTTTCTAACCCTACCGTTCCGTCACGATGGTCAGGTGATGTTTGCACTTGCACGTTATGCCGCGTTTTATTTACTTTTTAGCGCCTTGTTGACGATTTCCTTTGCCTCTGACACAAGCGTGTCCAGATGCGAAGAATCCTTGAAGCTTTCGGCGTAGATCTTATAGAGATTTTCCGTGCCCGAGGGCCGCGCGGCGAACCATCCGTTGGCGGTGGTCACTTTTAGGCCGCCGATGAGTTCATTGTTGCCTGGTGCGCGGGTAAGTTTGCCCGTGACGGACTCGCCCGCCAAATCTGATGTGGCTACAGCTTGCGGTGACAAATTTTTAAGTTTTTTCTTCTGTTCCGGTGTGGCGCGCTCGTCAATGCGTGTATAGAAGGGCACGCCAAATCTCGCGGCCAGTTCCTTAAAATGCTCACCGGGTTCCTTGCCGGTGCGCGCGGTGATTTCCGCGGCAAGCAGGCACAGGATCAAGCCGTCTTTGTCCGTAGTCCATACCGTTCCATCGCGACGCAGGAAGCTTGCACCCGCGCTCTCCTCACCTCCGAAGCAGATTGATCCGTCAAACAACCCCGGCGCGAACCACTTGAAGCCAACGGGCACCTCGGAGATCTTGCGGCCGCAATCAGCGGCCACCATGTCTATCATTCTGCTGCTAACGAGCGTTTTGCCGACAGCGGCGTTGGCGGGCCATTCGGGACGGTGCATCAGCAGGTAGCGGATGGCCACCGCCAGATAATGGTTGGGATTCATCAACCCGGCGGAAGGGGTGACAATCCCGTGCCGGTCCCCGTCAGGATCGGTGGCAAAGGCGGCCTGGAATCGATCTTTGAGACTGACCAGCCCGGCCATTGCGTAGGGACTCGAACAGTCCATGCGGATTTTGCCATCATAGTCCACGGTCATGAAGGCGAATGCCGGATCAAGATTCTTGTTAACAACCTCAATGTCCAATCCATATACAGAATTGATCGGCGCCCAATAGGGCAATGACGAACCACCGAGCGGATCGACCCCCAATTTCAAACCCGCGGAATGAATCGCATCCATGTCCACTACATTCCGGAGATCCTCGACATAGGGAAATATGAAATCCTGCTGGTGGGTAGTGTCTGCCTTCAGAGCCCGGTCATAGGGAATACGCTGCACATCCTTATTTCCCCCTTCAAGCAAGGTGTTGGCGAGTTTCTGAATATCGTTTGTGGTGTCCGTGTCTGCCGGACCACCGGTGGGCGGGTTGTACTTAATTCCCCCGTCTTCTGGCGGATTGTGGGAAGGCGTGATGATTAGGCCGTCGGCAAGATGTTCATTGCGGCCGCGGTTATATACGAGGATGGCCCGCGAGACGGCGGGGGTGGGTGTCACCCCGCTATCTGGTTGGAGGATTGTTTCCACGCCATTTGCGGCGAGAACCTCCAGCACGGTGCACTGCGCCTGTTCGGACAATGCATGAGTGTCCTTGCCCAGATAGAGTGGTCCGTCGATGCCCTTATCCTTGCGTACGATGCAGACAGCCTGAGTGATGGCTAAAATATGCGCTTCGGTAAAGCTATTGTTGAGCGGCGTGCCCCGGTGACCGCTCGTGCCGAAACTAACCATCTGCTCGGGATTGCCGGTATCGGGTTTGCAGGTTGTGTATTCCAGTTCAAGTTTGGCCACATCAATCAATATTTCTTTAGGGGCCGTTTTACCGGCGAGGGGAGAAAGGCCTTCTCTGCCTTGGGCTTCCATTTCCGAAACACCCTTTCCATAAGTTGGACTGCCGATTCCGTTAGGATTATTATAGCATCTTTCCGATGTCCTTCGTGTTTTAAGTAATCTGGTTTGCATCGGGAAGTGCGTCTTCATTATCCCAGAGGAAAAACGTTGTACAACGTGGAATCCAAGAGGCAAGCGGTGAAAAGAATCTTTGCGATACAGCCAATGGCGCTGATTACATTATTTGTGTGGGCATCATGGGCCGCGGAAGTTTCGAATGAAGCGCCCATGCGGTTGTTGCAGGGGCGGCATTGCCTTTTTCTGGATGAGGCTTTGATCGCGTCGAAACAAGGCGTCACCGCCGTCATGCATACGCCTGACAAACGCGGCGCGGTAATTCGTCCGGACATCCCCTCGGATGGCCCGCTGATCCAAACCCGGATGGAACCGGTCTGGTGTCCGGAGGACAAGCTTTACCGGCTCCTTTACTATGCATATGGCAATGAGCCGGGAAAACCAACGGGCATGGCTTTGGCAACGTCCAAAGACGGGCTGGCTTGGGAAAAACCAATTCTTGGGTTGGTTGTGCTCAAAAGTTCGACACAGAACAACTGGATCCCCCCCGTGGCTGAACATCCGAATAACGCCATTGACGGTGTCGTATATGATTCTGACGAACCGAATCCCGAAAGACGATTCAAGGCGCTCGTGGGCGCCATTAACCGCAGACCGTATGGTAGTGGGGATTTTATTCACTGGACACCGATCGGCGCCAGCGAAATTCCTTCGAGTGACGAGTCGCACTTGGCGCTTGATATCGAACGGCACACCTTTCTCGCCATGGTGAAAACGAGCAATGAATATGGCCGTGCCTTCGGCCTGTCCACTAGCACTGATTTCGAGAAGTGGACTCCCCGCCGAATGCTGTTCGGCGCGGATGCGGAGGATCAGCGCATGGCGCCCGGAGTGATCCGCCGCCGCCTTGGCAATCCCGCCATGCTTGGACCCCTTTTCGTGGAACCCGCGCCGGGAACCGGAGCCGCTCCTGGGCCTCAGCCCGTATGGCGTGCCGAGGTCTATAACATCGGGGTCTTTCCTTATGAAGATATTTATATCGGCCTGCCCAGTATGTATTACCCCACGGGAACGTGCCTCCCGGCTAAAAACAATACGGATGGTTTCCATGAGATTCAGTTGGCCATGAGCCGTGATCTAACACATTGGACCCGGCTTGGGGACCGTAAGCCGTTCATCCCCCCCTCCGACACGCGTAATGGGCGCCTGGGTGTATATGATCGCACACAAATTCTGGCGGCCAATCGTCCCTTGGTTAAGGAAAAGGAACTATGGTTTTATTATTCAGGGTTAAAATGGCGGGATGATTTTTACGCGCTTAATCCGGACGGAACGCCGCGCGATCCGGCTACGCTCTCTTCGGAGGATAAGGCGGATCAGCAGGATGGCTGGGGTGCAATCTGTCTTGCCGTCCTTCGCCGGGACGGCTTCGTCTCTCTTCATGCCGAACAAGAGGGCGTTATTATTACAAAGCCGCTTGTCACGCAGGGAAAACATTTGTATGTCAATGCCAGCGTTAAAGGCAGCATCACGATTGAAGTGCTTGGTATGGATGGCGCACCTTTGCCGGGGTATGCGGATACGGATTCCATTCCTGTCAAGACGGACGACGTGTGCGTGCCGGTGAGATGGAAAAGTACAGATGTCCTTCCGGACACAGTCCCTGCCAGCGTTATAGAAAAGGAAGCAACTTCAGACACGCAAAGTCTGGTGCGCTTTCGCATTCATTTAAAGAACGCTGATCTGTACGCGCTTTGGGTGGAGTAGCGCCGCCGCTATAACCTGGAGTATTTCCCGCCTGGCCGATATAGCCAAAGAAATGGTGGGCGGGACCGAAGGTAATCTGCCTTGGCTGGGCTTCCACCGGCCATGCGGCGCTTGATGCAAGCAGCGACCACATACAGATCAGAACAAAAAACACCGGATTGATCCTGATATCATGGAATTTGAACCGATACATGTTTCTGTCTCCAGCACAGCACATCTGCAATAAAACATGATTTTACAGGATATATGCGCGCCTGATGTACAAATTGCCTCCAGGCGCCAGCCCCCCGGTTAACGGATTTCCGTCGTCATGGCGGATGCCTTCTTTTTCCGGCGCGATTTCCAGAAGCGGAGGCATACAACAAAAAATCCCGCCGTCAGTGCCAGCGCCAAAATTAGCCATACGACAACCGGATAGCTATGTTGTTGGATAATGCGGGCGCCTGTGGTGGAATAAAAACTGGGCATTCGCGGAATTCCATCTTCTCCCGCTGGTTGCGCCAAGGCGTATGCTACCACCGCTTGCCAGAACTTGAGCTCCTCTTTCCCGTTGTGAATGACGGCTTCACGCAGGGTTATTTCCTTGCCGTCCCGGTTTTTGGGAATCACCTTGAAAAAGGGAAGCAATTCTGCAATTTTCGGGAAAAAGGACAGGATATAGGAATCGCAAACCACATGGTATAAGGTGTCATCGTTGCGTGAAATAGGCGTATAGAGTTCGCCGGAGTTCGTTTGCACGCCATTTCCTGTAAAACGCTCGACCCCGGTTACGGCCCGAAGCGTAGGAACGTGTACGTTGGTATAAGGAATGCGGAACAGTGACACCCAATCAGGATCGTAAAAGAAACGTCCGCCTGACATTTGTATGGAAAAAACATCGGCGTAGCGGGAAAGCATCAAGGTGAGTTCCAGCATTCGGTAGATGTCATTGCCGGTAAGATAAATGGAAGCGAGAGGATAGCCCGGATTTTCGTCGAAGCCCGTGCCCAGCCCGATGGCGGTTGCCAAATCATAAAAACAGATTTTCCCTGAGGAATAGGGCATGCTCCCCGGCGATACATCGCTTCGGATGACGCCATCGGCTTGGATTGCGAAATCCACTTTTTCCCCGGTTTTTTCCTCTGTTATCAGGCGCATGGCATCCGCAACAAAATTGCCCAGAATGGATTCCTGCAAAGGCGGCCCCGCTTTGAGAACAAAGTCGGAAGTGAGGACGGCGTCGTGAACGTCCGACACTTTATTTTCAGTAAGGCGCTTCACCAAAAGGTTTAGTTTTTCGGTGTATCGTGCAATGCTTTTGGCGATGACTGGATCCTCCTCAACCGAATCATCAAGGGGAACAAGAAACGGACGGCGGCTATTCGCATTCCTAATCCGCAGTTTTCCGTCAGAACGCGTATAGGCCAGTTCCAGGATACCCAGATGATGAAGAAACGCAGTGCTTTGAACAAGTATGGTGTTTCCCACGAAAAGGGGTTTTTCCAGTGCCATGTCGTGGAAGTGGCCGGTTATCATGATGTCAATGCCGGGCACTGTGGATGCCAGCGCCTCATCTTCATAGCGTCCGGCATGGGTGAGGCCTATAATCACATCCACATTCATTGCCTTCAAGGTCTTTACCGCTTCCGCCGCCGCTGAAATAGGATCCGAGATGTCAATAGGCGCTTTCCTGGTGGCCAGTTTCGCCGCGTTTTTCCCCAGCAACCCAAAAAATCCCAGCCGTAATCCGTTGTTCAGAACGAGCACATGGGTGTCCTGAATACCGCAATCGGCCAGTGGGTGGCTTTGCGGAATCACCAGGTTGGAAGAAACGATTGGTGTAGTGGCCCCGGCTTCAGGATAGCCTGCGGTCCGGTAATAGTGCGCCAGGATTTCCGGTCCATAATCAAAGTCGTGATTCCCAATTGTAAGAACGTTATATCCAATTTCCCGCATGATCGAAATTTCGGGCGCTTCGCCGCCCGGGATGAGCCAAAAATGCGGCGCTCCGCCCAATATGTCGCCCGCAGAAACCAATACAACGGGTTCACCCGAAGTGCTTTTCGCGGCGCGGATATCGTTGGCAAGCCTGCTTAGCCGCGCCAAGCCGCCTGAAGTGGAGCCTTTTTTCTGCGGATGATAATCCACAAGCGGTGCAGGAAGCACAGCGGAGTGTTCGTCGTTGGTATGCAGGATTGTGAAATATAGCGGCGCATCTGCACCTCCGCCGATGGTGGTTTTGGCGGCAAATAGTATCGTCAACAGCAGTGCTGCAGAAGGATACCACCCTCGTTTCTCATGGTTCTTCTTTTTATTCATTCGATTTCCTTGCCTGTTAATAGCGCAAATGTGAATCGCGATGATCGAGGCACTTGGGGTAAAAGTATACGCACCAGTTGGCCTTTTGTCAAAAAAATATCCCAAATGTTATTTGCTGCTTTTTCTCAACGATGTGGTTGCGTGTTTTGCGGCATGTAAAACAAATGCAATCATATATAATGTTGAAATGCATACATTCTGGTGAAAACATGGGAGGCCGTGTATTGCCCATGTTTTAAACCTGCTGGAGGCTGAGTATAATGTGAATACGTATTGTTTAGAGAACAGAAGGCGCCAACGTTGTCGACGTGGGAGGATATGAGAATGCGCTACATGCTGATTCGGTATTGTCTAGGGATCTTGTGTATCGTTATGGTCTTTTCATTATTGCAAGGATGCCCATGCAATAAAAAATATACGCTCACATTAACCGTGGCGCCTGAGAACGCCGGAACGGTGCAGGCGGCCCCCGGTGCGGCAACCTATGCCGCGGGAAGCGTGGTAACCTTGACGGCCGCGCCTGCGGCGGGATGGCGGTTTGGCTCTTGGGAGGGCGGAGTGGCGGAATCCTCGGTTCCTCTGACAACAGTGACCATCAATGGCGATATTGTGATCATGGCTCATTTTTCCGCGGCGGCGCTTGCGGGGGAGGCTAATGCATCCCTGGAACTGGATGCGGACGGCATCAATGAAGACATGTGCCTGACGATACAGGACGGTTCGGAACTGAATCTCCCGGCGGGGTTGCGCATCAGTAAATTGGAGGAACTTCAAACGGAAGGTCCTGCGGAGATCCTATTGCGGGATCGTATGGTGTCCGAACTTCAACCAACGGGGTTTGCCAATTGGCTATGGGCTTTCGATGTGGCCGTTGTGTTTGCGGGAGAGGAGAGCGAGTTCCTATTCACATCGTTGAGTGATGAGTCCGTGGTTGACCCCGAATACTATGCGGCAGGGGGCTTATTAACCGTGCCCTTGGGAGGTTTTGGGCTGCCGGCGGGAACGGAGCTTGAACTATACAAACTCGAAATCCCGGCGACTGATGATGCGCAAGCATGGCGGCGTGTGGCATGTTCGACGGTTGAGGATAATGAGACTGTATCGTTCTCGATTCATCAGACGGGGCGCTATGCGATAGGCAAGAGACCATTGGTTCATATGAGTGTTGCGCCGGATCTGGGAGCCACGCCGTTGTACGATTGTGTGGTTGAGGCGGAAGCGCCGATGGACCGCGTGAAAGTGATCGAAGAATCCACTGCGGAAGTATTTAATGCGTGGGTATTCACCGATATCGCTCCCGGTACAATGCCGGAAACTACAGATTGGTACGTGCATAACGGGGAAGAACCCTGCATGGGACGGCTCGAAAATTATGGACGGCGGTTCCGCATGCGGTCGCCCTATGCCAATGCCTTTTCCGCGGCGTACGGCCTCCAGGGAGAGAAACAGGAGCGCGCTGCGATGACCGGTCCCTATGAGGTGGATGCGGATGGCAATCCCGCCGCCACGCCCCTCGAAAATCCCTATGGCCAGTGCGACCGCATTTTCGCCGGGGAAGTGAAAGTGCTGGTATTGTCCCGAGCCGGCGACTACGCCCTCTTTATAAGCGAAGTAGTAACGCCGTTACGGGCGGTGTTTGACACAGGAAAAGATGGCTCCAGCAACGTTCACATCAGTTGGTTCAAAAAACTGAGGGAGGGCTACTATGCGGAAGTGTGGGTGCGCACGGAGGAATGCACCATGCATGTTGCCAATGCGGCGGCTATCATAAAAGAAGAAGGCGTGTCGATCTCGTTGATGACGGGACGGGCCATCTATATCGTGGATTGGCGCGGGGGCGGGCCCTATGTGGCGGTCTACACCACTGTGGCCCACAATACCGGTGTCGGCCTGCGTTTCTACGACCCATACTGGAATCTTGAAGACGGCATTATCGATGAGCATTCAATCGGCGGCCCCAATAACAATATCCTCAAGCTGGTCGATATGGAATATGATTGTATTCATGACACGCTCTGGGTGATTAAGGCGGATGAAAACGGCATTTTCAATCTCTTCCGGTATGACAAGCCAATTTATCGTTTTGGGGATCGCGCCCCCGACGCACGGATCGACTTCCCCACCTTTGCGCTCCGGGAATTGTACGTGGATCCGGAAAACGACCGGTTGTACGTGCACACGTCCGGATCTCCCGATGAAGACGGCGACGGGCTCCGCGTTTTCTCCAATGCATCCACTGAACCAGTGCTTGAAAACCGGGTTACCCATATCGCGTTTCATTATCCGGATGAAACCGGGCCGGATATGCTGATGTATGAATACATTGTCCCCATGGGGAACACCTTGCTCCTCGTAGACAACTATACGCTTTATTCTCCTCCCCGTGACGGGCTTGAGGTGTTCACGTATAACCTGAGTTCCAGCGATTTCGGCGCGAATTTCCAGGCATGGGCTTCTTTCGGCGGGGAGAATACCGCGCCGATTACCAAAGGCGTTTTCAGCCGCCATAATAATATCCTCTATGCCGGCACGGACGATGATTGGAACGGGCACACCTCTGTGTACGCGATAGACGCGCCCTCGTCCTGGCAAAGCCAATGGATAGTGGATCCGGAAACGGAAAATGGATACTGGTCGCCCGACACCCCCAATTACCGCGCGTTAAGTTGGGCCAGCCCAGCGGATATTTGGGATATCGACGTTGTCGAGGGTGATCAGGAGATTCTCGCGGTGTGCCAACAACCCGCCTTGAATCAGGCCGAAATTCTCCTGTTTAACAATGCCAATACCGCTTCGGGGGTGCTTGAACCGTTCTACCGGCGTGCTTTCGACCAGGGCATGCAGCGCATTGAACTCATCAATCCCCCGAAACCGCTGGAGGAAAAATAAGGCGGCGAAGGATAATTCCTGCATCATGATGAAAGTGTCGGATGCGGCGTCATGCCCGCGCCGGGCTGGATAAAGCCAGATACACTACCAGGAACATATCGAGAATGGGAAGGAATATTAGGATTCCGAACCAGGCCGGTTTCCCGCACGCTTTGCACAGTTTCACCCAGAGTACGAGCGTAAAAATGAACGTGCCCACAATGGGGATGAATATGGCTATCAGCCAAAGGAAATCCATGTCTGCCGCCCGCATGGTGGGAATGATCTGCAGGATGGGTATCCATATTAAAACGCCTGGCTCCGTTCCGGCATTTTCGCATATGCGCTTCATTAAATAGCAGCCCAAAAAATAGATTGCCAGCACGACAAGCAATAAGGGGAGCATAATGCCGGTGAGGGAAGGTTCCGTGGGGGAATCGCTTGCTGAACCAGTATTCCCGAGGAAGAAAGGCAGCGATAGCAAAAGAAGGACCACCACGGCAATCCCGGCGATGATATATATTTTTTTGTTGGATGCGCGCTGGGGCAGTGGAGGCGGAACGGCTCTGTTCCGCTCCTGCAGAATGTCTTTATTCAGCAGATCGTTCAGTTGCGCGTCAATCCGGGGCGCGTCTTCAAGCGCGGCGAGCAGTTCCCGTGCTTTTCCACAATCAAATTGGCGTATCAGCGAATTGCATACGAATTTGGCCTCTTCGATGTTCCCCAGTTTCTCCAGACACAACGCGGCGGCGTACATCACATTCTTGGTATTGGGAAATTCCTTGTTCAATACATTTAAAAGTTCTAGGGCCTCCGCATATTTTCCCGACTGGTACAAGCCGTCCGCCTGATGAAAATACTGTTCTGCTGTTTTTGCATCCATGGCCCTCTCCTTTTAAGGAACGCTCCCTTCCGTTAGCTGAAAAATACTCCGCTTTGCCTGAGGTTCATCCTATCATATAGGAAACCCTGCGGACATCTCTATCATCAATATGCCGCCGCGGCCTTGTGCAACATTGCCTCAAATTTCCCGGATTCCCGCTTTCGGCCCTTCGGGACTCCTTTGGGGAAGATATCCGTTCCCCAAGGCATCGCTACGCGTGCCCTAGGCCACATTCTTGCGCGCTTGCAGTGACCCTTGTTTTAGTTGCTGGCGATGGATACACTATATGCAAACAGTCTGCACATAACCAATCACATGGTGAAAGAAATTCGTTGTGGCAAGACTCTACATCGAAACGTCCATAATCAGCTATCTGCGTCAATCGCCCAGCGACCAATTGGTTACGGTTGCCCGGCAAGTACTCACGAGACGCTGGTGGGAAAACCACAGGCATGAATATGGCTTGTTATCTCGCAATATGTGATCGACGAAGCGTCAGACGGCGTCCCGTATCTTGCGAAGGAGCGGCTCAATGCTCTAGAAGACCTCCCGCTATTGGAATTGAACCCCGCGGTTGATAGCATTGCCGAAGAGATAATGACTCGTTCCATTTTACCGCCCAAGGCGCAACTCGATGCTTTACATATTGCTCTTGTGGCCTATCACCGGATAGACTATCTGTTAACCTGGAACTGTAAGCATATTGCGAATGCAAGAATTCTCCCGAAGATACACCAAGTCCTGAATGATCTTGGGTGCTGGATACCCATCATCTGCACCCCAGAGGAGATGCTCGACGATGAAAACTACTAGCCAAAGTCAAGGCAGCGACACTATCATTGCCTCTATCCATAAAACACGGGAACGCATGGCCGATGCCTGCAAAGGCGACATACGCGCCATCAGTGCGGCCGCGCGAAGCCGTCAGCAGAAATCCGGACGCGTAACGGTCTCTTATGCGAACGAGATAGACAAAACGCCCACAGAATCGAAGTGAATAAGGGTTGAACGAACTGTGCTAATAAAACAGTTTATCCTCTTTGACTATAGAATTTCGGGGCTCATTCTCGAACGATGGGCGCGCCGTTTTACCGGATGGCGGCGCATCTGAAGGATCGGTTGCCCACGTCGTATTCGGATGCCCTATGGCTTCCCGGCGAAGCCGAAACAATTCATGCCGACGCGCACTACGCTGTACGCGTGGCCAACCGCGATGTTCCCTGGTGGATCGCGCCCGGCGGCAAGTATGGCATCAATATTCTCGGCGCTGCCGAGGTCTTATCGGCAAACGTTCCATAATATTCTTACGATTTGATTCACGGTTCACACCGGGTGAAACATCATTTCCGTGCGAGTTTACCGGGTATTCGCAGTGATAAGGAGCCCTATGGTATTACGGGGCCGAACCATCTGAGCCACGGATAGCTAACGCCTTCCTCAATATCCCACACCCCGGTGCCGCTGAAATCCCAGCCGGTATAATTTGTCTGCTGGGTCATCGCCGCGGTCGTGACTAAATCAGTGGCATCCCATGACCAGGTGAGTCCAGAGTTTTCCTGGCTCCAGAAGCAATGGTCGAACGTGTTACAGCTTGCCACCCCGAAGCTGATAAATCCGCCCAGGGGCGATCCGGCGCCTGATACGGAGCCCGTGCAGAAGCAATCCGTAAAGGTGAGGTAGCGGTTGACTGCGCCGATGAAGCCCCCGCCATACATGCTCGAGCAGGTCACATTCCCCAAGGCAAAGCAGGAATTGAACGTACAGGAGTCATAGCTGGAGCCAACCAGCCCGCCTGCTTCTAAAGAAGCCGTTACAGGTCCCGTGGCAAAGCATTGTTCGACGTTACAGTACATTGTGTACCCAATCAGGCCGCCCGCGGACGCATTGGACGATGTAACAGGCCCGGTGGCATAGCACCGGAAGACAGTGGGATATATTCCTTCATATTCCCCGAAGACTTCTCCGGCAATGCCCCCACACGCTTCTGATCCTTGAACATTCACGCCTTTCGAACCGCACCGGGATATGTTGCCGGCATATAGAGAACCCGCGATCGCCCCCGCACGTGTTGCCGAAATTGAACCGCCTTGCATGTTCAAATCATGGATATAGGCGCCACTTCCCGTCTGCCCGAACAAGCCGCCATAGGTTTCGCTGGGGCGGTTGACGGTCAGATTGGAGATGGTATAACCATTGCCGTCGAATTCCCCGGTAAAATCCGGAATAGGCGCCCAGCCTTCGCTAAATTTGATCCCGGAGGCGTCAATATCATTGAGCAGCCAATAGATTTCTCCCGGGTAGTCGCGGATGGCATTCAAATCAACCAGCGTCTGAATACCCAGATAGACCACAATCTGACGCGAATCAGAACTCGTGCCGATGGGGGTGGTCATGGTGAGCGTAATGGTGTACGTTCCGGTGTCTGTGTACGTGTGGTTGCTGGGATATTGCTCGGTGCTGCTGGCGCCGTCGCCAAAATCCCACGCCCATGCCACGGAATTCACATAGGTGCCCGGGAACGAATTGTTGGTAAATGCCACCTCCAAAGGCGCCTCTCCATCTTCCACACTGATGTAGAATGAAGCGGCCGGCCCAATCAGGGGCAAGGTTTGAAGCCACGGATAGCCCAGGCCCTCGTCAATCGCCCAGATATCCGTGAAATTCCAGTTGGTAAACGTCAATGCCTGTATCATTTCGGCCGTAGTCTTGCCTATTCCCCCCTGCGACGCCCCTGCATTCGAACTGTCCATATCCCAAAAACAATCCGTAACCGTGCTCGGATACACCGGGTCGTCAACGCCAATTAGCCCGCCGCCGGATGTGAGGAAATCCACAAAGCCTGTCGAGGAACAATTGATAATGCTTGCATCAGAGGAAAGGCCGATGAGCCCCCCTGCGTTATCCCCTGAGACGGCTCCCATGGCGAAGCAATCACCCACATCGGATTGATTGCAGGCGCCTGCAA